>NZ_JAVDWV010000005.1:0-261557 GCF_031457465.1 Sphingobium xenophagum
TGCCGAAAACTCATCCATCGGGCGCCTCCAACCATGGAGACTGCCCAAGAATCCCATTCGATCAATCGTTCAAGCCCATATGCGATTCCCCTGCCTTAAAGGGGAGGTGTCAGCGCGTAGCGATGACGGAGGGGTATCATGCTATCGTGAGGGCGACACCCCTCCGTCTGGCCTGCGGCCAGCCACCTCCCCCGCAAGGGGAGGATGGTTTCGCCGTTAGACGGTCAGTCCGTGCCGTCCCGCCAGTTCGACCACATATTGCCAGGCGACGCGGCCTGACCGGCTGCCGCGCTGGGTCGACCATTGGATTGCTTCCAGCGGATCGAACGCAACGCCCAGCTTGGCCGCATAGCCGCGCACGATCGCCACATAGGCGTCCTGGTCGAGCGCGTGGAAGCCAAGGCTGAGGCCGAAGCGGTCGGACAGGGCCATCCGGTCGTCCACCACATCGCGCGGGTTGATCGGGTCATCCTGCTCCGACAGGTGCCGGGGGACGATGTGGCGGCGGTTGGAGGTGACATAGAGGCGGACATGCGGCGGGCGCGCTGCCGTGCCGCCCTGTAGCAGCGAGCGCAGGGTCCGGGCGTCGCCCACGCCTTCGTCGAAGCCGAGGTCATCGAGAAACAGGATGAACGGCCGGTCGGTGCCGCGCAGCAGCGCGAACAGCGCAGGCAGGCTGGCCAGCGCATCGGTCGCGCATTGCAGCAGGGCGATATCCTGCCCTTCGCGCTGCAACCGGCCGACCACCGACGCCACCGCCGCCGACTTGCCCGTGCCGCGCGCGCCCCACAGCAGCACGTCATGCGCGGCATGGCCAGCGGCCAGGCGGCGGCTGTTTTCCAGCAGCGCGCTCTTTTGCGCGTCGATCCCGGTGAGCAGGTCATAATCGACCGGTGTGAAGGCATCCACCGCCTGGATGGCATGGCCGTCCCACATATAGGCGGGCGATGCGGCGAGATCGGCGCAAGCGGCTGGCGGTGGGGCGAGCCGGTCGAGGGCGTCGGCGATGCGGGTCAGGAGGGCGTCATTCATGCGCCGGGCTTAGCCAGCGATGATCGTTCCGGCAAGCGTGGGCCCGCATATGTCATTCTCCTGTCGCAATGGACTTTTACTTGGGTTTACTGAGGTCTATATCGCGGGGACCGTGACCATCGCCAATCCAGCCTATTCCACGAGATCCTGCCGCTATGGTGCCGAGGCGCTGCGGGAGGCGGCGCTGTTGATCCGTGCGGGGGAACCCGTGGCGGTCCCCACCGAGACTGTCTATGGCCTGGCCGCCGACGCCACCGACAGCCATGCCGTTGCGGCAATCTACAGCGCCAAGGGCCGCCCTAGCTTCAATCCGCTGATCGTTCATGTGTCCGACCGCGCGATGGCCGAGCGGCTCGCGGATTTTTCGCCGGTCGCCATGCGCCTTGCCGACCGCTTCTGGCCGGGGCCACTGACATTGGTGCTGCCGGTGCGGGCGGATAGCGGGCTGTCGCCGCTGGTGATGGCAGGATTGCCCACCGTCGCGCTGCGCCTGCCCGCGCATCCGGCGATGCGCGCGCTGATCCGCGAGAGCGGGCGGCCTCTCGCAGCCCCGTCGGCCAATCGCAGCGGGTCGATCAGCCCGACGCGCGCCGAACATGTGCTGGCCAGCCTGAACGGCAAGGTGCGGATGATATTGGACGAAGGGCCGACCAGCGAAGGCGTGGAATCGACCATCGCCGCGCCGGACGCCGACGAAGTGCGGCTGCTGCGCCCTGGTCCTGTCACCGCTGCGATGCTGGAAGAGGCGAGCGGCCTACCGGTCGTCGTCGGCAATGGTGCGCACAAGATCGAGGCGCCCGGCCAGTTGGAGAGCCATTATGCGCCTTCCAAGCCGGTGCGATTGAATGCGCTGCGGGCGGAGAAGGATGAATATCTGATCGGCTTCGGCCTGATGCCGTGCCACATCAACCTCAGCCCCGACGCTAATGTACGCGAGGCCGCCGCCAGCCTGTTCGCGGCGCTGCACATCGCCGATGCCAGCGCTGCGGTGAAGATCGCGGTTGCGCCCATCCCGATAGAGGGGATCGGCGCGGCGATCAACGACAGGTTGAAACGCGCGGCGGCGTGAACCACCGCAAGTTCGGTGTCTTATACGAAAGTGCAATGAGAGCGGCTCATGGGCGTTCCCCGACGCAGGTCGGGGCCCAGTTCAGCGCGTGGGCCTGGACCCCGACCTTCGTCGGGGAACGGGGCCTAAAGGCCCGCTGGCACTACCCGCAATTATCGTAGCCGGCCTCGCGGCATTGTTTGCGCCGTTCCTTTTCCGCCTTCTTGCGCGCCTTTCCTTCGCGGGCTTCCTGTTCGCGCATCTTGCGGCCGTAATTGCGGTCGGATTCGTCCTGGCTGGTCGTGGCCCAGTCCGCCGCTTGCGCGCCCGCGCGCACCGGCAGGGTCACGACGTCCAGCGCGGTTTTGGCCACGCAGCCGGGTAACACAATCAGCATGAGCGGCGCGGCGATCCATAATAGCTTCGTCATCTGCATTTCCCCAGCCTTGGTCCACCATCGCCATGCCATGGTGCCTATTAACCGCAGCCTAAGGACGGCGCAAAGGGTGATGCGCCGTCATGGGGCGATCAGGCTTCAATGCGCGCGGCAAAGCCCTTGCGCAGCTTGGCGAGCTTGGGCGGGATCACGGCCACGCAATAGGGATTGCTCTCGCCGACCCGCTCCCAATATTTCTGGTGATAATCCTCGGCCGGATACCAGGGCGCGTCATCCTCGATGGTGGTGACGATCGGGTCGGTCTGGTCCGCCTGGGCGCGGCCGATGGCGGCGCGCGCCTCTTCCGCCTGCTGCGGCGAATGGGGGAAGATGGCGGAGCGATATTGGGTGCCGACATCATTGCCCTGCCGGTTCAGCGTCGTCGGGTTGTGCGTGGCAAAGAAAATATCCAGCAAGTCGGCGTAGCTGATGACCGACGGGTCGAAAGTGATGCGGATCGCTTCGGCATGGCCGGTCGTGCCAGAACAAACCTGTTCATAGGTCGGGTTCGGGCGCGCGCCGCCGATATAGCCGCTTTCGACGCCGCTGACGCCCTTCAAATTCTGGTACACCGCCTCGGTACACCAGAAGCATCCACCGGCCAGCGTTGCGACTTCCTGTGTCATATCGTCATTCCTATCCATGTTCGATGCCATAGATAGGAAGGGTCAGGCGCCGCTTCCAGTCGCCAATTCGGCGGCCTTCGCCCGTTCTTCGGCGACCAGTTCCTTGCGCGACAATTTGCCCACCAGCGTCTTGGGCAGGGTCAGCCGCACTTCGACGGCCTTCACCCGTTCATGCTTGCCCAGTTGCGGGTTGAGCCAGGCCTTGAGCGCTTCGTCATCGATCTCGAACCCGTCATTGAGGGTGACGAAGGCCTTGGGCTGTTCGCCGCGATAATGGTCGGGCACGCCGATCACCAGCGCCTCCTTGACCGCGGGGTGGTGATAGAGGACCGATTCCACCTGGCTGGGGAAAACCTTGAACCCGCCGACCGAGATCATGTCCTTCAACCGGTCAACGATGCGGACATAGCCGTCTTCGTCGATCTCACCGACATCGCCGGTGCGGATGAAGTCGCCCATGAATACTTCGGCGTCGGCATCGGGGCGGTTCCAATAGCCCTTCATCACCTGCGGCCCGGCGAACAGCAATTCGCCCGGCTCGCCCGGCGGCGGCGGCTTGGTCGGGTCTTCGCGATCGACGATCTTGACCCGCGTGCCCGGCACTGGCTGGCCGACCGTACCGGTCTTGTTCAGCCCTTCATAGGGGTTGGTGCAGACGATAGGGCTGGTTTCCGTGAGGCCATAGCCTTCGATCAGCTTCGCCCCGGTCGCTTCCTCAAACCGTTGCCGCACTTCCAGCGGCAGCGGCGCACCGCCTGAAATACAGGCGCGCAGTGACGAGAAGTCGATGTTGCGGATCGCGGGATGATCGAGCAGCGCCTGGAACATGGTGGGCACGCCGGGGAGCGAGGTCGCCTTGACCCTT
Organism: Sphingobium xenophagum; assembly: GCF_031457465.1. GTDB lineage: Bacteria > Pseudomonadota > Alphaproteobacteria > Sphingomonadales > Sphingomonadaceae > Sphingobium > Sphingobium xenophagum_A. Next base: position 4,008 of record NZ_JAVDWV010000005.1, read on the forward strand.
TGTACGGCGGCCAGCACCTGCGCCGCATCGAAGCGCGGCAGCATCACCATCTCGCCGCCGTTCAGAACTGTACGGTTCAATGTGCAGGTGTTGGCGAAGACGTGGAAAAAGGGCAGCACCGCGATGATACGATCCGGCTCGTTGGCGTGCGGGTCGATCACCTGCGCCTGGCGCGCATTGGCGGTCAGATTCTGGTGCGTCAGCATCGCGCCCTTGGGCGTGCCGGTGGTGCCGCCGGTATATTGCAGCAGGGCGATGTCTTCCACCGGGTTGATGTCCGCGACGACGCAGGCACCCGGATTGGCGATCAGCTTGTCATAGCGCAGCACGCGCGGATCATGCGGCAGGGCGGCCGTTTCCGCCGCCTTGAACCAGCGGAACAGCAGCGATTTGACCGGCGAGAGCATCTCGGCGACCGAACCGACCACCAGCTGTTCGAGGCTGCTATGGTCCAGCACCTTGAGCGCTGTGGGCAACAACGCCTTGGCCGACAAGGTGAAGAGGATCTTGGTCCCGCTATCTTCGACCTGATGTTCGAGTTCGGCGGCGGTGTAGAGCGGGGAGAAGTTGACGACGATGGCACCGGCCATCAGCGCACCATAATAGGCCGCGACATAATGGGGGGTATTGGGCAGATAGAGGCCGACCCGGTCGCCCTTCTTCACCCCCATCGCCTGCAAGCCGCAGGCGATACGCTTGATCTGGCCGAACACCTCCGCATAGGTGAATTTTCGACCCATGAAATCAATCATGATGGCGTCGGGATGGGCCAGCGCGCTGTCGGTGACCATGTCCCCCATCGATAATGGCGGGAAGGTCTGGTCCCACAAAGCGGGGTGGCGGTAATTCTCTCTCCAGAGCTTTTCTATGTTCTCCATGGCCCAAAGTGTATGGCCATCGCCCGCTTTACGCAAGCGTCAAGCACAGCAAAAAGGGCCGCGCCGAAAGCCCGGCACGACCCTGAAAAAATGCTGCATTGCAACGACCTGTCCTGATCGCTGCGTGACGCTACGGCATCACACCTCGCCCTTGTTGTTGCTGAACGGATCGATGATCGTGGCGACGCTCGAAATCAGGTCCGTCTCGCTCTTGAGCGCGTCTTCGGCGCGCTGCAACGCATCCTTCCGTTCGCGGCGCAGCTCTTCAATCAGCGCTTCGCGGTCGCCATCCAGGCGCGAATCGGTCGGCGCTTCGATGCCGAGCTTCTTCGCCGCCTTGGCCACCAGTGCGTCCAGTTCACGCTGCGAACAGAGGCCCAGCGTCACCGGATCCTTGGGCGTGATGTTGGAGATGTTCCAGTGGGTGCGGTCGCGGATCGCGGCGATGGTGGTGCGGGTGGTGCCGATCAGCTTGCCGATCGCGCCGTCCGAGATTTCGGGGTGGTTGCGCAAGATCCAGGCGATGCCATCGGGCTTGTCCTGCCGCTTGCTGACCGGGGTGTAGCGTGGCCCCTTGGTCCGGCGCACCGGCTCTGGCCCCTTGAGCATCTTCAAGCGATAATCAGGGTTCTGTTCGCCCTTGTGGATTTCTTCCATCGTGATTTCATGGGCGCGGACGGGATCGCGGCCGGTATATTTGATGCTGGCGGTGTCATCGGCGATCGCTTGCACTTCCAGGATGTGCAGCCCGCAAAATTCGGCGATCTGGTCAAAGCTCAGAGCGCTATTGTCGATCAGCCAACTGGCGGTCGCGTGGGGCATAAGAGGCTGGGACACGGGGCTTCTCCGGCACGTAAAAACGATAAGGGCCGCCCAAGCAGGGCGGCCGCGACCGTTGGCAGATAGTCCATCCCGCCCCGTTCGGCAAGGAAAAGCGTCAGGCGGCGCTGTCGATCAGCAAGGGGTCGATGGCGTGCAGGCCAGAGAGAAATTCCTGCGCGCTGCGTTCCCAGCTGAAACTGCGACCATAAGCGGCGCAGGCCGCGCGGTCGCAGGACAAAGCCTGCGCAATGGCGGTGCCCAGATCGTCGGACAGTGCGCCGGTTTCGGGCGTGACGATATCGATCGGCCCGGTGACGGGGTAGCCCGCGACCGGCGTGCCGCAGGCCAGCGCCTCGATCATCACCAGGCCGAACGTGTCGGTGCGGCTGGGAAAGACGAAAACGTCAGCGCCGGCATAGGCGCCGGCGAGGTCCGCGCCGAACAGCGCGCCCAGGAAGCGCGCCTGCGGATAGGCGCGTTCGAGCGCGGCGCGGGTGGGACCATCGCCGACGATGACCTTGGTGCCGGGATGATCGGTCGCGAGGAACGCCTCTATATTCTTTTCCACCGCGACCCGGCCGACATAGAGCTGGATCGGGCGGGGCAGGTCCGCGAACAGGGCAGGCGGCACTGCGTCGGGGGTGAAGGCGGTCAGGTCCACCCCCCGGCCCCAGGGCCGCACATTGGCGACGCCATGGGCGCGCAACTGATCGCGCACCGATTTGGTCGACACCAGCACCGCCTGCGCCGGGCCGTGGAACCAGCGAATATAGCGCCAGAACCAGGCCGCTGGCAGGCCGGTGCGCTGGGCGACATAATCGGGAAAATGGGTGTGATAGGCGGTGGTGAACGGCACAGCGCTGCGCAGGCACCAGCGCCGCGCCGCGACGCATAGCGGCCCTTCGGTCGCGAGATGGACCGCATCGGGGCGAAAAGCCGCAATCGCTTGCCCCACGACGGCGGGACGCACGAGGGCCAGCCGGATTTCGGGATAGGTCGGACAGGGGATCGAGCCGTATAGATCAGGCGAAATCACCATGATCTCATGCCCCATCTGTTCCAGTTCGACCTGGATCGTTTGCAGCGTGCGAACGACGCCATTGACCTGCGGCGCCCAGGCGTCGGTGACGATCGCTATCCGCATCAGCCCTGCCCCCTTATGCCGCCATCCGCGCCGATGGTTTGGCGGGTTCGTCGGCGGTGCGGGCGGCGATCTCGTCGGCCCAGTGCAGCACCTGCATCTGTCCGTCATCATGTTCGACCAGCGCGGTGCAGCCTTCCACCCAGTCGCCATCATTATAATAGTCGATGCCGTCGATTTCGCGCATTTCGGCATTGTGGATATGGCCGCACACCACCCCGTCGACACCGCGCGACCCGGCTTCATGCGCCACCACTTCCTCGAAACGGGAGATGAAGGACACGGCATTCTTGACCTTATGCTTGGCCATCTTGCTGAGCGACCAATAGGGCAGCCCCATGCTCTGCCGCACCGCGTTGACCACGACATTCAGACGCATCAGCGTCGTGTAGGCCGCGTCGCCGACGAAGGCGAGCCAGCGATGCGCGAGCATGATCGTGTCGAACTCGTCGCCATGCAGCACCAGCAGCTTGCGACCGTCCGCGGTCGTATGGATTGCTTTGCGCCGGATCTCGACACCGCCAAAGCTCATGCCGGTGAACTGACGGAACATTTCGTCATGATTGCCGGGAATATAGACGACCCGCGTGCCGCGCTTGGCCCGCTTCATCAGCCGCCACACCACGTCATTATGCGTCTGGGGCCAGTAGAAGCGGCGCTTCAGCCGCCAGCCATCGATGATGTCGCCCACCAGATAGATGGTGTCGCTGTCGACGCTGTCGAGGAAATCGATCAGCATCTTGGCGTTGCAACCGCGCGTGCCGAGGTGAATGTCCGAAATCCAGATGGTGCGATAGCGGCGACGCTGCCCCGCCCGCTCCGGGATGTGGAATGGGACATCGCTGCCCTGTTCCATCTCACCCAGGAAGGGCAAGCGCGTGATGGCGTTCATGATACGATCCCCAAAGACGTCTATCCTTGGGACCGAGTCCTTAGCGCGCCATTGTTACAAGTCCGCACCGAATATGACGGAAATGCTACGGTTTTCGGGAGTTTTTGGTCCGTGAGACGAGCCATTTCGCTACGCCCGTCCCATTCGTCATCCTGAACTTGTTTCAGGATCTATTCGCTCTACTGTCGTGCCGAAGCACAAGCGGAGAGCCAATGGATCCTGACTTTCGTCAGGATGACGGCGGGTGGGGATGGACCGCTTTCGGCCTCATTCAATGCATCCCCCTCAAACCACCAGCACGATCTTCCCGAAATGCTCGCCCGCGTCCATTCGCGCATGCGCCTTCGCCGCGTCCGCCAGGGCGAAGCGCTGATCCATCGCCGGGCGGAGCTTGCCTTCGTCGACGAAGGGCCAGACGTTGCGGACCAGTTCGTCGGCGACCAGGCTTTTGAAGCCGACCGATCGCGCGCGCAGGGTCGAGCCGGTGAGGGTCAGGCGTTTTTGCATGATCGTCGGGATGAAGATGCTGGCCTTCGCGCCGCCCAGCACGGCGATCGATACATGCCGTCCGTCTTCGGCCAGGCATTCCAGGTTGCGTGGCACATAGTCGCCGCCGACCATGTCGAGCACGGCCTGAATCCCCTGCCCGCCGGTGAGGCGCTGGACCTCCGCGACATAATCCTGGGTGCGATAGTTGATCGCTTCGTCCGCACCCCAGCCCTTGGCCTGGGCGCATTTTTCGTCCGACCCGCAGGTCACGATGACCTTGACGTCGAACAGGTTGCACAGGCGGATCGCCATGGTGCCGATCCCGCTGGTGCCGCCATGGACCAGCACGGTGTCGCCGCCGACGGCATAGGCGCGCTCGAACAGGTTGGTCCACACGGTGAAGAGGGTTTCGGGCAGCGCCGCCGCCTCGACCATGTCATAGTCGGCCGGGACCGGCAGGCATTGGCCCGCAGGCGCCACCGCATATTCGGCATAGCCCCCGCCCGCCAGCAGCGCGCAAACCCGTTGCCCAACCAGCATGTCCGAGCTGCGTCCGGCCGCGACGATCGTGCCGGAGACTTCCAGCCCCGGAATGTCCGAAGCGCCGGGCGGTGGCGGATATTTGCCCTGTCGTTGCAGGACGTCGGGCCGGTTGACGCCGGCGGCGGCGACCCGGATCAGCACCTCGTCATCGCCGGGGACGGGCAAGGGGCGGCGCATCGGCACCAGCGCTTCGGGACCGCCGGGCGCGGCGATGCCTATCGCCATCATCTCCTTGGGCAAGGCCTCAACGTCCGCCATAGATTCCCCCTAATACCGCCGATGCTGCGATGCATCAAAATTGCCCCATCCAGCATCCGTCCATATTGACACCGTGAGCAACAGGGTCAACATTGGCAACCATGGACATGGATGACGACCTCCCCCGCAAGGGCGACGATCTTCTGACCCGGCTTATCCAACAGGATCTAGCCCCCCTGTCCGTGATTGAGCTGGAAGCCCGCATATCCGCTCTGGAAGCGGAAATTGCCCGCACCAGAGCAAAAATGCAAAGCGCCGTTAACCATAAGGCAAGTGCCGAGGCGCTATTTAATCGATGACCCCACGTCAAGCCCCAAGCGCCCCGTTCAAGGGCATATTAGGGCATGGACAGTCTGGCAATTCCGGCGATCGGGCACAGCGCCTTGATCCGCCGTCGAGCAATGCCGACATAGGGTTCACCATCACCCTTCATTGGGGTCAGGAGTAGAGTAGATATGCCTTCATTCGCGCCCGCTCTGGAAACCACGCTGCACAATGCGTTGACCCACGCATCGGAGCGCAAACATGAATATGCCACGCTGGAGCATCTCCTCCTGGCACTGATTGATGACGAACATGCGTCAAAGGTTATGCAGGCGTGCGGCGTGGAAGTCGGCGAACTGGGCGACGCGGTCACCCAATATCTCGACACCGAACTCGACAGCCTGAAGGTCGAAGGGGCAAGCGACCCCTCCCCCACCAGCGGATTCCAGCGCGTAGTCCAGCGCGCCATCCTCCATGTGCAATCCTCCGGCAAGGATGAAGTGACGGGCGCCAATGTCCTCGTCGCGCTCTTTTCCGAACGCGAAAGCTATGCCGTCTATTTCCTGCAGCAGCAGGATATGAGCCGCCTCGATGCCGTGAGCTTCATCAGCCATGGTGTCGGCAAGGGCACGCCCGCGCCCGAGCGTCAGGAGACCAAGGGGGCAGCCGAGGAGGAAAAGAAGGTGCAGGACGGCAAGGGAAAGAAGGACAGCGCCCTCGATCAGTTCACCGTCAACCTCAATGAGAAAGCGGAACGCGGCAAGGTCGATCCGCTGATCGGCCGCGCGTCGGAGGTGGACCGGACGATCCAGATCCTGTGCCGCCGCTCGAAGAACAACCCGCTTTATGTCGGCGATCCCGGCGTCGGCAAGACCGCCATCGCCGAAGGGCTGGCGCGCAAGATCGTCGAGGGCGACGTGCCCGACGTGTTGAAGGAAGCGGTCATCTATTCGCTCGACATGGGCGCGCTGCTGGCCGGTACGCGCTATCGCGGCGATTTCGAAGAGCGGTTGAAGGCGGTCGTCACCGAGCTGGAAAAGCTGCCCCATGCGGTGCTGTTCATCGATGAGATCCACACCGTCATCGGCGCTGGTGCGACCAGCGGCGGGGCGATGGATGCGAGCAACCTGTTGAAGCCCGCTTTGTCGGGCGGGACGATCCGCTGCATCGGATCGACCACCTACAAGGAGTTCCGCAACCATTTCGAGAAGGACCGGGCGCTGCTCCGGCGCTTCCAGAAGATCGACGTCAACGAACCGACGATCGAGGATACGATCAAGATCCTTGCCGGGCTGCGCTCCGCGTTCGAGGATCATCATCACGTCAAATATACGCCTGACGCGATCAAGGCTGCGGTGGAATTGTCAGCGCGTTACATCAACGACCGCAAACTACCGGACAAGGCGATCGACGTGATCGATGAGGTCGGCGCGATGCAGATGCTGGTGGTGCCGTCAAAGCGCAAGAAGGTGATCACGCCCAAGGAGATCGAGCAGGTCATCGCGACCATGGCGCGCATCCCCCCCAAGACCGTGTCGTCCGACGACAAGAGCGTGCTGGAAAGCCTGACCACGGACCTCAAGCGCGTCGTGTTCGGCCAGGACAAGGCGATCGAGACGCTGTCGTCGGCGATCAAGCTGTCGCGGGCGGGCCTGCGTGATCCCGACAAGCCGATCGGCAACTATCTCTTCTCTGGCCCCACCGGCGTCGGCAAGACGGAGGTGGCGCGTCAACTCGCAACGCTGCTCGGCATCCCGCTCCAGCGGTTCGACATGTCGGAATATATGGAGCGCCATTCGGTCAGCCGCCTGATCGGTGCGCCTCCGGGCTATGTCGGCTATGACCAGGGTGGCTTGCTGACCGATGCCGTGGATCAGCAGCCGCATAGCGTCCTGCTGCTCGATGAAATCGAAAAGGCGCATCCCGACCTGTTCAACATATTGTTGCAGGTGATGGATAATGGTCGCCTGACCGACCATCACGGCAAGACCGTCGATTTCCGCAACACCATCCTCATCATGACCACCAATGCCGGTGCGTCGGACATGGCGAAGGAAAGCATCGGCTTTGGCGAACTGACGCGCGAGGATGTGCAGGAGGATGCGGTGAAGAAGCTCTTCACGCCTGAATTCCGCAACCGCCTCGATGCGATAGTGCCCTTCGGCTATCTGCCGCCCGAAGTGGTCGCCCGCGTCATCGACAAGTTCGTGCTGCAACTCGAACTGCAACTGGCCGACCGCGACGTCCACATCACGCTGGACGAAGAGGCCAAGGCCTGGCTCACCAAGAAGGGCTATGACAAGCTCTATGGTGCGCGCCCGATGGGCCGCCTGATGCAGGAAAAGGTCAAGCAGCCGCTGGCCGAAGAACTGTTGTTCGGCAAGCTGGTCCATGGCGGCGAAGTGCATGTCCATATGAAGGATGAGGCGCTCGCCTTCGAGATCACTCCGGCGGCCCCGAAGAAGGGCAAGAAGGGTGGCAGGGCCAAGGCGGCCGAAGGCACGAAGTAACGGCGTTTAGACGTGTGATGGAAAGGGCGGCCTGCGAGGGTCGCCTTTTTCTTATGGGCTTAACGTGAGACGATCGACCGCGACCTGGCACCCGTCGCTACAGCGTTTCGAGCAGCCTATCCGCCTGGGCGCGGGCTTCGGCGGTGATTTCCGCGCCGGAGAGCATGCGGGCGATTTCTTCGCGGCGTTCCTGATCGTCCAGCGCGTGAACGCCGGTGCGGGTAACGGTGCCGTCGCTGGATTTGGCGATCAGCAGATGGCCCGCGCCGCGCGCCGCGACCTGCGGGCTGTGGGTGACGACCAGGATTTGGTTGCTTTGGGCGAGGCGGGCGAGCCGCTCGCCGATGGCCGATGCCACGGCGCCGCCGACGCCCCGGTCGATCTCGTCGAAGATCAGCGTGTCCGCTCCGCCCTGCTCCGCCAGCGCGACCTTGAGCGCGAGGATGAAGCGGGACAGTTCGCCGCCCGACGCGATCTTGATCAGCGGGGCGAAAGGCGCGCCGGGGTTGGTCGAAATCTCGAACTCCACCCGGTCCATGCCCTGCCCGGTCCATTGCCCCTCGTCCAACGGTGCGACCACGGTGCGGAAGCGGGCGGCGTCCAGCTTCAAGGGCGCAAGCTCGCCCGCCACCGCCGCGTCCAGGCGACCGGCGGCCAGTTGGCGTTCGCCCGACAGCGCCTGCGCCGCGGCGCGATAGGCGGCCGCCTTGGTCGCGACTTCCGTTTCCAGCGCCGCGATATGCTCTTCGCCGCCTTCGATCGCGGCCAGCTTTGCCGCCATCTCTTCGCACAGGGCGGCCAAGTCATCGGGCTGCACCTGATGCTTGCGGGCAAGGCCGCGCAGGTCGAACAGGCGGGTTTCGATGCTGTCCAGCCGGGCGGGATCGAAGCTGAGCGCTTCGGCGGCTTCGGCCAACCGATCCTCCGCCTCGCCCGCTTCCACCACCGCGCGGTCGAGCGCTTCGAGAACGGCGGTCAGCAGCGGTTCCTCGCCCGCGATCCGGTCCAGCCGCCGGGCGGCCTGGCGCAATTGCGCGAGGCCGCCGTCGGAGCCGGTCAGGCACTCGCTGATGGTGGTGAGATCGTCGGTCAGGCGCGCGCCCTTCTGCATCGTCGCGCGTTCCTCGGCGAGCGCTGCTTCCTCACCGGGTTCGGGCGCGAAGCTGCGCAGTTCCTCGACGGCGTGGGCGAGATAGTCGCGGTCGCGCGCGGCAGTTTCGACCGTGGCACGCGCTTCCGCGAGCGCGGCAGCGGCCTTGCGCCACGCGCTATGCGCAGTGCCGACCGCGCCGGTATCGCAGCGGCCATAGGCGTCGAGCAAGGCGCGATGGCCGCGCGCGTTGAGCAGGCCGCGATCGTCATGTTGGCCATGAATTTCGACCAGCGATCCGCCCAGTTCGCGCAGCAACGCGGCCGAGCAGGGCTGGTCGTTGACGAAGGCGCGGCTGCCGCCATCGGCCTTGACCATGCGGCGGATGATGAGCGGTTCGCCCGGCTCCATCTCCACACCATTGTCGATCAGCAGCGCCGCGGCGCGATGGTCGCCGGTGGGCGGATCGAAGGTCGCGATGACGCTGGCCTGCGCCTCGCCATTGCGGACAAGGCCGCTATCGGCACGCGCGCCCAGCGCCAGCCCCAGCGAATCGAGCAGGATCGACTTGCCCGCGCCGGTTTCGCCCGTCAGCACGGAGAGACCCGCGCCGAACTCCAGGTCCAGCGCTTCGATCAGCACGACATTGCGGATGGACAGGGCGGTTAGCAGCGCGATTACTCCCCCCTCCCTTTCAAGGGAGGGGTCAGGGGGTGGGTGCGCCGCGCCAGCGGCGCCTGCAACGGCGAGGTTCGACGCGCCCCTGCGGGTCGCGACCCACCCCAACCCCTCCCTTGGAAGGGAGGGGCTTAATTCTTACGCCTTGCCGCCATGTTGCCGCATCAGCTTGTAGGAGCGTTCATACCATTTGGAGCCGGGATAGTTGGCGCCCAGCACGGCGGCGGCCTTCTGCGCTTCGGCGGGAACGCCCAGCGAGAGATAAGATTCGACCAGACGCTCCAACGCTTCGGGCGTGTGCGTCGTGGTCTGATATTTGTCGACGACGGTGCGGAAACGCAGCGTGGCGGCGATCCACTGACCGCGACGCTGATAGAAGCGCCCAACTTCCATTTCCTTGCCCGCCAGATGGTCGTTGACCAGATCGACCTTCAATCGCGCATCGGCGGCATAGCGGGTGTCGGGATAACGGCGGATCAGTTCACCCAGAGAATCCAATGCCTGCTGCGTGATCTTCTGGTCGCGGGTAACGTCGGCGATCTGCTCATAATAGCACAGCGCAATCAGATAATAAGCGTAGGGCGCATCCTTATTGCCGGTATGGATCGCCAGGAAACGCTGCGCTGCGGAAACGGATTCAGCATAATCGGTGTTCATATAATAGCTGAACGCCGACATGAGCTGCGCCCGGCGCGCCCAGGGCGAATAGGGATGCTGGCGCTCGACCTCGTCGAACAGCGCGGCGGCGAGCTTATACTGGCCGCGATCGAGCCGGTCCTTGCCGCTATTATACAGCGTCGACACGTCGCGGGCGACATATTGGGTGTCAGCCTTGTTTTTCGATGTCGAGCAGCCCGTAAGCAGAACGGCAGCGAGCAGGACCGGGGTGGTGGCCGCGCCGATGCGCGTCAGTGTTTTCGTCAGCATGATGCGGGTCATAGCCGAGCGGATCGCTGCCGCCAAGCGGCAGAATTGTCGCACGATCAACAGGCGGCCCGTGGCGGCAGGATAAGTTGTGCGACGGCACCGCCATGCGCGCCCGGCGCCAGGGTAAAGCGCCCGCCTATCTGCGCCGCCAGCGTGTTGGCGATGCGCAGCCCCAAGGATTTGCTATGCTCCACCGCGAAATCGGGCGAGACGCCGTCGCCATCATCGGACACGCGCAGGCATAGTTCGCCAGCATTCCGGTCCAGCACCACCGCAATAGTCCCGCCCCGATGCGGCAGGCCATGTTCGATGGCGTTGCTGACCGCTTCGGCGACGACCAGCGCCAGCGGCACGGTGATGCCAGGTTCGAGTTGCACCTCTTCGGGCGCGTCGACGCTGATCACAATGTCGGTGCGGCCGCTGGCTTCGATGACGTCGGCCGTCAGCGTCGTCAAAAAGGCCCGTACCCCCTGCCCTGCGCCGGACGGATCGTAGAGCGCCCGGCTGATCCGGCCGATCAGCGCCAACCGTTCGGAGGCCTCATCCAATGCGCGGCGGGCGACATCATGATCGACATGGCGACGTTGCAGCGCGAGCATCGCGGCCACGACCTGTAGATTGTTGGACACACGATGCTGCAATTCGTGGAAGAGCAATTCGCGATTGTCGGCAAGCGCCGCGCTGCGTTCCCGCTCGATCGCCAGGTTGAAATTGGCGTGCTGCATGAAGTGGATCAGCACGATATCGACCACCACGACTCCGGTGTAAAAGATCATCGCGGCCGCCACGCCCGGATTGAGGACGAAACTGTTGCGCGGGGCGATGAAGAAATACCAGGATGCAGCCGCGCACAGGATTGCGGCGAACAGACCCGGCCGGACCCCGAACAGGAAAGACGCCAGAATGACTGCGGGAAAGAATGTCACGAACGGATAGCCATCGGGCAACAGCGGTTCGGCCGCGAAGCGCAACAACAGCGCCAGCCCACAGAAAGACAGCGTCAATATATAGGCATAGACCGGTCGATTGAGCACGAGCGGCAGCCGTTCGACGAACCGCGCGTTGCTACGCTGCATGCCATTTTCCGATATCCATGTCGTTACACTAGCAGAACTTCATGCCAGTGCATTGATCGAAATCAGTCAGTGGGTGCGCACATGAAAAAAGGCGCCCGGTCGAACCGGACGCCCTCTTTCTCTTGGTTGCTCTGACGAGCGGCCGATCAGTCCTGGGTCAGGAAGTCGGGCAGGCCGGCGTTCGAGCCATCATCCTTGCCGTCGTCCTTGGCAGCGTCGTCGCGCGGGCCACGGTCGCGGCGCGGGCCACGGTCGCCCCGACCTTCCCCACCACGGCCTTCGCTACGCTCGCCACCACGGCCACCGCCGCCGTCACGCCGCGGGCCACGACCACGATCGCCACGGCCTTCGCCACCGGCGCGGGGTTCGCGTGCTTCACGGGCAGGACGGGTGTCCTCCAGCTCTTCGCCGGTTTCCTGATCGACAACGCGCATCGACAGGCGAACCTTGCCGCGCGGATCGATTTCGAGAACCTTGACCTTCACTTCCTGGCCTTCCGACACGACGTCGGTCGGCTTTTCGACGCGCTCATTCTTCATTTCGGAGACGTGGACGAGACCGTCCTTGCCACCCATGAAGTTCACGAACGCACCGAAATCGACGATGTTGACGACCTTGCCGTCATAGATTTTGCCGACTTCCGCTTCCTGCGTGATGCCGAGGATCCACTTGCGGGCCGCTTCGATCTGCGCCGGGTCGGACGAGCTGATCTTGATCAGGCCTTCGTCGTCGATATCGACCTTAGCACCGGTTTCGGCGACGATTTCACGGATGACCTTGCCGCCGGTGCCGATGACTTCACGGATCTTCGACTTGTCGATCTGCAAGGTTTCAATGCGCGGGGCATGAGCCGACAATTCGCTGCGCGTGCTGTCGAGCGCCTTGGCCATTTCGCCCAGGATGTGCGCGCGGCCTTCCTTGGCCTGATGCAGAGCAGCTTCGAAGATTTCGCGGGTGATGCCCGCAATCTTGATGTCCATCTGCATCGTGGTGATGCCTTCGGACGTACCGGCGACCTTGAAGTCCATGTCGCCCAGATGATCTTCATCACCCAGAATGTCGGACAGGACGGCAAAATTCTTGCCTTCCAGGATCAGGCCCATGGCGATGCCGGACACGGGGCGCTTCAAGGGCACACCGGCGTCCATCATCGAGAGCGAACCGCCGCAGACGGTCGCCATCGAGGAGGAACCGTTCGATTCGGTAATGTCCGACAGAACGCGGATGGTGTAGGGGAACTCGTCCTTGCTCGGCAGCACGGGGTGCAGCGCACGCCATGCGAGCTTGCCATGACCCACTTCGCGACGACCCGGCGCGCCGAAGCGACCGACTTCACCGACCGAATAGGGCGGGAAGTTATAGTGCAGCATGAAGTTTTCATAATGCAGGCCAGTCAGGCCGTCGATCATCTGCTCGGCGTCCTTGGTGCCCAGCGTCGTGGTGCAGATCGACTGGGTTTCGCCGCGCGTGAACAGCGCCGAACCATGAGTGCGGGGCAGGAAGCCGACCATCGCTTCGATCGGACGGATCTGCGTGGTGGTGCGACCGTCGATGCGCTTGCCGTCCTTGAGGATGGCGCCGCGCACGATTTCCGCTTCCAGCTTCTTGGTCAGCTTGATGCCAGCCATCACGGTCTGGGCATCTAGGCCATCGGCGGCCAACTGCGCCTTCGCCTTGGCGCGGGCTTCGTTCAGCGCGTTCGAGCGCGCCGACTTGTCGGTCAGCTTATAGGCGGCGGTAATGTCCTTGCCGATCAGCTTCTTGAGCTTGGCCTTCAGGTCGCCCAGGTCATCGCTCTTGGCCATGTCCCAGGGATCTTTGGCAGCCTTTTCGGCCAGGCTGATGATGGCATCGACGATCTTCTTGCTGGCGTCATGCGCGAACAGGACGGCACCCAGCATGACTTCTTCCGACAGCTCCTTGGCTTCGGATTCGACCATCATGACGGCGTCGTAAGTGGCGGCAACGACCAGGTCGAGTTCGCCGGTCTTCACTTCGTCCAGCGACGGGTTGAGCTGATATTCGCCATCCTTGTAACCGACGCGCGCGGCGCCGATCGGACCCATGAAGGGCACGCCCGACAGGGTCAGGGCGGCCGATGCGGCGATCATCGCCACCATGTCCGGCTCGCTTTCGCCATCGAACGACAGCACCTGGGCGATGACGTTGATTTCGTTGTAGAAGCCTTCGGGGAACAGCGGGCGGAGCGGACGGTCGATCAGGCGGGAAACCAGCGTTTCCTTTTCGGTCGCACCGCGCTCACGCTTGAAGAAGCCACCGGGGATGCGGCCGGCGGCGGAATATTTTTCCTGATAGTGAACGGTCAGCGGGAAAAAGTCCTGGCCTTCCTTCACGCTCTTGGCGGCGGTCACGGCGCACAGCACCACGGTTTCGCCATAGGTCGCCAGCACGGCGGCGTCAGCCTGGCGCGCGATGCGGCCGGTTTCGAGGGTCAGCGTCTTGCCGGCCAGCTCGATCGATACTTTCTTGACGTCAAACATAGATTTTTTCCTTCGCCCGCATCGGCCCTATTGCCGGGCGGGGCCTTTGGTGGAGCCATATTGCTCCATAGTTGCCCCCTCAACCCGTTAGGGCTGAGCCTGTCGAAGCCCCGTCCTTTCCTCTTGAGAAAGTACAGCCCTTCGACAAGCTCAGGGCGGACGGAGGTGGCATTAGCGGGACAAAGCGCCGAATTGCGACTTGCCCCGGAATCAGAAACGGCCCCGCATGGGGGCCGTCCCTTTTAACAGGGTTACTTGCGCAGGCCCAGCTTGCCGATCAGGTCGGTGTAACGCGCCTGATCCTTCTTCTTGAGATAGTCCAGCAGCGAACGACGCTTGTTGACCATCATCAGCAGACCACGACGGCTGTGATTATCCTTGTGGTGACCCTTGAAATGCTCGGTAAGGTTGGTGATCCGCTCGGTCAGGATCGAAACCTGGACCTCTGGCGAACCCGTGTCACCCTCAGCGCGGGCATATTCCTTGATCAGCGCTTCCTTGCGCTCGGCAGTAATCGTCATCTAATCGTCTTCCCTCGACATCAGGTTGAAACCGCGCACCACGATGATCTCTTGATCATCCGACCGGACCAGCGCGACGGGGATATCCCCTTGCGTCGCCAGATACAGGCCGGTGGTGGCAGTGATCCCGGTCAATACCTTCCCCTGGCGGAGCATAAGGGCTTGATCGGGAGAGACGGGGAGAGCCGGGATGTCGTCCAGCCCCGCCGTCAGCGGCAGCATAAGCCCACCGATGCCGCGCTCGTTAGCAGCATGACGCAATTTGTCCAGCGAAATCGCGGATTCCAGGGTGAAGGGACCGGCCTTGATGCGGCGGAGCATGGTGACATGGCCCACCGTGCCGAGCGCCAGCGCGATGTCGCGCGCGAGGCTACGGATGTAGGTGCCTTTGGAGACATGGGCGCGGAGGGTGATTTCGGAAACCCTCTCCCCATCGGGGAGAGGATATGAAGGCTTGGTAGCTTGCTGCCTAGCCGGAGTTGGAGAGGGGGTTGGCGCGCCTTCCCCCTCTCCAAGCTGCGCTAGCCCGCTATGCGGGCAAGCTGCGCTATCCTCTCCCCGCCGGGGCGAGGATAAATGCAGCCCATGCACCACAACCGACCGCAGCTTCATCTCAACCTCTTCCCCCTTGCGGGCGAGATCATAAGCGCGCTGGCCGTCGATCAGGATGGCGCTATAGGCGGGCGGGGCCTGGTCGATCGGGCCGGTGAAGCGCGGCAGCACCGCTTCCACCTGCGCCAGCGTCGGCCGCATAGCGCTGGTTGCGATCACCGCGCCTTCCAGGTCCAGCGTGTCGGTCTGCGCACCGAACGCGATCGTGAAGTCGTAGATCTTGTCGCTGTCGAGCATCCGTCCGGCGAGCTTTGTCGCTTCGCCGATCGCGATCGGCAGCACGCCGGTCGCCAGCGGATCGAGCGTGCCGCCATGGCCGACCTTGCATTTGCCAGCGCCGCTGTCGCGCAGCGCGCGCTTGACCGCGGCGACCGCCTGCGTCGAGCCTAGCCCCAAAGGTTTGTCGAGAATGATCCAGCCGTGCATTGTGCGCCCCTATAGGGCAGCGCGCGTGCTGTCAGCCCCGCATCTGCGCCATGAAGTGACGGCGGCACAAAGCGACATAACGGTCATTGCCGCCAATCTGTGTCTGTTCGCCGCGCCGGATCGGCCGCCCCTCCCCATCCACGCGCAGGTTCATGGTCGCCTTGCGCCCGCAATCGCACACTGTCTTGATCTCGCTGAGGCTATCGGCCAGCCCCAGCAATTGCGCGCTGCCTTCGAACAATTCGCCCTGAAAATCTGTGCGTAGGCCATAGCACAGCACCGGCACGCCGAGTTCATCGCACACCCGCCCCAATGCCCAGACCTGCGCGCGGCTTAGAAATTGCGCTTCGTCCACCAGCACGCAGGAGAGGTGCGTGTCATGATGGCGCGCGGCGATGGCGGCGAACATGTCGGTATCGGCTTCGAACAGATGCGCCTGCGCCTCCAGCCCGATCCGCGACACGATCCGCCCCCGGCCATAGCGATCATCCACCGCGGCGGTCCACAGCATCGTTTCCATGCCGCGTTCGCGATAGTTGAAGTCCGATTGCAGCAGCGTCGTCGATTTGCCCGCATTCATCGAGCTATAGTAGAAATAGAGCTTCGCCATGGTCGCTTACCGGATCGTCGGGACGACGCGCGACAGGAAGCGCACCAGCGCATCGGCGAGCGCGATCCGGCTGTCGGAAAAACTATGGTCGGTCGGCCAGACGGTCAGCCGCGCCTGCGGATTGGCGCCTTGCGCGTCGGCCGCGGCCTTGCGCGCCTGGTCGCCAATGCCCTTTTCCGCGCCGATGATGCTGAGCGGGCGGCGGCCATAGGCGGCCATGCGGCGGCCCAAGTCGAACTTATCGCCGCGATCGCGGATTTCACCGGTCAGCCCCTCATAGGTCGCACCCTGGAGCGGTGGCAGGTCGCTCTCGACCTCCGCCTTCCAAGCCGACGCCCCTTCGGCCGTGGAGAGCGAGGCGACCGTCTGCGCGGGATCCCATGGGTCGATCAGGAACAGGCCAGCGACGCGGGGTTCGGCGGCGGCGACATCGGCGGCCATGAAGCCGCCCATACTGTGCCCGGCCACCACGATCGCGCTGGTGTCGATGCGATATTTCGCCACCGTGGCGGGCTGTTGCAGAAATTGAAGCGCGGCGAAGGCATCGTCCGAAGCGCCGCCGAAGGAGAATGCGCCGGGGCTACCCCATGATCCGCGATAATGGAGAGTCAGCACATGCCACCCGGCCCGGCGCGCGGCTTGGGCGAGATCCAGATTTTGTTCGTTGCCGGGGAAGCCGTGGAGGAGCAGCAAAGTAGGATGCAAACCGCCCCCCGCAGCGGTGTAGAGGACAGCGTTCATCGCGCCGTCGCCCGAAGGGATGACGAAGGCGCTCATCCCGGCAGGATAAGCCGCGTCTGGGGCGGGATCGCTGGTGACGGCGGGGTGGATGGCCGGTTCTTTGGCGCTCACTGGCGATGCAACCAGCATCAATCCCCACGCCAAATATCGCCACTTGCCCATATTTTGCCCCTTGTCCGATCAGCTTTGATGCAAGAACGCTTCTAATGGCGACTGACCGTCACTGTCGATGGCAGGTGAGCAATCAATCCTCGTCCGCGTCATCCTTGACCAGATCCTGTGCCACCTTGGGCGCGCGCAGCAACTTGTCGATGTGACTACCTTCGTCGAAACTGTCGTCAGCCAGGAACTTGATCTTGGCAGCATATTTAAGCCGCGTGCGCGAGGCGACTTCCCGCTGAAAATAAGCGGTGTTGGTACGCAAAGCCTTAAGCACCGCCTCCTCTTCCTTGCCGAGCAGTGGCTTGATGAAGACAGTCGCATGGCGAAGGTCGGGAGACATGCGAACCTCCGTGACGCTGACGACATGCTTGGCAAGCACATCGTCATGCACGTCGCCACGTTGCAATATCTCTGACAGGATGTGGCGCACTTGTTCACCCACGCGAAGCAGGCGGACGGAGGGACCTTCAGTTTGACTGGACATATATCATCCTCATGGCCCCGGTCGAAACCAGAGCCACGTCTTTCCTATCACAGCGTGCGGACACGTTCCTCGACCTCGAACAGTTCGAGCGTGTCGCCAGCCTTGATGTCGTTGGTATCCTGCAACACCGCACCACATTCCATGCCCGCGCGGACTTCGGACACATCGTCCTTGAAGCGCCGCAGCGAGTGGATGACCGTTTTCGACACGATGACATCGTCGCGGGTGAGGCGCGCATTGAGCCCCTTGCGGATGATGCCTTCCATGACGAGCAGGCCTGCCGCCTTGTCCTTCTTGCCGGCCGGGAAGACCTGCAGGACTTCGGCGCGACCGACGATCGTTTCGATGCGTTCGGGGGCAAGCTGCCCCGCCATTTCGTTGCGCACTTCTTCGAGCAGGTCGTAGATCACGTCATAATAGCGCAGCGAGATTTTCTCGCGGATCGCCAGCGGACGCGCCTTGGCATTGGGACGGACGTTGAAGCCGATCAGCGGCGCACGGCTGGCGGACGCCAGGGTGACGTCGCTTTCGGTGATCGCGCCGACGCCCGAACTCAAGATACGCACCTTTATCTCGTCCGTCGAAATGCGGTTCAGCGCACTGACGATCGCTTCGACCGACCCCTGCACATCGCCGCGGATGACCACCGGATATTCGATGACCTTGGTGCTGAGCGCCGAGAACATATTTTCGAAATTGGTCGGCACGGAGGCCGTCCGCTTGCGGGTGATCTGTTCCTGACGATAGGCGGCGACCTCACGGGCACGCGCCTCATTCTCCACGACCGTCATCTGATCGCCTGCCATCGGCACGCCCGACAGGCCCAATATCTCGACCGGGGTCGATGGTCCGGCCGATTTGACCTGCTGACCCTTGTCGTTGATCAGCGCGCGCACCTTGCCGCTTTCAGCACCGATGACGAAGGTGTCACCGACCTTGAGCGTACCCTTGCGCACCAGTACGGTCGCGACCGCACCACGGCCCCGGTCGAGCTGCGCCTCGATCACATTGCCTTCGGCCGCGCGATCGGGGTTGGCGGTCAACTCCATCAGTTCGGCCTGGAGCAGGATCTTTTCGATCAGTTCGTCAAGGCCGGTCTTCTTGAGCGCGGAAACCTCCACGTCCTGAACGTCGCCGCCCATATCCTCGACCACGATTTCCTCGCTCAGCAGGCGCTCACGCACCTTTTGCGGGTTCGCGTCCGGCTTATCGACCTTGTTGATCGCCACGATCATCGGCACGCCTGCCGCCTTGGTGTGATTGATCGCCTCGATCGTCTGCGGCATCAGCCCGTCGTCGGCCGCCACCACAAGGATGACGATATCGGTGACGTTCGCGCCGCGGGCACGCATTTCGGAGAAAGCCTCATGGCCCGGCGTGTCGAGGAAGGTGATGACATCCCCCTTCTTCGTCGTCACCTGATAGGCGCCGATATGCTGGGTAATGCCACCGCTTTCGCCCGACACGACACTGGTGCCGCGCAGAGCGTCGAGCAGCGACGTCTTGCCATGATCGACATGGCCCATGATCGTGACCACGGGCGCACGGGTCTTGAGCGTTTCGACCGCATCGGCCTCACCCTCGATCCCGATTTCGATGTCGGCGTCCGACACGCGCTGGATACGGTGGCCGAATTCCTCGACCAGCAATTCGGCGGTATCCTGATCGATCGACTGGTTGAGCGTGACCGCCTGCCCCATCTTGAACAGCGACTTGACCAGGTCCGCGCCCTTTTCGGCCATACGGTTGGCCAGTTCCTGGACGGTGATGACTTCTGGCACGATCACGTCGCGCGACTGTTTCTCGCGCGTCTTGGAGCCACCGGCATAATGAGCGCGGCGTTCCTTTTCACGGGCACGCTTGAGCGCCGCAAGGCTGCGGGCGCGCGCGCTGTCGTCATCGGCCAGCGCCTTGGTGACGGTCAGCTTGCCAGCCTGGCGACGATTATCCTCGCCCTTCTTGGCGCGCTCCGGCTTGGTCGGCTCGGGACGCTTGACCGGGGTAACCGGGGTGAAGCGGCGCGGCGGCGGCGGTGCGGCGGTGGTGGACGCAGCAGCGGCACCAGCGTCGGCCTCGACCGGCGTTTCGACGGGCTGAGCGGCCACTTCCTGCGGCGCAGCGGCAGGCGCTTCGGCGACGGGCGTGAGTTCGGGCGCAGGCGCTTCCTCGACCGCTGGTGCGGACGCAGCGGTTTCGGCAGCCTGGCGATTTTCTTCGGCGCGGCGCTTTTCCGCTTCAATCGCGGCGAGACGCGCGGCGTCTTCACGGCGACGCGCCTCTTCCTGCGCGTTCATGCGGGCTTCTTCGGCCTCACGCAGCAACTTGGCCTGCAATTCCTGACGCGACATCAGGCTCTGCGGCGGCGCGGTGCGCACCGGCTGTTGCTGGCGCGGTGGGGGCGGCGCAGCCGGACGCGGCGCGGCGGGCGCAGCGGCGGCCGTCGGCGCAGGATCAGCCTGCGGCGTGGCAGCGGGCGCACCACCGGTGCTTTCGCCCGGCTTGCCCAGGACGCGGCGCCGCTTCACTTCGACCACGACCGTATTCTTGCGGCCATGGCTGAACTGCTGCTGCACCTGGCCGGATTCCACGGTCCGCTTGATGCCCAGTGGCTTGCGGCCCAGAACCGGCTTGTCTTCCTTGCTGTCACTCATACGATCGAACTTAACCCTTCACTTCCGCTTCGGCCGGATAGGCCCGCCGACGCCTTATTTATACGTTTGCCTGGACGCCCGGCGCATCGGTGGAGCGTGGCTCCCCATGCACAGGCGCCTCAGCAGCGCAACCCAGATAGCTTTCCAATCGGCCGATGGCCGCACGCAGACGCGACGCCGCACGCGAGTC
The DNA here is from genome assembly GCF_031457465.1 of Sphingobium xenophagum. GTDB lineage: Bacteria > Pseudomonadota > Alphaproteobacteria > Sphingomonadales > Sphingomonadaceae > Sphingobium > Sphingobium xenophagum_A. The sequence continues at coordinate 24,474 of NZ_JAVDWV010000005.1, forward strand.
GGTCACTGCGATATGGACGACATTGTCGCGCCCCATTGCCATAGATAGGGCGTTGCGGTCCACAGGCAAGACGATGCCCGCAAGATCCGTGCCTTCCGCTTCCTGTCCGACGCGCAGCGCCTGGTCCAGTTTGCGGTTGCCGTCAGGCGCCGCATCCATTGCGTGGAGCAGCAACCGCACCTGGCCCTTCCGGCAGGCGACGTCAATCTTTTCCGATCCGGTGAGCAGCATCGAGGCGCGCGATTCCAGCCCCAAACGATCAAGCAGCGCGCGGCGCAGCCCGGTTTCGATCTGCTCCGCCAGATCGTCGGGGATCGCCAGTTCGCCGGTCTTGAAAGCGCGGGCGATGGCGCCGCGCAACTTGCCCTTGGCCAGCGCAACTTCCAGTTCGGCGCGCGATACCCCGATCCAGGCACCGCGGCCCGGCGCCTTGGCGCGCAGGTCGGGGAGCAACTGATCCTCCGGGCCGATGGCCAGGCGGATGAGATGGTCGGGGTCGGCGCGGTCGCCGGTCAATATGCATTTGCGTTCGGTCATGCCTGCCCCTCCGCCAAAACGGATGAACTGGCAACCCCAACGCTATTGGATAGGCCTAAACGCTCATCGGGGAGTGTCCGCAACATTGGCGTCCTCCCTTGATAAAGCGACAACCGGCGCGCGGTCAGCCAGAAGCTGTCCCGCTGCGCCGTAATTCTCGGTCGAAATTTCCGAAATCACCACCTGCACGGCAGCCGCAGGCTTTCCCAACCGCTCAACGAGCGACTGGGTGACGTCGGCAACGATCGCGGCTTTCTGCGCGCGCGTTGCCGTGCCGGCCAGACGGATATCGACAAATGGCATCTTGGCTCAGGCTTCCTCGTCTTCGAACCAATGCGCACGGGCGGCCATGATGATCTCATTGCCCTGCTCGTCCGACAGGCCGTAGGCAGCCAGAATGCCGCCCTTGTCCTCGGACGTTTCGCTCTTGCGGCGGCGTTGGTCAACGCGCTTCTTCTGCACCAGCTCGTCGGTGGCGAGATCGGCCAGATCATCGAGCGTCTTGATGCCCGCCTTGCCCAGCGTCACCAGCATCGCTTCGGTGAGGTGCGGCATGTCGGCCAGCGCATCTTCGACGCCCAGTGCCTGACGCTCTTCGCGCGCGGCGGCTTCGCGACGATCGAGCGCTTCCTGCGCGCGGTTCTGCAACTCGGCGGCGAGGTCTTCGTCGAAACCTTCGATCCCGGCCAATTCCTCGATGCTGACGTAAGCGACTTCTTCCAGCTCGCCGAAGCCTTCGGCGACCAGCAGCTGCGACAGCGTTTCGTCCACGTCCAGTTCGTTCTGGAACAGTTCGGAGCGCGACACGAATTCCTTCTGGCGCTTCTCGCTGGCATCAGCCTCGGTCATGATGTCGATCGCCTTGCCGGTCAATTGGCTGGCGAGGCGGACATTCTGGCCGCGACGGCCGATGGCGAGGCTGAGCTGATCGTCGGGGACGACCACTTCGATCCGCTCTTCTTCCTCATCGATGACGACACGGCTGACCTGCGCGGGCTGCAGCGCGTTGACGACGAATGTCGCGGCATCTTCCGACCAGGGGATGATGTCGATCTTTTCGCCCTGCATTTCCTGCACGACGGCCTGCACGCGGCTGCCCTTCATGCCGACGCAGGCACCGACCGGATCGATGCTGCTGTCGCGGCTGATGACGCCGATCTTGGCGCGGCTGCCCGGATCGCGGGCGGCGGCCATGATGGTGATGACGCCATCATAGATTTCGGGCACTTCCTGCGCGAACAGCTTCTTCATGAATTCGGGATGGGCGCGGGACAGGAAAATCTGCGGTCCGCGATTTTCGCGGCGGACGTTCAGCACGACCGAGCGAATCCGGTCACCGACGCGGACAACCTCACGCGGGATCTGCTGGTCGCGGCGGATGACGCCCTCGGCCCGGCCGAGGTTCACGACGACATGGCCGAATTCGACCGACTTGACGACGCCGGTGATGATCTCACCCACGCGGTCCTTGAATTCTTCATGCTGACGCTCGCGCTCGGCGTCGCGGACCTTCTGGAAGATCACCTGCTTGGCCGACTGGGCATCGATGCGACCCAAGTCGATGGCGGGCAGCGGATCGACGATGAAGTCGCCGACGACCGAGTCCGCCTTGAGCTTCTGCGCGGCCTTCAGATCGACCTGCTTGAAATAATCCTCGACCGTGTCGACCACCTCGACCACGCGCCACAAGCGCAGATCGCCGGTTTCCGGGTCCAGCTTGGCACGGATGTCGTTTTCAGCGCCATAGCGCGCACGCGCGGCGCGCTGGATCGCATCCTCCATCGCCTCGATGACGATGGCCTTGTCGATCATCTTTTCCGACGCCACCGAATTGGCGATGGCGATCAGTTCTGCCCGGTTGGCGGAAATGGCGTTGGCCATGACTTATGAACCCTTATTCTTCGGTTTCAAATTCATCCGCCCCATCGGAGGAAAGCGGCATGGTAGCAGAAATCAGCGCGTCGGTCAGCACCAGCTTGGCACCATCGATCAGGCCGAAGGGGATGACGACGTCGCCAGCCTTGGTATCGCGAAACTGGATATCCTCGCCCTCGACCCCGCCAAGGATGCCCTTGAAGGTCTTGCGGCCCTCGATCGCCTCGGTCACGGTGATGCGCGCTTCGAACCCGCCCCATTCGACAAAGTCGTGCAGGCGGGTGAGCGGGCGGTCGATGCCGGGCGAACTGACTTCGAGACGATAGGCTTCCTCGATCGGATCGACCTCGTCCAGCAAATCGGACAGGCGGCGCGACAAAGTGGCGCAATCCTCGATCACCAACTGCTTGGTTTCGGGCCGTTCGGCCATGATCTGGAGCGTGCGATCATCGCCCGATCCGAACAGCTTGATCCGCACAAGGTCAAAGCCCAAAGCCTTCGCCTCAGGTTCGATCAACGCTGTCAGTGCGGCGATGTCCGCCATGCGATCTCCAAATCCAGATATATGCGCGCTTTCGCTGCCGCAGGCTGGTAGCCTGCGACCCTGACATGTTTGACGATGTAAGGAAGCAATGCCGATATAGGCGGACACCATTAAATCTGCAACATTAATCGTCGCCACTCATTCTACCGCTCAAGACCCACCTGTAAACGCTCATAACCGGAGATCGCGATGCGCCGTATAGCCATGACCGCCCTGCCCCTCATCCTCATGGCCTGTTCGGCCGAAAACGCCACGGGCCAGAATGCGGCCGCGCCTGTCGACAAGCCCTTTGCCACCGCCACCATCGCGGATTTCGATTCGCCATGGGCGATGACCTTCCTGCCCGACGGTCGCGCGCTGGTGACGGAGAAGGCGGGCGAGATGCTGTTGTTCGATCCCAAGAATGGCACGAAGATCCCGATCGCGGGCATCCCGACCGTCGATAGCGCCGGGCAAGGCGGATTAATGGATGTCGTCCTGTCGCCCGGCTTCGCGCAGGACAAGATGGTCTATTTCAGCTTTTCCGAAAGCCGTGACGGCGGCAAGGGCGTCGCACTGGCCAAAGGCGGCTTTGCGCAGGCGAGCGACGGGACGACCAGCCTGACCGATGTGCAGGTGATTTTCCGCGCCAGCCCCTATGTCGAGGGCAATGGCCATTATTCCGGGCGCATCGCTTTTTCGCCGGACGGGAAATATCTGTTCTTCACCAATGGCGAGCGGCAGAAATTCGATCCAGCCCAAGACCCCAAATCGACCCTGGGCAAAGTGTTGCGCCTCAATCCCGACGGCACCCCGGCGGCGGGCAATCCGCTGGCGGCCAAGGGCTTTCATCCCGCCATCTGGTCCTATGGCCATCGCAACCTGCTCGGCATCGCCTTTGACGCCGATGGCCGCCTGTGGGAGCAGGAAATGGGGCCGAAGGGCGGCGACGAGGTGAACCTCATCAAGCCGGGCCTCAACTATGGCTATCCCACAGTGTCGAACGGCAGCCATTATGACGGCCGCGACATTCCCGACCATAAGCCGGGCGATGGCTTCGAGGCACCCAAGGTGAGCTGGAATCCGGTGATCTCGCCGGGCGGCCTGCTCTATTATTCGGGCGATATGTTCCCGGCGTGGAAGGGATCGCTGTTCATCGGCGGCCTGTCGAGCAAGGCGCTGGTCCGGGTCAAGCTGGACGGCGAGAATGCGGCCAAGGGCGACCAATGGGACATGGGCGCGCGCATCCGCGATGTCGACCAGGGGCCGGACGGCGCGCTCTGGGTGCTGGAGGATGGCGGCGATGGCTCGCAGGGCCGGTTGTTGAAACTGACGCCCAAGCGCTGACGATAAGCGCAATGCCCTCGATCGACGGTCCGTGCGGTCGAGGGCATAGTGCCGGAAGGCTTCACCATTCGAAGGATAGTGTATGAGTGGCCCCAAATTGTTCGAGCCGATAACGGTCGGCGGCCTGACACTGGACAACCGCATCGTCATCGCGCCGATGTGCCAATATTCGGCCGTCGATGGCCAGATGAACGATTGGCATCAGATCCATCTGGGGCAGTTGGCCTTGTCCGGCGCGGGATTGCTGACGATCGAGGCCAGTGCCGTCATGCCCGAAGGCCGGATCAGCCATGCCGATGTCGGCTTGTGGGATGATGCGACCCAAGATGCGATGAAACAGGTGCTGGACAGTGTTCGGCGTCATTCCGATATGCCGATCGCCATTCAACTGGGGCATGCCGGTCGCAAGGCATCAACGCATGTCCCCTGGCAAGGCGGGAGCCAAATCGCACCCGACGCGGTCAACGGCTGGCAGACCGTTGCACCATCGGCCCTGCCCTTCACGCCCGGTAGCGTTGCGCCGCAGACCTTAGACCGCGACGGGATCACAAAACTGATCGAGGCTTTTGTAAGCGCGACGAAACGCGCGCATCATCTGGGCATCGACGCTACCCAGTTGCACGGCGCGCATGGCTATCTGCTGCATCAATTCCTCTCGCCCCTCTCAAACCAGCGGGACGATGATTATGGCGGCACGCTGGCCAATCGGATGCGCCTGCCGCTAGAAATCTTCGATGCCGTCCGCGCGGCCTTCCCTGCCGACAAGCCGGTGACGATGCGCGTGTCCGGCACGGACTGGGTAGAGGGCGGATGGGATATCGACCAGACCATCGCCTTCGCCAAAGCGCTGGAGGCGCGGGGTTGCGCGGCCATCCATGTGTCGAGCGGCGGGCTACATCCCGATCAGGCGATACCGGTTGGGCCAAGCTATCAGGTGCCCTTGGCCCGCGCGGTCAAACAGGCCGTGTCGATCCCCGTCGTCGCCGTCGGCCTGATCACCGATTTTGAGCAGGCCGAAGCGATTGTCGGGACGGGGGACGCGGATATGATCGCGATCGCGCGGACCATTCTCTACGATCCACGCTGGCCATGGCATGCGGCGGCGCATCTGGGTGCGACCGTCAAGGCGCCCAACCAATATCTGCGGTGCCAGCCGCGCCAATATCGCCATCTGTTCGACGCCGCGCGTCGCTGACCGCCGACAAAAAAAGGGAGCGTCGAAGCGCTCCCTTTTTCTATCAGACCAACCGGCTCTGCTTGACCGCCGCTTCGATGAAGCTGGCGAACAGGGGATGCGGATCGAAGGGTTTGGATTTCAGCTCCGGGTGGAACTGAACGCCGACGAACCAGGGATGGTCGGGCCGCTCGACGATTTCGGGCAGCGTGCCGTCAGGCGACATGCCGGAGAAGAACAGCCCGCCCTTTTCCAGCGGCTCGCGATAGCCGGCGTTGACTTCATAGCGATGGCGGTGCCGCTCGCTGATTTCGGTGGTGCCATAGACGCCCGCGACCACGCTGTTGCCGGTCAGTTTGGCAGGATATGCGCCGAGCCGCATCGTACCGCCCAGGTCGGTTTCAGCGGTGCGCTTCTGCAAGCCCTCGGTGCTCATCCATTCGGTAATGAGGCCGACGACCGGTTCGCTGGTTTCGCCAAATTCGGTGGTCGATGCCTGTTCGATACCCGCCGTGTTCCGCGCGCCTTCGATACAGGCCATCTGCATGCCCAGGCATATGCCGAAGAAGGGCACGCCACGTTCGCGGGCGAACTGGACCGAGGCGATCTTGCCTTCGGACCCGCGCACGCCGAAGCCGCCGGGGACCAAGATGCCATGCATCGGTTCCAGCCGTGCGGTGATGTCCGAATCCGCTTCCTCGAACAGCTCCGCGTCGATCCACTTGATGTTGACCTTCACCCGATTGGCGAGGCCGCCATGGTGCAGCGCTTCGTGCAGCGATTTATAGGCGTCGAGCAGCCCGACATATTTGCCGACCACGCCGATCGTCACTTCGCCTTCCGGGTTCTGCTGCCGGTCCATAATGTCGTCCCACCGCTCCATCGAGGGCTCGGGCGCATCGTCGATGCCAAAGGCGCGCAGGACTTCGGCGTCCAGCCCTTCGGCATGATATTGCTGGGGCACGGCATAGATGCTGGAGGCGTCGAGCGCGGGGATGACCGCTTCGGGACGGACATTGCAAAAGAGCGCGATCTTCTTGCGCTCGCTTTCGGGCAAAGGATGTTCGCAGCGGCACAGCAAAATGTCCGGCTGGATGCCGAGCGAGGTCAGTTCGCGGACGCTATGCTGGGTCGGCTTGGTCTTCAATTCGCCGGCCGCCGCGATGTAGGGCACCAGCGTCACATGGACGAAGATCGACTGGCCGCGATCCAGATCATTATGCAGCTGGCGAATCGCTTCCATGAAGGGCAGCGATTCGATGTCGCCCACGGTGCCGCCGATTTCGCACAGCACGAAGTCGAGGCCGTCGGTGTCAGCCAAAGCGAACGCCTTGATCTCGTCCGTGACGTGCGGAATGACCTGCACGGTAGCGCCCAGATAATCGCCGCGCCGTTCGCGCTGGATGATCGTCTGATAGACGCGGCCTTGCGTGACATTGTCCGACTGGCGCGCGGAAACGCCGGTAAAGCGTTCATAATGGCCAAGGTCGAGGTCGGTTTCCGCACCATCGTCGGTCACATAGACTTCGCCATGCTGATAGGGGGACATGGTCCCCGGATCGACGTTGAGATAGGGGTCGAATTTCCGAATGCGGACGCGATAGCCCCTCGCTTGCAGCAGCGCTGCAAGGGATGCGGCCATGAGGCCCTTTCCGAGCGAGGAGACCACGCCGCCGGTGATGAATATATACCGCGCCATGGGAGAGAAGGGTTAGCCTTTCGGAACAACAAAGGGCAAGCGCGCGAATCCACGCGCGCTTAAAAAAGATCAGCGATGTCGATGAACGGTTTAGTTGGCGAGGGGAACCGCGCCGTTGGCCGCCGCACCATTGCCGACCGAATCGGCAGCACTGGTCAACGGATCGACGGTGCCGGTCGCGGGCGCGCCCTGGCTCGTCGGTGCCTGCCGCACCAGCGAGGTGTCGATGTCGGTCGGGGCATGGCGCACCGCCGCGATCACCGCCATGGCGATCGACAACAGAACGAAGACCGTCGCCAGGATGGAGGTGGACCGGGTGAGGAAATCCGCCGCGCCGCGCGCCGACATGAAGCCAGCCGGGCTACCGCCCACGCCCAGCCCGCCGCCTTCCGACTTCTGCATCAGGATGACGGTGACCAGCAGGGCGGCCACGATGGCCTGCACGACGAGAAGAAAAGTGAACATGCGACGGGTTTCTGTCCGGGTAAGGAGGGCGTTGCCGGGCACATAGCGACGAAGCGACGCGGGGGCAACCATTGCGCGCGTTCGCGTTGCAAGGGATCCTTCTAAATCCGTTCGCCCTGAGCCTGTCGAAGAGAAACAGAGGGCTTCGACAGGCTCAGCCCGAACGGTGAAAAGTTTTGGAATGAACCGCCAACCCGTCACCGGTCGCGACGATCACAGATACTCCCCTGGCAGGGGAGGTGGCTGGCCGCAGGCCAGACGGAGGGGTGTCACCCTATCGTGAGGGTGACACCCCTCCACCGCCTTCGGCGGTCCCCCTCCCCTTACAGGGGAGGATTTTTTCGTTAGTCCACCACCCCATTCGCCGCCGCGATGATCGGCGCGAATTTTTCGGCGGTCAGGCTGGCACCGCCGACCAGGCCGCCATCGACATCGGTGATGGCCATCAGCTCGGCGGCATTGTCGCCATTCATCGACCCGCCGTACAATATACGCATACCCTTTGCGTCCTCGCCGATCCGGCTCGCCAGCGCAGCGCGCAGGGCGGCGTGCATGGTCGCCACGGCCTCCATCGTCGGGATGCGGCCGGTGCCGATCGCCCAGATGGGTTCATAGGCGATGGCGAGCCAGTCCGCCGCCGCGCCATCGGGCAAGGAGGCGAGCAATTGCGCCGACACCACCGCTTCGGCGTTGCCCGCGTCGCGCACGTCCAGGCTTTCGCCCACGCACAGGATGACACCCAGGCCTGCGGCCTTGGCAGCTAAAGCCTTGGCCGCGACATCGGCGTCGGTTTCGCCCTGGTCCTGCCGCCGCTCACTATGGCCGACGATGGTCCAGCTCGCCCCCGCTTCGGCCAGCATCGCCACCGACAGGCAGCCAGTATGCGCGCCGCTTGCCTGCATGTGGCAATCCTGCGCGCCGATGAAGGCGCCGCCCTTGCGCGCGTTCGCCGCCGCGATCAGCGTTGCAGGCAGGCAGAGGCCGACCTCCACCGCGGGATGCTGCGCCGCGCGCGCGCCGATGGCGGCGACCTCGTCCAACGCGGCCTGCATCCCGTTCATTTTCCAGTTGCCGACAACCAGCTTGCGCCTGCTCATCGTCTGTTCCCCTTATTCCTTATTGCTGCACGTCGTCCCGCCCCCTCCGCCGCGCGCCAGTCTGCTGTGGCGTCGCGCCTCCATCGGAAGAGCCATGAACTGGTCAGAGGCGATGAACGGCGCTCGCGCATTTGTCCAGTGCAAGCCTTGCCGCCGCGCGCATCCGCCCTTAAAGCGGGCTGCCATCCCGCCGCAGTTCGGATATTTTCATGCTTTCTGTCTTTCGCCGCCTCATCAAATCCCGGTTCGGGGCAGTGTTCGCGCTGCTATTCTTAGGGACGATCGCCGCTGCCTTCATCTTGGGCGATCTGTCGAGCGGCCAGTTCGGGACCAGCTTTGGCGGGGGCGGCACGGCAGCAAAGGCCAAAGGCTACAAGCTGACCGAAACCGAGTTGCAGGAGCGGGTGCAGCGCGTGTTCGACAATGCGCGCCGGTCCGACCCCGGTCTTCAGATCAATGACTTCTTCACGCAGGGCGGGGCGGCACAGGTCTATGACCAGCTGGTCGCCTCGCTGGCGCTGCGCGCCTTTGCCGACGAGCAGGGCATGCATATCTCCAAGCGGCTGGTCGATGCGCAGATCGCGCAAATTCCTGCGTTTCAGGATGCGGCGGGCAATTTCAGCCAGGAGAATTTCCGCAATCTGCTCGCGCGCGAGCGGCTGACGGAAAAGGATCTGCGCGACGATATCAGCCGCGAAATCCTGCAGCGCCAATTGCTGACCCCGATCGGCATGGGTGTGAAGCCGACCGACAGTCTGGTCCTGCCCTACGCTTCGCTGCTGCTGGAAGCGCGGCAGGGCACGGTCGCGGCGATCCCGGCGGTGGCTTTCTTGGACGATAAAGACCCGACCGACGCGCAACTGGCCGATTTCTACAAGCGCAATGCCGATCGCTTCACCATCCCCGAACAGCGGCGCATCCGCTATGCCGTGGTCGATGCCGAGCGTTTCGCGCAGGCGTCGCAGCCAAGCGATGCGGAAATCACCGCCGCTTATAATCAGAACAAGGCTGCCTATGCCGCCAAGCAGAGCCGGACGATCGAGCAACTGGTGCTGCCGACCGAGGCGGCTGCCAAGGCGATTGCCGCCAAGGTGAAGGGCGGCGCGTCGCTGTCCGCCGCTGCGCAGGGCGCTGGCCTGGCGGTGGCGACGCTGGCCGACCAGACCCCGGCGGCACTGACCACAACGGCGGGCAAGGCTGCGGCCGATGCTGCCTTTGCCGCCAAGCAGGGCGATCTGGTTGGCCCGGTACGCGGGCCACTCGGCTGGCTGTTGCTGCGCGTCACGGCGGTCAAGGACATTCCCGCCCGCGCGCTGGCGTCGGTGCGCGATGAAATCGTCGCGACGCTGCGCACGCAGAAGGAAAAGCAACTGCTGGCCGACTTTACCGGCAAGCTGGAAGATCAGATCGCTGATGGCGGGACGTTCGAGGAAGTGGTCAAGGATAATGGCCTCAAGCTCGAAACCAGCCCGCTGCTGCTCGCCACCGGCAAGCAGGTCGAGGATCAGGCCTATGTGGTCGCGCCCGATGTGCAGCCGCTGTTGGCACCCGCTTTCGCGATGAGCGCGGATGATGATGCGCAGATGGTGCCGATCACCCCCGACAAGCGCTATGCGCTGATCGCGCCAGGCGAGATCGTGGCCGCTGCGCCACCGCCGCTGGCCAAGGTCAAGCCGATCGTGCAGGCGCAATATAAGCTGAACGCAGGCAACTATAAGGCCAAGGCATTGGCCGAACAGATCCGCGCCAAGGTGGCCAAAAGCATGAAGCTGGCCGACGCGATCGCGCAGGCCGGCGTCAAGCTGCCCGCCCCGCAGACGCTGGGTGGCAAGCGCGCCGACATCATGCGCGGCGAGCAGCGCCCACCCGCCGAAATCGCCATCCTCTTTTCGATGGCGGCGAACACGGTCAAGACGCTGCCGATCGGCCAGGATCGCGGCTATTTCGTGGTGCAGCTCAATGCCATCGAACGGGGCGATGCCAAGGACCAACCCGAATTGATGGCGCAGATGCGCGACCAGCTGGGCGAAGTGATTGGTCAGGAATATGGTCAGCAGTTCGAGCGCGCGGTCGAAAAGCATCTGAAGGTCACGCGCAATGCCAATGCGGTCGAAGGCGTGCGCAAGGCGCTGGCCGCCACCACCAGCGGCGACCAGTAAGATGGTCGCAGGCGGGGGCGACGCAGCCGCGCGGGCGGCGTTGGAACGCGGCGAGTCCGCGCTGGTATGGCGGCGGCAGATTGCCGACACCGACACGCCGATCTCCGCCGCGCTCAAATTATTCGAGCCGGATCGCGGCGACTATCTGCTCGAATCGGTCGAGGGCGGCGCGGTGCGTGGCCGCTACAGCCTGATCGGCCTCGCCCCCGACCTGGTGTTTCGCGCCCATGGGCAGAGCGCCGCGATCAACCGCCATTGGGCGACCGACCGCGACGCCTTTGCGCCGCTGGAGGCGGGCGCGCTGGATGCGCTGCGCGATCTGGTCGCCGAATGCCGGGCGGAGATGGACACGGCATTGCCCGCCGCGCTCGCCTGCTTGGTTGGCTATTTCGGCTATGAGACGGTGGGCCTGGTCGAGAAACTGCCCCGCCCTGCCCCCAATCCCATCGACCTGCCCGACATGCTGTTCGTGCGGCCGACCGTCATCCTGATCTTCGATCGCCTGGCCGATCAACTTTATCTGGTCGCGCCAGTGTGGAAGGGCGGTTTTGCCGATCCGGATCGTGCCATTGCGCAGGCGCTGGAGCGGATCGAAGCGACCGCCGCGCGGCTGGCCGCGCCGATCCCGGCTGCCCCCGCCCCGGCCGATATTGCCGACATCGCCGTGACCCCGGTGCTGGCGCCAGGCCGCTATGCCACCATGGTCGATCGCGCCAAAGAGTATATCGTGGCGGGCGACATTTTTCAGGTGGTGCTGGCGCAGCGCTTCACCAGCCCGTTCACCCTGCCGCCGATCGCGCTTTACCGCGCGCTGCGGCGGATCAATCCCTCGCCCTTCCTTTATTATCTCGACCTGCCCGGCTTCGCGCTGATCGGGTCCAGCCCGGAAATCCTGGTCCGCGCGCGCGATGGCGAAGTCACGATCCGGCCGATCGCAGGCACCCGCCCGCGCGGCAAGAATGCCGTGGAGGATGCCGCCAACCGCGAAAGCTTGCTCGCCGATCCCAAGGAGCGGGCCGAACATCTGATGCTGCTCGACCTTGGCCGCAACGATGTCGGCCGGGTGGCGACCGCGGGCAGCGTGACCGTAACCGACAGCTATACCGTCGAATTTTACAGCCATGTCATGCATATCGTGTCGAACGTGGTCGGCCGCCTGGCGCCGGAGAATGATGCGCTCGACGCTTTGTTCGCTGGCTTCCCGGCGGGCACCGTGTCCGGCGCGCCCAAGGTGCGCGCGTGCGAGATCATCGCCGAACTGGAACCTGAAACGCGCGGGGCCTATGCGGGCGGTGTCGGTTACTTCGGGCCGGACGGGAATATGGACAGCTGCATCGTCCTGCGCACCGCCGTCCTGAAGGATGGCGTCATGCATGTGCAGGCCGGCGCGGGCATCGTCGCGGATTCGAACCCTGAATACGAACAACGCGAATGCGAGGCGAAGAGCGGGGCCTTGCTGGCCGCGGCGCGCGAAGCCGTGGCGTTGGCGCGGGATGCGGGGTTCGGGCAGTAGACGGGGCTAAGGCCTACCGACAGGCCCGCCAGCCGGTCGCGCCGCGTTCGGCCTGATCGAGATGGAAATGATCGCGGTGCGCGGCATTATAATCGGGTGACAGGACGGTCGAAAACAAGTCGCACGCTCCGTCGCGCACGGCGCGCAGGAATTGCGCATCCTCGCCCTCACCTTTCCAGTCGCGCAGCACGCTGATGCTACGGCCATCGGCCAGGGTGAAGCCGGCCACGTCGAGCGCGTCGGCGGTCGCATGTTCGCTATAATCACCTGCGCTGCGGCCATACATGCGGCGACAGCTATAGCTGCCCAGATGGCGCATGGACCGCACCGGCTGGCCATAGATGCGCTGGGCGGCGGGCTGGACGACCTGCCACTCCCATAGTTTGAGCGCGGCGACGACCGGGCAGGACGGCGCGACCGACGCCGGGGCCAGCGCGATCGCGTCTTTCTCCGCGCGCAGCCGCACCGCATCGGAATAGGCGCACTGGTCCGCCCCACCCGGCTGCACCGCGACATAATCGACGCCTGCCCGGTCGAGCAGCGCACGGCATTGCGCGGCATCGCCGGTCAGCGCGGTCAGCTTGCGCCCGGTGAACATGCCGATCGGCTGGCTGAGGTCGAGGTCGGTCCAGGGCATGTCCTGCGGCCGCTGCCGCACGACGGCATAGCCGAGCAACAGAAGAGACAGCAGGACGGCAAGCAGGACGAGGCGGCGGAGGGTCACATGAAGTTTGCGCATGCCTCAAGCACGCCTGACCTGCCCCATAGGTTCCGACGTGACCGGATATCCCAGATGGTCCGGGATGCATAAATGCCGCTCGCCATCCCGCTCTTCCTGCCACGGCCGCACCGTTTCGACCGGATAGGCGCGCGCATGGGCGACCAGTTCGGCATGGTTGGCGCACATGGCCAGCCGCTCCAGATTGCGCCGGGTCGGATAGATCACCTTCCCCTCCCCCGCATCGCATTGCGCCAGCGTGGCCGCCGCGCCGCTCCAGAACAGCTTTACATTTTCGGTCGTATCGACGGTGGCCATCTGTCCGTCCGGCGCGCGGGCGATGTAGAAGCGCGTGTCGAATATCCGTGTCGCTTGATCGAAGGGCGCGGGGTGCCAGCGGGCGAAGGGTGTCAGCGCATCGAACGCGACTTCCAGCCGATGCCGGTCCAGCAACGCCCCCAGGCCCACGCCTTCGCGCAAGCCGTCGCGCAGCCGCAGCACGGTCGCCGCGTCCACAGCGCCATGCAAGCCGACCCCCAGCCCCGCTTCCTCGATCGTTTCGCGAATCGCGGCGATGCGCGCCGCGGCCTCATCCTGGTCCAGTCCGTGGTCGATGCGGGCCGCAAGGTCATGATCGTCCGCATCGACTGCGCCGCCGGGAAAGACGAGCGCGCCTGCGGCAAAGGCCATGGTGCTGGCCCGTTCCATCATCAATATATCGGGCGACCCATCGGCCCGGTCGCGCACGATCACGACCGTTGCCGCCGGGCGGCTGCGCTGTTCCAATTCTGTCATGAGACCGCCTTAGGCGCGCGGGGCGCTGGCGGTAAAGTCCTTCGAGCAACCCCAAAGGGAGGGGTTGGTGGAGCCTAGCGGGATCGAACCGCTGACCTCGTCATTGCGAACGACGCGCTCTCCCAGCTGAGCTAAGGCCCCAAAGGAGTGCTGCCTATAGGCGAGGGATTTGGCGCTTGCAACGGTCTTTTTGCACGATCGCTTGCGCCGCCGCCGCGAGCGGTGCCAAAGCATTCGCCCGTTCCAGAAGAGGCCCCTATGCCGACCATCGCCCTGCTGATCATCTCCAATGTCTTCATGACCATCGCCTGGTATTGGCATCTCAAGGGCGGGATGGAGAAGCCGATCCTGCTGGTCATCCTGATCAGTTGGGGCATCGCGCTGGTCGAATATTGTTTTGCCGTTCCCGCCAACCGCATCGGCTATGCCCATGGCTGGAGCGCGGGGCAGCTCAAGGTCGCGCAGGAAGCCATTGCGCTGGTCATCTTCGGCGGCTTCATGGTCACCGTACTGGGCGAACCCCTCCACTGGCGCCACCTGGCCGCCTTCGCCTGCATCATGGGCGCGGTGGGTTTTTTGTTCGTGGGGAGGTAAGGAACTGCGGGGCGAACGTTATTATCAGCCTGTCAGCTATCGAGCATCTCTTCATCACACAGAACTTGCGTCAGTCTTTCGACATCGTCACGAATTGCCGACGGCTTGGCACCTTCCGCCACCGGAACATCCGCGTCGATCCCGCAATAATGTTTGAAGAACAGACGCATGACATGATCAACCCCAACGGGCCGCACTTCGCGCCGATCCTCCTGATAATAGCGACCTTCGTTGAAATTGCCGGTGATAATCTCGTAAGATGGGAAATAAAATACATCGTCATGTGACCGAGTCAGCTTGTCTGCCACGGCCCTCAATACGGATTTCGAATAGGTCGTTGCCACCAGCACATGATTATCCGTCGCGGTGGCGACCAGAGGAACGGGTGACACTGTCAATAGCAGCTTGACCGAGGGGTTGACCGCCTTCAACCGCTCAATGAAGGCCGACATATCGGCCAAGACATCTTCGTAATCAAGATTGACGAAGGCGTGCTTGTCCACGTCGAATGTGCCCGCTGCCGTGCCCGGGCATACTGGATAAGCCGCTCCATCGCGACGGTCCGTCCAGGTTTCGGTCAGACCCAGGGTGAAAATGAAAATATCGGCCTGCTCGAACATCGCCCGAACGGCTTTGAAATGCCCCTCCCGCTCGACCTCCAGTTCCTCGGTGCTTTTATATCCACCCGGCGTCAGTTGTGGTCGAAACGGGTCGATTACCGTGCCATCCTCTTCGATCCACGCATTCTCCATGGGTGTGAATGTCCCATAGGCGCGGTCGAACAGTTGGAGGAGTTGGCGCGACGTATAGAGATTACCGAACCGTGCAGTGAAATTGCCATAGTTGAATCTCGCCGCAATAGCGTCCGGCAGCAAAGGATGCGCCGGTTCAGTAATCAGATAGTTGAATCCGCTGGCGATCAGCCTGTGGGCGATATGCTGGGCAAAGCAGCTTCCAGCAGTCGAAATGCGGGTCTCACGGTCTATCGTAAATTTGGGTGCGACCACCGGATCGACCTCTTGCGGTGGCGTCTTCGCGATAGATTTTGACCAGAAACTATGCGTGGGTTGTGACCGATAGGGATGCACGGGCTTTCTCCTCAATGGCCTGTCAACGAAGCAAGCGCTGTCTCGACTTCTTTCATCATCTCGGCACCGAAGGATGGATTCGCATGCGTCGCGTTGCCCAGATATTCCGGTTTCAGAAAGCCATTTTCCATCAACCGATCCGGCACCTTGACAAAAGGCATGCCTACGTCGTTGCAGTAATTTTCCCACAACATCGACCGCACCTGCCACATCTTGCGCCGAACCGACGGCCTGGCCACCATCAGGTCGGCTTTGGTCATTTTAGCAACGAAATATTTGTCGAGATTTTCAGTCAGCCATTTATTGGATTGCGGGGGGGGGGGGGATTCGATGCACAATGTAGGGTGGGGGCTGAGGCCTTTGACCAGTGTCGTCAATGCCATGGACACTTCGCTGCGCTGGAGAATGGCCTGTCGAACGGCCTCGAACGGCACAATGGTTTCATCGGCTTCGACGTCCACACTCTCGCCGGGCATAACGAAGTTGAGATGCGTCCCTTGGGTCAACAGTGCCAATATCGTATGTTCATTCCCGCCCAACGCAAACACGATCGATCGTTTGCCTGGAGTGAAGGCTCCATGGTTTTGCATCAGGTTCATTACGGCCGCGTTGGGTATGCACTCGCCATCCACGATCGTTGCGGGCGGCGTCAGCCATTTAACTCCCTCATTCACGAAAGCGAAGCTGGCGCTGTAATTCAGCTTCGGTCGTAATGCGGCATCTTCCCAAGCGTGAAGGATAGGCCCCAAATGACTATGGCCGAAAAATATCGCCTTCATGCAAGAAATTCCTCGAACGATGTAACCGGCTCAAAACGTATGGGCAATTGCTACCTATGGTTCTTCATGGAAGCAAATAAGTTTCCGACGTAGCGAGCGGGCGGCCTAGAGACTATCAATATCCCTCAAAGCCATCGGTGACAGTGGCACCTTACCCTTCCGGCAGCAGTAAACTTGAATCGCCATAGCTGTAGAAGCGGTAGCCGTGGCCGATCGCGTGAGCATAGGCGGCCTGCATCCGGTCGCGGCCCATCAATGCGCTGACCAGCATGAACAGGGTCGATTTGGGCAGGTGGAAATTGGTCATCAGCCCGTCGATCGCGCGGAAGCGGTAGCCGGGCGTGATGAAGATGCGGGTTTCGTCGGCGAAGGGGTGGATGATGCCATCTTCGCTCGCCGCGCTTTCCAGCAGGCGCAGGGACGTCGTGCCGACCGCGATCAGGCGACCGCCCGCCGCGCGCGCGGCGTTCAGCCGGTCGGCGGTGGCCGGTTCGATCCGGCCCCATTCAGCGTGCATGCGATGGTCTTCGGTATCGTCAGCCTTGACCGGCAGGAAGGTGCCTGCGCCGACGTGCAGTGTCAGCGTTTCCGTCAGTACCCCGGCCTTGGCCAGCGCCGCCATCAGATCCGGCGTGAAATGCAGCGCGGCGGTGGGCGCGGCGACGGCACCATCCTCGCGTGCGAACATGGTCTGATAATCGCTGACGTCGCGTTCGTCGGTCGGGCGCTTGCTGGCAATATAGGGGGGCAAGGGCATGCGCCCGGCCCGCTCCAGCAGCACTTCCACTGGCTCGGTGCCTTCAAAGTCCAGCGTCACGCCGCCATCTTCGTCGCGCGGCCCGGCGATGGCGGTGACACCTGCGCCGAAGTCGATCCGGTCGCCATCGCGCACCCGCTTGGCATTGCGCAGAAAGGCCTGCCATTGGCGCAGGCCGAGGCGCTTGTGCAGCGTCGCGCCGATCCGCGCTTCGCCGCGCGTGCCTTCCAACTGGGCGGGAATGACGCGCGTGTTGTTGAAAACCAGAACATCGCCCGCCCGCAACAGGCCGGGCAGGTCGCGCACCGTCAGGTCGGCAAAGTCCCCTGCCCCCAGCACCAGCAACAGCCGCGCCGAATCGCGCGGACTGGCGGGACGCAACGCGATGTTTTCCGGTGGGAGGTCGAAGTCGAACAGGTCTACGCGCATCGGTCTATCTGTTTCGTTTTATCAAGCCAGCAACCGTTCGTGTCGGGCGCGGTCGAAACAGGCTCGCCCCTGCGCCTGCCGCTTCTCGACTTCGCTCGAAGCGAACGGAGAGTGGTCGATTATTGTCCGGGCGCTGGCGAAGGCAGGATCGACGGCGCGGCGGGTGCGGCCATGCCGGGCATCGGCATCCTTACCGGCGGCTTGCCATCGCTTTCGATCGAGGCCTGCCAGATCACGCTGGGATTGGCAGGCGGCTCGCCCTGGGCAATGGCATCGACATATTGCATGCCCTCGATCACACGGCCGAACACGGTATATTTCTTGTCGAGCTGCATCCGGGGCAGCAGGACGATGAAGAACTGGCTGTTGGCGCTATCCTCGCTCTGCGCGCGCGCCATCGACAGGGTGCCGCGCAAATGCGGCATCGGATTGAATTCGGCCTTGAGGTCGGGGAGCTGCGATCCGCCGGTGCCGTCGCCCTTGGGGTCGCCACCCTGCGCCATGAAGCCGGGGATAACGCGGTGGAATTTCAGGCCATTGTAGAAGCCCTGGCGCGTCAGTTCCTTGATCCGCTCGACATGCGCGGGCGCGATGTCAGGACGCAACTGGATGCGGACACGGCCGCCGGTCGACAGGTCCAGATCCCAGATATTCTGCGGATCGGCCGGAACGGTCGCGGGCGGCAGCTTGGGGGTCAGGTCGGTTTCCAGCGACTTGGCATTGTTCTGCGCGCGCACGGCGGCCTCGGCCCGCTTCGCTTCGTCACCCCCGCCACCACCGGGCGCACCCTGGGCATAGGCAAAGCCGGACGTTGCGAGGGCGACACCGATCGCCATGGTCTTGAGCGCGCAGGTGAAACGCATGAAGCAGACTTCCTTGATCTTATGGGCGTAGGGCCAAGCCGCCCTGATAGCGCGCTGATCGCGATTGGCAACTGAACGCAGGCTGAGCGAGGGAGAGTCGGTTGGAAAATCCGCGAAAGAGCGGATTTTGTCCGCACCGGCCCGCACCCCCACCCGGCCTCCCATTCAGGATATACTGTGGGAGGTCGGGTGGGGGTGCGGGCCGGTGCGGCTCTTCAACACACTACGCCCCGCCCTTGCGGCCCATCTTTTCGACCCGCGCCACGACTTCATCGCGCACGGCGGGACTGACGAATTTGTGGATCGGCCCGCCATAGAGCGCGATCTCCTTGACCAGGCGCGACGCGATCGGTTGCAGGCAGACGTCCGCCATCAGGAAAACGGTCTCGACGCGCGCATTGATCTGCTGGTTCATGCCCGCCATTTGATATTCATATTCGAAGTCGGCGACGGCGCGCAGCCCGCGCACGATGACGCTCGCCCCTTGCGATTCGGCAAAGTCCATCAGCAGCGAATTGAAGCCGATGACGACAATGTCAGCGTCGATGCCCGCACATTCGCGCCGCACCATGTCCAACCGCTCTTCGTCGGAGAACATGGGCGACTTGGCGATATTGGTCGTGACCCCGATCACCAGCTTGTCGACCAGCTTCGCGCCGCGCCGGATGATGTCCATATGCCCCAGGGTAATGGGATCGAAGGTGCCGGGATAGACGCCGATACGCTGCTTGCTCATGGGGCTTAGCGGTCCCTTTCGATGATATAGTCGGCGATGGCGCGCAACAGGTCGGCCTCCGCGCCATAGCCGTGCAGATGCGCCTTGGCCTGATCGACCAGCATATGCGCCTGCGCCCGCGCGCGATCGACGCCGAGCAGCGACACGAAGGTTTCCTTGCCCGCCGCCGCATCCTTGCCCAGCGCTTTACCCGCCAAGTCCGCGTCGCCCTCGACATCCAGCAGATCGTCGGCGATCTGAAAGGCGAGGCCGATGTCGCGGGCATAGCCATGCAGGCTGGTGCGGGCCTCCACCGGGATGCGCGCCATGATCGCGGCCGCCTCGACGCAGAAGGCGATCAAGGCCCCGGTCTTGAGATTTTGCAGGCGCGTGACGGTGGCGAGGTCGAAGCGCGATTTTTCCGCCTCCAGGTCCATCATCTGCCCGCCCGCCATGCCCGCCGGGCCGCTCGCCAGCGCGAGCGCCCTGACCAGGTCGATCCGCACGAACGGATCGGCATGGGTCTGCTCATCGGCCAGTATTTCGAACGCGACATCGTGCAGGCAATCGCCCGCCAATATCGCGCTGGCTTCGTCGAAGGCCTTGTGGACGGTCGGCTTGCCCCGGCGCATATCGTCATCGTCCATCGCGGGCAGATCGTCATGGATCAGCGAATAGACATGGATGCACTCGACCGCCAGGCCGACCCGCAGCGCCGATTCGCGCGCGATGTTGAACAGGTCGCAGGTCGCTTCGACCAGCAGGGGGCGCAGCCGTTTGCCGCCGCCGATCGCCGCATGGCGCATCGCTTCATAGAGGCGCGCGCGCGCATCGTCGGGCACGGGCAAGAGCAGGTCGAACGCATGATCGATCCGCGCGGCGACATCGCGCGATCGGCTGGTCAGCAACGCCGCCGACGAAACATCCCCCCCCATGCCGCTTAGTCCGCGCCGAACGGCTGCGCGCCGGTCACCGCGCCATTGGCGTCGACCGTCAGCTTGGCGATCCGCGCCTCGGCGGCCTGCAGCCGGTCGGCACAGCGTTTGCGCAACGCTTCCCCCTGGGCATAGAGCGAGATCGACTCGTCGAGCGGCACATCGCCGCTTTCGAGCCTGCGCACGATCGATTCGAGGGCGCGTAACGCATCCTCGAACGAAAGCTGGGTGGGGTCCGGGGCTTGCGTGCTGCTGTCGGTGGCCATAGCCATGCATTGACCGCCACCGCCCGCCCGGTCAAGCCCGCAGCGGACAATCGGGCATATGCCTTATGGTTCGGACAGCCCACTGACTGCACTGCGGCATGACGTCATATCAAGCGCATGGGGGGAATAGCGCAGTTTTGCGTTGACGCATCATGCTGCACACGCACATAAAAGGATCGCTATGAAATCTTATATCACCCTGATCGCCGCCGCGAGCCTTGGCTTGCTGTCCGCCTGCAACCAGAATGATGAGCCCGAAGTCGTTGGCGGTCCGCGTGACCCCATGGCCGCGGAACTCGCCAACGCCGCGCCCGTCGAGCTGCCGCCGTCGGTCAAGGCCAACAAGCAGTTTCGCTGCAAGGATAACAGCCTGTTCTTCGTCGACTATATGAGCGACGACAAGACCGCATTGCTGCGCACCGAAAAGGGCGGCGCAGCCACCACCCTGAAGGCAGCCGAAGCCGGTCAGCCCTTCACCGCCGAGGGCGGATACACCATCGACGGTTCGGGCGACAATGTCACCATCACCGTCCCTGGCAAGAGCGCGCAGGCCTGCCACGTTTAAGGCGTCCTGATCCTTCCATCCATTCCCAGGCCGGACCGCCCCTAACGGTCCGGCCTTTTTCTTGTCCGCGCATTGGCGGGATGCGCACGGTAGCGGACGTTGCGATGGCGTATTGCTGTTCTGCGAATGTTGGGGCAGGTTCTGGCAATGCTCAGGGGGATATTGCTTGCCATCGCGGCGGGAACGCTCGCCGGAACCGCTTTCCCGGTAATCATATTGGCAATCGCAATTCTCGGATTGTCCACATCGAGTAGCGACCTTCAATCTGCAATATGGATCGCGATGCTTACGATTGCTTTGCCTTTCGCCCCAATTGCGGACATGATGGTCTCAGATTATGTTGTTGCCGGAGGCAGGTGACGTGACGATTCACGACGGGATTCAGTGGCTGTGCGCGATCGGAACGGTTACGCTTGTCCTTATCGGTCGTGATCGACTTCGCATAAATTCGCCTAAAGTGAGAGTAGCGGTCGGTGTCGCTGGTATACTCCTCGCACTATTGATCTTTTTCAGCGTTATGCAGCTACTGCCGCGTCCATGGGAGAGCGGCTTTTCGGCGTTCACGGACAACATGACGCTGGTTGCCTGTTCTGCGTTCGCCGGGCTACTGGTTCTGTCTCTGATCGAAATCGTAGGGAGCACGTTGCAGGCTATCAAGCGCCGCCGATACTATCGACGGAACGTCGGCTAACCACCCTTTCTCGCCATCCAGAGAAAGCCGACACGCCCCTCATGTCTCAGCGCCTCTGCGCGCAATGGCGGCAGGCAAGCGCGGGAGAGGCGCGACAGCCTCTTATCCCGTTTCCCCCGCCCGATCGACGCATGTCCACCAAAGCATGCACGCCGCCATTGCTCTCCGCCCACGCCCCCGCTAAAGGCGCGGCATGTCCAGCACCGCCACCCAGATCACCCCGGAAATCGTCGCCGAACATGGCCTCAGCCCGGAAGAATATGACCGCGTATTGAAGGCGATCGGCCGCGAGCCGAACCTTACGGAACTCGGCATATTCTCGGTCATGTGGTCGGAGCATTGCTCGTATAAATCCTCCAAGATCCACCTGATGAAGCTGCCGACCACCGGCCCGCAGGTGATTTGCGGCCCCGGCGAAAATGCCGGTGTGGTGGACATTGGCGATGGGCAGGCGGCGATCTTCAAGATGGAGAGCCACAACCACCCGTCTTATATCGAACCCTATCAGGGCGCGGCGACGGGCGTTGGCGGCATATTGCGCGACGTGTTCACCATGGGCGCGCGGCCGATCGCCAACATGAATGCGCTGCGTTTCGGGCGGCCTGATCATCCCAAGATGCGCCACCTCATCAGCGGCGTGGTGCGCGGCATCGGCGGCTATGGCAATTGCGTCGGCGTGCCGACAGTCGGCGGCGAGGTGAATTTCCACCCCGCCTATGACGGCAATATCCTGGTCAACGCCATGACCGTGGGCATCGCCGACACCGACAAGATTTTCTACAGCGCCGCGTCAGGCGTGGGCAACTCCATCGTCTATGTCGGCTCCAAGACCGGCCGCGACGGCATCCATGGCGCGACCATGGCCAGCGCCGATTTCGGCGACGATGCCGACGCCAAGCGCCCGACCGTGCAGGTTGGCGACCCCTTCACCGAAAAGCTGCTGATCGAGGCGTGCCTGGAACTGATGGCGTCGGACGCGATCGTCGCGATTCAGGATATGGGCGCGGCTGGCCTGACCTCCTCCAGCGTCGAAATGGCGTCCAAGGGCGGCGTCGGCCTGCTGCTCAACATGGATGCCGTGCCGCAGCGCGAAACCGGCATGACCGCCTATGAAATGATGCTCTCCGAATCGCAGGAGCGCATGTTGATGGTGTTGAAGCCCGGCCGCGAAGCCTTTGCCGAGGCCATTTTCCACAAATGGGAACTGGATTTCGCGATCATCGGCGAAGTCACCGACAGCGGCCGCATGGTGCTGGTCCATCATGGCGAAACCGTGTGCGACATTCCGCTCGCCCCGCTGGCCGACGACGCGCCGCTCTATGACCGTCCGTCGATGCCGATGGACGAGTATAAGGCCTGGTCGGGCGTCAAGCCGCTGGGCGACATAACCGAAAGCACCGACATCGGCGCAAACCTCATCAAACTGATGGGCAGCCCCGACATCGCCAGCCGCCGCTGGATCTGGGAACAATATGACCATATGGTCGGTGCCGACACCGTCCAGCGCCCCGGCGGCGACGCGGCCGTCGTGCGCGTCCATGGCAGCAACAAGGGCATCGCGATCAGCACCGATTGCACCCCGCGCTATTGTTATGCCGACCCCTATGAAGGCGGCAAGCAGGCAATCGCCGAATGTTACCGCAACCTGAGCGCGGTCGGCGCGACGCCGCTGGCAGTCACCAACTGCCTCAACTTCGCCAACCCGCAGCGCCCCGAAATCATGGCCCAGCTTACAGGCTGCCTCGACGGCATGGGCGACGCCTGCCGCGCCTTGGATTTCCCGATCGTGAGCGGCAATGTGTCGCTCTACAATGAGAGCAAGGCGACGGGTGGCGGCAGCGCCATTTTGCCGACGCCTGCGATCGGCGGGATCGGGTTGCTGGCGGATGTGGATGTCATGGCAACGGTGGCGTTCAAGAATGAAGGCGACGCCATCTGGCTGATCGGCGGCGAAGGCACCCATCTCGGCCAGTCGATCTGGCTGCGCGAAATCGCCGGTCGGGAAGCAGGCGAAGCGCCGAAAGTCGACCTGGCTGCCGAGCGCGCCCATGCCGACACCATCCGCGGCCTCGTCGCATCGGGCACCGCCAATGCTGTCCATGATGTGTCCGACGGCGGCCTGATCGTCACCATCGCCGAAATGGCCTTGGCGGGTAAGATCGGGGCAACGCTCGACATCGCGCTCACGACTGCATCCGCTTTTGGTGAAGATCAGGGCCGTTACGTCCTGACAACGGCGCATGACGTGGACGTGCCCGACGCTGTCCGCATCGGCACCGTTGGCGGACCCTCGGTAGCGGGCGTAGCCCTCGCCGACCTCCGCACCGCGCATGAAAGCTTCTTCCCCAAGCTGATGGACAGCGAACTCTAACCGAATCGAATATCGAGGCTGGCCTTCCGACATAAGGAGAAAGAGCAAGCCTGCATCTAGCTGCGCCCCACCTGCTATGGACCTTTGCGGGTCGCCCTACTATATACCGATCGGTATGGAACAGGTTGCAACCACGTCTCGCGGTCGCCCGCGTGAATTTGATCCGGCGCAGGCCCTGGCCGCTGCGCTGCAGGTCTTTTGGCGGCGGGGCTATGAAGGGGCGTCGATCTCGGAACTGACCGAGGCGATGGGGATCACCCGTCCCAGCCTCTATGCCTGTTTCGGCAACAAGGAAGCCCTGTTCCGGCAAGCGCTCGACCTCTATGAGACCGAGAAGCTGTGCTATGTGAAAACCGCGCTGGAAGCCCCTACGGCGCGCGGCGTGGCCGAGCGATTGTTGCGCGGGTCGCTTGCCATGCAATGTAGTGATACCGAGCCGCAAGGCTGCCTGGGTGTCATCAGCACCGTGGCTGGCGTGACCGAGGCGGACTGCATCCGCGACGAAGTGTTGAAGCGCCGCGCCTCGTCGAACGCCGCCTTGCTCGCCCGTTTCGTACAAGCCAAGGAAGAGGGCGACCTGCCCGACGGCATCGAGCCGGAAGCCATGTCCTGTTATCTCTCGACCTTGATGCAGGGCATGGCAGTCCAGGCATCGGGTGGCGCATCGCGCGAAACGCTGGAAAGACTGGTGCAGACCACCCTTGCCATGTGGCCGGGGCGGTAGGGGATAGGTCGCCGAACGGGCATCCTATTCACCTGCGATAAATAATTACCGATCGGTATGTTATTCCGATTGACGCGGCGCAGCATCTCATTATATACCGATAAGTATGGAATGAACCACTGAGCCGACAGGCTTCAGGGAGGTAATTATGCGCTGCCCCATCATCAGAGGCGGTCCCTGACCGACTGCTTGCGGTAGCCCAACAGGGCGTCGCACCCTCCACCGATATTCTCGTTCGATAGCGCCGCGCACCTGCGCGTGGGTTACGGCCGTCGCTCATCTGCCGGACGCTCGATTGGCGTCCGGTCGGCGCGTTCGGCTGCGCTCTTTTCATCACTGGTGCCGTCCAGGGAGGACGTAACACATGGCTTTTATAGATTTCGCCCAGCCCATGGCTGGCGCGCCCCTATCCGTATGCCTGCCGATGGCGGACATGGCTGAAGCTGCCACGCTTGATCCGCTGGAATGGCAGGTGGCGGCGCTGGCCCTATCCGATCGGCTGTCCACCCTACGCAGGCCCGGCAGCTGGGACAAATGGAGCGCGCTCATCTTTGGCCCACGCCCAAGCCCCGTGCTGGCCAGCGAACGGCTGGAGGCGCTGCGCCGCCTGTCGGTCGAGGCCTGGCATCGCGGCTATGCCGTTACCCCTTCCGCCCTTGCCGACGCGCAAGAGGCCGGTTTCACCGCCGACCAGCTCGAATTGCTGCTCGCCTCCATCAGCGCGGGCCGTAGCGCCCGTGGACGAAAGGTTCGCCCATGAACATGCTCGCCCCCATCCATGCCGACACCGCCAGCGAAGTGTCGCCCTCCAAGCAGCGGCGTCTGTCTCGGCGCGGCGGTGCGATGGCCGCGATCGCGCTGGTCCTTGTTGCCGGTGCCGCCTGGAAATGGCTGGACCAACCCGATGCCCAGGCCGCGGCCACGCCGATCGCCACCGTCGGCATTTCCGCGCCCCTCGCGCGCGAAGTGACGCAGTGGGATGAATATGTCGGACGCTTCGCCCCCAGCCAGACGGTCGAAATACGGCCGCGCGTGTCGGGTGCCGTCACCGCGCTGCACTTTCGCGACGGGGATATCGTGCGCAAGGGACAGTTGCTCTTCACGATCGACCAACGGCCGTTCCGCGCCGCGCTGGCCGAAGCGCAGGCCGACGTGGCCGCCGCCCGCAGCACCTTGGCGCTCGCCCGTTCCGATTATGCCCGTGTCCAGCGGCTGACCGGCGACGAAGCCATTTCCGCGAGCGAAGTCGATGCCCTGCGCGCCCGGCTGCAATCCGCCAAGGCTGCGCTGGCCGCTGCCGAGGCGCGCGCGCGCCAGCGGTCGCTCGACATGGAGTTCACCCAGGTTCGTGCCCCGATCGCCGGTCGCGTGTCCGATCGGCGGATAGACATCGGCAATCTGGTGGCGGGCGGCGATGGAGCCAGCGCGACCTTGCTGACGACGATCAACAAGCTCGATCCGATTTATTTCAGCTTTGATGCGTCAGAGGCCTTGTTTCTGAAAGCGCAGCGAGACCGGGAAGATGGCGAGGGCGCGACCGCCGTCGAAGTGCGCTTACAGGATGAAACCGACTATAAGTGGAAGGGCCAACTCGACTTTACCGACAATGGTCTTGACCCTCGGTCCGGCACTATCCGGGTGCGCGCGACCTTTGCCAATCCGGGGATGTTCCTCGCACCCGGCTTGTTCGGCAATATGCGGCTTGCGAGCGGCGGCACCATGCGCGCCCTCTTGGTGCCCGACGCCGCGATCCAGTCCGATCAGGCACGCAAGACCGTGATGGTCGTGGGCAAGGACGACAGTGTCTCCGTCAAGCCGGTCGAACTCGGCCCCGTCGTGGACGGCCTGCGGATCATCCGGTCCGGCCTGACGCCGCAGGACCGCGTCATCGTCGGCAATGTCCAGGCGGCGATGCCCGGCACCAAGGTCGCGGTACGCGCCGCACCCATCAAGCCGCAGCCGACGCCGGTGACGCCCGTCGATCCGGCCGCCGCACCCGCCGCCGCCCAGGCGACCTTTGCGCGCTAAACCCATTTCCCAAGGATAACGCCCATGCGTTTCTCCCGCTTCTTCATCGACCGGCCGATCTTTGCGGCCGTGATCGCCGTGATCATCACGGTGGTCGGCGCGCTCGCCTTCATCGGGCTGCCCGTCGCGCAATATCCCGACATCGTGCCGCCGACCGTGACGGTCAGCGCGCAATATCCCGGCGCATCGGCCGAGACGGTGGCCCAGACCATCGCCGCGCCGATCGAACAGGAAATCAACGGCGTCGACGACATGCTTTATGTCAGCAGCCAGTCGACCGGCGATGGCAGAGTGACGATCACCGTCACCTTCAAGATCGGCACCGACTTGGATGCCGCGCAGGTGCTGGTGCAGAACCGCGTCGCGGTCGCCGTCCCGCGCCTGCCCGAAGAGGTACAGCGCTTAGGGGTCGTCACCCGCAAGACATCGCCCGATTTCCTGATGGTCGTTAATCTCCAGTCGCCCGACGGGTCGCTCGACCGCAATTACCTCTCCAACTATGCCCTGACGCAGGTGCGTGATCGCCTCGCGCGGCTCGACGGCGTGGGCGACGTGCAACTGTTCGGCGCGCGCGACTATGCGATGCGTGTGTGGATCGACCCCGGTCGCGCCGCCGCGCTCAACCTGACGGCGGGCGAGATCGTCGCCGCCCTGCGCGCGCAGAACGTGCAGGTGTCGGCAGGCGCTATCGGCCAGCCGCCCTATGACAGTGGCGAAGCCTTCCAACTCGGCGTCGAGATGCAGGGCCGCCTGAACGAACCCCAGCAATTTGCCAATATCGTCATCCGCACGGATGCCGATGGGCATCAGGTCCGCGTCGCCGACGTCGCGCGGGTCGAACTGGGCGCGCAGGATTATGGCATCAACACCTATCTGTCCGGCAAGCCCACGGTCGTCATCGCGGTCATGCAGCGCCCCGGCTCCAACGCGCTCGACGCGGCGGAGAAGGTGAAGGCGGAAATGGACAGCCTGTCCCAGCGCTTTCCCAAGGGGCTGGAATATAGCGTCATCTACAACCCGACCGAATTCATCAGCCAGTCGATCGACGCGGTCTATGACACGCTGTTCGAGGCGGTGATCCTGGTCGTCCTCGTCATCCTCATCTTCCTTCAGAATTGGCGCGCGGCGGTCATACCGATCATCGCTATTCCGGTTTCGCTGATCGGCACGGCGACGATGCTGGCGGCGGTTGGCTATTCGCTCAACAATCTCTCGCTCTTCGGCCTGGTGCTGGCGATCGGCATCGTCGTCGATGACGCCATCGTCGTGGTCGAAAATGTCGAACGCAATATCGAGGAAGGCATGTCCCCGCTGGAGGCTGCGCGCTTCTCGATGGACGAAGTAGCGGGCGCGCTGGTCGCGATCGTGCTGGTGCTGTGCGCGGTGTTCGTGCCGACACTGTTCATCACCGGCATTTCGGGCGCTTTCTACCAGCAATTCGCCGTCACCATCTCGACCGCGACGGTGATCTCGCTGCTGCTCTCGCTCACCCTCTCGCCCGCCGCCGCCGCCTTGCTGTTGAAGCCAAAACATGGGCATGACGCGCCGGCAGCGGACGCCCCGCGCTGGAAGCGCTGGCTGCAAAAGGCTGCCGATGCCTTCAATCGCGGCTTTGAACGGATGAGCGACCGCTATGCCAGCCTCACCCGTTTCCTGGTCGCCCGGCCCAAGAAGATGCTGCTGACCTATGCGGGCCTGATCGCGGCGACCATCGCGCTGTTCTGGGTCACCCCCGGCGGCTTCATCCCCGCGCAGGATCAGGGCTATTTCCTGGCCGTGGTCCAGCTTCCGCCCGGCGCATCGCTCGAACGCACCGACAAGGTGACGCGCGAGGTCGCGGAGAAAATCCTGCCGATCAAAGGCTTGCGCGGCGCGGTGATGTTCGCTGGCTTCCATGGTCCTTCGCAGACCGCCGCGCCCAATTCGGCGGCGATCTACTTCCCCTTCACCAGCTTTGCCGAACGCAAGGAAGTGGGGGCGACCTATGCCGGGATCATGGAGCAGGCCGGCAAGGCGATCGGCGACTATGACAAGGCGCGCATCATTCTCGTGCCGCCTCCCGTGATCCAGGGCATCGGCTCTGCCGGTGGCTATCGCACGATGATCGAGGATCGCGAGGGGCGCGGCTATGACGCGCTGAACAAGGTCGCGACCGACTATATCGGCAAGGCCAATACGACCCCCGGCCTCGCCCAAGTCTATACCCTGTTCGACGTCGCCACCCCGCGCATCTTCGCCGATGTGGACCGGCGCAAGGCCGACCTGCTGGGTGTGCCGCCCGAACGGGTGTTCGAAGCGATGCAGGTCTATCTGGGTTCTGCCTTCGTCAACGACTTCAATCTGCTGGGCCGCACCTATCGCGTCACGGCGCAAGCGGATCAGGCGTTTCGCGGATCGACGGCGGATATCGCCAACCTCAAGACCCGGTCCAATTCGGGCGCCATGGTGCCGCTCGGTTCCCTGTCGACCTTCCAGGACAAGACCGGCCCCTATCGCGTCGTTCGCTATAACCTGCTGCCTGCGGTGGAGGTCGATGGTGATACGGCACCGGGCTATTCGTCCGGCCAGTCGCTCAGCACGATCGAAAAGCTGGGTGAAACGACGCTTCCCGCTGGCTATGCGCAGGAATGGACCGGCATCGCCTATCAGCAGGCGACGGCGGGCAATACGGCGGGCCTGGTGTTCGGAATGGCGGTCTTCTTCGTCTTCCTGGTGCTGGCCGCGCAATATGAAAGCCTGACGCTACCGCTGGCGATCATCCTGATCGTCCCGATGTGCCTGTTGGCCGCGATGCTGGGCGTCAACCTGCGGGGGATGGACAATAATATCCTGACCCAAATCGGCCTGGTCGTGCTGATCGCGCTGGCGGCCAAGAACGCCATTCTGGTCGTCGAGTTCGCCAAGCAGGCCGAGGAACAGCAGGGCCTCTCGCCCGTCGAGGCGGCGGTGCAGGCTGCGCGCACCCGGCTGCGACCGATCCTGATGACCAGCTTCGCCTTCATCCTGGGCGCAGTGCCGCTGGTGATCGCGCAAGGGGCTGGTGCCGAACTGCGGCAGGCATTGGGCACGGCGGTCTTCTTCGGCATGGCCGGGGTCACAGCCTTCGGTCTGCTCTTCACCCCCACTTTCTATGTCGTCTGCCGCGCGCTTGGCGACCGCTTCACCCGTCGCGGGCGGAACGGCCAGGCCCCCGCGCTGCAACCGGCCGAATAGGAACTCACGCCATGACCAAATCCCTGTTCGCTGCCCTGTTGGCAGCCACTGCCCTCACGGCCTGCG
The DNA here is from genome assembly GCF_031457465.1 of Sphingobium xenophagum. Lineage (GTDB taxonomy): Bacteria > Pseudomonadota > Alphaproteobacteria > Sphingomonadales > Sphingomonadaceae > Sphingobium > Sphingobium xenophagum_A. The sequence goes on from NZ_JAVDWV010000005.1 coordinate 54,460, forward strand.
CCGCTGGCCCCGACTATCGGCCGCCAGTCACGCCCCCCACCGCCGCCGCGCCCTTCATCGGCACGGCAACCCCCGCCGTGAGCACGGCGGAGGCGCAGGGGGACTGGTGGCGGCTCTATGAAGACCCGCTGCTCGACCGGCTGGTGGGCGATGCGCTAAGCGCCAACACCGACATCCGCGTTGCCGTGGCGCGGCTGGAGCGGGCACGCTCCACCCTGCGCGGCGCGCGATCGGATCGGTTGCCTTCGACCGGCCTGGATGGCACCGTCACCTATGGCCGCACGGCAGCGGCGCAGAGCTTCCCCGGCCTCGACCGGGAGAATCGCACCGTCGATGCGGGGTTCAGCGTCGGCTATGAGGTCGATCTGTTCGGCCGGGTGAAGCACTCGATCGAGGCGGCACGCGGCGATCTCGGCGCGGCCGAGGCGGATGCCGATGCCGTCCGTGTCGCCGTGGTCGCCGATACGGTGCGCGCCTATGTCGATGCCACCTCTTCGGCCGAGCGGCTGGCCGTGGCGCAGCGCACGGTCGACCTGCTCGATCGCTCGATCCGCATCACCGGCGCTCGCTTCGACGCAGGCCGATCGGATCGGCTCGACGTGATCCGCGTGACCGCCTTGCGCGACCAGCAAAAGGCGCTGGTGCCAAGCCTTGCCGCCGACCGGGATGCCGCCCTGTTCCGCCTCGCGACGCTGACGGGGCGCACGCCGCAAGACTTGCCCGCCGATATTCGGGCCAGCGTGGCCACGCCGACCCTGGCCCAGCCCATTCCCGTGGGCGACGGTCGCGCGCTCCTCGCCCGGCGGCCCGATGTCCGCGCCGCCGAACGCCGCCTCGCTGCCGACACGGCGCGGATCGGGGTGGCGACGGCGGACCTCTATCCGCGCATTTCGCTGGGCGGCGCGATCGGTACAACAGCCATCGGCGGCGGCGACATATTGGGCGGCGGCCCGCTGCGCTGGGTATTGGGGCCGCTCATCAACTGGGCCTTCCCCAATCAGGAAGCGATCCGCGCCCGCATCGGCGCGGCGCGCGCCGACAGCGCCGCGACGCTGGCGACCTTCGACGGCACGGTGCTGCGCGCGCTGGAGGAAACCGAAACCGCGCTGTCCATCTATGCCCATGCGATGGAACGCCGCGACACGTTGCAGGCCGCGCGCAACGCCGCCGATCGCGCCGCGCGCATCAGCCTCGCCCGCCAGCGAGAGGGGCAGATTGATTTCCTGACTGTGCTGGATGCGCAACGCACATTGGCAGCGGCAGAGGCCGACAGCGCCTCAGCCAACCGCGCAGTGGCCTTTGCGCAGGTCGATCTGTTCCGCGCATTGGGTGGCGGCTGGCAGCACGATGGCCGCAGCTAGTCATTTGCAGGGCGCAGGGGTAGGAACACGGTCGGCTAATTGAAAAGGAGTGTGGATTATATCCATGACGGCGTTAATTTCAGCGTCTGTATCTCAGCCTCCAGAAAGTCAGCCTGATTCCGGTACCGGCCATCACCCTTCGCCAGTTGCACTATTTCAGTGAGTTGGCAGCCGCCGGCAATTTTCGACGGGCGGCGGAACGGGCGGGCGTATCGCAGCCCTCTCTATCGGCGCAGATTCAGTTGCTCGAAGCGCAATTGGGGCAGTCGCTGGTGGAGCGCGGAGCCGGTGCCACGATGCTGACACCCATGGGGCGGGAGATACTCCGCCACGCCCATGCCATATTGGCCGACGTGAGCGCGCTGAGCGATCTTGCCCGATCCGACGGAGATGCCATGATCGGCACCATCAGGCTCGGCGCCTCTCCCACGCTTGGCCCCTATCTTTTGCCGCAGGTGGTCGCGCGCCTGCATCGCGATCATCCCGAACTGCGCCTGCACATAAGAGAGGGGTTACCGCACGATCTGCTGCGTGATCTTGCTTCGGGCCTGCACGATGTGGTGCTCACCCAATTGCCCGTAATTGGCGATCAATATTTCGTCATGTCGTTGTTTCGCGAGCCCTTGCTGCTGGTCATGGCGCAGGATGATCCGCTTGCCGGACAGCGATGCGTACAGCCTGAGATGCTTGCCGGGCGGGGACTGCTGACATTGTCGCCGCATTATCGGCTAAGCGACCAGATACAGGCGCTGGGCAAGGCGGTCGGTGCGCCGGTGCTGCGCGACTATGAGGGAACCAGTCTGGACGCTGTCCGGCAAATGGCCGGTATGGGCATGGGTATAGCGTTGCTGCCTGCCCTCTATGTACGCTCAGAGATACGCGATCATGATGATGTCACGATCCGCCCAATGGCATCACAGATCATTGAGCGGGAAGTTGGCCTGGTGTGGCGACGCAGTGCCGGGCGGGCCGCTGTTTATCAGAGACTGGCGGATATGGTGATAAGTGTTGCTGGATCATAAACCGATATTTCAATAGGATATTCCTATCGTTATTTTCGTCATTAGCGATTTGATCCAATGAGCGGTGGCCGCTATTGCGCGTTTAAGCATCTGGCATGATGATTTGGTGACGCCAAATAATGGTGCCAGAGCAGGATAACATAAAATCGGATCGTCCCTAGGAGCGGAGCAAAGCCATCCATGGTGGATTACCAGGGATAGCTTGCTGCGCCGTGCTTGCGAGACGCGCCATTAGATGTCATCCGGCTTTTTGGGTAATAATGTTACGCGGTGGGACATTCGAATATGGCGGCTCCGGTCGATGTGCGATTGCGCGACTTCTTTGCCTGGGCGGGGCCGATCATAGGGCCTGACAAGGCGTTCATCCGGCTTACGCTTGTTTATGGCATCGGGATCGGCCTTCTGTCGCTGGCTACCCCGATCTCCGTGCAGATGCTGATCAACTCGGTTGCGAACACGGCGCTGCCCGCCCCGCTTTTTACGCTGGCGGCAATCCTGATGGGGTTGTTGCTGATATCGGCGCTGCTGGGCGCCTTTCGCATGCATTTGATGGAAATGTTCCGCCGCCGGTTTTTCGCCCGGCTGGTCGCGGACATCACTCTGCGCGCTGTTTATGCGCAAAACCCTTTCTTTCAGGACGAACGACGCGGCGACCTGTTCAACCGTTTTTTCGAGTTGATGACCGTCCAGAAAGCGATCCCTTCCCTGCTGATCGGAGGATTTTCCATCATCCTCCAGGCCAGTGTGGGCTTTGTTGTGACCGCTTTCTATCACCCCTTCTTTCTGGCGTTCAACGTCGGCTTCATCTTCGTCGTCTGGCTGATCTGGCGCTTATGGTATCGGGGCGCGATGCGGACGGCGGTGGCACTGAGCTATCGCAAATATGAAGCCGCGCACTGGCTGGAAAGCGTCGGCGGTTCGAACGGCTATTATAAATCGAGCCGCCATCTCCATTTCGCCATGGACCGATCGGAGGAGGCAACGGCCGCTTATGTAGAGGCGCACAGGTCGCATTTCCGTTATGCTTTTCCACAGAGCATCTCGCTGCTGATCCTCTATGCCGTCGCCAGCGCCGGTCTGCTGGCGCTTGGTGGCTGGCTGGTCATTCAGGGACAATTGTCGATCGGCCAGTTGGTCGCGGCCGAACTTATCCTGTCGAGCATCTTCTATGGTGCCGCTCAGCTAGGCCCCTATCTCGACAGCTTTTATGATCTGGTCGCCGGGGCGGAAGAACTTTCCCTGCTTCTCTCCATCCCGCAGGAGCAAGTGCCTGAGCTCAAGCCAGGCGCGTCCAGACCCGCCCATGGTGCCCTTGTGCTACATTCTGTCCGCGCGCCGATCGGTCGGGACGAAGCCGAGATCGACATCGTCATTCCTGGTGGCAGCCGCCTGATGGGTGCCGCCGAACCGGATATGGACCGCGTGCTTGCTACGCTTCTGAAACGGCATATCAGGCCGACAAGTGGCATCATCACCCTGGGCGGCACGGATATCACCTCGCTCGATATGTATCAGCTTCGCAGCGACGTCATCGTTCTCAATCGATCCACCATCGTGGAAAGTTCGATACGCGATTATCTGTCCCTGTCACGCGCCGAGGATGATTCCGCGACTATCATGGATGTCTTGCAGGTGGTCGGACTCGACGCGCGGGTAGCCGCTCTTCCCGATGGCATGGACACGCGCCTGTCCTCTACCGGCTGGCCGTTGGCTCTGGTCGAAATCATGCAGTTAAAACTGGCGAGCGCCCTGCTCGCCCAGCCGCGCATCCTGGTCCTGTCTGCGCTGTACGACATGGTCCCGGTTGAACATCTTCAGGCCGCCTTCGACATGTTGAAGGGCAAACCCGTGACCATCCTCTATTTTTCCAGTCGTCCGCATGACATCACTTTGGACGGCTGGCTGTGGCTGGGGCGCAAGGAGCAACGCTTGGTCGCCGACAAGGAAAGTCTGGATGCCCTGCGCGCCCGCGCTGGCAAGGAGGCTGGCGATGCCTTTTCGCGCTAATCACCTCTCGCATTTCAAAACCCTGGCGAGCATTCGCACGCCGCGCGTCACGCGCGTACTTGCCTGGATGCTGATGGCGACGATTGTCGGCTGCATCCTGTTCATGATGTTCGTGCCCTGGGTGCAGACAGCACCGGGCACGGGTGCGGTCATTGCGCTCGATCCGCGCGACCGGGTGCAGAATATCACCGCGCTGGTCCCCGGCCGGATCGAACAATGGTATGTCACCGATGGCAGCCTGGTGAAGCGCGGCGATCCGATCGCGCGGATCAGCGACAATGATCCCAATCTGCTCGACCGCCTACGCGCCGAAAGGGCGCAAGCCGATGTCGAAATCGTTGCGGCGCAGCAAGCGATGCGCGTTGCGCAGCTTGACGTGTCACGCATGGAAACATTGTATCGCGAAGGTCTGGCACCACGCCGTGACTATGAACTGGCGCAGATCAAGGTCAGCGATTATGCCGCGAAGGTCGCACAGGCCAAGGCCGAGCGCACCCGCGTCGATGTCAGCCTCAATCGCCAATCGGTCCAGATGATCCGCGCGCCCCGCGATGGTCGTGTGCTGCGGATTCAGGGCGGCGACAATGCGACCATGGTCAGCCCCGGCGACATTGTAGCAACCTTTGCCCCAGAAGAATCGCAGCGCGTAGTCGAGTTGTATGTCGATGGCCGCGACGTTCCGCTGATCCATCCAGGTCGGCGCGTCAGGCTGGAATTTGAAGGTTGGCCCGCCATCCAGTTCAGTGGCTGGCCCTCCGTCGCGCAGGGCATGTTCGACGGCAAGGTACGCGCCATCGACGTATCGGCATCGGCCAATGGCCTGTTCCGCATATTGGTCGAACCAGCTGCGGATCGCCCGCCATGGCCGCAGGAACCCTATGTCCGGCTGGGTGCCAAGGTACGCGGTTGGGTATTGATGGATACGGTCAGCGTCGGCTTTGAACTGTGGCGGCAACTCAACGACTTCCCGTTGCAATTCCAGCGACCCGGCAATGTCCCCGACGCATCGGCGACAAATCCGACCGATAGCAATGCCGATGCCAAGTAAGCGCCTGCTCATCCTTGTCGCGCTCATGGCGACGGTCGGCCCTGCGCTCGCGCAGGACATCGCCCCCTTGCCGACGCGCGCACCTGTCGCGCCCCTATCCGGCCCGTTGCAATTGGCCGATGTGCTGGCCTCTTCCCGGCAGCATGCTCCCCAGGTGCTCGAAGCGCTTGCGCGGGTGCGCGGGGCGGAGGGCAAGCGCCTGTCGGCCGAAGGCGCATTCGACACGGTTTTTTCTGCGGCAGCCGACACGCGGCTAACCGGCTATTATGACAATCGCTATGCGGAAACGAAGCTCACGCGCCCGCTCGAACAATGGGGCGGCAATGTCTATGGCGGCTATCGCGTGTCCGATGGGCGCTTCCCCATTTATGAGGACAAAAATTATACCAACCAGTTTGGCGAGATAAAGGCGGGTGTCGTGCTGGCGCTGCTGCGGGACCGCGCCATTGACGATCGTCGTTTTAACCGCACTCAGGCCGAAGCTGACATTGCGCTGGCCGATGCCGATCGTCTGTTCATTGCCATTGGCGTGCAGCGCCGGGCGCTGGATGCCTATAACCAATGGGTGGTTGCAGGAGAGCGGCTGGAGATTGTCCGCAACCTGCTGAACTTGGCGCAGGACCGGCAAAAGGGCTTGGAACGACAGGTCACGCTGGGACTGCGCCCGCGCATCATTCTGACGGAAAATCAGCAGAATATCCTGCGTCGCCAGACATTGGTGGTGGAGGCGGAACAGGCGCTTGCGAGCGCCGCAAACACACTCTCCTTATATTGGCGTGACGCCGATGGGCGGCCGGTCATCCCTTCGCCCGCGCAATTGCCATCGGACCTGCCCACCCCCCTCCCCCTGCCGATTGATCCCAAATCCGCGCTGTCGATGCGACCGGATCTGCGTACCATCGACGTGCGGATGCAGGTGGCGCGCGACCGGCTGGCGCTGGACCAGAATGCGCTGTTGCCGCGGCTTGACCTCAACGCCGAAGCGTCACGCGACATCGGGCCGATCGGCGAAGGCGGCCGGTCGCGCGAGGGCACCGAGACGCGCATCGGGCTGACCTTTACTCTGCCCCTTCAGCGCCGCGCAGCGCAGGGCCGCATAATGCAGACCCAGGCGGAGATCGAGGCGGCGATGCTGCGTGGCCAAGGCCTGCGGGAACAGATTATCGCGGAAATCGACACGATCGGCGTCGCGGTCGATGCAACGCAGCGGCTACTGACGCTGGCGGGCGACGAGCAGGCGAGGGCGCAGGACATGGCGCAGGCCGAACGCCGCCGGTTCGAAATGGGCGCGAGCGATTTTTTTCTGGTCAATATTCGCGAGGAAGCGGCGGCCGATGCGGCGTTGCGGAAGCTGGATGCCGCCTATCGCCAGTTGATCGCCCATGCCGACCTGGCCGCGGCCAGCGCCGACACCGACGCCTTGGGGCTGTGAACGGTTAGCGGCCCATCGTCGCTGCTATCTGCAACCGGAAATTCTGACCTGACGCCGGTGCGGCGATGGCGGTGATGCCTTGTTCCTTGAGCAGCGCGGCGATCGCTAGCGCCCGGCGCTGGGGCAAGGACGGCCGTTCGAGAGCCTCGGTGGGCAAGCCGGGCACGGACAGTTGCGGACTGTTCCAGCGTTTCGCCGCCCAGGCGGACAGCAGCACCGCCTGCTGCGCTTGCGCGTCCAGAGCATCCACATTGTCGGCAAAGGCGATGACCGGCAGTGGCGTAAGCGGGGGGATGATCGCCACTTCCCAATCCTCCACGGACTGAGCAGCGCGTTGTTCCAACGCGCCATAGGTTGTGAGGTCAGCGCCCGGCAAGACGGCGGCGGTTGCCGTCACCCGCTGATGATCGCGGTCGATCGTCACAGCATCTGGCGCGACCCCGGCCGCCAGCGCGACCAGCCCTGCAACCCGGTTCGCTCGGCCGCGATCATTGGCTAGCGCCTCATTAGCCTGCTGCAATTCCGCCCGCTGCGCCTCGACCGATCCTGCGCCCGGATCGAGAAGGACCTGATCCACGCGCAGCGCCACGGGACGGCCCAGCCGGTCACTAAGGTCGGTTTGAAGCAAGGCGTTGCTCTCCGCGCGGGATCGCGGTGCGATGACGACGGTGCGTACCGTCAGCGGTGTCCGGTCGAAATTCACATCAAGCTGGGTAATCCGCGACTCTGCGCCATAGCGATCGGACAGGAAGGAACGGATTTGGTTGACGGCGACCGCCTCGCCCGCGATCCGGCTCAAGGATATTGCCAACGGCACCGCCATCACGACGAAGACCAGCGTAAGCAGCACGGTCTGAGTCCAGCTTTGCTGGCTCGACAGATAATGGCCGAAACCATAATAGCGCGCCATCACCATCGCCGACAAAGCGATGGTCACGAAGTTGGTGACGAACAGGGCGAGCGCGCCGCCCAGAATCGGCATATTCCAGGTTGCAAGGCCAAAGCCGACGACGGCCAGCGGCGGCATCAAGGCCGTAGCGATGGCGACGCCCACGATCGTTTCGCCGCGCCCGCGAATGATGGCGAAGGTGCCAGCCAGCGCGGCGAAGAGAGCAACCAGCAGATCGAACAGATTGGGCCGGGTGCGCGCCAATATCTCGGCCGTGGGTGCTTTTAGCGGCGACACCAGGACGATGAAGGCGGTGAATAGCAGCGCGGCGGCTGCCCCGATCGCCAGCGCCGAGAGCGAGCGGCGCAGTTCGGCAAAGTCGAATAGCGCAAGACTGAAGCCCAAGCCCAGAATCGGGTTCATCAGCGGCGATATCAACATCGCGCCGATCACGACGGCAGGTGATGACAACAGCAGCCCCAGCACCGCAATGCCCGCCGACATCATCGTCATGAACAAATAGCGTGGCGTACAGCCGCTTTCCTCCACGATGCGGGCGACGACCTTTTCCTGATCGACAGATCCGACCACGGATTTCCGCCACCAGCGATAAAAGGGAATATGATCCCAGCGGGCAGGATAGGGATGATCAGTGGAAGGCGGGGTCATGCTATGGGTAGTCCCTTCACATCATCCAATAGATGGCAAAACACGTCACCAGGCCGACGATGATGTTCATGGGCAGGCCGATCTTCACAAAATCGCTGAACCGATAATCCGCTGCCGCATAGACCATCGTGTTGGTCTGATATCCGATCGGCGTGGCAAAACTGGCTGATGCGGCGAACATGACGGCCACGATCAACGGCCGTGGATCAACGCCATTCTGCCCCGCTATGCCGATGGCGATCGGCGTCATGATGACGGCGACCGCATTGTTGGTGACGGTTTCAGTCAGCACCGATGTCGCGGCATAGATGGCGATGATCAACGCTAGCGGCGGGAGCGCCGCCATCCATGGCGACAGAGTGGAGACGATCAATGCCACACTGCCGGATTTTTCGAGGGCCAGGCCGATGGCAAGCATGGCGAAGATCAACACGATGACATTGCCATCTATCGCCGACCAAGCTTCTTCCGCGTCCATGCAGCGGGTCGCTAGCACGATCGCAACGCCGATCAGCGCCAGTGCGAACACCGGCATGATGTTAAAGGCCGCGCCGAGAATGACCATCGCCAGCGTCAGCGCGGCGATCGGCGCGCGGCGACGGCGATAGGGCCTGACGCTGCTGGTATCCTCCGCGAAGAAATTCATATTCTCCCGCAATGCGGTGGCCGCCTGATCGTCGGCGGCGACCAACAAGCTGTCGCCTGCGCGCAGTCGCACATTGGGGAGGTCCGGCCCGGCGACATGGCGGGGACGACTAAGCCCCAATATGCGGACGCCAAGGTTGGACAGAAAGGGAATTTCCCGCAATTTTCGGCCGATGGCGGGATGGGTGGGAGCAAGTGTGATGCCGATCAGCCCGACCGTGCTGTCGCGTTCGTCCGCCGCCAGCCGGATCGGCCTGCCGACATTCTGAAGACCGACGACGAAGTCATGCGACCGGGCCAACGCATCCAATTCATGCGCGCTCGTTGCGACAATGACCCGGTCAGATGGCAGGACGTTATCATCATTGCTGATGTTGCGCAGTATCTGCGACCCGCGGGCAATGCCCAACACGCGCACCGAACCACGACGCAACGCCTTAATGTCGCCCAGCCGGGCACCATCCTCTTTAACCTTGGGGCAGAGTTCGGTGATATAGAGCCGATCGCTATCGACATCGAGTTCGTTATCCGGCCGGTTGGGCAGAAGCAAAGGCCCCAGAATGAGCAGGGTCACGCCTCCGGTGAGCAACGCCACCAGCCCGACCGAGGTAATTTCGAATATGCCGAAAGCCGCCTGCCCATTTTCCTGCGCCACTCCGTCGACCAGCAGGTTCGTGGACGTGCCGACCAGGGTCAAAGTGCCGCTGAGAATGGCAAGGTAGGAGAGCGGGATGAGCAGGCGCGTCGCCGCGATTCCGACCGTGCGCGCCAGTCGCTTTACCAGCGGGATCAGCACCATCACCACCGGCGTATTGTTGACGAAGGCGGGCGCCAGCATGGCGGTGCCGAGCAATTCCGCCACCGTGCGCTTTGGCCGTTCCTTGGCCCGCATGATCATCAGGCTGGCTAGAGCTTCTATCGCGCCGGTGCGGATGAGGGCACCGGAGAGAATGAAGAAGGCCGCGATCGTGATGGGCGCGGGATTGGCGAAGACCGTCAGCAGGTCAGCCGGGCTCAACATGCCGGTCACCAGCATGAGGATGGCCCCGATGACGGCGATCACGACGGGCGGAAACCGCTCCATCGCAAAAGCCAGGAACAGCAGCACGACCAGAATGAGGCCTGCCACCGGCCCCGCTTCAGGCCAGCGGGCAAAGAGCGTTCCTCCTTCCATCAGCACAGGATACCGCGCATCAAAGCCTTACCATCCGGTCGTTCATAATGCCCCTGTCGATCTGGCCCAAATGCCTGCGTCGGCAGCATAACGAGTTCAAGGCATTAAGGAACCAGCGCCGGATGAATTTGGTGCAGGTGGCCGACAGAAAAAGGCCGGTGGATCGCTCCACCGGCCTCATTTTCTTGGCGATGATAGCCGGACTTAGAAGTCCATGCCACCCATGCCGCCCATGCCGCCGCCGGGCATGCCGCCCATTGGCGACTTGTCGTCGGCAGGCATTTCCGAGATCGCCGCTTCGGTGGTGATCAGCAGGCCAGCAACCGAAGCCGCGTCCTGCAGAGCCGCACGAACGACCTTTGTGGGATCGATCACGCCAGCGTCGACGAGGTTTTCGTAAACGTCGGTCGAAGCGTTGAAGCCACGGGTTTCGTCATTTTCGCGCAGCAGGTTGCCGGCAACCACGGCACCATCAACGCCCGCATTTTGGGCGATCTGGCGCAGCGGCGCTTCGATCGCCTTGCGGATGATGTCGATACCACGGGTCTGGTCGTCGTTCGCGCCCTTCATGCCGGCCAAAGCCTTGGTCGCATAGAGGAGAGCGGTGCCGCCGCCAGGAACGATGCCTTCTTCAACGGCCGCACGGGTGGCGTGCAGCGCGTCGTCGACGCGGTCCTTGCGTTCCTTGACTTCGACTTCCGAAGCGCCGCCAACCTTGATGACGGCCACGCCGCCAGCCAGCTTGGCCAGACGTTCCTGGAGCTTTTCCTTGTCATAGTCCGAGGTGGTGTTCTCGATCTGCTGACGGATCTGCTCGGTACGGCCCTTGATCGAGTCATGGTCGCCAGCGCCATCGACGATGACGGTGTTGTCCTTGTCGATGGTGACGCGCTTGGCAGTGCCGAGCATCGCCAGCGTGACGTTCTCCAGCTTGATGCCCAGATCTTCCGAGATCACTTCGCCCTTGGTCAGGACAGCGATATCTTCCAGCATCGCCTTGCGACGATCGCCAAAGCCAGGGGCCTTGACCGCAGCAACCTTGAGGCCGCCGCGCAGCTTGTTGACGACCAGGGTCGCCAGCGCTTCGCCTTCGATGTCTTCAGCGATGATCAGCAGGGGACGACCCGACTGAACGACCGCTTCGAGGATCGGCAGGATCGACTGCAGGTTGCTGAGCTTCTTTTCGTGGATCAGAATGTACGGATCAGCCAGCTCTACAGCCATCTTTTCCGGGTTCGTCACGAAGTAGGGCGACAGGTAGCCGCGGTCGAACTGCATGCCTTCGACGACGTCCAGCTCGAATTCGAGACCCTTGGCTTCTTCAACCGTGATCACGCCTTCCTTGCCGACGCGCTCCATGGCTTCGGCGATCTTTTCGCCAACCACGGTGTCGCCATTGGCCGAGATGATGCCGACCTGGGCAATTTCCTTGGTCCCGGCGACGGGCTTGGAACGGGCCTTGAGGTCTTCGACAACCTTGATGACCGCGAGGTCGATGCCGCGCTTGAGGTCCATCGGGTTCATGCCGGCGGCAACCGACTTCATGCCTTCACGGACGATCGCCTGCGCCAGGACGGTCGCAGTGGTCGTGCCGTCGCCAGCAATGTCGTTGGTCTTCGATGCGACTTCGCGCACCATCTGCGCGCCCATATTTTCGAACTTGTCCTTGAGTTCGATTTCCTTGGCGACGCTGACGCCGTCCTTGGTGATACGGGGGGCGCCGAAGCTCTTGTCGATCACGACGTTACGGCCCTTGGGGCCCAACGTCACCTTGACCGCGTCGGCCAGGATGTCGACACCGCGCAGAATGCGCTCACGAGCGTCGCGGGAAAACTTTACGTCTTTCGCTGCCATGGTCTTAATACCTTCTATCGAGAAATTGCAAAATGGCGAAGTTCACACCGTTGCTGGGTTTGAAAATCGCGAACCGACAATCAGGCTACGACGCCCAGAATGTCCGATTCCTTCATGATCAGCAGGTCTTCGCCGTCGACCTTGACCTCGGTGCCCGACCATTTGCCGAACAGCACGCGGTCGCCAGCCTTGACGTCGAGCGGGGTGACCTTGCCATCTTCAGCCTTGGAACCGGTGCCGACGGAGACGATCTCGCCTTCCTGCGGCTTTTCCTTGGCGGTGTCGGGGATGATGATCCCACCGGCGGTCTTCGCTTCCGCTTCGATGCGGCGGACGAGAACACGGTCGTGCAATGGACGAAATGCCATGTTGATTGCCTTTCCCTTCTATTTGGGATGGGTTCGGCGCGCGATCCGGGGATGATTTCCCCGCAAAACCGCAATCGCCTTGTCCGTCTCCCCTTGAACTGCGTCGCTGTTAGCACTCGTTGAAGGAGAGTGCTAGCGCCGTGAATATGGAATGGTGCTTTTTTCCGTCAAGACGCTTTTGCAGAAAAATTTGATGAGGGCGGGCAACCTTGCACCGGCTTCTTGGTTATGGCCGTCAGCGACCTGAGCGCCACGCGCATGCGGTGAACGGACTGACTATTGCCATGGTCGGCTGTTTCATGTCGCGACCGTAATTTTTCATGAACGCTGCATCCCCTGCCTCGCCCGGTTGTTGGTCGAGAAGAACCATAAAGAGGATGCACCATGGCCTACTCCACGATTATTGTTGCCGTCGACATCAATGATGTGTTGCACGCGCGCGCCGCGATTGACGCCGCTGCGGCAGTTTGTGGACCGGAAACGACGGTCCATATGCTCTATGTCCGCTATCATATGCCCACGCGCTATTCCGAGCTTTTAGGGCGCGATCTCGACATCAAGGAAGAGGCCGAGGCACTGGCGCTGATGCGGCAATGGGCGACCGAGGGTGGCCTTGCCGAGGGGCAGGTCCATTTCGATACGCGGCGCGGCCGGGTGCGCGACGAAGTGATCAGCGCGGCCGAGCGAGTCGGCGCGACGCTGATCGTGATCGGGTCGCATGAGCCTTCCTTCTCCTCGAAACTGCTGGGGTCCAATGCTTCGGCGATCGTGCATCAAAGTCCGGTCAGCGTTCTCGTGGTGCGGGCATCGGCGGAATAATCCCAAAAAGCCTGACGGCTGTCGGTTGCAGGAGGTGGGATCGCCACTTACTTTTGGCCCATCCATTTACGATCCTGGAGCCAGCCCCGTATGACCGACAGCTATACCCCGCCCCGCGTCTGGACCTGGGACAAGGACAATGGCGGGGCGTTCGCTAATATCAACCGGCCGATCGCTGGCGCGACCCACGACAAGGCGCTGCCGGTCGGCCAGCATAAGCTCCAGCTCTATTCGCTCGCCACGCCCAATGGGCAGAAGGTGACGATAATGCTGGAAGAGTTGCTGGAGGCGGGTTTCACGGATGCCGACTATGACGCCTGGCTGATCAAGATCGGCGATGGCGACCAGTTTTCGAGCGGCTTCGTGGCGGTCAATCCGAACAGCAAGATCCCCGCGCTGATGGACCATAGCGTGTCGCCGCCGCAGCGCGTGTTCGAGTCGGGCGCGATCCTGCTGTATCTCGCCGAGAAATTCGGTGCCTTCCTGCCGACCGACCCGGCCAAGCGCACTGCTGCACTCAGTTGGTTGTTCTGGCAGATGGGGGCCGGGCCGCTGCTGGGTGGCGGCTTTGGCCATTTCTACGCCTATGCGCCGGAAAAATACGAATATCCGATCAACCGCTACACGATGGAGGTGAAGCGACAGTTGGACGTGCTGGACCGGCATCTGGCGGATAACGCCTATATGGCGGGCGATGCGTATAGCATCGCCGATATCGCCATCTGGCCCTGGTATGGCGGGCTGGTGTTGGGCCGCGCCTATGAGGCGGCGGAGTTTCTGGACGTTGCGAGCTATACGCATGTGATGCGCTGGGCGGAGCAGATTGATGCGCGCCCGGCGGTGAAGCGCGGGCGGATGGTCAACAAGGCGAATGGCCCGTTGGAAGAGCAATTGCACGAGCGGCACGACGCGAGCGACTTTGCGACCCGGACGCAGGACAAGCTGCAAAGCGAAGATTGAGACTCGTCACACGCCGCGACCGAAGATGTTGCGCGCGCGCAACATTGTTACAAGGGACTAGACGAGGCGGCGGAGCGGGGTAAGACAGGCAGGCAAGACATAAGGGAGTCATCGCCATGGATCGCCGCCTGTTTCTCTCCTCCGCCGGGGCAATCGCCCTCGCCGCCTCCGCCCCGCGCGCGCTGGCGCAGATGGCGGGCAATGACGATGCGCGGCTGTCCGCCGCCTTCGCCGCCATTTTCGAGAAGCAGCTCGATGTGTCGCCCGGCATGGTCACCAGCCTTGGTCTGGACAAGGGCGCGCGCGCCGGGGCCAAGAGCCAGTTGGACGACAATAGCAAGTCGGCGATGATGAAGCGGCTGAGCATGACGCAGGCGGCGATCAAGGAGTTGGAAAGCTTCCAATCGGCCAGCCTGTCCGATCTGCAGCGGCTCAATCTGGAGGTTGTCCTCTATTCGTTGGGGCAGCAGACGGTCGCGCCTGCGACCTTTGGCCTCAACAGCGCGGTGCGTCCCTATCGCATCTTCCAGCAGGGCGGCAGTTACTTCTCCACCCCGGATTTTCTGAACACGGCGCATACCATCAACAATGTAGCCGATGCGGATGCCTATATCGCCCGGCTCAATGCCTTTGCCCGCAACCTGCGGACTGACACGGCCGTCCAGCGGGACGAAGCGGCGCGCGGCTATCTTGCGCCCGGCTGGTCGCTTGACCTGACGTTGGCGCAGATGCGCAAGCTGCGCGATCAGCCCGCCGCGTCCAGTTCGATCGTGGAATCGCTGGTCAAGCGGGCTGCGGCCAAAAATGTGACGGGCGATTGGCAAGGCCAGGCGACAGCCGTTGTCGAGAAGGCGATCTATCCCGCGCTCGATGAGCAGATTGCGGCGATCGAGGCGCTGCGGGGCAGTACGGCTGCGGGCGATGGCATATGGCGCGCGCCGCGCGGCGACGAAATCTATGCCGCCGCACTCAAGAGCGCGACGACGACCGACATGAGCGCCGACGAGATTCACGCGATGGGCGTGGAGCAGGTCGCGGAAATCAGCGGACAGCTCGATACGATTCTCAAAGCCGCGGGCTATAGCAAGGGCACGATCGGCGAACGGCTGGCGGCGCTCAATGCCGAGCCGTCGCAGCTTTATCCCGACACGGCGCAGGGCCGCAGCGACCTGATCGCCGCGCTCAACGCCGAAGCCAAGCTGATGCAGGCGAAATTGCCGCAGGCGTTCGCCACCATTCCCGACACGCCGCTGGAAATCCGCGCGGTGCCGGTCGAGATTCAGGATGGCGCATCGAACGGCTATTATAATCGCGCGGCGCTCGACGGGTCGCGGCCCGCGATCTTCTTCATCAACCTGAAAGCGATTGGCGATTGGCCCAAATATACGCTGCCCGCGCTCAACTATCATGAAGGCGTGCCGGGGCATCATCTGCAGATTTCGACCGCGCAGACCGCCGGCGACATTCCGATGCTGCGCAAGACTGCGTTCATGAGCGCCTATAGCGAAGGCTGGGCGCTTTATGCCGAGCAGCTATCCGACGAGTTGAAGGGCTATGCGACGCCGCTCGACCGGGCGGGCTATCTGCAATCCTTCCTGTTCCGCGCGGCGCGGCTGGTGGTGGATACGGGCATCCATTCGAAGCGGTGGAGCCGTGAACAGGCGACTGCCTATATGGTGGAAAAGACGGGCTTTACTCCTGCCCGCTGCCAGCGCGAGGTGGAACGCTATTGCACCCAGCCGGGACAGGCGACCAGCTATAAGGTCGGCCATGGCGTGTGGACCAAGGCGCGTGCGGCGGCGCAGGCGGCGATGGGCGAGCGCTTTGATATCAAGCAGTTCCACGCCATTCTTGAGGAAGGCGCGATGCCGCTGTCGATGCTGGAGAAGCGCGTGGCCGCACGGGCGAAGATGGGCGTTTAAAAATACCGTTCGGGCTGAGCCTGTCGAAGCCCCATCCTTCTTCTCAAGAAGGACGGCCCTTCGACAAGCTCAGGGCGAACGGCTCAAAGACGTTCGACGGGCCGCTTATTCATATTCGAGATCCTGATAGCCATCCTCGGCGATGTCGGAGAAGCGGGTGATGCGGGCGTCGAATTTCATGCGGATGCGGCCGGTGGAACCGTGGCGCTGTTTGGCGACGATCAGTTCGGCGAGGCCGTAAATTTGCTCCATCTGCTGCGCCCATTCGGTATGTTCGGCGCTTTCCTTGTTCCCCGGTTCCTTGGCGGCGATGTAATAATCTTCGCGGAACACGAACCAGACCATGTCGGCGTCCTGCTCGATGGAGCCGGATTCGCGCAGATCGGAGAGCTGGGGTCGCTTGTCCTCGCGCTGTTCGACGGCGCGGCTGAGCTGTGACAGGGCGAGCACCGGGACATGCAGCTCCTTCGCCAAGGTCTTGAGGCCGCGCGAGATTTCCGAAATCTCGTTCACACGATTCTCGTTGCCGCGGCCGCTGCCCTGGAGCAGTTGGAGATAGTCGACGACGATGAAGCCGACGTCGTGGCGGCGCTTCAGGCGGCGGGCGCGGGTGCGCAGTGCGGCGATGGTGAGGCCCGGCGTATCGTCGATGAACAGCGGCAGTTCCTGCAGCTCGCGGGCGGCGCGGGAGAGATTCTGGAAGTCGGCGCGGCTGATCTTGCCCATGCGCAGCGCTTCGCCGCTGATCCCCGATTGTTCAGCCAGCACGCGGGTCGCGAGCTGATCGGCGGACATTTCGAGGCTGAAGAAGGCGGTCTTGGCCCCCATATTTTTTTCGGGTGGAATGCCATCGGCATTATCGCGCAGCCAGCGCGAGGCGGCATTATAGGCGATGTTGGTGGCAAGCGAGGTCTTGCCCATGCCCGGACGCCCGGCGAGGATCATGAGATCCGAATTGTGGAGGCCACCGATCTTGGCGTTGAGGCTGTTGATGCCGGTGGTGATGCCCGACACATGGCCGCCGCTGTTGAGCGCGCGTTCGGCGACCTGCACGGCGGCGGTGGAAGCGGACAGGAAGCTCTTGACCGAGCCGCTTTCGCCTTCGCCCTCCGAAACCTTGTAGAGCGCGACTTCGGCCGCTTCGATCTGCTCGCGGGGATTGACGTCTTCGCTAGTATCCAGCGCATTTTCAACCAGTTCGCGGCCGACACTGACAAGCTGCCGCAACAAGGCAAGGTCGTAAATCTGCGCCGCGAAGTCGCGCGCGCCGATGAGCGCCGCGCCATTGCCGGTCAATTGCGCGAGATAGGCCGCGCCGCCCAGTTCCTTGAGCGCCGGGTCTTGATCGAGCATCGGCTTCAAGGTCACTGGGTTGGCGATCATGTCGCGATCGAGCAATTTCATGATCGCGTCATAGATGCGGCCATGGAGCGGCTCGAAGAAATGCTCCGCCTTGATCTTGATCTGGACATCCTCGGCAATGCGATTGTCGATCATCAGCGCGCCCAGCAGCGCGGCTTCGGCTTCGACATTGCGCGGCAGTTCGGTGCCACCAGCTTCGGCGGCAGTGATTTTCAATAGTTCGACCATGGGCCTCTCATCCTCCGGTCGCGCGCGTCGCGCAAGGGCTGGCGCGCAATCCATCTGTGGATAAGTCCCGCTTGCTTTTCGGCGCGTGTCGCCGCACTGACTATGCCCTTCACCATGGCCGATCCGCGCATCATAGACATCAAGCTCGACGAGCGCACGATCCTGTGGCGCAATGCCGATGTCGAGCAGGAACGGCGGATCGCGATCTTCGATCTGCTGGAGGATAATCATTTCGCGCCCCAGCGGGTCCATGCGGACGGCTATATGGGGCCGTATAAGGTGGTGCTGCGCGTCGAGGACGGGCGGCTGGTGATCGAGATCAACCGCGAGGATGACAGCGCGCTTGAAGCGATCATCCTGGGGCTGGGGCGGTTCCGGCGGCCAATCCGCGAATATTTCGCGATCTGCGACAGCTATTATCAGGCGATCAGCAATGCGTCGCCGCAGCAGATCGAGACGGTCGACATGGCGCGGCGCGGCATCCACAATGATGCGGCGGAGATGCTGATCGAACGGCTGGAGGGCAAGATCGCGGTCGATTTCGATACGGCGAGGCGGCTGTTCACGCTGATCTGCGTGCTGCATATCAAGGGGTAGGGACGATCGGGCGACTGACTTTGGGGGGGCTGCTGGTCCGCATTGGCGCGGGGCTGGCGATCATGGCGGTGACGGCGCTGGCGCTGTGGCTCTATGCGCGCAGTTGGGCGCCCGCGCGGGACCAATATCCGGTGCAGGGCGTCACGATCAGCGCTGACAATGGCGTTGTGGAATGGGGCACGTTGGCGGCGCAGGGGGCCGACTTCGCCTATATCCGCGCGGCCAGGGGTGCGGCCGGGCGCGATCCCGCGTTCGCGGCGAACTGGCGCGCGGCGCGGACGGCGGGGCTGCGCTATGGCGCGATGCTCGACTATAGCCTGTGTCGGCTGGCAAGCGATCAGGCGACCCGCTTCGTGACGACGGTGCCGCGCGACAATGCCGCCCTGCCCCCGGTGATCCGGCTGGCGTTCGACCCCGGTTGCACCGCGCGGCCGGGGCGTGACCTGCTGCTGTCGGAACTCAATACCCTAGTCAATCTGATCGAAAGCCATGCGGGCAAGACGGTGTTGCTCAACGTCACCGAGGATTTCGACAAGCTGTATGACGTGGGTTCGGGGATCAACCGCACGCTCTGGCTCGACGGCAATTTCTTTCCGCCCGATTATGCGACGCGGCCCTGGGTGATGTGGACAGCCAGCGACATGCGGCATATCGACGGCGTCGACGGGCCGGTGAGATGGGATGTGGTGGCGCCATGAGCGAGACGGAAGATCCGGTGGCGCTGCTGATCGCCGCCGCGCGCGGGGCGATGGCCCATGCCCATGCGCCCTATAGCCGCTTTGCGGTCGGAGCGGCGGTGCGATTGACCGATGGCAGCATCGTGACCGGCTGCAATTTCGAAAATGCAAGCTATGGCCTGTCGCTCTGTGCGGAGACGGTGGCGCTAGCGACCGTCAATGCGCAGGGTCGCTTTGCCGATGTCGCCGCGATCGCCGTGGTCGGCGGCGCGATGGACGCGGCGGAGGAAGCGTTGGTCACGCCCTGCGGCCGGTGCCGTCAGGTGATGAACGAGGCCGAACAGATGGCCGGCCGTGCCATCGCCATCTATTGCGCCACACCATCGGGCAGCCGTGTCACCGAGCATCGCATCGCCGATCTTCTTCCCCACGCCTTCGGCCCCGCCGATCTGGGCATCACCCCCATCAGGAAAAGCTAAAACAGCATCATGGCCATTCTTTCCGACAAATGGATCCGCGACAAAGCCCTTTCGACCGGCATGATCGAGCCGTTCGTGGAGAGCCAGAAGCGTGACGGCTGCATCAGTTACGGCCTGTCCTCCTATGGCTATGATGCGCGGGTGGCGGACGAGTTCAAGATCTTCACCAATATCGACAGCACCATCGTAGACCCCAAAAATTTCGACACCAACAGCTTCGTCGATCGCAAGACCGACTGCTGCATCATTCCGCCCAACAGCTTCGCGCTGGCGCGGACGGTCGAATATTTCCGGGTGCCGCGCGACGTGCTGGTGATCTGCCTCGGCAAATCCACCTATGCGCGGTGCGGGATCATCGTGAATGTCACCCCGCTGGAGCCGGGCTGGGAGGGACATGTGACGCTGGAATTTTCCAACACCACCCCCCTGCCCGCCAAAATCTACGCCAATGAAGGCGCGTGCCAGTTCCTGTTCCTTCAAGGCAATGAGCCGTGCGAGGTCAGCTATGCCGACCGGGCGGGCAAATATATGGGGCAGCAGGGCGTGACATTGCCCAAGCTGTAACGCTGTGCGAGACGTGGCGTGATGAGTTGGTGGCGCAGATGGTTAGGGTGCAGGCTTGCGCCAGCGGCGGGACGGACGCCCAGCGTGGGCGCGGACCGCCGTGTCTATGCGATCGGTGATGTGCATGGCCGGATGGACCTGCTCGACATGCTGCTCGACATGATCGCGCAGGACGATGCGAGCCGTGGGGCCGCGCAACTGACCCTCATCTTTCTGGGCGACCTGATGGACCGGGGCGGCGACTCGCGCGCGGTGATCGAGCGCGTCATGGCGCTGATCGGATCAGGCGGCGACGTACGCTGCCTGCAGGGCAATCATGAGGAACTGTTCATCGCCGCAGCGCGTGGTGACATAAGGGTGATGCCGACATTCCGGCGCATGGGGGCTGAGCAGACGCTGGAAAGCTATGGCCTTGGTCCTGGTCGATTTCCGGTGATGAGCGATGCGGAGATCATCGCGTGGATGCTGCATCATGTACCGCGCGCGCATGTCGATTTTCTCGATGCGCTGCCCGACTGGACCGAAGTGGGCGATTATCTGTTTATCCATGCCGGTATCCGCCCCGGCGTCGCGATCGAGGCGCAGAAATCGTCCGACCTGCGCTGGATACGCCGCGATTTCCTGAACCATGACGCGCCGCATTCGCATATGATCGTGCATGGCCACAGCATCACGCCGGAGGTGGACGAACGGAACAACCGGATCGGCATTGACACCGGTGCCTATCGCAGCGGGCGGCTCACGGCATTGGGATTGCAAGGCACGGCGCGTTGGACATTGCAGACGACGGTATGATCCGTCCTGCTAAGCGGATGCGAAAAAGACCGGCAACCCAAAGAATTGCCGGTCTTTTTCATGAGCAGGTGGATGGCGTGAAGCGTCAGGCGACCTTGGCTTCTTCTTCGACCACTTCGTCCGGGTCGCGCAGCACATAGCCGCGGCCCCAGACCGTCTCGATATAATTATCGCCACTGCAGGCCAGCGCCAGCTTCTTGCGCAGCTTGCAGATGAAGACGTCGATGATCTTGAGTTCCGGTTCGTCCATCCCGCCATAGAGATGGTTGAGGAACATTTCCTTGGTGAGCGTCGTGCCCTTGCGGAGCGACAGCAACTCCAGCATCGCATATTCCTTGCCGGTCAGATGGACGCGGTTGCCGTCCACTTCGACCGTCTTGGCGTCGAGATTGACCGACAGCTTGCCGGTGCGGATGACCGATTGCGAATGGCCCTTCGACCGGCGCACTACGGCGTGGATACGCGCGATCAGTTCTTCGCGATGGAACGGCTTGGTCACATAATCATCGGCCCCGAAGCCGAAGGAGCGGACCTTGCTGTCCATTTCGGCAATGCCCGACAGGATCAGAACCGGCGTCTGCACCTTGGCAGCCCGCAGCTTCTTCAGTACGTCATAGCCGTGCATGTCAGGCAGGTTCAGATCCAGACAGATGATGTCGTAATCATAGAGCTTGCCCAGATCGAGGCCTTCTTCGCCCAAATCGGTGGTATACACGTTGAAACCTTCGGTCGTGAGCATAAGCTCGATCGCCTTGGCCGTGGTCGGTTCGTCCTCAATCAGCAGCACGCGCATGTGAAGCCCCTTTGCGTCGCAGGTCCGTTCACCCCACCAGAACGGCTACTGCTCCAATTCATTAACCAAAAAACTTCTGAACGACAAAGGTTAATTTTTGGCTAACCGGCAGAAATCCACGAGTGGCGGAAATACGAATCCGTTTACAAAGAGTTGAAGCCGAAACGACCGGCCGCGAGTCAAGATATAACCGTGCGCGAAACGAGGTTCAGCAGGCGTGGTGCCGGGTGATGAAATCCAGCAACGCCTCTACCCGTGCGGGCCGCAGCCGCGATGGCGGCGTGACCAGGTGCAGCCCGAAGGGTGCCGGGCGCCAATCCACCAATATTTCCTCCAACTCGCCTGCTGCCAGCGCGTCGCCGACGATGAAGTCGGGAAGTCGGGCAATGCCCACCCCCAGCCGCAACGCAGGCAGCATCGCTTCGCCACTATTGACGGTGATGCGCGAGCGGACCTGCACTGCGACATTCTGATGCCCAGGGCCAGCGAAGCGCCATATGTCGGGCGTCGTCACGTTGGAATAGCAGAGGCAGTCATGCTCCCCCAGGTCCGAGGGATGCTGGGGCCGCCCCCGCGCATCCAGATACGCGCGCGACGCGACCAGATGCAGCGTCACGTCCGCCAGGCGTCGTGCCCGCAGAGAGCTGTCGGGCATGTCGGCGATACGAATCGTGGCATCCAGCCCCATCTCGACAATGTCGATATGCGCGTCCGACAAGTGCAGGTCGACATCGACCAGTGGATGGGTCTTGGTAAATTCCGCAACCAGCGGCGCGATGCGGAGCAGGCCGAAGGTCATCGGCGCGCCCAGCCGCACGACGCCCGACAACTCGGCCGTTTCGTCGCGGGCTGCTTCCTCAGCGGCATAGCCTTCCGCCATGATGCGTTGGGCATGATCGGCGAGGCGCTTGCCGCTTTCGGTCAGCGCCAGGCGACGGCTGGTACGATTGAACAGGCTGGTGTCGAGATGCTCCTCCAGCCGCGTTACAGCCTTGGACACGGTGGCCTTGGATACGCTGAGCGCCTTGGCCGCGTCAGTGAAGCTGCGATGTTCCACCACGGCGGCGAACATCGCCCAGGCCTCAAAATCCGGTAATCGCATAGGGAAACAATCCGTTTCGATGCTGCTTGTTTCAGAAACGATACTGATGACTAGATTGGCGGAAAGCAAGCCGGAACCTCCGGCGCTTGGTCAAAAGGCACCCGAACTATTGAGTTCGAAACCGAAAGGCAGAGCATATGAACACGACCACAGCGAGCCGCATCGAGCGCCGCCCCTTCGCCTCACTCGGCCATGCCAATCATGGCTGGCTGAACGCGCGCCATCATTTTTCCTTCGCCGATTATCATGACGAGGACCGCATGCATTGGGGTGCGATCCGGGTGTGGAACGACGATGAGATCGGCCCGCGTTCGGGCTTTCCGCCCCATCCCCATGCCGACATGGAGATCATCACCTATGTCCGCACCGGCGCGATCACGCATCAGGACAGCCTGGGCAACAAAGGTCGCACCGAGGCTGGCGATGTTCAGGTGATGTCGGCGGGCACGGGCATCCGCCATGCCGAATATAATCTGGAGGATGAGACGACCACCCTCTTCCAGATCTGGGTCATTCCCCGCGCACGGGGCGGCAGCCCAAGCTGGGGGGCAAAGCCCTTCCCGCGTGGCGATCGGTCGGGCAAGCTGGTCGTGCTGGCCAGTGGCTATGACGAGGACAAGGAAGCGCTGCGCATCCGCGCCGACGCCCGCTTGCTGGGTGGGACGATCAAGGCCGGAACGAGCGTGACCTATGACAGCGCAGAAGGCCGTCACCTCTATCTGGTTCCGGCGACAGGTCGGATCGAGATTGACGGACAGACGTTCGAAGCACGGGACGGCGCGGCCATCATCGGCGGTCAGCCCATCACCATCACGGCCCATGAGGACGCCGAAATCGTCCTGGTGGATAGCCTGTAGCTTTGGTCGATCCGTCCATCCCCTCCCCGGACGGATCGGCTCGCCGCCCGCGCATCTCCCCTCCCCCTCGCGCGGGTGGCACCCCTTTCAATCCCTTCAATAAGGAGACGCATCATGGCTAAGGTTCTGGTTCTCTATTATTCTTCCTACGGTCATATCGAAACGATGGCGAAGGCCATGGCCGAGGGCGCAGCCGCCGCTGGCGCGCAGGTCGATATCAAGCGCGTGCCCGAAACCGCGCCCTTGGAAGTGGCTAAAAATGCGCATTTCAAGCTGGATCAGGACGCGCCGATCGCGACCGTTGCCGAACTGGCCGATTATGACGCGATCATCATCGGCACCGGCACACGCTTCGGCCGCATGTCCAGCCAGATGGCGGCGTTCCTTGACCAAGCCGGTGGCCTGTGGGCGCGCGGTGCGCTCAATGGCAAGGTCGGTGGTGCCTTCACCTCGACCGCAAGTCAGCATGGCGGGCAGGAAACGACGCTGTTTTCGATCATCACCAACCTGCTCCATTTCGGCATGACCATCGTCGGTTTGGACTATGGGTTCCAGGGCCAGATGGGCGTGGACAAGGTGCGCGGCGGATCGCCCTATGGCGCGACGACGCTGGCCGATGGCGACGGCAGTCGCCAGCCGAGCGAGGAAGAACTGGACGGCGCGCGCTATCAGGGCCGTCGCATCGCGGAAACCGCGATTAAGTTGCACGGCTGATCGCCGACCGCGCCGTCTAGAGGTGTGGACTGCCGAGACTTTGTGTCGCACGAAGATTACGGCACGCCGCAGGGGTCGATGCACCGGGACTGGGCATCGGCCCCTTTCGCGTTCTGCTATAGCAGCCAGCGGGTTGCGCGTGGGGACAGGCGGATGAGCCGGTCGAGCGCGAAGGGGCCGAGCAGGGCAAGAGCGAGCAAAGCGCCTTTTCCGAGATAGGGCGAGAGATAGTGGATGATGGCGACGTGCAGGTACATGATCGTCAGCGAGGCCCGCCCGATGATCGCCACCGGCCCGGCGACAGGCGCGACCTGCGCGGATAGGCGAAACAGCAGCAGGGAAGTCGCGACGCCTGCACCGATGGATAGTAATGGCCAACCATAATCGGCAGCCTTCATGTTCAGCGTGGGAAAGAGGCCTACCAGCCCTGCGAGCGTGAACAATGCCAGCGGGAGCACCATCCACCATTGCCAATCCATGCGCGACCATGCCGCCCCGATCCATAGCAGAAGGAGCGCCATCGGCACGGTAATCATGCCCAGCGGCGAATACTGCGTCCATTGGCCCAGGCCATAAGCGACCGCCAGGAGCGGTGGCACGAACAACGCCCAGCGCCGGTCGAGCGGATCAGGCCAGCGGCACAGCAGGATATTGAAGATTATTCGGGCCATCATCAGACAGGGTACGAACCAGAAGATCGTATAAGGCCCCCGCAACCAAGTCCCGCCGAGCAGGATGAGCAGGAGGTCTTGCGGCCATTGGTGGAAGATCGGCCGATTGCCCTTGAGCGGCTCGATGAGTTGGTCCGCGATGACCAGCAGGGTCAGAAAGGCAAGATAGGGTCGCATCTGGCCGATAATCTGGCGCATCGTGAAGCGCCCGATGGGCTGCGGGCGCGAGAGCATGCCCGATAGCAGGAAGAAGAGCGGCATATGAAAACTGTACATGGCGTCGCGCAAAGGGCCGCGCGTCCACACATGACCGACCACGACGGCGATGATGCCGATGCCGCGTGCGACATCCACCCAGTCCAGCCGACCCGGCGACGGTGTCGCTGCACCCCCGCTATTTTCCCCACTATGTTCCATCGGCCCCACCGCCTATAGGAAGCGACGCGCGCGTCAATTCCACACCCCTTGCTGCCCCGATCGGATCCTTCTTTTGTCCCTGCTTACCGACCATGTTTTGTTCATCGATGGCGAAGCCCTCATTCTCGACAAGCCCGCCGGGCTGCCGGTCGATGCGCCGCGTGACGGGTCGATCGCGCTGGAAAATCATCTTCAATCGCTGACCTTCGGTTTCCAGCGTTGGCCGCTGCCGGTCCACCGGCTCGACCGTGACACCAGCGGCTGCCTGCTGCTGGCGCGCAATCCCAAGGCGCACAAGCGCTTCGCTCAAGCGTTCGAGGCTGGCACCGTCGCCAAACGCTATGTCGCGGTGATCGAGGGCGTGCCGACGGAGGACAGCGGCCTGATCGAATTGTCGCTCAAGAAGGTCAGCACCGCCGAGGAAGGCTGGCGCATGATCCCGGCCAAGGCGGGCAAGGTCGCCATCACCGAGTGGCGCAAGGTCGCGGAAAAGGACGGCCGTTCGCTGATCGCGTTCACACCCCGCACCGGGCGCACCCACCAGATCCGCGTCCATGCGCTGCATGGGCTGGGCTTTTCGATCGTGGGCGACCCTGTCTATGGCGAGGGCGGCGTGCCGATGCTGCTCCACAGCCGGTTTCTGAGCATCGCGCGCGGCGAGAAGCCTGCAGCGGAAGCGACGGCGCCCCTGCCCGCGACCTTTGCCGCGGCCGGTTTCGGCCCGGAGTTGCTGGACGATGCCGGGATTTGAGATTCCCGATGACGCGCTGGAAGAGCGCTTCATCACCGGGGGCGGTCCGGGCGGGCAGAATGTCAACAAGGTCGCAACGACGGTGCAGTTGCGCGTCGACCTGTTCCGGCTCGGCCTGCCGCCCCATGCCTATCGCAAGATCAGGGAACTGGCCGGATCGCGGCTGACGTCAGGCAATCAGATCGTCATCCAGGCGTCGCGGTTCCGGACGCAGGAAGCCAACCGGCAGGACGCGCGTGAACGGCTGGCCGAGATGATCGCCAAAGCCCACCAGCGCGACGCCCGCCGCATCGCGACCAAGCCCGGCAAAGCCGCCAAGGCGCGGCGGGTCGATTCCAAGAAAGCGCGCAGCACGGTGAAGCAAGGACGTGGCAAGGTGTCGATGGATTGAGCCACGATCAAGAGTCAGAAACAGCCTTAACCAATTAACCATCTTCCCATGTCAAGCGTGGCCGCCAGCGCGATTGCGCCTCGCAAGCCAGACCGAGGATGGACATGCCCCAACCAACGCCCACAACGAGCCTTACGACGCCGCTCAAATGGCTGTTATGGATTGGCGCGATACTGATCGGCGCGTTGCTCTTTTATTATGATTTCCGGCAATTGGACGGGCTGAAACTTACGCAGGCGCGCCTTGTTGTCGGCCGGGACTTTTTCAATGTGTGGAGCGGCGGCAACCTCGCACTCTCAGAGCAACTCGGCAAACTCTATGACTATGAAGCCTATATGCAATGGCAGGCCAGTCTGTTCGGCGCGCTGGACCCCTATAATTACAGCTATCCGCCGCAAAGCCTGTTCCTAGCCATCCCCTTTGCTTCACTGCCTTACGTCACGGCTTTGATCGTCTGGACGCTCGCTGGCACAGCCTTTTTCATCTGGGCCGCCCGCCCCTATATGCCGGAGACTATGTCACCATTGCTGGCAGCGGTCACGCCTGCCGCGATCGTGAATATCTGGATGGGCCATTATGGGTTCGTAGTCGGTGGCCTCTGGCTGCTTTTCTTCAATGCGACAGTCCAAGCCCCCAGACGCAGCGGCATTTTGGCGGGCCTACTGACGATCAAGCCGCATCTGGGGTTGTTCATCGCGCTCACGCTGCTGCACCGCAAGATGATGGGCGCTATCCTGGTGGCAATTGCCGTTACAGCGTCGCTGGTCCTGGCGAGCGGATGGGCTTTCGGCTTCGACCTCTGGCACCAATGGATATTCGAAACGTCTGCATTGCAGACGCGGATCATGACCGCACCGGGAGAGAAATTCTATTATCTGATGATGCCATCGACTTTCATCACGCTACGCAACGCCCCACAACTGGTCGCCATTGCCGGACAAATCTGCGCTGCTGGCCTGGCCCTGTTTCTGGTGTGGAAAGCGCGCGAGGTGGACAATAAAAGCCTGGCTTTCATCACGGCGACGGCAACCGCGATCATTTCACCCTATATCTTCAATTATGATCTGACGGTTGCCAGCCTTGGCTTTGCCATCCTGCTTTATGGCCGCTGGGATGCGTTGAAAGGATGGGAACGGATCATGGTCTGGGTCGCCTTTGCATCACCCCTGCTGGTGATGGTTTGCGCGCCACTCGCCCCGCTCTCGTTGCTGGTCGGGTTGGCCGTGCAGGTGCGTCATGCAATCGGAGCAAAGGATTATGCGGCCATCGGCTTCGTGCCGCCCGCCTGGCGCAAAGCCAGCCGCGTCTTTTCCTGACCGATCAATTGGTGATCGGCGCTGTCTGCCCTATATCGACCCCATGTATGATTTTGCGCCCAGTGATTCCGCCGACAAGGCTGCCCTTTATGCCGACCTGCTGTCCGCCGCCAATGCGTTGACGAAGGATGAGCCGGACGCAGTTGCCAATATGGCCAATGTGTCGGCGCTGCTGTGGCAGTTTTTGCCGGACCTGAACTGGGCTGGTTTCTATCGGCTGGTCGGCGATGAACTGGTGCTGGGGCCGTTTCAGGGCAAGCCCGCCTGCATCCGCATTCCGATGGGACGGGGCGTGTGCGGCGCGGCGGCGGCGACGCGCGAGACGCAGGTGGTGGAGGATGTTCATGCCTTTCCAGGCCATATCGCCTGCGACGCGGCCAGCGCGTCGGAAATCGTCTTGCCGATCGTGCAGGGCAGTCGTCTGATCGGCGTGCTGGACCTCGACAGTCCAAAGGTCGCCCGGTTCGACTCGGAGGATGCCGCCGGTCTGGAAGCGCTGGTCGCGCTGATCAGCGCACGGATTGGTTGACGGGTTAACCGTCTTTTCCCTGTTGCTCGGAGCTTCCGCCCCGTTTCGGGACAGGATTTTGCCGCCCCGCTGATAGATAGCGGCGGATCATCATGCTAAACAGGGCGTTAGCATTTCGATCTGCGCGCGCGCCTTCGCGCGCCGGAAAACAGGGAGCGTTAACCATGCGGATGTCCGGCCTATTCCTTCTGAGCGCAAGCGCCGCACTGGCGGGAGCGGGCAGTCCGGCGCTGGCAGGCACGGGCGCTCCGGCCGCGATGCACCGGCCCGGAACCGCCATGCCAGCCCCCGGCGTCCATGCGCCGCGTCCTGGTGGCCATTGGAACGGCACGCACCGCTGGGGCCAGCGGCATAATGGTCGTTGGCTGGCCGGTTGGCACGCCCCCGGTGGCTGGAACGGCTATCGGCGGCCCGTCTATGGCTATGTCCTGCCGCGCTATTGGGTCAGCCCCACTTATTATATCGCCAATTACGGTGCCTACGGCCTGCCCGCTCCGGCTTATGGCTATGGCTGGTCGCGCTATTATGACGATGCGGTGATGACCGACCGTTATGGCCGGGTCTATGACAGCCGCAGCAATATCGACTGGGGCCGCTATGAGGGCGGCTATGGTCCCGACGACGGCCCTTATGATGACCGCCGCCGCGACAATGGCCTGGGCGGTGCCGCGATCGGTGCGGTGGTCGGCGGAGTCGCGGGCAACCGCATCGCCGGGCGCGGCAATCGCACGGCTGGCACGCTGATCGGCGCGGGCGTGGGTGCCGTCGCCGGCATGGCGATCGACAAGGCGGAGGATGCGCCGCGCCGCAATGCGCCGCCCCCGCCCCGCCGCCCCGGTGCCGCCTATGATTATGGCTATGGCTATGCCGACGACAGCGTCACCAGCAGCAATGAATATGAAGGCCGCTGGACCGGCACTTGGACCACGGAAGATGGTCGCAGCACGACGGGCACTTATGAAGGCCGGTTTGAAGGCAATGTCCGTGGTGCGGGCGTCGATTATGATGCGCCAGCCTATGCCGGTGCGCTGCACTGGTCGCAGGGCGGTGCGCCCATGGGCGGTCAGGGCGGTTATGTTTCGGGCGGCTATTATTATCCCGCGCCTGTCGTCACGACGGTAACGGTGCAGCCCGTCATGACCACGACGACCACGACCAGCTATGTTACCGAAACGGTGCCGGTTCGCCGGACGGTTCGTCGCGCGCGCCGGACCTGCGCCTGCAAATAAGGATTTCGGGGCGGCCTATGCCGCCCCGCCCCCGCATTGCTTGCACGATTGGGCTGCGGGCCATAAGCGCCGGAACGGCTATTTGCGGAAGATGGCTGCCAGTTCGACCGGGAGCGGCGGTTCGTCGCGATGGACGATATTGCGTGCAACAGCGCCGCGAATGGCCTCTACCTGCTCATCGGGATCGAAACGAACCCAGCCGGTGCGGCTGAGTTTTTCGAGCGGGCGGTAGCGGATCTTATATTGCATCCGCTGCGACCCATCGACCCAATAGCCCAGATACACATAGGGCAATCCCGCTGCACTGGCGCGCAGGATATGATCGAGGATGATGAAATTGCCGAGCCCTGGGCGATAATCGAGTTCGGTGTCGAAGAAGCTGTAGATCATCGACAGGCCATCGCCCTGCCGATCGGTCAGGCAGGCCCCGACCAGCTTGCCGACACGCCCGTCAATGCCGGGTTCGCGATATTCGATGATATGGCTGTCTACCGGGGTCTGTTCGACCATGTCGGCAAAGTCCATCTCATCCATCTCGGTCATGCCACCGCCCGGATGCCGGGCGCTTAGATAGCGCTGCAACAGCGCGAACTGTTCCTCGGTGGACCAGGGCTTGCAGGCGGTGACGACCAGGTCGCTGTTGCGGCGGATGAGTTTGCGTTGGGTCGCGTTGGGCTTGAATTCATTGGCGACGACCCGGACCGACACGCAGGCGGTGCAATCTGCACAGCTCGGCCGATAGGCGACATTCTGGCTACGGCGAAAGCCGATGCGGCCCAGAGCGTCATTGAGTTCGGCAGCGTTATCGCCGCTCAGCTCCGTGAAAACCTTCCGCTCGCTCCGTCCCGGCAGATAAGGACAGGGCGAGGGGTTGGTCACGAAAAAGCGGGGGAAACGAAAAGGTGCGGTCACGCGCCTCTGTCCTGTTCATCGCTGTGCCGTAGATGGGTCATGTACAGACTATGCCGACCCCATGCGCGCGTGAAAAGGGCGTTTACCACGAAATATTAACAAAAGGTTGCAGCCCGTCAGGCAACCTCGATCGGCGCGACTTCATAGCCTGCTTCGCCCAATGCCGCGATTAGCCGCTGAAGATGGGCGCGATCGCGCGTTTCGCACTCGACGTCGAGGCTCAAGCCCTTGGCCGGCAGGTTGGTGAAGATGCGCTGGTGCGCCAGTTCAAGGATGTTGACTGCTTCCTGATCGAAGATGCGGGCGACATGGAACAGCGCGCCGGGCCGGTCCTGCAGGATGATGCGCAGCCGCGCCAGCCGTCCCGACCGGGCGAGATCGCGCAGCAACACGTTGGCGAGCAGCCGGGTGTCGATATTGCCACCGGTCAGCACCAAGCCGACATTGCGCCCGACAAATTGTTCGCGATAGGTGAGCAACGCCGCCAGCCCCGCAGCGCCAGCGCCCTCAACGACCGTTTTTTCGATCTGCAGCAACAGGCTGAGCGCTTCTTCCAGCCGCCGTTCGGTGACCAGCAGCATGTCGTCGGCCAGCCGTTCGACCACGAGACGAGTGTTCTCGCCAGGCTGCTTGACCGCGATCCCCTCCGCCAGCGTGTCGCCATCACAGGGCAGATGCTCGCCCTTGATATAGTCGTACATCGACGGATAGAGTTCCGCCTGCACGCCGATCAGGCGAATGTCTGGCTTCATCGCGCGTGCCGCGGTCGCCATGCCGGAAAACAGGCCGCCACCACCGATCGGGATGATCAGTGTGTCGATTTCCGGCGCGTCCTCCAGCATTTCGAGCGCGACCGTCCCCTGTCCCGCCATGATGTCCGGCTCGTCGAAGGGATGGATGAAGGTCAGACCCTGTTCGACTTCCAGCAGGCGGGCATGGGCGTAGGCGTCATCGAATTTCTCGCCATATTGCACGACCGTTGCGCCATGGCCGCGCGTCTGCGTCACCTTGATGATCGGGGTGGTCAGCGGCATGACGATGGTGACCGGCACGCCCAGTCGCTTGCCATGATAGGCGAGGCCCTGCGCGTGATTGCCCGCCGACGCGGCGATCACGCCCTTGGTTTTGGAGGCTTCGTCCAGTTGCAGCAGGCGGTTGAGCGCGCCGCGCTCCTTGTAAGCAGCGGTGAACTGGAGATTTTCGAATTTCAGATAGACGTTGCAGCCGAGCATTTGCGAGAGCGTCTGGCTGATCAGCGTCGGCGTCTTGACGATGGCCCCTGCAATGCGGGTGCGCGCGGCGAGGACGTCATCGACGGTGATGGGCAGCGGCGGGGCGCTCTCGATCTTGGCAAGCGTGTTCATATGGTCGCGCCCTAACGCAAAATTGCGGTGGAAGAAACTGGCACTGTCGGAAAACTGCCCCTATGGCTGGTCGCCACGCACTTATCCTACGAGGCATATGGCTAACATCGCGTTTATCGGCCTGGGCGTCATGGGCGGCCCGGTTGCAGGACATCTGGCGAAGGCCGGGCACAGCCTGACCGTTTACAACCGCTCGATCGGCAAGGCGAAAAGCTGGGCCGAAGCCTATGGCGGGACGGTCGCGACCAGCCCGGCCAAGGCGGCGGAAGAGGCGGAAATCGTCATCAGTTGCGTCGGCACCGATGATGATTTGAGCCAGGTGACGCTGGGCCGAGAGGGTGCATTCCGCACGATGAAGCCGGGCAGCCTGTTCATCGACCATACCACCGTTTCCGCGCGGATCGCCCGGCAATTATTCGTTGAAGGCGAAAGCCGGGGCATCCACAGCGTCGATGCGCCTGTGTCGGGCGGACAGGCGGGGGCAGAGAATGGCCGGTTGTCGATCATGTGCGGCGGCACCGAACCGGCCGTGACGGCCGCAAAGATCGTGATGCAAGCCTATGCCGCGCGGATCGTCCATGTCGGCGGCGCAGGCGCGGGCCAGACGACCAAGATGGTGAACCAAATCTGCATTGCGGGCGTCTTACAGGGTTTGGCGGAAGCGATGCGCTTTGCGCAGGCGGCCGAACTGGACCTCGACACCGTATTCGAGGCGATTTCGGGCGGGGCGGCGCAAAGCTGGCAAATGGATAATAGATGGAAGACGATGGCGCAGGACCGGTTCGATTTCGGCTTCGCGGTGGATTGGATGCGCAAGGATCTAGGGCTGGCGCTGGAAGAAGCGCGAGCGAATGGCGCGACGCTGCCGGTGACCGCGATGGTCGATCAATTCTACGCCGATGTGCAGGCGATGGGTGGGCATCGGCAGGACACCAGCGCGCTGGTGCGA
The DNA here is from genome assembly GCF_031457465.1 of Sphingobium xenophagum. GTDB lineage: Bacteria > Pseudomonadota > Alphaproteobacteria > Sphingomonadales > Sphingomonadaceae > Sphingobium > Sphingobium xenophagum_A. The sequence continues at coordinate 87,327 of NZ_JAVDWV010000005.1, forward strand.
CGGATTATCAAAGCGTGAATATTGCCCCCACGTCCGTTCGGGCTGAGCTTGTCGAAGCCGCCTTTGTGTCTGCACCTCGCTCGAAGAAAGGATGGCCCTTCGACAGGCTCAGGGCGAACGGAGTTGGGGTGTTGGGTTTGGGGCTGGTTGTCGCCCTTCCCCTCCCCGCTTTCGCATCGGGGGTGATCGACAATGTGAACGGGATCGCGGTCGATCCCACTGGCAAGGTCGTGCGTTTCGGTGCGCTGCTGATTGATGATGAAGGCAAGGTCGAGAGGCTGATTCCCGGCCGCTATCAGGAACCGGAATATAAAAGGCCCAAGAAGCCGAAACGGGGCCAGCCCTGGCCGGAGCCGCCCAAGGGGCTGTCGTTCAAGCTGGACGCGGGTGGCAAGACATTGGTGCCCGGCATGATCGATGCGCATGGCCATGTCATGAGCCTTGGCCTGTCGCTCATCACGCTAGACCTGTCGGACACGCGATCGCTGGAAGAGGCGCAGGCGAAGATCCGCGCCTATGCGCAGGCCAGTCCGGGTCGCAAATGGATTATCGGCACCGGCTGGAACCAGGAGCAATGGGGGCTTGGCCGCTTTCCGACGGCTGCCGAACTGGACGCGGCGGTCGGTGATATTCCGGTGTGGCTCTCGCGCGTCGATGGTCATGCGGGCTGGGCCAACAGCGCCGCGATCCGCGCGGCAGGCGTGACCGCCGCGACCAAATCGCCCGTGGGCGGCCGGATCGAGATGGCGGCGGGCAAGCCTGCGGGCGTGTTCGTGGACCAGGCGATGGCGCTGATCGAGAAGGTCGTGCCTGCGCCTGCGCCCAAGGATCGCGATATTGCGCTGGAAAAGGCGCAGCGCGCCTTGCTGGCGATGGGCGTCACCGGCATTGCCGACATGGGCACGAGCATCGAGGATTGGCAGGCGTTTCGCCGCTCGGCCGATCGCGGCGCGTTGCGCGTGCGCATAATGGCCTATGCGGCGGGGCTGGACAATATGACGCTGATCGCCGGGCCGGAGCCGACGCAGTGGCTGTATGACGACCGGCTGCGGCTCGGCGGGATCAAGCTGGTGCTGGACGGGGCGCTGGGGTCACGCGGGGCGTGGCTGAAGGCCGATTATGCCGATGCGCCGGGGCAGCGTGGCCTGCCGATGATATCGGCGACGCAGTTGCGCAACGTGATGAGCCGCGCCGCGATGGACAATTTCCAGATCGCCACCCATGCGATCGGCGATGCGGCCAATAGCGAAATATTGGATGCGATTCAGGAATTGTCGGAAACCTATAAGGGCGACCGGCGCTGGCGGATCGAACATGCGCAGATCGTCAGCCCGGCGGATTTGCCGCGCTTTGCCCAGTTCGGCATCGTCGCGTCGATGCAGCCGGTGCATGAAGCGTCCGACTGGCGCATGGCGACTGCGCGGCTGGGCGAAGCACGGCTGGGTGGGGCCTATGCGTGGAAGGCGATGCTCGACAATCGCGTGCCTTTGGCGTTCGGGTCTGACGTGCCCGTGGAAAGTCCCAATCCCTTTGCCGGGATCGCGGTTGCCATGAGCCGCGAAGATGCCAAGGGCGAACCAATGGGCGGGTGGATGCCGACGCAGCGGGTCAGCTTTGACGCGGCGCTCGATGGCTTTACGCGCCAGGCGGCCTTTGCCGGTTTTGCCGAAAAGCGTTTCGGCAGTCTGGTGCCGGGACAGCGCGCCGACTTCCTGCTGATCGACCGGGATATTTCAACCGCACGGCCAGCGGAGATTCGCGAGACTCAAGTGCTGGAAACATGGATCGGCGGCAAGCGGGTGCATGTGAAGGGGCAGTAAGCCCTTTCACATGGCGTTGTCGGCCGCGTTCAGCGCATCTTCGAAGGTTTCAGGCAGCGGCGGCTGGACTGGTTTGTCGCAGCCTTCTTCCTTCATATGCGCGCGCAGCGTGTCCATGCGGCTGAGGTTCCAGCGCGCGAGCGGCACGCCCAGCGGGCGAAATTCGGCGCGGTCGAACAGTTCGACGACATAGGATTTACAGAGTTCGTCGACCTGATCGAGCGTCAGCATGCCCAAGTTCATGACCATCGGCTTGCCCGGCACGCCGTTGCGGCCGCGCACCAGATCCGTGACGTACAGACCGCCGCGCGGATCGACCAGCACGACATCCGCTTGGCTCGAATCGATCAGCCGATGGCTGGCGGCATAGGGCGCGACGAAGGCGTGGGTGCGCCAGACGAGGAAAACACTCCCCAGCGCGGTGATGCACAGGCCGATGACCAGTGGGCGCAACGCATCTTGCGGGCGGAACCGCGCCCAGCCGAGGCCAGCTAGCAGGCAGAACGGCCCGATAAAGCCATGGGCATAGCGGAAGCCCCAGCCATAGCCCTGCGCCAGCGCCAACATGCATCCGGCGAAGCATCCGAGCGCTAGCGGCAGGGCGATCTCCTGCCCCCGGATCATGGTGCGCCAGCGCATCGCCGCCATGCCCAGCACCGTGAGCGGCACCATCAATATGTCATTCCAGGCAATATAGCGGCTGAGATTGACGAGCGGTTGCCAGCGGTCGCCCAGTCGCTGGAACAGGCTGCCAACCTTGTCGGCGACTCCGGCGGACGGGCGCACATCGGCGGGCGCGCCGAGCGCGTGCAGCAGAAATTCGGGCCAGAGCTTGGCCCAGACAATGACGATCGCCACCAGCGTCAGCGCGTGGAAGGCTGCGACCGTCCAGCGGCGGGCGAGCAGCATCCACAGGATGAAGGGCGCGATGAAGAGCGGCGGGAAATGCCATTGGTGCAGCCCCGCCGCGACCAAAGCGACGACGCCCGCGCTGCCATGGCCGAGTACCCCGCCACGCAGCACCAGCGCGAGCCAGATCATGTTGAGCGCGAAATGGCCGGTCATGGCGTAGGGCGTCATCGCCGTGATCCAGAGTTGGCTGGACGAACAGCCAAGCAGCACGGTCACCCATACCGCGTCCGGTCGATCCGGCATCAGCCGCAGCGCCACGCGCCATAGCGCAAGCAGCCCGGCCATCAGCAGCACCGGCCCGGCCAGATTGGGATCGCCCAATTGCCAGAACAAAGCCTGGATCGCGCTGTTCACGGGCAGATAGGCCGCGGTCCAATAATCCGCCGCGCCGAAGGGCGAGAAAAATTCGGGCATGATCGCCCGGCGATAGGGTTCCCATTCGACCGGGATCGGCCGGGCGAACATCCCTTCGCGCATATAGGCGGCGGCGAAGCGCGCGACTTCTTCGTCACGGGAAATGGCGTAATTTTGGAACAGGGCATAATGGCCCGCCCAGGCCGCCAGCCCCATGAGCAGGATCAGCGGCACGATGATCCGCGCGGTCGGGCGCGGCAGGCGGATGCCCTTCCCTTCCGCAAAGGGTGCGGCCAGCGCCAGCAGCAGCAGCGATCCGAGGAGGAGCGGAAAATCCTGATCCAGGAACAGGATGACCGGCAGGCTCAAGCCCTGCCGCCAGGTGACGTGCCAGACGAAAGTGGCACCCAGCCAGAGCGTCAGGCCGATCGCGCCGGCCAGGAACAGGCGGCGCGCGCTCACGAAGCTGGTCGCCCCGCCCCCGATCACGCCGCGACCAATGTCCGGTTGACGAAGATGCCGTCCATTTCGACCAGCAGCGGGAAATGGCCCTTATTATTGGCGAAGAAGGCCGAAGGCACGAAGGCGCGCGCTTCGAGCCAGTCGATCATGGTGCGATAGCCGGTGCCGCCTTCGTAAATGGGGCGGACGCCGAGTTCGGTCTGGATGCCCAGCATCTGCGTCAGTGCGCCGCCCGCGCCTTCGCACACTGACAGGTCGTGGCCCTGCGTGTCCATTTTCAGGAATGGGCGGGTAAATCCATGCTGCGCCACCAGCTCGGGCAATAGCGTGTCGAGGCGGCGGCATTGCATCGCGACCGTCTTGGTCACCTTATTGCGATCAGCGAAAATGGCATCCTGCTCGCCCGACGGGGCTTTGAGCGAGGAGAATTGATCGGCGGCCATGATGTTGAAACTGGCGGTGCCATCAAAGTCGGAGAGCGCCATGTTGAAGACGTGCCAGCGGCGGTCGGACGCGGCGTGGCGTTGCAGCTCGGCGAACACATCGGGGTTTGGCTCGAAGGACAGGATCAGTCCCTTATAGCCCGCATCCTTGCGCAGCATCGTTGCATATTGGCCGCGATTGGCACCGACGTCGAACAGGCAATCGACCGCGAAGGTCGAGAGGAATCGCTTGAGCGCCTGGATTTCGGGATATTGATGCACGCGCCCGGCCAGTGCCAGACGCACCGCCAGCTTGCGGTCGGACAATTCGCGCCAATAGCGGTTCATGCGCGTGCGGCCAGCATGGATTGATAGATGTTCATCGTCGCCACCGCCATGTCGTTCCAGCTTCCCATATCATCCCCATAGGCGCGTGCCGCTACGCCCTGTGCCTGCCTGATGGCGGCGCTTTGCACCAACGGCAAGAGCGCTGCGGCCAAAGCGGGGGCATTCCCCGCCGCCGCCCGGATCGCCACGCCGTCGGGCAATTGCCCGAACATGCCCGCGTCCGACGTCACCATCGCCTTGCCATGATGGAGCGCCGAGAGGAAGGCACCGCTTGAATCGATATGGCGATAGGGAAAGACCATGATGTCGGCGCGGGCCATATGCGCGTCGAGGCGGCCTTCGGTCAGGAAGCCGAAATCAGTCAGCAGCCGGTCGGCAAAGCCTGCATCGGCTACCCTTGCCAAGAGTGGCGCGACGTCCATGAAGGGCTTGCCCGCGAGCATGAGGTCGAAGTCATGGCCGTCGCGCCAGAGCGAGAGGCAGGCGTCCACCGCGAGGTCTACGCCCTTATAGGGGCGGATCGTGCCGAAGAAGAGCAGGCGCGGTTTCGTCGAGGCGGGTACGGCGGCGAGGTCGGCGGCGCTGGCGGATGCCAGCCGCATCGGCGGGTGCGGGGTGATGTGGATGCGGGCGGGGTCGACGCCTTGTGCGATCAGGGCGGCGCGGGTGGTGTCACCATGGACGATCAGGGCGTCCATGCCGTCGAGCAAGGCGCGATAGCCCCGGCCCTGCAGCCCGGCATCGGCATGATAGGCGTCGGCATTATGGACGGTGTGGACCAGTGCGGTGCGCCCCTTGAGACGGTGCAGCATCAGCCGGTCTGCGGGGGCGAGTGGGAGCCATTGGATATGGGCCACATCGGCGGCAATTAAGGGCGTGAGGTCGCCCAGGGCGCAGGCCAGCCCGTATTCCGCTGCCTTGGTCAGGCGAAAGGCGCGGCCATTGCCTAGCCGGTCGCGCAGTTTTTCGCTGCGGCGGAAGAAATGGGGCATATAGGCATAGCCGTGCGGCACGATCGCATCGGTTGTGCGCATGGGGCGGCCGAGCAGCGTGACGTCCGCACCCTGCCCCGCCAGCGCCGCGCACAGGCTGTCGTCATAGCGCCCGGTGAAGAGCGAGGGATCAAGCATCGCGACCTTCATGCCCGCGCCAGCCTGTGGAGCGAGAGCAAATGCAGGATGGCCGCGCCGGTGAGTGTCAGCGTGTAGAGACTGAGGAAAGCGAGGTCGAAGCCTTGTGGTGCCAGCGCCAAGGCCAAGGGCGCGCTGGCGAGCGATCCGGCGAGGAAGGGCAGTGAGCGATGCAGCAGGGTCGAGAAGCGGCCGAGCGCGCCCTGCACATAGACTGAGACACAGATGATCGTGAGCGCGGCCAGGGCGGCTACGATCAGGGCGAGTTCCGTCCGGTCGATCATCGCACGACCGTCGAACAGCGTGGCGAACAGCCAGTCGCCCACGCCTAGCAGAAGGGCCGACAGCAAGACGGCAAAGACCAGGCCTGCGCCGAGCGAGCGAGCGAGCAACTGGCGCAACCGTGTGCGGTCACCCGCATGATAGGCGCGGGTGATGCGGGGCAAGGCGGCCTCCACGACGGCGCGGACCAGCATCGAGAGGGCGCGCGACATTTTGAAGAAGAAGTCGAAGATCAGCATCGGGCGGGCGTCGGACGTGGCCATGGCGATGGTGAAATAGGGGGCATTATAGGCGATGATGTCGGACGCGGTGAAGGCCGCCGATGCGCCGATGTCGCGCAGATAATGGGCGCGGACATGGCCGCCGCCGACGCGAAAGGCGAGCCAGTGCCGGGCGGTCATGCCCAACCGCCGGTGGACATGGGCGATGGCCCAGCCGATGACGAGTAGGCTGACCGCCAGTTGCAGCGCGATCGACAGGCGCGGGTCCAGGCCCAGGAGGATGGCGAGCAGCAGCGCAATGGTCACCACCCGCCGTCCGCAATCGAGCGCTTCCCACAAGAAATTGCCGTCCACTGCCGCCAGCGCCCGCTTGGCCAGCAAGGCAGGCAGATTGAGGCAGGCGGACAGGAAGAAGAGCAGGAACAGCAGCGGCATCGCCGTGTCGAACCAGCCCAGCGCAAGCGCCCCGATCAGGATTGCCGTACCGCCCGCGACGATGAGGCCAAGGAACAGGAACAGCACGCCCATTTCCTCCAGCCGGAAGCCGCCATCGGCCTGATCGCCGCCCAGCCAGTGCCGCCGCAGCCGCGCGTAGATGATGCTGGTCAGGCCGAATTCGGCGGAAATGGTGAAGTTGCCGAACGCGACCAGCAGCAGGAAGGCCTGAAACTCGGCCAGCGGCAGCACGCGGACGAAGACGAAGGTGACGGCAAAGCCCCATATCAGCACGAGGCCGACATTGGCGAGTTTGACCAGCGCGAGGATGCGGGCGGATGCCTCCATCCGCGCGAGAATGCTCACCGCGTAGCGGCTCCGCCGGGCTTGCGGGCGCGGAACAGCCGGTCGTCCAGCGCGTAATAGTGGCGCGCGGCGACGTCGATGCTGCTGGCGTCAATCTCTTCCAGATCGAAGCCTGCGGCGCGGATGCGGTCGGCGAAATCCGGGCCATATTGGCGCACATGATCCCACTGGCCAAAGCGGCGCTCGCGTTCGCGCGGGGGGATGTCGAAACTGCCATCCTCGGTCGCTTTGGCCCAGAGCGGTACGATCAACCAGGCTTCGCCGCCCGGCTTCAAGGCGCGATAGATGTTGCGCAGCACGGCCATGTCGTCAGGCACATGCTCCATCACATGGCTGGCGTAGAACAGGTCGTAGCGGTCGGTGACCGCGAGTTCCATCAGGTCCACCCGCGCCATGTTGGGCACGGTGTAGCGCGACGGATCGAGATCGGCGGGCATGTAGTAGGTCGCGGCGGAGAAGCGGCGGACGAGGCTGGCTTCATTGGGCGCCATGTGCAGGATCGCGCCTTCCACTGGCACGGCCAGGCGGCCATTGGCGATCAGCCAGTTCATCAGCCGTTCGCGCGGCGATGCGCCACATTCCGGGCAGCCCCATTCGCCATTGTCGCCATAGCGGAAGAAACCCACGACGGTCGCGCCACAGGCCGGGCAACCGCGCTTTCGCCGTGCGCCCAGCGCCTTGCGCGCCTGGAGCGAGGTTCGGGTCAGATGCTTGCCGACGGCCTTGGCCACCCGCTGAACAGTAATCACGTCATTCTCCGCTTGGGAACAAGGGATGGGCTATACAATATCGCAGGCGTTTGACGAGGGGGTGAGAGTGGCTTTGTATATTCGGAAGGTGAAGCGGCAAAGGCATCCTCCCCTTGTAGGGGAGGTGGCAGGGCATAGCCCTGACGGAGGGGTGTCACGCTATAGATAGGGTAACATCCCTCCACCGCCTTCGGCGGTCCCCCCTCCCCTTACAGGGGAGGATTGAGCAATTAGCGTGACTTGGCGGGATTCCAGGTCGTCACGGTGCGGCCGGTCATGGCTTTGACCACGCCCTGCAAGGTGGCGGCATAGGCTATCATGATGTCCACCAACGCAGCGAACGGCCCGCTTTTCGCGCGCACTCCGGCCCAGATAGTCAGGGCGACGGCCAGTGCGCCGACCATGTAGAGCATGGGCGAAATCCGCATCGCCAGCGTGCCCGCCGCGACAGCGCCGGTGAGGATGAAGATGCCGCCGAACCAGCGGACGATCTTGCGCGAGGCATATTTGAAGCGGTCGATAGCGCGCATTTGGCGCAGTTGCGGGCGCAGATGGACATGGGTGTGCCAGGCGCGGGCGGCGATGCGCACCTTGCGGCGATATTCGTCCTTGCGTCCCGTCACCAGCCGTTCGCGGGCAATGACGTCCCTGGCCTTGATCAGGCGCTTGCCCGCGAACACCACCGCCATCGAGACAGTGAGGTCATCGAGCACGCTGTCGGGGAAATCGGGATAGAGGTTGCGGCGGATGGAGAATATCGAGCCGTCGGCGCCCAGCACATTGCCGGTGCGCGATTCCTCGTCTTTCAGCCGTTCCTCGATCCGCCAGTAGAGCGAGCCGACCGAGGCGGTCGCGCTTTCGTCCGCGCCGATATAGTGGAGCGACCCTAACACGCCGCCCACGTCCGGGTCGGCATAGCGGGCGAGCAGATTGTCGATCGCGTCGCCGTCCAGCAGGACATTGGCGTCGGTGAAGACCAGCACGTCGCCACGGGCGCGGGCTGCCAGTTGCTTCATGCCATGCGCCTTCCCGCTACGGCCGGGGCCACGGATCAGGGTGACGAGATCGCCTTGCGCCGCGATCAGGTCGCCGGTGCCGTCGGACGAGCCATCGTCGAAAGCGAGGCACTCAAGCCCCGAATGGCGCGCCTTGAGCATGGCGATATTGGCGAGCTTTTCCGGCATCGCATGGGCTTCATTATAGGCGCAGAAGAGCAGTGAGGCGCTGGGCGGTGTGATCGCCACCGGTGCTTCGGGAAGCGTCGGTAAAGCGCGCAGAATCAGGGGGTAGAAGAGGAAGGGCCACAGCAAAGCGAACAGCGAAGCGGACAGTAGAACGCCTATTAGCAGGTCGGTCATGCTTAGTAGGCCTTGGGATGGACGAGGACGCCCAGGGTCGCGACGATGATGCGCAGGTCGCGCCAGACCGACCAGTCGCTGACATATTCGAGGTCCGATTGGAGCCGGTCGATCAGATCCTGATGATGGTCGGTCGATCCGCGATGGCCGCGCACCTGGGCGAGGCCGGTCATGCCGGGTTTGATGCAATGGCGCGCCCAATAGCGGGGGTCGACTTCCCAATAGAGGCTGTCCCCTGCCCGCGCGGCGGCGGCATGGGGGCGCGGGCCGACGATGCTCATACCGCCTTCTAATACATTGAAAAGTTGAGGTAATTCGTCGATGCTGGTCCTACGCAGGAAGGCACCGATCGGGGTCACGCGATCATCGTCGCGCTTGGTCAGAGTCTCGGCCTTTGTGTCGCTGGCCTCTGTCCGCATCGAACGGAATTTGTAGATGGAGAAGGAGCGGCCATCCTTGCCGATGCGCGGCTGGCGGAAGAGGATGGGACCGGGGCTGGTCAGCTTCACCGCCAGCGCCGCGCCGATCAGGATGGGCGAGAGCAGGATGGTGGCAACGGTGGCAACGATCAGATCGAACAGCCGCTTGATCAGCCGGTCGCGGAATTGCAGCGGGCCGCCCGCGACGATGATGGTCGGCTGGCCGTCAAATTCGGCGACGCGCGCGGGGGCGAAACGCAGCAGTTCGGGCACCACGATCTCGCCACGGGCGGACAGCGATTTGAGCGCCGCCGACCAGTCGGCCATCCGGTCGAGCGGACAGGCAACGATGACGCGCTCGGCCATGCCGACCGCGCTCGCCAGCCGCGCTGCCATGTCGGCATCGTGGCGTTCGGGGCGCAGGTCGATGGCGGCGGCTTCGATGACGGTCATGTGCGGCCCGGTGGCAATCATCACGCCATCCATGATGACGACGGTGAGGTCGGGCACGTCGCCCAGCACCTGACTCGCCAGCCGCGCGATCGCGAGGCGCACCAGCGCGACGGCAAGGCCGCCCAGGCCAAGGCCGGCGACGAAGGTGAGGCGCGACAATTGTTCGGCCATCTTGCCTAGATAGACGATCAGCAGCATCAGCAGCGCCGCCTGCACCAGCGCCCAGAGCGCGCGGACGATGCCGCGCCGGACATTGTTGATGCTCTGAATGCCATAACCGCCGCCCTGCACCGCCAGCAGCGCGTAGAGCGGCGCGATCATCGCGAACATGACGAGGCCGTGCGGCTTGCCCGGCTCGCCCCACAGCGCGCCCAGCACGAACCAGTTGGCGGCGAGGAAAGCGCAGAACAGCCCGGCCATGTCCCCGCCCAGGCACAGCGCATAAAGCCGGAACCGCACGATTTCCTTGGAAACTGTCACTGCTGCGCCCTGATCATCGCCATGCGCCCCGTTGGCACCGGGCGGCGCGGGTTGCAAGGGGGTGGGCGTCGCAGTGTCCGCTCTTGTTCATCCTCCCCTTGCAGGGGAGGTGTCTGGCCGAAGGTCAGACGGAGGGGTGTCCCGCCATCGATAGGGGGACACCCCTCCGTCAGCACTGCGTGCTGCCACCTCCCCTTACAGGGGAGGATGCGGCTAGGGTCGATCGCGTGGACCCTACACCCCGAACAATCGCGTCAGCGACTTGTCGAGCATCAACAGTTGCCACAGCAGGCGGCCATGGTCGGCGACACCGGAGCGGTGGTCGGTGGCGATGCGGGCGAGCATGGCGCTGTCGAACCATTCGGTGCGGGCCAGGGCCGATCCGCCCGCGATGGCGGTGGCTTCGCCTGCGAGCGCGCCACGGAACCAGGCGCTGATGGGCGTGACGAAGCCCATTTTCTGGCGATAGAGTATGTCTTGCGGCAGATAAGGCTCCATCGCCTTTTTCAGCAGATATTTGCCGCTATTGCCGCGAATGCGCTGGCTGACCGGCAGGCGCGCGGCAAATTCTACGAGGCGATGGTCGAGCAGGGGTTCGCGCGCTTCTAAACTGACGGCCATGCTCATCCGGTCGGTCTTGGTCAGGATGTCGCCGGGCAGCCAATATTTGATGTCGGCATATTGCGCGCGGTCGAGCGCGTCGCGCGCGGGCGCGTTGGCCATCGCCTTCACATAACGATCTTCGGCGCGATAGCCGCCGAGCCGGCCCTTCACCTCCTGCGTGAAGAGGCGCTGGCGCAGGGCGTGGGGGGTGACACCGACCGATGCGGCATAGGCTTCGCCGCCGCTGCCCGCCAGTTCGAGGAAGGTGGATTTGGCCCGCAGGGCGCGCGGTGCCCAGTCGGCCTTGGGATAATATTTGCCGAGCATTCCGAACAGGGGTTCGCGGATCGACGCGGGGATGAGGCCGCGAATGCGTTCGCCCTGCATCTGAAAACGATGACGGCGATAGCCCGCAAAGGCTTCGTCCGCGCCGTCGCCCGACAGCGCGACCGTCACCTGCTCACGCGCCAGTTCGCATACGCGGAAGGTGGGCAGCGCGGAGGCGTCGGCGAAGGGTTCGTCGAAATGGAAGGCGAGCCGGTCGATCAGGCCATAATCGTCGGGCGAGACGATGCGGCTGCGATGATCGGTGGCGAAGCGGCGGGCGATGCGGTCGGCATAGGCGGTCTCATCGAGCGCGGCGACGTCGAAGCCTATGGTGCAGGTCTTGACCGCCTGCGAGGAGGATTCGGCCATCAGCGCCACGACGCTGCTGCTATCCACACCGCCCGACAGAAAGGCACCCAGCGGCACGTCGGCAACCATCCGCGAGCGAACGGCCTGCCGCATCAGGGCGACCAGTTCTTCTTCCTGTTCCTGCGGCGAGGATTTGGTGCGGTCGGCGAAGCTGACATCCCAGTAGCGTTGCGGCTGGGGCAGGGGGCGGCCGCGCACCAGGCGGAGCGTTTCGCCCGCGCCAAGCTTGCGCACGCCCGCGACCAAGCAGGCATCGTCGGGGACATAGCCATAGGCCATATAATCTTCGAGCGCGGACAGGTCCGGCGCGCGGCGCAGCAGCGGATGGGCGAGCAGGCTTTTGAGTTCCGATCCGAAGATCAGGCTGCCATCGGATAGCAGGGCATAATGGAGCGGCTTGACCCCCAGCCGGTCACGCACGAGCCAGAGCGACTGGGCGCGGGCGTCGAACAGGGCGAAGGCGAACATGCCGTTGAAACGGTGAACGCACTCCTCGCCCCATTGGCGATAGCCGTGGAGGATGACTTCGGTGTCGCTGTGGGTGCGAAAGACATGGCCCTTCGCCTCCAGTTCGGCGCGGACTTCAGCGAAATTATAGATTTCGCCGTTGAATATGACCGCGAGGGCCTCGTCGTCGGTCAGCATCGGCTGCGCGCCCGACTCCAGATCGATGATCGAGAGGCGCAGATGGCCCAGCCCCACGCCCGGCGCGGTCCAGATGCCGCTGCCATCCGGGCCGCGATGCGGCATGGCGTCGAGCATGGCGCGCACGCGCGCGGGATCGACCGGCTTGGCCGTTTCCAGATGAAAGATACCCGCTATGCCGCACATGCGAACCTCCCTAGCGGATGCCCGCGCTGCGGTCAGCCAAAAGCTGTATGTCGCCGATATTGGTCAGGAAGGCGCGGATCGCCGCATCGGCGCGCGCGCCCTGCCCTTCTTCGGCGGAGATGAGGATGGCGACGGCGCGCTGGTCCTGCCCCAGCAGCCGGGCCTTCATCGTGGCGATCTTGACGCCCGGTCGGCTGCCGGTCGGGGGGGTGCCGCCAACCACATAATAGCTCACGACCTGACGCACGACCGGGCCGGGCGCGGTAATCTGTTCGCCGCGCGCATCGTGCGGCGCGCGCGCGGGCGAGGACCAGACCCATTGGCTGTCGGGATCGGCCGCACCCTGGCCAAAGCCGACGAGTTCGCGGGTCTCTTCCTGCCGGTCATAGGCGATGATGGCGAGGTCGACGACCTGGCCGTCCGCATTGCGATAACGGCCGAAGACGAAATGATCGGCCCCATCGAAGCGCGGTTTCCAGGGATAGGCCATGGGCGTGTCGCTGCGAATCCAGCCGGGCACGGCGGGCAGGTCGATCCGGGGCGGGAGCCGCTCAGCGGTCGCAGCGGTGGTCGCGAGCCAGAGCGGCGCGGCGACGATCAGCGCCAGCGCGCCGCCCGCCACCCGTCCGGCCGACCGTTGCGGCGGGGTTTCGGGCTGGAGGCGGCGCGGGTCGAACCAGGGATCGCCCGGCTTGCGATCAAAGAAAGGCCAGGCGGTTGCCATCACCACGATCATGATGATCGCGAAAAAGACCCAGCCATAGACGACATGGTCGAAGCCGACCGCCGCATCAATGGTGGTCAGGTGCGCGACCAATATGGTGGCGAAGGCGCGCACACCATTGGCCAGGATGGAGAGCAGCAACGCGCCGCTCATGAAGATGATGCGGCGCGGCCAGGTGCGAAAACAGACATTGCAGACGAGGACGCCATAGGCCGTCATGGCGATCAGGAATTTCGCACCCGAACAAGCCTCCGCCACTTCGAAATAGCCGGTCGGCGTCGTGATGAAGATGCCCTCCATATGGGCGGGTACGCCCGACAGGTCGAGGAAGAACATCGTCAGATGCGCCGTCACCAGTTGCAGCGGCGGCACGAGTTCCTCGCCGAAGGGCACCATGAAGAAGGCGTAGAAGAGCGGGAAGATGAGCGCGCGCGTGACCGCCGGGCCGAGCAACGCGATGGTTGCGCCCTGCAACATCAGGATCAGCGCGCCGTGGCGGACCATGGCGACGCCGGCCGCCGCGCCCAGCAACCAGGCAAGCGCGCCCAGCCCCAGCCAGATCAGGCCCGGTGCCCAGGCGACCGGCTCCATCTGGCGCAGGCCGGGCAAGCGCTGCTGCACCAGCCAGGCGATGAGCGGCGGGATGAACAGGCAGTGGCCGAAGGTGGAGGAATGCCACCAGATCGCCGCCATCGACTGCACATCGGCGAAAAAGAGGGTCAGGATCGAGAAGGCGACGACGCCGAGCGCGGTCAAATGGCCCCGCCATCCGGTGAGATCGACAAGCGGCGGTTGTGCCATGGACAAGGTCTGGCCGGTCATGCGGCACGGCTGTCCGCTAGGGGGCCAAATAACAGGTCGGGCAGATGGGCGAGCGTGGCCGACCAGCGGTAGCGGGCTTCCATGCGCGCGCGGGCAGCGATGCCGAGTTGGGCCGCGCGGGCGGGATCGGCGAGCAGAGCGTTGATCCTGGCGCCTTCTTCGGCGGGGTTGGCGGCGATCAGCAGGTGCAGGTCATCCTGCGCGTCGATGCCTTCGGCGGCTTGGGGCGAGGCGACGACCGGGCGAGCCATCGCCATGGCTTCCAGCACCTTGTTTTGGATGCCGCGCGCGATGCGTAAAGGGGCGACGACAATGTCGGCCGCCGCCAGCCAGCCGCGCACGTCGGGCACGCCGCCGGTGACGATCACGCCGGGATGGGCGGCGAGCGCTTCGACCGCCTTGGACGGGTTGCGGCCGACAATGGCGAAGCGGGCGTTGGGATGGACAGTGCGGATGGCGGGCAAGGTCTGGCGCGCGAAACTTTCGACCGCCTCGACATTGGGGCGATAGTCCATCTGGCCTGTGAAGACGAGCAAGGGGCCATCGCCATGGTCCACCGGGGGGAAATCAGCCGCGGGGTCGAAATAGTCGAGCGCCACGCCGTTTTCGAGCGGCACGATGCGGTCAGGGCCAAGGCCGCTGGCGGCGCGGAACAGGGCTGCTTCGGCTTCGCTGACGAAGGTGGAGATGTCGGCGCGCGCGGCGACGCGGCGTTCGAAGTCGAGCAGAACGCGGCCTTCGCGCCGGTTGATCCAGCCCATCGGTCCCGACCCCTGCGCGCCATAGGCGGCATATTTGGCCGAATCGAAATCCACGAAATCCATCAGGAAGCGGACGCCGGGCGGGAGCGTGGGCACGAAATGCGCCATCTGCGCCGAATAGGCTACGACGGCGCGAATGGGATGGTCGGCCAGAGTCTGCGCGACCCACTGGTGCAGGCCGGGATGGTCGAACAGCGACACGAGCAAGGGTTCGCGCTTGGCGAGGCCGGTGAGGCCGGCCACGATCTTGGACTTGTCGCGCCGGAGCAGGCAGTGGCTCTGCGCAATGGCGGCCAGTTCCCCGGCAAAGCCCATGTCGCGATCATCATCGGCGAAGCAGCCGACATGGACGGGGGCGACCTGCGCCAACCGCTTGAGCAGGTTGCACGAGCGGATCTTGTCGCCCCTGTCCGGCGGAAAGGGGATGCGATGGCAGAGGAAGAGGATCTCGCCCGTCATCCAAGGCCCCGCGCGATATGCGGGCCGATGAGCGTGGCGAGGCTTTCGGGGAGCTTCTTCCAATATTCGACCTTCCGCCGATATTGGGGTGAGAGCGGATTGACGTCGCGCGTCTCCTTGCCCGGCGCGGTGCGCAGATGATAGCCGAGCGGTTCGCCCTCGAAGCCCCAGGTCTTTTTCCAGGCGGCGGGGCCGGTGCCGACCTTCGACCGGCCGAAATCGAAGGTCGTGCAGCCGCGTTCGCGCGCCTGGCGCATCAGCAGGAAATAGAGCGCTTCATTCGAGCGCATGGTCCGCGCGCCATCGGCCGCGCCATGCCAATAGGGCATGCACGCGCCACCATGATAAAGGCTGATGACCGCCGACAGGGGCTGGCCGTCTTTCGACACGACCGCAATGTCGGCGTCTTCGCCGAGCCGATCCAGCACGCCATCGAACAGGGCGCGGGGGAAGACCGGGGTGCCCAGATGATGGACGCTATGGGCGTAGAGGCGGTAATGGATGTCGCGCAGCCGCTTGTCGCGGCCGCTTTCGAAGACAAGATCGTTGGCGAGGCCTTTGCGGATTTCGGCGCGGTGGCGTTTGGGCACGGCCTTGAGTTCTGCTTCGTCGTCGGCGGCGAGCGGGCGCGAGAAGCCGAGATAGGCGTCGGCTTTTGCCTGCCAGGCGAGACCGGCTGGCGCTTCGCCGCCGCGCAGTTCGAGCGTCGTGCAACCAAGCTTCTGCGCCAGCGTCCAGGCGGCGTCGGCCAGCATCTCGCCTGCCTTGCGGTGGGTGGTGAGGATGCCGCCGTCGACCGCAAAGCCGCTGCCGACCAGGGCGCGGCCGAACAGCATCGAGCGGATATAGGTGAGCGGGAGGACGCCGACGATCTGGCTGCCCAGCCGCGCCACCAACAGCCGGGCCTTCTGACCCGTGCCATGTTCAACCCCCATGATCCAGCCGGGACGATGGAAAGGCGTCGATTGCGGATGGGCGCGCACCCATGCGTCGATTACGGCAACCTCTGCCGCATCGGCAAGGCGCGCCTCTTCGACGAGGAGGCCGACCTCGGTTATCCCTTGCATGAACATGACGTCCTAGTCCCCCCGACCCCCGCCGGTCCCATGGGCCAGCATAGCATAGATTTCCCGTTTCATCCCAGGCCGCGCGCGATGAGCGGGCCGACCAGATTGGCGACCGGCAGCGGCAAACGCTTCCACAAGGCAATGCGGCGCTGATATTTCTCGCTGTGCGGGTTCACATCGCGCCGCGCGCCATCGGGAGCCCATTCGTGATAGACCAGAGGACGCGGCTCGAAACCGAAACTTTTTTTCCAGGCCGCCTGCCCACTGCCGACCTTTGACCGGCCGAAATCGAACATCGTCATACCGCGTGCCCGGCCATGCCCCATCAGGCGGTAATACATGAGTTCATTGGAGCGCAGACGCCGCGCCTCGGCGAGGCCACCGCCCCAATAGGGCATGACCCGGCCGTTATGATAGAGCGTCAGCACCGCCGAGACGGGCCGGTCGCCGTCGCGCACGATCAATATGTCCGCATCCTCGCCGAACCGATCCAGCACGGCGCGGAACAGGCGCGCGGGGAAGACCGGGGTGCCGAGGTTTCGGACGCTGGTGGCGTAGACGCGATAATGGTCACGCAAATGCCGTCGAGTGCGGCCGATGTCGATCGCCAAGGCGGGGTTAGCGAGCGCCTTGCGCAGTTCGGCGCGATGCTTGCGCGGGACGGCCAGCAATTCCGCATCGTCATCGGCAGCGATCGGCCGGACGAAGCCGACATGCTGGTCGGCGCGCTGTTCCCATGTCGGGCCGGGGCACGGTCCGCCGCGCAGTTCGAGCGACAGGCCGCCACGGTCATGGGCGAGATGCTCGGCCGCGCTGACGAGCGCTGCCGCGACGCGATCATTGTCCGCCAACAGGCCGCCATCGACAGCGAAGGCGGTCGAGACGAGCGCCTGCCCGAACAGGCGGCTGCGCACATGATGCAGCGGCAACAGGCCGCTGATGCCGCCCGAATGGCCGACTGCCGCCAGAAGCAAGGCGGCGTTGGCGGTGCCGTCCTGCACGGCCAGCAACCAGGCCGGGCGGTGAAAGGGGGTGCCGTCGGCATGGGCCATGACATAGGCGTCCACCGCCCCTGCCTGCGCCGGATCGGACAGGTCCATCAGCGTGATGAAGGGTGTGACAGCCTGCCCCATCGTCAGGACGCCCGCGCCGCTTCGGCGTCGGCCAGCGCATCGACCCGTGTCCAGGCGAAGTCGCGCGTCAGGCGGCGCAGCTTGGCGGCCATGACCGAGAGATTGCTATAATGGCGCAGGCGCGAGCGCAGCGGTGCGTCAGCGACGCGCGGCTGGTCCGGGTCGATTTCCCACGGGTGGAAATAGATGATGGCGGGCCGCCCCGCTTGATCGTTGACCTGGCGGATCGCCCAGCGCGAAAATCCATAGGGGAGCAGGCGGAAAAAGCCCCCTCCCCCCGCCGCCAGCGTGCGATTGCCCAGTTTCGCCGTCGTCACCGGCAGCTCGACCAGATCGGACCCCGGCACCGGCTTCCACGCGAAGCGCGGGGATTCGGGCCAGCCATAATGGTCATGCCGGATCGGCGCGACGCTGGAAGAATAGCGATAGCCCTCCTCCGCCAAAATGGGATGCGCCCAAGGCGTGCGGGTGTCGATCGAGAAACTGGGCGCGCGATAGCCGGTGACGCGCTGGCCGCTGGCATCCTCCAATATGGCGCGGGCCTTGCGCAGGTCGGCGCGGAAGGCTTCGGGGGTGAAGGTGAAGACGCGGCCATGGTCATAGCCATGGCTGGCGACCTCATGTCCGGCGTCGGCAATGCGGCGCATAAGCGCCGGATAGCGTTCGGCGACCCAGCCTAGGGTGAAGAAGGTCGCCTTGACGTCCGCCTGCGCGAACAGGTCCAGCACCGCGTCGGTATTGCGCTCGACCCGGTGGGTCAGCCCGTTCCAATCGGCACGACGGATCGTGCGCTCGAACGCGCCGACCTGGAACCAGTCCTCGACATCGACCGACAGGGCGTTCTGCATCATTCTTTCAATTCCCGCGCGTCTGGCCGTCAGGCGGCGACGCTATCCTGCGTCACCCCCGCCATGCGATCTTCGCGTTCGACCCAATCGACCAGCAGCGTCAGCACGCGGCGGAGCGCGGTATCCTGTTCCTCGGCGCGAAATTCCAGCGAGGATAGTCGTTCCTCGATCAGGGTGAAGCAATCCTTGAGCGCTTCGGGATCAATCGTCTGGGCAGGAACGAACGGCACATGCGCTTGCACCGCGCGCAGCGAGGCGATTTCAGCGCGGAGCGCTTCGATCTCGCCCAGCATGTCGTGGCGCAGCATCTCGACGGACTGGGCGTCGATGGTATCGGGCTGTTCCGCTTCGGCTTCGTGGAGGTCGGCGATCCTGGCGTCCAGCGCTTCGGCGAGGTCGGCTTCGGGCTGGTCGTCATCCTCGTCAACAACGTCCACCTCGACGGGTGGTGCGAAAGGTGCGCGCTGCATCGACCAGTCCTGCTGATCGTAGGGCGAGGTGAAGTCGCCAAGCGTGGCGTCGCCCTGTGCAAGGCTGTCTTCGAGCGCAATCGGTTCTTCTTCGATCGCTTCGTCCACGATCTCAGCATCCTGTGTGTCGGAGGCCAAGGGCCAGCTCTCGTCGATCATATCCTGTTCTTCCTCGACTTCGGCGACGATCTCGTCCGCTTCTTCGACTGTTTCCAGTTCTAGCTGCGCGGTGTCGTCTGCTACGTCGGCTTCCGCTTCGGCTTCCGGTACAATTAGGGCAGTGTCCTCACCAACATCTTCGACATCGTCCAGTGCGGAGGGCGTCATCGCCGTTGGCGTGACGTCGATGTCCAGACCCATGTCGGCGACGACCGCCTGCACCACATCGGCGTCGATCGCTTCCAATTGCTCGATCGCGCCCATCAGCAGGACGCGGCTGACCAGTGCGTTCAGGCGGCGCGGCACGCCGCCGGTCGCGGCATAGAGGGCGGCAAAGGCGTCGCGGCTGAAGATCGGGCGACCGTCCCAGCCCGCCACCGTCAGGCGGTGAATGACATAAGGCTCGACTTCATTGGCCATCATCGGTTCGAGATGATGGGTGGCGATGACGCGCTGGCGCAACTGTTCGAGCTGCGGCGATTTGAGCAAGTCGCGAAATTCGGGCTGGCCGAGCAGGAATATCTGGAGAAGCGACTGGCCGCCAAGCTGGAAATTGGACAGCATCCGCAACTCCTCGATCGCCGAGACCGCCAAATTCTGCGCCTCGTCCACGATCAGGAGGGTGCGCCGTCCGGCACGCGCCTGCATGTGCAGATAGGCTTCCACCTGTTGCAGCGTTGCAGCCTTGGTCATGCCTTCGGTCGCGAGGCCGAAGCTTTGCGCGGCGAGGCGCAGCATGTCGTCGCCCTGCACCTGGGTCGAGACGATCTTGACGGCGGTGAGGCGCGAAGGGTCGATCGTCTGCATCAGATGGCCGACCAAAGTGGTCTTGCCCGCGCCGATGTCGCCGGTGATGACGATGAAGCCTTCGCCCTGCGCCAGGCCATAGCCGAGATAGGATAGCGCCTTGCGGTGCGTGGCACTTTCGAAATAATAATGCGGGTCGGGCGTTAGCTGAAACGGGCGACCCTGCAATCCGTAGAATTGATCGTACATATCTTCGTCTCCCCAGGCCGACCCGTTAGAAGCTGTAGCGCAGGCCGACCTGGCCCAACGCGCTGATGATGGTTTCGAAGTCGTCTGCCTGCACACCGTCCAGCCCGACCGAGGCCGAAGCCGACAGACGCCGGGTCAGATTCTTGTAATAGCTGGTAAATGCACCGAAGTTCAGGACATCCAGCCGATCGCCGCTGGCGTCGAAATAGTTGATGTAGGTGACAAGGTCGATGCTGTCGCTGTCGCTGAACATATAGCTGACCGAGCCGTTGCCGTACCAGTTCTGATCACGCGATCCGCTGATCAGCACGCTCTGGCCCTGCGGCGTGATGAACTTGCGCTGCGAATAGCCAGCGCCCAGGCCCCAGCCCCAAGGTCCACGCCGCAGCGCATATTGGGCCGCGACCCCACGATAGCGGAAATTGGCGTCAGTGATGCCCGACAGCGAATCGTTGAAACACTGGCCTCCGCCGGTGGTCGAGAAGGCGCAGCCGGTGAGATCGCCGGTGAAGGGATTGCGCACGACATTGAGGCTGCTGCCCGACACGGCCGCGACATCGGCCATGATCATGCGGCCGAAACTGTCGATGCCATCGAAGACCATGAGGCCGAAGCTGCTGTCCTGACCCTGCCAGGTGAAGCTGCCCTGATAGGTCATGCCGCCATAGCGTTCGCCCACCCGCGCGGTCAGCGAGGTGCGGCGGCTGGGCCGCCACAAGACGCCGACATCCCAGATGATATCGTCGAAATTATAGACCAGCGCGCGCGGCGAGCTTTTGTCAGTGACGTAGCGGCCGTTGCGGATCAGTGGTACGCCCTCGTCCGTCAGTTGCGGCGAACGCTGGCTGATCTCGATCTTTTCATAGCCGATGCCGCCCAGAAGCGCGACGGTGCGCGAGACTGGCAGGGTCGCGTCCAGACGACCCCAGGCATTTTCGAACCGCTGGTCGAGCTGGCTGGCATCTTCGCGATTATAGCCGGCGCTGGCGGTCAGGCCGACCGGCAGCACTGTGCCCGGCCCGAAGCCGACCGAGCCAAGGAGGCTGTGCGTCCAGCTATCGGCGAAGGAGCCGGCGCGCCCGCCCAGGAAATCGGCATTGACGCTGTCTTCCACCCGCGCATAGCCCAGTTGGTAGGAGCCGTTGACGGTGAAGTCGCCGACCTGCGTCGTGTAGGACGGGCCGATATAACCGGCATAGACCTGGCTGGTGAAGCTGTTGTCGTTAAGCGATGTCGCGCCCGACAGCCCATCAGTGCGCACCCGCGTCGCCAGACCGCCCGCATTGAGCGAAAGGCCGCGCGCCAGATTGACGCGCGCGCTGGCGATGCCGCTCAGCACGTCCTGATCGGGTGCCTGGCTGCCCCAGCCGAAGCTGTGATTATATTGGACATCGACCACCGCTTCGACCCGGCGATTCTGCACTTCGGCGGTCAGGCCAGCCGTGACATTGGTATAGGTCAGCACGTCGCCGCCGCCCTTGAGCGGGGCCATCACCACCTGGTCGATGCCGATATAGGGCGTCACGTCCATCCGGCGCTGCGCATCCTGCGCCAGCGCGGGAACGGCGGCGGCGGCCAGCGCGACGAAGGACGCGCCGCTGATCCAGTAACGAGTCATGAGCGGGGTTCCCCCTTGGCATAATAGCTGCCGAAGCGGCGGCCGCCGCCGGTGAAGCGGACGGCGTTAATCAGAAGCTGGACCTGCGCTCCGCCCTTGAGCAGGCCGATCGCATCGCGCACGGCGGCTTCGCTGGTCTTGTCGGCGCGCACCACCAGCAGGGCGATGGCGACATGGCTGGCCAGCACGGCAGCGGGCGAGGCGGCGAGCAGCGGCGGCGAGTCGAAGACGAGGATGCGGTCGGGCCGACCTTCGGTCAGACGCGCGAGCAATTGTTCGGTGCGGGCGGAGGAGAGAAATTCGGTGTCCGCGTTACTGCGCTGTCCGGCGGGCAGGATCGACAGCGAGGGGATGTCCGTGCGGATCACGCAATCCTCGATCGCCACCATCGGGTCGGCGAGCGCGTCCATCAGGCCGGGGCCAGCCTCCAGCCCCAGTGCGGCGGGGATGCCGGGCTTGCCGAAATCGGCGTCGATCAGCAGGATTTCGCGGTCCTTTTCGGCCGCGAGGCTGAGCGCCAGGTTGATCGCGCAGAAGCTCTTGCCATCGCCGCTATGCGGCGAACAGACGAGGATGCGGTTGCCGCGCTTATTATCCTGTAGCTGCGCCAGCAGGTCGCGCTTGAGCAGGCGGAACTCCTCGCTCATCGCGGTGACGGGGCCGTCGGGCTGGAGCAGGCCTGCTTCGGCGAGTGCAATGCGGTCGATCGGCTGGATGGGGCCGGTCCAGGGCAAGGCGCGGAAGCCCGTCGGCGCGGGGGCCAGCGCGGCGGGCGCGACGGCAACCGGCGCGGCGAGCGGCGGCGCATCGGCGGGCATTTCGACGGCAGGCGCGGCGCGGCCGCGCAGGGCGGCGCTGAAATCATAGATTTCGGTGGCGCGCTCGATCAGCGATCCGCCTTTGATGGGGCTATGCTGGTTCATGTTTCCTGGTTCCTTCACGCCCACATCTCAAGCCATGCCACGCTGGACAAATTCGACGACGATCAGCAGCAGGCAGACCGCCGCCAAGCCGCCACTGGCGCCCGCAAACCATTTCATCCGCTGTTTTTCGACGGCGACCTGCGTAGCGCTGACCGCCTGGCTGATTGATCCGGCGACCGGCAGGCCGATGGCGCGTTCCAGACGGGCGGCGGTGGGGAATGTTCCCTTGAGCTGGCCCATGGCGAAAGCGACGCCAACGCCCGCAGCAATGCCGACGATCAACACGCCGAGCAGCAGCAGCGGCCGGTTGGGCGCGGTCGGCGCGGTGGGGATGCTGGGCGGGTTGATGACGCGGAACTGGACCGATCCGGTTTCCGACTTCACCTCGCCACGCAGGCGGATTTCCTCGCGGTCGGCGAGCAGCTTGTCATATTGGGTCTTGAGCACTTCATAGTCGCGGTCGAGCTTTTCCTGCTCTGACGCGATGCCCGGTTCGTCGACCTGCTTGGCCATCATGGCGTTGAGGTCGGCCTGCAACTGTGCCTTGCGGGTGGAGAGCGCCTGCACCGTCGCAGCGCGTTCGGCCTGCATCGACTTGATCGACAGATAGGCGGGATTGGGCGTGCCACCGCCGCCTGCGCTGCCGCCGCCACCCTGACGGCGCAGGGCATCGACTTCGCGTTGTGCCGCGATCACGTCGGGATGGTCGACGGTCCAGCCGCGCGCGCGCATGCCCGCGAGGTTCGACTGAGCCTGGCTGAGCGCCGAGGGGCCGCCCGCCGCGCCGACGCCCGGCAGGCTTTGCGGGGTGCCCGCCAACTGGCCGTTCATCGCGCTCAGGGCGCTTTGTGCCTGCACCAGTTGTGAGTCGATCTGGTTGATCTCCATCCGGGCGGCATCCATGCGCTGGCTGATGGAGCCTGCGCCGGGCAATAGCCCGACATAGCGCTGGGCAAATTCGACGCGGCGCTGGTCAGCGGCCTCCATCTGCTTGCCGCGCGCTGCGACCTGCTGGTCAAGGAAAGCGAGGCTCTGCTTGGTTTGCGTCCGGTCGCCCGACAGATTTTCTTCCTGGAAGATGTCGATCAGCTTTTGCGCCACCTGCTGCGCGATGCGCGCGTTCGCACCGTCCGACAGGCTCGAATCGGCGGACTTGGCGCTGATGTCGATCATGCTGGGGTCGGCCTGCGCCATCACGGTGATATTTTCACGCAGCGTCGTGATCTTGGCGGCGACGTCGCGCGGGCCGGAGACGCCCTGCGACAGATCGGTTTCGCGCACGACCTTTTCGAGATTTTCGGCGCTGGCCAGCGTGCTGCGCACGCGCTCCAGTTCCTGCTGCGACTGGACCTGGGTGATGCCGACCTTGTCCTCCAGCAACGACTGGGTGCTGACATAGACCCGCGCCTTCGATTCATAGCTGTTGGGGATCAGCGCCACGCCGAGCCAGCCAAGCATGGCCACGCCCCAGGCGACGCCCAGCGCGATCCAGCGGCGGCTCCATATGCCATGGAGCAGGACCAGCAATTCGTCGTAAAGACCGGCCATATCAGAACATGCTTTCAGGGATGATGATGACGTCGCCGGGGGCGAGCATGACGTTGGCGCGCGTGTCGCCCTTCTTGAGCAGGTCGTTCAGGCGGACCTGATATTCCTTTTGCTTGCCGCTATCCTTGTCGAAGCGGATGAGGCGCGCGCGGTTGCCCGCGGCAAATTCGGACAGGCCGCCGACCGAGATCATCGCATCGAGCAACGTCATGTTGGCCCGATAGGGAATCGAGGCGGGCTTGTCAGTCGCGCCGACGATCCGCACCTGCTGGCTGAAGGTGCCGCTGAAATTGTTGACGATGACCGAGACGAGCGGATTTTCGATATATTTGGTGAGCGCCAGCTTGATGTCGTCGGACAACATCTTGGGCGTCTTGCCCACGGCGGGCATATCGGTGATCAGCGGCGTGGTGATGCGCCCGTCGGGCCGCACCTGAACCTTGGCCCCCAGTTCGGGATTGCGCCACACGAAGATGGTGAGGTCATCGAGCGGGCCGATGATATATTCCTCGCCCGGTCCTTCCTGCGTCGACACGAAGGATGCCGGGGGCAGTTGCGGCCCGGCAGGCACCGTGGCGCAGCCCGACAGGGCGACGGCGGGCAAGGATGCACCGATCAGGAGCCTGGAAACGGACAGGAAACGCATATTCTCACCTCTTTGTGCGGCCTTGTGCGACCGGCCGCCAAAGAGGGGTGGCAAGGCCGTTCAGCACAGGGCTTCGGACCTCTTCATGCCGTCAAAGGGTAAAGATACCGTTAGGAGTTATGTGTAGAGTAATTCAGCCAAGTAAAACTTCACGAGGACTTGGATGGCCAAGAAAAGCGGTCGGACTGGCCGACGCGCCATAGGCCCCTGCTAGGAAGATGGCAATGAGGTCGCCTTCCTGCACCGGGGGTAACGCCACCTTGTCGCCGAGCCGGTCGATCGGGGTGCAAAGGCAGCCGACGACCGTCACTGGCTCTGCCGCCGGGTCCGCGCCGAAACGGTTGGCGATGGCGATCGGATAGTTGCGGCGGACGACGGTGCCGAAATTGCCGCTGGCGGCAAGTTGATGGTGCAGGCCGCCATCGACGACGACGAAGGTTTCGCCCTGGCTGACCTTCACGTCGATTACGCGGGTTAGATAGACGCCCGCCTCCCCCACCAGCCAGCGGCCGAGTTCGATCGCGAAATGGGTGGGTTTGAGGATGTCGGGCAATGATTCCAGCGCGCTGTCGAGGGCGACACCGATGGGGCGGATGTCGAGCGGCACGTCGCCGGGGAAGTAGGCAAGGCCAAAGCCGCCGCCCAGATTGACCAGCGGCGGCGCGACGCCGACCGCTTCGGACAGGCGCGCCGCCAGCGCCAAGGTCGCGGCCTGCGTCTCGATGATCGCCATGGCGTCGAGATTTTGCGAACCGGCAAAGATATGCCAGCCGCGCCAGTCGGCCCCGCCGTCGATCATCGCGCGGGCAAGCGCCGCGGCGCGATCGGCATCGACGCCGAATGGCTTGGCCCCGCCGCCCATCCGCATCCCGGAGCCTTTGAGATGGAAGTCGGGGTTCACCCGCACCGCGACGCACGGCGTCTTGCCGATCCGGTGGCCGATGGCGAGCGCGCGACGCCCCTCCCCTTCGGATTCGAGGTTGAGCGTGACGCCTGCGAAAATGGCCGCTTCCAGTTCGTCATTGCGTTTGCCCGGCCCGGCAAAGCTGATCCGCGCCGGGTCCATGCCCGCTGCCAGCGCCATGTCCAGTTCGCCGCCCGACGCGATGTCGAAGCCATCGACCTGCCCCGCCATGGCCGCGAGCAGCGGAGCATAGGGGTTGGCCTTGATCGCATAATGGAGGTGCAGGGCGGGCGGCATGGCGGCCCGGAAGCGCCGGACCTGCGCTTCGACGATCGCCATGTCATAGGCGAAGAGCGGCGTGTCGCCTGCCTCATCCACCAGGCTGGCCGCGCCATAACCGCCGATCAGCAACATGCCCTCCTCGCCCGCGAACCAGGGCGGGATCGGTCCCATCGGCTTCATCTGCAACACCTTCTCAGCTTCATAACGATGGGCTCCTGCGAAAGCAGGAGCCCAGGGCGATAGGTTACCCGCCTCACCCTAGGCTCCTGCTTTCGCAGGAGCACAATGATGATGCGCAAGGGCGACTCGATCGATCTTGCCGTTGGGATTGCTGGGAAATTCGTCCAGCACAAGGATATCCCTTGGCTGCATATAATTGGGCAGTTCGCTTTTGAGGTGCGCGGCAACCGCCTGCGCGACAGCCGGATCGTCGGCGCGCAGCAACAGCCGGACCACCTGGCCCTGCCGGTCATCCTTCACCCCCAGCGCCACCGCTTCTGCGACACCGGCGACGGCGACGGCGGCTTCCTCTATCTCGGTCGGGCTGATGCGGTTGCCCGCAGACTTGATCATCGCGTCGTCGCGACCGACGAAATAGAGCAGCCCTTGCGCATCGCGCCGCACCGTGTCGCCCGACCAGACCGCCATGCCGCCATAGCGGGAGGCCGCAGGTGCAGGTTTGAAGCGTTCGGCGGTGCGGGCGGCGTCGCGCCAATAGCCCTGCGCCACCAATGGCCCGCAATGAACCAGTTCGCCCGGCTCGTCATCGTCCGTGACGCTGCCATCGGGGCGCAGCACGAGGATCTCGGCAAAGGGGATCGCGCGGCCCATCGAATCAGGGTGGCTGTCCACCAAGGCGGGCGGCAGATAGGTGGAGCGGAAGGCCTCGGTCAGGCCATACATGGGATAAAGGTCGGCGCGGGGGAACAGGGCGCGCAGTTTCCCCACCAGCGGCCGGGTCAGCGCGCCCCCGCTGTTGGTCAGGCGCTTGAGCTTGGCGGCGACCTCCGGCGGCCAGTCCAGTTCGGTCAGTTGCACCCAGAGCGGCGGCACCCCGGCCAGCGTGGTGATGTCGCGCCGGTCGACCAGCTTCATCACGTCGCGCGGGGTCAGATAGTCGAGCGGATAGACGCAGCCACCCGCAATCCAGGTCGAGAAGAGCTGGTTCTGGCCATAGTCGAAGCTGAACGGCAGGACGCAGGCGGTCCGGTCGTTCGTGCCCATGCCCAGATAGTCGGCCACCGCGACCGCGCCCAGCCAGAGATTGGCGTGGCTGAGCATCACGCCCTTGGGTCGTCCGGTCGATCCGCTGGTGTAGAGGATGGCGGCCAGCGTGTCGGGCGCAGCGTCGGACGGGCCGATCGGATCGCCGCCGCTCATGGCGCAGGCGGCGTCATCCTCGCGATGCAGCGGGCAATCGGGCGGCACGTCGCCAGGCTGCAGGCTGTCGAGTCGCGCCGCCGTGCCGATCAGCATCGCGGCTCCGCTGTCGGACAGGATATGGGCGACCTGGGCATGTTTGAGCAGGGGGTTGATCGGCACATGGACAAGGCCCGCGCGCGGCGCGGCCAGTGGCAGGAGCGCGGCGACCGGCCCTTTGGCGATCCAGCTCGCGACGCGTGCGCCCGGCTCCAGCCCGCACCCGGCCAGCCAGCCCGCCAGCCGTCCCAGCGTTTCTTCCAACTCGGCGAAAGTATAAGTGCCCGATCGCCCGTCCAGCGCCGGGCGGAGCGGATCGCCACGCAGCAGGACATGATCGATCGGCAGGCTGTCCGCAGACGGGCCTGTCGTGCTTAACTCCATTTCCAGACTTTGCACTTAAGCGTTCCTCTTCTGGTTGCGGAGATAGTCGGTTGCCGACGACAAGGGAATATCACAGCCTGGCCGAAGTCGGGCACGCGCTGCAGGGCCGTGCCGATCGGATGGCCATGCCGTCCCTGTTCGACCGATTCGACTGGTATGCACTGCTGCACCAGCATTGCTTTGCCGCTACGCCGGTCCGCGTGCTGGTGGCGGAGGAGAGGCGCGCGCAGGCGTGGATAGTCCTGATGCAGCCGGAGGCGCGGCGGGTATCGGCGCTGGCCAATTGGTATAGTTTTGCCTGGGCGCCGATATTTCTGGGCGATCCCGACGAAGCGCAACAGGGTCGGCTGCTCGATGCGCTGGCGCGGCATTTGCTGGCGGGCAATAGCCAGATCGATTTCTATCCGCTGGAGGATGGCGGCGCGTTGCGCGCCAGTTTGCGGCGGGCGGGCTGGTTTACGCTGTCGCGGCCAATGGGGGGACGCTATCTGCTGCGCCCGGCGGGACGCGATTTTGCGACCTATTGGGCGGCGCGGCCGGGGCGGTTGCGGACGCTGGTGCGGCGCAAGGCGCGCAACAGTCCCTATACGCTCTCTATCAGCGACCGGCTGACCGACGATCTGTGGCAGGACTATGTCGATGTGCATGACCGTAGCTGGAAAGCGGCGGAGCCGGGCCTGGCCTTCCTGCGCGCGCTCGCCGAACAGGAGAGCGATGCGGGGACGTTGCGGCTGGGCTTCGCGCGGCTCGACGGGCGGGCGGTGGCGACGCAATATTGGACGGTGGAACATGGCGTCGCGCTTATTCACAAACTCTCCCATGATCGCGCCCACGATGCCGGGTCGCCCGGTACGTTGCTGAGCCATGCGATGTTCGCGCAGGCGATCGACGGTGATCGGGTCGCGCTGATCGACTATGGCACTGGTGACAATGGCTATAAGGCCGACTGGATGGACGAGCGGATCGCGCTGCACCGGATCGACGCCTTCAACCCGCGCTTTGCGTCGAGCTGGCTCCCGGCGGCGCGGACGGCCATTTCCGCGCTTGTCGGATAGGGCATGAATGACTAGGAAAGCGCCCTTATGCGGGCCAATCATCCTTCGCCGGTCGGTCAGGCCGATACCATCGACCCTCTGACGCGGACGTTGCTTCGCGACGTTCTGGGCCTGTCCCAGGAGCGGGTCGATGCGTTCGAGGCGGACACGCCCTTGTTTGGCGCGCTGCCAGAACTGGATTCCATGGCGGTTGCGGGGCTGCTGACCGAGATGGAGGATCGCTTCGATATCCTGATCGAGGATGATGATATCGACGGCGATACGTTCGAGACGTTCGGGTCGCTGGTGGCCTTTGCGCGGGGTAAGGTGGCCAAATAAGGTCCGTTCGGGCTGAGCGAAGTCGAAGCCTTTGCCTGAGCGGAGGCGAAGGCACCTCGCTTCGCTCGGCGAAACCCTTCGACTTCGCTCAGGGCGAACGGCAGTAAACTACGCCTCCGCCATAGCTTCAAAATCCGCTTCGGCGAGAAACTTCTCGACATCGAGCGCGGCCATGCAGCCCATGCCGGCGGCGGTTACGGCCTGGCGGTAGATTTTGTCGGTGACGTCGCCCGCGGCGAAGACGCCGGGGATGGCGGTGTGGGTGGTGCCCTTGTCGACCAGCAGATAGCCTTCGTCCATCGGCAGTTTGCCGGTGAACAATTCGGTCGCGGGGTGATGGCCGATCGCGACGAAGCCGCCGTCGGTGGGTTCATGCGACCGCTCGCCGGTGACGGTGTCGATCAGATCGACGCCGACCAGCCCTTCGGGCGTGCCGCCACCGACGAATTTATCGACCGCCTTGTTCCACAATATCTTGATATTGGGATGGGCGAAGAGCCGCTCCTGCAGGATCTTTTCGGCGCGCAGCGTGTCGCGGCGGTGGATCAGCGTGACGTCATGGCTGTGGTTGGTGAGGTAGAGCGCTTCTTCGACCGCGGTGTTGCCGCCGCCGATCACCACCACCTTCTTGCCGCGATAGAAGAAGCCGTCGCAGGTGGCGCAGGCGGACACGCCCTTGCCCTGGAGATGCTCCTCGCCCTCGACGCCCAGCCATTTCGCCTGCGCGCCGGTGCAGATGACCAGCGTGTCGGCGACATAGACGATGCCGCCATCGCCGGTCAGGCGGAAGGGCCGCTGCGACAGGTCGACATCGACGATCTGGTCATACATCATCTTGGCGCCGACATGTTCGGCCTGCGCCTGCATCTGCTCCATCAGCCATGGCCCCTGGATCACGTCCTTGAAACCGGGATAATTTTCGACATCGGTGGTGATGGTGAGCTGACCGCCCGGCTGCATCCCCTGCACCACGATCGGCGCGAGGCCAGCGCGCGCGCCATAGATGGCGGCGGACAGGCCAGCGGGGCCGGAACCAAGGATGAGCATGCGGGTCGAGTGGGTGGCGGTCATGAACGGGGCTTTCCGGCTGCGAATCGTGGTGGAGGAGAGATAGGCCGTGACGGCGCGCAGGCAAGCGATGGATTTGCTTGGGGGGCGGGAAGAAGGGATGTAAGCGAGGTTACAGCGACGCGACAGGGCAAAGTTCACAGTGTCGCAGGCGTGATTTTTTGGGACGATTCGGGCAAATTGCGACGGGGAAGCCACCGGGACGCGACGGTGACGCGACAGGTTCGCGCCTGTGACGCGCCGGTTGGGTTACGGTGACGCGACAGTGGCGCGACAGGGATTGGCTGGGGACGGATGGTGGCAGGCGGCTGATCCACTGGCGGGGTTAGATCAGGGATTTTCCTACATTGGAAGGGGTCACCAGATTGCACATTGCCAGCTTATTTCCCGCATCCTTATTCCCCGCCTTCACCCGGCAACGATCCTGTCCTACATGGGCGGAATGAGCGCCCCCCTCTATAACAAAGACATATTGCGGCTCGCCGCCAGCATCCCGCATCATGCCCGCCTGCCCGAACCGCAGGCCAGCGTGGAGAAAAGGTCGCCGACATGTGGGTCGCGCGTCGTGGTCGATGTGGCGATGGCCGACGGGCGGCTGGCCGACATGGGGCTGGACGTGAAGGCCTGCGCGCTGGGGCAGGCGTCGGCGTCGCTGATGGCGGCGCAGGCGATCGGGATGAGCGCCGATGAATTGGCCGAGGCGCGCGACAAGCTGACCGCTTATCTGTCGGGCGCGAGCGAGGATCTGGATTTCTGGCCGGGCCTTGCGGTGCTGGCCCCGGCGCGCGGCTATCCGGCGCGCCATGCCTCCATTCGCCTGGGCTTTGAAGCTATTGCCGAGGCCGCGCGGATGGCGGACGCCTGATGCCGACCATCCCCTCGCCGCTCAGCGCCACGGACATGCTGTTGTCGGAAGGCGTCATCCTGCTGGGCGCGGCGGTGCTGTTCGTCCTGCTGTTCCGCCGGTTCGGGCTGGGCGCGGTGCTGGGCTATCTCGTCGCGGGCGCGCTGGTCGGGCCGCAGGGGCTGGGGCTGGTCGGCGGCGGCGAATCGAAGCTGGCGATTGCCGAAATCGGTATCGTGCTGCTGCTTTTCCTGGTCGGCCTGGAACTGCATCCGGCGCGGCTGTGGCGGTTGAAGCGCGACATTTTTGCGCTGGGCCTGGCGCAGGTGGTGTTGTGTGGCTGTGCGCTGACGGCGATCATCTTCTACTTCACCGGCTTCACCTGGGGCGCGGCGATCGCGCTCGGCCTGCCGCTGGCGCTGTCGTCCACGGCGCAGGTGTTGCCGGGGTTGAAATCCAGCGGCCGGATCAATTCGCCCTTTGGCGAGAAGGCCTTTTCGATCCTGCTGTTCCAGGATCTGTCGATCGTGCCGCTGATCACGATCATTGCCGCGCTGTCGCGCAATCCGGCCGATGCCGCCGGACCGCCGGGATGGGTGCTGGCGGGCTATACGGTCGCGGCGATTGCGGGGCTGGTGCTGGCGGGACGGTTCATCCTGCGGCCCTTGCTGGGGCTGGTCGGGCGGCTGGGCGAGCGCGAATTGTTCGTCGTGGTGGGCCTGTTCACCGTGCTGGCGGCGGCGGCGTTGATGCACAGCCTGCATCTGTCCACCGCGCTGGGGGCGTTCGTGGCGGGCGTGATGCTGGCCGATTCGCCCTATCGGCATGAGATAGAGGCCGATGTCGAACCCTTCCGCTCGATCCTGCTCGGCCTCTTCTTCCTGGCGGTGGGCATGGTGCTGGACCTCAGGACGGTTGCGGCCAATCCGGTGTTCGTCATCGGCATGGCGTTGATTTTGGTCGCGACCAAGGCAGCGATCATCACCGGCCTTGCGCGATTGTTCGGCATGGATTGGCGACCGGCGCTGGGCGCAGGGCTGCTATTGTCGCAGGGCGGCGAATTTGGCTTCGTCCTGTTTGCGCAGGCCCAAAGCGCCATGCTGATCGCGCCCGCAGCGTCGAGCCTGTTCAGCGCGATCGTCACCTTCTCGATGGCGACGACCCCGTTCCTGATGCTGTTCGCCCGCCGGTTCGAATTCGCCGCGTCGCGCGACGGGGCTGACTTGCCCGGCCCGGACGAGGCCCCGCGCGGCACCGCGATCATCGTTGGCTATGGCCGATTTGGCCAGACGGTGGCGCAGATGCTGATCGGCCATGGCTTTGCCGTCGTGTCGATCGACAAGAAACCCGCGCAGATCGAAGTGTCGCAGCGGTTCGACACGAAAGTCTATTATGGCGATGGCACGCGCATCGACCTGCTCCATCGCGCAGGCGCCGACGATGCCCGGCTGATCGCCTTCTGCATTGACGATCCCTCGCTCGACAGCCGCGCGCTCCAGCCGATCGCCGAGGCCTTTCCGCAGGCCGCTTTGATGGTGCGGGCGTTCGACCGCAGGCAATTGCTGGCGCTGCAGAATATGGACCTGGCCGGAGTGGTGCGCGAAGTCTATGAATCGGCGATCTGCATGGGGGTGCAGGCGATGCAGGCGCTGGGCGTGCCCGACGAGGAAGTCGAAGAGGTCGAGCGCCAATATCGCGCCAATGACGAACAAAGGCTGGCGTTGCAGATCGAGCATGGCGACCTAATCGCGGCCAAGGATCTGATCTACCGCCCCGGCAAGGGGATGCGGCTGCTGACGCGCGGCGATGGAGAAAAGACATGATTGCTGTGCTGGCTGCTTTATCCGCGGCGCTCGCCATTGGCGCAGGGGCGTTCGGCGCGCATGGGGTGAGCGATCCCAAGGCGGTGGAATGGCTGCGCACCGGCGGCACCTATCAATTGATTCATGCGGTCGCGGCGATCGCGATCATGGGCGTGGCGCGTGGCGCGGCCGTGCTGCTGCTGATTGGCGCGGCGATCTTCGCGCTGTCGCTCTATGCCATGGCGCTGGGCGCGCCGCGCTGGCTGGGGGCGATCACGCCGATCGGCGGCGTGCTGATGATCGGTGGCTGGCTATGGGCGGCATGGCAGTTCGGGCAGCGCTGACAGCCTGCCCTTGCCCCCGGCCCCGCCCCGGCCTAGATTGATCCGATGGCCGACCATAAACATCATCATCTTGAGCCGACCGGCACCAAATTGGCCGACGCCGCGCGCAACACGCTGGAAGCCCAGAGCGAACAGTGGACGCCGATGCGCGCCGCCATTTTCGATGCACTGTCGGCCGAGGAAAAGCCCGCATCCGCCTATGACATTGCCGATACGGTGTCGAAGGCGCGGGGCAAGCGGGTGGCGCCCAACAGCGTCTATCGCATCCTCGACCTGTTCGTGACGAACAATATCGCGATGCGGGTGGAAAGCGCCAACGCCTATATCGCCAACGCGCATCCCGGCTGTCATCACGACTGCATCTTCCTGGTATGCCGCACCTGCAAGCAGGCGACCCATCTGGATGACGACAAGGTGACCAACCAGGTCCGTGCCGTCGCCGAGCAGGAAGGCTTCAAGCCCGAACGGCCGGTGATCGAAATATTGGGCACCTGCGCGAAATGCGCGGCGTGACCACGGCACCGCGCCATTCGCCCACCCGCTCCAGCGCCTATATGAGTCTATTTCTTTCATGAATGATCGCCCGCAAACGCCTCTGCTCGACCAGGTTATCTGGCCGTCCGATCTGCGCACGCTCAAGCCCGGCCAGTTGCGCCAACTGGCCGACGAGTTGCGGCAGGAGGTGATTTCCGCCGTGGGCGTGACGGGCGGGCATCTGGGGTCGGGGCTGGGCGTCGTGGAACTGACCACCGCCATTCACTATGTGTTCGACACGCCGCGCGACAAGCTGGTGTGGGACGTCGGCCATCAATGCTATCCGCACAAGATATTGACCGGGCGGCGCGACCGCATCCGCACCCTGCGCCAGGGCGGCGGGCTGTCGGGCTTCACCAAGCGGGCCGAATCCGACTATGACCCGTTCGGCGCGGCGCATAGCTCGACCTCGATCAGCGCGGCGCTGGGCTTTGCCATCGCCAACCAGATGCAGGACCGGCCGGGCAAGGGCATTGCCGTCATCGGCGACGGCGCGATGTCGGCGGGCATGGCCTATGAGGCGATGAACAATGCGCAGGCGGCGGGCAATCGGCTGGTCGTCATCCTCAACGACAATGACATGTCGATCGCGCCGCCGGTGGGGGGATTGTCCGCCTATCTCGCGCGGCTGGTGACGAGCCGGGAGTTTCTGGGGCTGCGCGATCTGGCCAAGAAGCTCGCGCGCAAGCTGCCCCGGCCGCTCCATAATGCGGCGCGCAAGACCGACGAGTTCGCGCGCGGCATGGCGATGGGCGGCACCCTCTTCGAGGAACTGGGTTTCTATTATGTCGGGCCGGTCGATGGCCATAATCTCGACCAGTTGATCCCCGTGCTGGAAAATGTGCGCGATGCGGCCGAGGGGCCGTGCCTGGTCCATGTCGTGACCAAGAAGGGCAAGGGCTATGCCCCGGCCGAGGCTGCCGACGACAAATATCATGGCGTGCAGAAATTCGATGTGGTGACGGGAACGCAGGCGAAAGCCCCGCCCGGCCCGCCGAGCTACACCAATGTCTTTGCCCAGGCATTGATCGCCGAGGCGCAGCGCGACCCGAAGCTGTGTGCGATTACGGCGGCCATGCCGTCGGGCACCGGCCTCGACAAATTCGCCCTCGCCTTCCCCGATCGGATTTTCGACGTCGGGATTGCCGAGCAGCATGCGGTCACCTTCGCAGCCGGTCTGGCGGCGGAGGGGATGCGGCCCTTCTGCGCCATTTATTCGACCTTCCTGCAGCGCGCCTATGACCAGGTGGTCCATGATGTCGCGATCCAGAACCTGCCGGTCCGCTTTGCGATCGACCGGGCCGGGCTGGTGGGCGCGGACGGGTCGACCCATGCGGGCAGTTTCGACGTCACCTACCTCGCTACCCTGCCCAATATGGTGGTGATGGCGGCCGCGGACGAGGCGGAACTGGTGCATATGACGCATACGGCGGCGATGCATGATAGCGGCCCGATCGCGCTGCGCTATCCGCGTGGCAACGGGACCGGGGTGGCGATGCCGGAAACGCCCGAGCGGCTGGAAATCGGCAAGGGCCGGATCATGCGCGAAGGGCGGCAGGTCGCGATCCTCTCGCTCGGCACCCGGTTGGAAGAGGCGCTCAAGGCCGCAGAGGTATTGGAAGCCAAGGGGCTGTCCACCACGGTTGCCGACCTGCGCTTTGCCAAGCCGCTCGATGAAGCGATGATCCGCCGGTTGCTGGCTACCCATGAGGTGGCCGTGACGATCGAGGAAGGTGCGATTGGGGGCCTTGGCGCGCATGTGCTGACGCTGGCGAGCGACCTTGGGCTGACCGACGCGGGGCTGAAGATCCGCACGCTGCGCCTGCCCGATATTTTCCAGGATCAGGACAAGCCCGAAAAACAATATGCCGATGCGCGTCTGGATGCTGATGCGATCATCGACACGGTGCTGACGGCGCTGCGGCATAATAGTGCGGGCATTGGCACGGAAGCGCGGGCTTAACGCCCCGCCATAGCTGCAATGAAAAAGGGGCCGATCGGCCCCTTTTTTTTCGTCGCTTACGGCTGCGGGGTGGGCGTTACCGCCCTAGCGTCCTGGCCGTCGCCTTCGGGGGCGGCGATGATGTCGCGGGTGGTGGCGCCCTTGTCCACGACTTCGGTGGCGGGGTCACCGGCCGAGGAGCGGATGCCTGGTGCCGCATTGGCGCGGCCGGCGGCGTCGAGCGTCGCGGTTTCGGTGGCGCTGCGCTGCGCGGAGCCGCCGAACATGGCGTCCATCGCGGCCTTGCCCGAATCGACCGAGGCAGCCGACGGGGAGCCGGGCGCGGGCGGGACGAGCGCGAAATCAGGCGGGACGACCAAAGGCGCCTGGCGCGAGACGGCGAATTCGTCAGGCCGCTGACGGTTGAACAGGCCACCGCCGCCGCCGCAGGCCGACAGGGTGGTGAGCAGACCAGCGGCAAGGATCAGTTTACGCATTACTTCAAAGTCTCCGTATTTGCGCTCTTGTCGCGCAGCAGCAACGCGCGCGCAAGCAGGATCAGCACACCGATGGTGATGGCCGCGTCGGCCAGGTTGAAAATCAGGAAGGGCCGCCATTCGCCAAAGTGCAAATCGGCATAATCAATGACATAGCCGAGCCGCATCCGGTCGACGATGTTGCCGATCGCCCCGCCCAGGACGAGGCCGAGCGCGGCAACATCCTGCCGCGCCTTTTCGCGCCACATCCACACGGCCACGAACCCGGCGATCAGGATGGTCATGCCAACGAGCGCCCAGCGCATCAGGTCGGTATCGGCGTGAAAGAAGCCCATCGAAACGCCGCGATTTTCCAGCCAGCGCAGGCGGAAGATCGGCAGGATTTCGATGCCGATATCCGCACGGCTTTTGAGCGCCAGCGGATAAGTGACGGTATATTTGATGAGCTGGTCGAGCGCGAGCGTCACGATCGCCACGGTCAGGCCCAGCG
The DNA here is from genome assembly GCF_031457465.1 of Sphingobium xenophagum. Lineage (GTDB taxonomy): Bacteria > Pseudomonadota > Alphaproteobacteria > Sphingomonadales > Sphingomonadaceae > Sphingobium > Sphingobium xenophagum_A. The sequence continues at coordinate 123,725 of NZ_JAVDWV010000005.1, forward strand.
GGCGGTGGTTGATGGAGGTGGGCATGCCTGCGCTCTCTAGCCTAAAAAACTGTCGTCATCCTGAACTTGTTTCAGGATGACGACATGAAGGAACATTGCTTAGCGTGCCAGCACCGCGTCACAGCGGTCGCAGAGCGCGCCGTCGATCGCGACTTCGGGCAGTTTGCGCCAGCAGCGGCCGCATTTATGCCATGTGCTGGGCTGTACGGTGATGCCATCCCCCTGCCCCATGGTCACGCGCGCGACGATCGCCACTTCGGCAAAATCGACATCGCCCACCGCGAGCAGTTCGCCCATGGTGACGTCCGCGTCCAAACTGGAGCGGACGATCTTTTCGCGGCGCAGCGGCTCGATCGCTTCGTTCACCTGTTCGCGCTGGGTGCGCAATTCGCGCCATTTGTCGTCCAGGTCGCGGTCGAGCCAGTGATGGTCGATTTCCGGCCATTCCAGGAAATGGACGCTATCTTCGTTGCTTGGGAAGCGGCTTTGCCACACTTCCTCGGCGGTGAAGGGGATGATCGGCGCGGCGTAGCGGACGAGCGCGTGGAACAGCGTGTCGAGCAGGGTGCGATAGGCACGACGCTTGGGGTCCGTCGGCGCGTCGCAATAGAGGCAGTCCTTGCGGATGTCGAAGAAGAAGGCCGACAGGTCGCTATTGGCGAAGTCGAACAAAGCGCGGGTGTAGCGGCTGAATTCGAGCCAATTGTCGCTGTCCGCCGCCTTGTCCACGACCGACTTCAATTCCGCATCCAGCGCCGCCAGCCGGTGGAGCATATAGCGCTCCAGCTCCGGCATTTCGGCGTAGGAAACGGCCTCGGTCACTTCATCATAATCGGCAAGAGCTCCGAGCATGTAACGGAAAGTGTTGCGCAATTTGCGATAGGCGTCGGACGAACCGGCCAGCACTTCCTTGCCGATGCGGACATCGTCGAAATAGTCGGTGCTGGCGACCCAGACGCGCAAGATGTCGGCACCGCTTTCGGCCATGATCTTGAGCGGATCGACCACATTGCCGAGCGACTTGGACATTTTCTTGCCAGTGCCGTCGAGCGCAAAGCCGTGGGTCAGGACCGCGTCATAGGGCGCGCGGCCGCGCGTGCCGCTCGATTCGAGCAGCGAGGATTGGAACCAGCCGCGATGCTGATCGGACCCTTCGACATAGAGGTCGGCACGGGTGCCTTCGCCATAGCGGGCCTCCACGACGAAACTATGGGTCGAGCCGCTGTCGAACCAGACGTCGAGAATGTCGGTCACGACTTCATAGTCTGCCAGATCATAATCGGAGCCAAGCAGCGCCTGATGGTCGGCGCCGAACCAGGCATCGGCACCGGCCGCCTTGAAAGCGTCGATGATGCGGGCATTGACCGCCGGATCAACGAGATACTGGCCGCTCTTGCGATGGACATAGAGGGCGATGGGAACGCCCCAGGCGCGCTGGCGGCTGATCACCCAGTCGGGGCGATCACTGACCATCGCATTGATGCGGTTGCGCGAGCGTTCCGGCACCCAGCGGGTGTTCTGGATCGCATCGAGCGCGACGCCGCGCAGGGTCGGGCCGTTGGTCGGCAAGGCCGTCGCCAGCGCGCCGGTGATCGGCTCCAGCGGGGGGAGCGGATAGTCGGGCGTGGCGTTGCCGGATGGCTTATCCATCGGGATGAACCATTGCGGGGTGCAGCGGTAGATGATCCGCGCCTTCGACCGCCAGCTATGGGGATAGCTGTGGCGGAAGTCGCTGGCGGAGAGCAAGGCACCGGCAGCACGCAAGTCGGTGCAGATCGGGCCGTCCACGCCATTGAACTTGGTGTTGATGACGCTGCCCTGGCCCGGCAGCCATTCCCAATCGTCGCGGTAGAAGCCTGCGTCGTTCACTGCGAAGACCGGATCGATGCCGAGCTTCTTGCAGGCGATGAAATCCTCCTCGCCATGGTCGGGGGACATATGGACAAGGCCCGTGCCCGCGTCGGTGGTGACATGGTCGGCGGGGAGGAAGGGACGGGGACGGTCGAAAAAGCCGAGCCTCGCCTTATCGTCACCCCGGACTTGATCCGGGGTCCCGCTGCCTTCGCCGCCCTCGAAAGAAGAAGCGGGACCCCGGCCTTCGCCGGGATGACGGAGGGATTTGGCCATGGGGTGGCGCGCGATGGCTCCGGCGAGTTGGGTGCCTTTGCCGCGCCAGATGACATTCTCTCGTGTCCACGCAATTCCGAGACGCAGATGCAAACTATCTAAGAGACACGCTGCAACGAGCAAAATCTTATCTTGGCTGTTATCAATTGGCGTGTCAGGGCTACCACGTTCCGTGATGGGGATAAGTGGCGCCTTCTCAAACTGAATCGCAACATACTCAATCTCTTCCCCATAAGCGATCGCCTGGTTCACGGGGATCGTCCAAGGGGTGGTCGTCCAGATCACCGCATAAGCACCGACCAGTTCCGGTGCGTTCGGCGCGTCCACAATCTCGAACGCGACGTCGATCTGGGTTGATGTCACGTCCTCATATTCGACCTCCGCCTCGGCCAGCGCGGTCTTCTCGACGGGCGACCACATGACCGGCTTGGCACCGCGATAGAGTTGGCCGCTTTCAGCGAATTTCAGCAGTTCGCCGACGATGGTCGCTTCGGCGTCGAACTTCATGGTCAGATACGGATCGGCCCAGTCGCCCATCACGCCGAGGCGCTTGAACTGTTCCTTCTGCACGCCGACCCAGCGGTCGGCATAGGCGCGGCATTGGGCGCGGAACTCCTGTGCGGGCACCTCGTCCTTGTTCAGTTTCTTCTTGCGATATTCTTCCTCGATCTTCCATTCGATCGGCAGGCCGTGGCAATCCCAACCGGGCACATAGGGCGCATCCTTGCCGAGCAGCGACTGGCTGCGGACGATGATGTCCTTCAACACCTTGTTCATCGCATGGCCCATATGGATGTCGCCATTGGCGTAGGGCGGGCCGTCGTGCAGGATGAAGCGTTCGCGCCCCGCGCGCTTTTCGCGCAGCTTGCCATAGAGGTCCATCGCCTCCCAGTGCGCGGCGATCGCCGGTTCCTTTTGCGCGAGGCCCGCCTTCATCGGGAAGTCGGTTTGCGGCAGGAATACGGTGGACTTATAGTCGGGTGCGTCGGTCATGGGGTGCGCTTATACTATTTCCGTTCGGTTCGAGCGTGTCGAGAACTGTTCTCGACGGACGCTTCTCGGCTACGCTCGAAGCTGCTCGAACCGAACGGAGGTTGGATAGATTAGCGCCGTGCCTTAGGCGAGGTAGGGCGTTCCCGCAAGGATTTGCCGTGCATCGACGCAGTCCTGGGCAATGCCGTTCATCAGGGCGTCCAGCCCGTCATAGGCGCGTTCGGCATGAAGATAGGCGATCAGTTGCACCGCGATCCGCTGGTCATAGAGATTTTCGGCGAAATCGAAGAAATGCGGTTCCAGCAGCAATTTGGGCGGGTCGAACATAGGCCGGATGCCAAGGTTCGCTGCGCCGTCCAAAATCCGACCGTCCGGCCGCAGCCCGCGCACCGCGTAGATGCCATAGGCTGGGCGCAGATAGTCGCCCATGTCGATGTTCGCCGTGGGGAAGCCGATGGTGCGGCCGAGCTTGTCGCCATGCTGCACCACGCCTTCGATGGTGAAGGGCCGGGTCAGCAGCCGGGTGGCGGTGGTGCAATCGCCCGCCTGCAATGCGGTGCGGATGCGGGTGGAGGAAATGATGTCGCCGCTGGCGTCGGCGACCGGGGCGACCGCCTGCGTCCAAAGGCCCGCCGCCGCGCCGAGTTCTGCCAGCACCGCGACCGATCCGGCGCGGCCCCGGCCGAAGGTGAAATCCTGTCCGGTGACGACGCCCGCGACGCCGATATCCTCGGACAGCAGGCGGACGAAGGCCTGCGGGTCGAGTGCGGCAAGCTCAGGCGTGAAGGCGAAGACCAGCATCGCGTCGGCCCCGGCGGCGGCGAACAAGGCCTGCCGCTGGTCCAGCGTGGTCAGGCGGAAATGCGGGGTGTCGGGCCGGAACAGGCGCATCGGGTGCGGGTCGAAGGTCGCGACGATGACCGGGCGGCCCTCCGCCCGTGCGCGCGCGACGGCGTTGCCGACCACGGCCTGATGCCCGGCATGAAATCCATCGAAATTGCCCAGCGCCATGACGGCCCCGCGCAGATGCGCCGGAACCGGGGCGCTGCTTGTCAGCCGCTCCATGGCGCGGCCTATAGGGGGGTGCGATGGGCGTGGCAATTGGCGATCCACTGGCGCTCCGTTCGCCCTGCGCCTAACGAAGGGGCTTGGACCTCGCTGCGCTCGGCCGAGGGCTTCGACAAGCTCAGCCCGAACGGATTTTAGACCTCAGCTATTTTTCACCAACGTCACGAAACTATGCGCGGGGCGGCCATCGAGCGCCGGATGATGGTCGCGGGCGACCTCGGCCCAGTCGGCCGGGTCGGGATAGGCGATGCTGGCGTCCCCTTCGGCGTCGAGATGCACTTCGGTGAGTTCGATCCGGTGCGCCAGCGGCAGGAACAGCCGATAGATTTCCGCCCCGCCGATCACCATGACGGTCGGCGCACCCGCCAGCGCCAGCGCGCCCGCCACATCATGCGCTACCTCTGCCCCCGCGCCCGTCCACTTGCCGTCACGGGTCAGGACGATGTGGCGGCGGCCCGGCAGCAGGCCCGGCAGACTGTCGAACGTCTTGCGGCCCATGATCATCGGGTGGCCGAGCGTCAGCGCCTTGAAGCGCTTGAGGTCGGCGGGCAGTCGCCAGGGCAGGTCGCCATCCCGACCGATCACGCCATTGTCGGCGCGGGCGAGGATGAGCGTGATGTCGCTCACAGCGTCAGCCGCGTCACATGGCCCATCTTGCGCCCTGGCCGGGCTTCGTCCTTGCCATAGAGGTGCAGATGATTGGCGGGGTCGGACAGGATCGCGGGCCATTCATGCGCAGCGTCGCCAATCAGGTTGCGCATCTCCACGCGGCGCGCGGCGAGCGCGGTGTCGCCCAGTGGCAGGCCGCAAATCGCGCGGACGTGATTTTCGAACTGGCTGGTCACCGCACCCTCGATGGTGCCGTGGCCACTATTATGGACGCGCGGCGCCATTTCATTGAAGACCGGCCCATCGGCGCTGGCGAAAAATTCGCAGGTCAGCACGCCGACATAGTCGAGCGCGTCGGCGATCTGGCGCGCCAGCGCGCGGGCGGCGGGCACCTGCCCCTCGATCAGCGGCCCGGCGGGCGCGATCGACGTGTCGAGAATGCCGTCGACATGGACGTTGGCCGAACTGTCCCAGAAGCGCACTTCACCATCGACACCGCGCACCAATATGACCGAAAATTCCTCCGCGAAGGTGACGAAGCCTTCGAGAATCGCGCTCTGGCGGCCGATGGCGTTCCAGGCGCCGACCGCATCGCCCGGCTCGTTCAGGCGCGCCTGCCCCTTGCCGTCATAGCCCATGCGGTTGGTCTTGAGGATCGCGCGGCTGCCGATCTGCGCAATGGCGGTTTCCAGATCGTCCAGGCTGTCGACCGGGGCGAAGGGTGCGGTCAGCCCGCCCAGGTCGCAGACGAAGCGCTTTTCGGCGAGCCGGTCCTGCGCCACGCGCAGCGCCTGCGCGCCGGGGCGGACGAGGCCATGCCCGGCGAGCGTTTCGACCGCCGAGGGGGCGATATTCTCAAACTCGTAGGTGACGACATCGACGCTATCGGCAAAGGCCGCGAGCGCGTGGGGATCGTCATATTCGCCCCGCGTCCAGCGCGGCGACACGTCGGCGGCGGGTCCGCTCTCTTCCGGCGCGAAGATATGGGTGCGATAGCCAAGCTGCGCGGCGGCGATGGCGATCATGCGGCCAAGCTGGCCGCCGCCGAGGATGCCGATGGTCGAACCGGGCGCGATGGTCGTCATGGGCGCGATCAGTCCTCGACCGTTTCGGCGACCGCATCGGTCTGTTTGGTGCGCCAGGCGTCGAGCCGGTCGGCGAGTGCCGGATCGTTGGTGGCGAGGATGGCGGCGGCGAGCAGCCCGGCATTGATCGCGCCGGGTTTGCCGATGGCCAGCGTCGCCACGGGGATGCCGCCGGGCATCTGGACGATGGAGAGCAGCGAATCCATGCCCTTCAAGGCTTTCGATTCGACCGGCACGCCCAGCACGGGCAGCCGCGTCATCGACGCGCACATGCCCGGCAGATGCGCCGCGCCGCCCGCGCCCGCGATGATGACCTTGAGGCCACGGCCGACCGCGCCGGCGGCATAGTCATAGAGGCGCTGGGGGGTGCGGTGCGCCGACACGACCTTGCATTCATGGGCGACGCCGAGCGCGGCGAGCGTATCGGCGGCGTGGCGCATCGTGTCCCAGTCGGACCGCGAGCCCATGATGATGCCGACCTCGATTGCCCCGCTCATGCCCGTGCGTTCCCCTCATGGCGCGGCCGTTCGCGGGCCGCCCGGAAAGCAAAGCCCCTTAGCGGGCGGGCCGCCGGGGGGCAATGTCGTATTTCCGCCCCTCCCTTCCAGGGAGGGGTTGGGGGTGGGTCCGCCGCGTAGCGGCGGCGGCCCCGCCATATATCAGCGCGGAAGCTCGCTGCGCTCGCACCCACCCCTACCCCCTCCCTTAAAAGGGAGGGGCTGATATTGTTACCGTTCCGAGAGATAGTAACGGTCGATGGCGCATAGATCGTCGGCCAGTTCGTAGACGATCGGCTGGCCGGTGGGGATTTCCAGATGGGTGATCTCGTCATCGGGGATGTTGGAGAGATGCTTGACCAGCGCGCGCAGCGAATTGCCGTGGGCGGAGATCAGCACGCGCTTGCCGGCCTTGAGGTCGGGGGCGATCGTCGCTTCCCAATAGGGCAGGACGCGGGCGATCGTGTCCTTGAGGCTTTCGGTCGCGGGGATCGCAATGCCCGCATAGCGGCGGTCCTGGCCGAGGTCGAATTCGCTGCCTGCTTCCAGCGGCGGCGGCGGAATGTCGAAGCTGCGGCGCCAGATCTTGACCTGATCGTCGCCATGCTTGGCGGCCGTCTCCGCCTTGTTGAGGCCCGTGAGGCCGCCATAATGGCGCTCATTCAAGCGCCAGTCCTTTTCGACCGGCAGCCACAGCCGCCCCATTTCCTCCAGCGCCAGGTTGAGCGTCTTGATCGCGCGGGTCTGGAGCGAGGTGTAGCATTGGTCGAAGTCCAGCCCCTTCTCCTTCATCAACTGGCCCGCCGCGCGCGCTTCGCCCACGCCCTTTTCGGTCACGTCGACGTCCCACCAGCCGGTGAAGCGGTTTTCCAGATTCCACGACGACTGGCCGTGGCGGATGAGGACGAGAGTAGGCATAGGGCGCGTCTCCTGCACGATAACGGCGAATGATGGCTGCATCCCATAACGACCAAAATCGGGCGCGCAAGGTTGCAGCCGCCCGCATCGCGCCCACATTGCAGTCGATCGGGCGATGGGGTAGCCATGGCGCACAGGGCAGAAGGAACCGGCATTTGGCATTTGTGAAGGGCGCGTGGCGCATCTTGGTGGCGATCAAGGACGGCTTGGTGCTGCTGTTCCTGCTGCTGTTTTTCGGCGCGCTCTATGCCGCCCTCTCCTTCTCGCCCAAGCCCGCCGCCAGCGTCAGTGCCGGCGCGCTGCTGCTCGACCTGGATGGCACGATTGTCGAACAACCCGCCGAGGCCGATCCCTTCTCACTGCTGCCCGGCTCCGGCCCACGCATGAAGGAATATCGCCTGTCGGACATCGTCGCAGCGCTGGAAGCGGCCAAGACCGATGCCAAGGTCAAGGCGGTGGTGCTGGACCTCGACGGTTTTATGGGTGGCGGACAGGTCGCCATCGCCCGCGTCGGCGAAGCGCTGGACGGGTTGCGCGCCGCCAAGAAGCCGGTGCTGGCCTATGCCACCCTCTATACCGACGACAGCTATCAGCTTGCCGCCCATGCGAGCGAGGCGTGGAGCGATCCGCTGGGCGGCGTCGCGATCATGGGTCGGGGCGGGTCGGGCCTCTATTATAAGGGGTTGATCGACAAGCTGGGCGTCAACACCCATGTCTATCGGGTCGGCACCTATAAGAGCTTCGTCGAGCCCTATATCCGCGCCAACCAGTCGCCCGAAGCCAAGCAGGCGAGCCAGGCGTTGGCGGACGTCCTGTGGCGCAACTGGCAGGATGATGTCGCCAAGGCGCGGCCCAAGGCGAAGATCGTGGCCTATGCCGCCGATCCGGTTGCCGCCGCGCGCGCGGCTGGCGGTGATATGGCCAAGGCAGCCTTGTCCGCTGGGCTGATCGACAAGCTGGGCGACGCCACCGCTTTTGGTGCGCGCGTGGCGGAGATTGCGGGCGAGCCGTCCGACGCCAAGGCCGGTGCCTTCGCGAAGATCGACCTGGCGGCCTATGTCAAGGCGCGCAAGCCCGCCAATGACGGACAGATCGGCGTGCTGACAATCGCGGGTGAGATCGTTGATGGCGAGGCAGGGCCTGGCACAGCGGCGGGGGACACCATCTCCGATTTGCTGCTGACGGCGCTTCAAGAGAAGGATTTGAAGGCCCTGGTCGTGCGGGTCGATTCGCCGGGCGGATCGGTCATGGCATCAGAGAAGATCCGCAGCGCCATCATGACCGCCAAGGCGGACGGGCTGCCGGTCGTCGTGTCGATGGGCAATGTCGCGGCCAGCGGCGGCTATTGGGTGTCAACCCCGGCCGACATGATCTTTGCCGAACCGGACACCATCACCGGGTCGATCGGCGTGTTCGGCATTTTGCCAAGCTTTGAAGGGACGCTCGCCAAGATGGGGGTCACGACCGATGGCGTGGCGACCACGCCGCTGTCGGGCCAGCCGGACCTGGCTGGCGGCACGTCGCCGCAGTTCGACGCCATCATGCAAATGGGGGTCGAGGATATTTATCGCCGCTTCGTCGGCCTGGTCGCGCAATCGCGCCGCAAGACGCCGGAGCAGATCGACGCCATCGCGCAAGGGCGCGTGTGGGACGGCGGCACCGCGCGGCAGAACGGGCTGGTCGATCGCTTCGGCGGGCTGGAGGACGCGATCGCCGAAGCCGCGCGCCGGGCAAAGATCGACCCCAAGAGTGCGCGGGCTTATCGCATCGAAAAGACGCCGGACAAATGGACCGAATGGATCGAGGCGATGGCAGAGCGCAATTCCGACGACGCCAACGCGCCGCGCGACATGCTGGCGCGGCAAGCAATGGTCCAGCGCGGCTGGGCGATGCAGGCGGTCGCGGACGTCAAGGCGCTGGTAATGGGCGCGGGCGTGCGGGCGGACTGCTTGGAATGCCGCGGCTATGGCGCACCAAGGACGCGCAATGCGGCGGAGGAGCGCGGGGTGATGGCGATGCTGGCGGGGTTGTGGCGGTAACGCCCAGTTCCTTCTCCCCGTCGGGGAGAAGGATACGCAGCCTTGGTGCCCAAGGCACCTAGGCGCAGTTAGATGAGGGGGTTCGACGCTGATGTAGCGCGCTTCTGTGAGATCAGACCCCCCTCACCCAGCTACGACTAGGCAGCAAGCTGCCAAGTCTTCGCAGCCCTCTCCCCACGGGGGAGAGGGGTATTTTATGCCTCCCCGTCCCGATACACCGGCAATCCCAGCCCGCGCCGGATCGCAATGGCGCGTAGCGTGAAGCCCAGCAAGGCGGCGATCAGGCCTGCGACCGGCACGTCCAAGCCAATCGCGCGCAGCAGCACGAACAGGCCGGAGGCGACGGCGGCGGCTGTCACATAGAGTTCGGGGCGCAGCAGGATGGACGGTTCTCCCGCCAGCAGATCGCGCATGATGCCGCCGACGCAGCCGGTGACGACGCCCATCATTCCGGCGACGAAGGGGGGCACGCCAAAGCTCATCGCCTTTGCCGCGCCGAACACGGCGAAGGCCGCCAGCCCGATCGCGTCGAGCCAGTCGAGCGCGCGTTCGCTCCAGAATTTGCGCGGTGTGAACCAAACCATCAGCGCCGCGGCCATGCAGGCGATGGCGGGTATGGGATCAGCGACCCAGAAGACAGGCGCGTCGATCAACAGATCGCGCACCGTGCCGCCGCCGACGCCGGTCACCAGCGCGAAGAAAGCGAAGGTCACCAGCGTCTGCTGCAGCCGCGCCGCGGCCAGTGCGCCGGAGGCGGCGAAGACGAAGGTGCCGACGATGCTCAAGGTTTCGAGCACCGGGCCGATGGTGGTGGCGAGCGAGGCGACGGGGGGAAGCATGATGTTACCTAACGCCTAACGTGCTCCTGCGAAAGCAGGAGCCCAGTGCCGCACGGGCAATGCCCAGAACCCTGGGCTCCTGCTTTCGCAGGAGCACGATAATGGGCTATTTCCGGCCTTTTTCGGTCGCGAGGCGGCTCATCAGGATGGCGGCGCGCTTGGCTTGGCGTTTCATGCTCGACAGGTCGGCCTGTTCAGCCGGGCTGTGGTCGCCGGTCGATGTGACGCCGAGGCCGATCAGCCCGTCCACATCCTGCGAGACGAAGCTGATGTCGCCTGCGCCGCGTTTAAGCGGATCGAGTTCGGGCATCGTTGCAAGCCCCAGATCGGCGTTGACGCCGTTAAGCTTGGCCAGCAGCGCGCGGTTGCCCGCCGTCGGGGCCATCGAGGGATAGCCCATGTCGAAGGCGATGCTGGCCGAGGTGCCGGGCAGATGCCCTGCCCCGACGATCGCCTGCATCTTGGCGCGCACGCGGGCAGTCTGCTCTTCGCTGAGCGTGCGGAAATCGCCCTTGGCGACGGCGATGGGCGGGATGATGTTGGTCTTGCCGGTCACCGCGATCCGCACGCCGTCCTTGTCCACATCCGCGCTCTGCCCGCCGCCGATCAGGCCGACATTGAAGGTCAGATTGGGTTCGGGCAATTCCTTGCGGAAGGCGACGATGATCCGCGCCAGTTCATAGACCGCGCCATCGCCCGCACTGGCGGAGAAGATGCCCGAACTATGGCCCGACTTGCCGGTCGCGGTCAGCGTCCAGCTATTGGAGGATCGCCGCGCGATCGACCCCATATCCCTGCCGTCCTCAACGGACAGCCCTTCGAAATCGAGCGCCACGTCGGCGCGCTTGCCCGCCTGGATCAGGTCGGCGCGGGCAATGCTGATGGGCTCGCCAGAATCTTCCTCGTCGCCGGTCAGCACGACTTCGATATTGGCATTTTTGAGTGTGCCCGCCGCCTGCATCGCCTTCAACGCCAGCAGCATCGTGACGACGCCGCCCTTGTCGTCCGCCACGCCCGGCCCCTTGGCCATGTCGCCGGTGCGCTCGAATGTCTGGAAGGGCGAGTCGGGTTCGAACACCGTGTCGAGATGGCCGATGAGCAGCATCTTCGTCGTTCCCGCCCGGCCTTTATGCACCGCGATCAGGTGCCCCGCGCGTTTGGCGGCGTCCATCGGTTGCCATGTCACGGTGAAGCCCAGCGCCTCGAACTGCGGGCGCAGCATGTCGGCCACGGCCTTCACGCCCGCGAAATTCATGGAGCCGCTATTCTGGTTCACCAGGGTTTCGAGCAGGCCGATCGCGGGTTCATAGCCCGCCTCGACGCTTTGGGTCATTCTGCGTTCGGCGGGCGACAGCGTCGCCATGGCGGGAGTGCCCGCCAGCAGCAGCGCGCCCGCGATCAGGCCTGCCCGAATCACTTGGCGAGTTCCGCTTCGATCGCCGCAACCAGCGCCGCGTCGTCGGGCGCGGTGGTGGGCGCAAAGCGGGCGGCGACGCTGCCATCCTTGGCGATCAGGAATTTCTCGAAATTCCACAGGACTTCGGGCACCGGATTGGGGGTCATGCCGTAACCCTTGAGTTTCTCGCGAAACGCATCGCCTTCGCCTTGCGCTTCCGGCACCGCGCTGGTCAGGGCGGCGTAGAGCGGATGCTTGTCCGGGCCGGTCACCACGATCTTTTCGAACATGGGGAAATCGACGCCGAAATTGGTGGTGCAGAAGGTCGCGATCTCGTCATTGCTGCCCGGCTCCTGCGCGCCGAAATCATTGGCCGGGAAGCCCGCGACCACCAGCCCCTTGTCCTTATAGGCAGCGTAGAGCTTCTCCAGCCCTTCATATTGGGGGGTCAGGCCGCATTTGGAGGCGACATTGACGGCCAGAACCACCTTGCCCGCATAGTCGGCGAGGCTGGTGTCGGCACCCTTGATCGTCTTGAGCGGGATCTGCTGAATGTCGGTCATGCTTGGTCTCCTATGGTTGGCGCGAACCCTGCCACTATATGGCCGCGCCGAAAAGATGGCCTACGCCAGCGGTCATCGCCATCGCCAGCGCGCCCCACAACAGGGTGCGCAGGATGGACCGCAGCGGCTTTGCTCCGCCCAGCCGCGCACCGACATAGCCCAGCAGCGCCAGGCAAAGCAGGCATAGGCCCACGATCGCGACCAGCGCGCTGCTCGCTGGAACGATAGCGGAGACCAGCACGGGCGGGGTGGCGCCCACGGCAAAGCTGGCGGCCGAGGCCAGCGCCGCCTGTACCGGACGCGCGGTCGCCATGTCCGAAATGCCCAGTTCGTCGCGGGCGTGGGCGCCCAGCGCATCGGTCGCCATCAATTGCTCCGCCACCTGCCCGGCCAGATCGGCGGTAAGGCCCCGTTCGACATAGATGTCGCGCAGTTCCACCCATTCGGCATGCGGCTGGGTGGCGAGCGCGTTGCGCTCCTTGGCGAGGTCGGCGCGTTCGGTGTCCGACTGTGCGCTGACCGAGACATATTCGCCCGCCGCCATCGACATAGCCCCTGCGACCAAAGCGGCGATGCCGGTCAGCAGGATCGTCTGACTGCTCGCACCCGACGCGGCGATGCCGGTCATCAGGCTGGCGGTGGAGACGATGCCATCATTGGCCCCCAGCACGGTGGCGCGCAGCCAGCCGACGCGGTTGACATAATGGACCGCGTGGTGGGGCTGGTCAGTTACATCGTCCATTGTTCAGCGCCATCCCCACATCCGTTCGCCCTGAGCCTGTCGAAGGGCTATACTTGTTTGAAGTAAGAACAGGGCTTCGACAAGCTCAGCCCGAACGGGGCGTTTTTTTACCCCGCCAAGCCTTCGGCCTTTTCCGCCAATTCCAGCCAGCGCATTTCCGCCGCCTCTTTCTCCGCCTTCGCCTTGTCGATCGCGCCGGTCAGCGCGGCGAATTTCTTGGGGTCGCGGGTGTAGAGCGCGGGGTCGGCTAGGGCCTCTTCGTCGCGGGCGATGGCCGCTTCCAATTCCTCGACTCGCTTGGGCAGCAGTTCCAGGTCGCGCTGGTCCTTATAGGTCAGCTTGGCCGACACGGGCTTGGGCGGCGCGGGCGCGGCGGCGGCTTTCTTCTCTGCCTTGGCGGCCTTGCGCGGGTCGCGCTTGGCGATCCAGTCGGCATAGCCGCCGACGATCACGTCGACGACGCCGGTGCCATCCAGCCCAAGCGTGACCGTCACCGTGCGGTCGAGAAAGTCGCGGTCATGGCTGACGATCAGGACCGTGCCGTCATAATCGGCGATCACTTCCTGCAACAGGTCGAGCGTTTCGAGGTCGAGATCGTTGGTCGGTTCGTCCAGCACCAACAGGTTCGATTCGCGGGCAAATTCGCGCGCGAACAACAGGCGCGACCGTTCGCCGCCGGACAGGGTAGCAACCTTGGCCTCGGCGAGCGACGGATCGAACAGAAAGTCCTTGAGATAGCCATGGACATGCTTGCGCACGCCGCGCACGTCGATCCAGTCGCCGCCCTCGGCCAGCACGTCGCGCACCGTCTTGTCGCCCTGCATCAGGCTACGCTGCTGGTCGATGAAAATCATGTCGAGCGTCTGGGCCAGCGTCACGCTGCCGCTGTCGGGCGCGAGTTCGCCGGTCAGCAGCTTGAGCAGCGTCGATTTGCCCGCGCCATTGCCACCGACGATGCCGATCCGGTCGCCGCGCTGGATGCGCAGGGTGAAGTCGTCGATGATGACCCTGTCACCGAACATCTTGGTGACATGCTCGGCCTTGATGACGCTCTTGGTCTTGCTGTCGTCGCTCGCCACCGCGATCTTCGCGGTGCCCTGCGGTCCCTGCATCGCGGCGCGGGTTTCGCGCATTTCCCACAATTTGGCGAGCCGTCCCTGGTTGCGCTTGCGCCGCGCGGTCACGCCGCGTTCGAGCCAGTGCGCCTCGATCTTCAGCTTAGCGTCCAGCTTTTCGGCCGCGCGCGCCTCTTCGGCATAGACCGCTTCCATCCATTGTTCGAAGCCGCCGAAGCCGATTTCGCTGCGGCGCATGACGCCCCGGTCGAGCCAGAGCGTCTGGCGGGTGAGCCGGGTCAGGAAGGCGCGGTCATGGCTGATGACGACGAACGCGCCATTATAGCGCGCCAACCAGTTTTCCAGCCAGTCGATCGCGGCGATGTCCAGATGGTTGGTCGGTTCGTCCAGCAGTAGCAGGTCCGGTTCGCTCGCCAGCGCGCGGGCGATCGCGGCGCGGCGCCGTTCGCCGCCGCTTGCGGTCTTCGCTTCGCGCGACAGATCGATGCCGAGTTGGTCGGCGATCGCCTCCACCTCATGCGGCGCGGGCGCGAACTCGCCTGCCAGCGCGAAATCATGCAGCGTGGCGAAGGGCGTGACGTCTGGGTCCTGCTCCAGCATGATGACCCGCGCGCCCGGCTGGACCGATCGTGTGCCCCGATCCGGCTCGATCAAGCCCGCGACCAGTTTCAACAGGGTCGTCTTGCCCGCGCCGTTGCGCCCGATCAGCGCCAATCGGTCGCGCTGACCGACATGAATGTCGATCCCCTCGAACAACCAGTGGGAGCCCTGGGAGAGGCCAAGATTTTCGTAGGAAAGAAGAGGTGCTGCCATGGCCGTGCAGCTAGGCGTTAGCGCGCCGGGGGGCAAGGGCGAAGGAACCGGAAGCTGTCCCACGGCTTTCAACGCATGTCAGCGTCCATTCATCGCAGCCGATACAAAAGACCGGCATCCCCACAGGAGAGTTCCCTTCATGAAATCCGCCCTTGTTCTTCTGGCTTTGGCCAGTGCCGCCCTGCCCGCCATCGCGGCCGCCCAGACCAATGTGACCATTGCCGAAACCGCGCCGGTCGTGACGCTGAACGTCACCGAAAGCGTGGAAGGATCGCCCGACATCGCGACCGTGGGCACGGGGGTCCAGACCCGCGCACCGACCGCGCAGGCGGCGATGCAGGACAATGCCGCCAAGACGGAGAAGCTGATCGCGGCGCTTGCCCGCGCAGGCATCGCCAAGAAGGATATCCAGACCAGCGGTATCAACCTGAACGCGCAATATGATTATAATCAGCGCGACGGCGAACCCACCGGCCCGCGTTTTCTGGGTTATGAGGCCTCCAACACGCTGACCGTCAAGCTGCGCGACGTGAAGAAGGTCGGCTCGCTACTCGATGCGATGGTCGCGGCGGGGGCCACCAACGTCAATGGTCCGAGCTTTGCGATCGACGATCCCGCGCCGATGCTGGCGCAGGCCCGTGGTCAGGCGTTGAAGAGTGCCAAGGCGCAGGCGGATTTCTACGCCCAGGCGGCCGGTTTCCGCACCGCGCGGCTGATTTCGATCAGCGAAAGCAACAGCGGTGGCCAACCGCCCATGCCGATGCTGCAGAGTGCCCGTTTCAAAGCGGATTCGGTCGCCACGACTCCGGTTGAACCTGGCCAGGTCAGCGCTTCGGTGACGCTGACCGTGCAATATGCGTTGGATAAGTAAGTCCTTTTCGCCCCCCGTCCTGCCGGTATCGTCGCGTAGGACGGGGGAGCCGCGAAACAATCCCCATCATTCACCACCTGTTCAATGCCCTGCGCCTATGTCATGCCCATGCTTATGAAGTGGAAAATTCTGCCAGCCTCTGTGACGATCGGGATTGGTGCGGCGCTCGCGCTGGTGGTGACGATGCCCGTCGCTGATGCAGGCGGTCGGCGTGACGAACAGGACGCCGCCCGGCGCGCGATGCTGGACGGGCATGTCATGCCCTTTGCCATGATCAAGCGGCGGGTCGATGCCCAGATGGACGGGGCCAGTTATGTCGGCAGCGAATTCAATCCCGGCTCCAACCGCTATCGCCTGAAATATGTGAAGGACGGTAAGGTGGTATGGGTTGATGCCGACGGCCGGACAGGCGATATCATCGGCTGGGCGCGCTGACCGCGCTCGCTTTATAAAAGAAACGGAAAGCCCATGCGTCTGCTGATCGTCGAGGATGAACCGAATCTGGGCCAGCAGCTCAGGAACACGCTGGAGGGGGCTGGCTATGCCATCGACCTCGCCACCGATGGCGAAGACGGCCATTTCCTTGGCTCCACCGAAAATTATGACGCGGTCGTGCTGGACCTTGGCCTGCCGACGATCGACGGGCTGACCGTGCTGGACCGCTGGCGCAAAGAAGGGCGCGCCTTTCCGGTGCTGGTGCTGACCGCGCGCGATAGCTGGTCGGACAAGGTGGCGGGCCTGGATGCGGGCGCGGACGACTATCTCGCCAAGCCGTTCCAGAGCGAGGAGTTGATCGCCCGGCTGCGCGCGCTCATCCGCCGCGCATCGGGCAATGCGTCGAGCGAACTGACCGCGGGCGATGTTCGGCTCGATACGCGGTCGGGCAAGGTGACGCTCAAGGGCGATCCGGTCAAACTGACCGCACAGGAATATAAATTGCTGTCCTACCTGCTGCACCACAAGGGCAAGGTGGTCAGCCGCACCGAATTGATCGAGCATATTTACGACCAGGATTTCGACCGCGATTCCAACACGATCGAAGTGTTCGTGACGCGCATCCGCAAGAAGCTGGGTGCCGATGTGATCACCACCATTCGCGGTCTGGGCTACAGCCTCGACGAGCCGGGGCGCTGATCTGATTTCTCGTCCCGTTCGCCCTGAGCGAAGTCGAAGGGCTCTGCCGAACGCAGTGAGGCGCCTTCGCTCCGCTCAGGAGAGGGCTTCGACAGGCTCAGCCCGAACGGATATGGGGCCGATCTGATATTAGCATGACCGATCCCCAATCCCCTCCCCCCGTCCGCTCCACCGGCTCCATCAGCCGCCGGATGATGGGCATTGCCGCGCTGTGGATCAGCCTGTTGCTGATCGGCGGCGGCGTGGCGCTGGATCGGGTGTTGAGCGACGCGATCACGCGCAATTTCGACGATGGCATGAATTATGTGCTGACCGCGATGATCGCGGCGGCCGAGATCGGGCCGGAAGGCGAGGTGTTGTTCAACCGGGAACTCGCCGATCAGCGCTTTCTGGAGCCCAATAGCGGCCTTTATTATCAGGTCAGCGCCAAGGGGCATGAGGATTGGCGCTCCCGCTCGCTGTGGGATCGCGCGCTCAAGGTGCCGGAGGAACATCGCGACCGGCACCTGCATGTCTATGACAGCAAGCAATTCCCTGGCGAGGATCTGCGCATCATGGAGCGGACCGTGGTGCTGCCCGGTTCCGACAGCCGCTGGCTGTTCATGGTCGGCCAGGCGCGATCCGGGCTGGATGCGCAGATCAAGACGCTGCGCGCGACGCTGTTCCAGAGTTTCGCGATGCTGGCGCTGGGGCTGTTCGTGCTGGCGACGTTGCAGACTTTTTATGGGCTGCGGCCGCTGCGCAAGGTGCGGCAGGAAATCGTGCGTATGCGCGACGGGCAGAAAAGCCGCCTGACCGAGCCGATGCCCGCCGAAGTGCTGCCGATGGTCGAGGAACTGAACGCGCTGCTCGCCCATAATGAGCGGCAGGCGGAGGAGGCGCGCACCCATGCGGGCAATCTCGCCCATGCGCTCAAGACGCCGCTGACCGTCATCATGAACGCCGCAACCGCGCAGTCGCCCGACCTTGGCGAAGCGGTCATCCGCGAGGCGACGACGATGCGGCGGCAGGTCGATCATCACCTCGCCCGCGCCCGCGCCGTCGGACGACGCGGCGCGGCGCAGAGCCGGGCGGAGGTGTGGGCCAGCCTGACCGCCGTCGAGCGCGCGGTGCAGCGCCTCTATCCGCAGGCGCGGGTGGACATGGATGGCGACAAAGAGGCTGCCGTGCGTGTCGAGCGGCAGGATCTGGACGAGATGCTGGGCAACCTCATCGAAAACGCGGCCAAATATGGCGGCGGCTCCGTGTTCGCGACGGTGAAGCGCGCGGGTGACATGGTCGAGATATTGGTCGAGGATGACGGCATGGGCATTCCGCTGGAAGAGCGCGTCCGCATCTTCGATCGCGGCGTGCGGCTCGATTCGGGCAAGCCCGGCACCGGGCTTGGCCTTGCCATCGTGCGCGACGTCGCGGAAATCTATGGCGGGTCGGTGCTGTTGGAGGAAAGCGAGGATCTGGGCGGGTTGCTCGCGCGTTTGCGCTTGCCCGCGGCCTGATCTTTCCCTTGCCTTCACGGGTCGCAGTTGCGAAACAATAGCAACACCCCACTCCCACAGGACCGATCATGCGGCGATATCTCTATTTCATCGCTGGTTGGGCGTCGCTGGGCCTCGGCACGATCGGCGCGTTCCTGCCCCTACTGCCGACCGTTCCCTTCATGATCCTGGCCGCCTTCTGCTTCGCCCGGTCCAGTCCGAGGCTGGAGGCGAAGTTGCTCGATCACAAGCATTTTGGCGCGCATATCCGCCGCTGGCGCGAGAGAGGCGCGATCAGTCGACGCGGCAAGAAGGCCGCGCTGGGGGCCTTTGCTTTCAGCGTCGTACTGGCGCTGTTCTTCTCGCCCTTTCCCTGGTTCCTGATCCCGATCGCCGCCGCGCTGATCGGCGGGACGTGGATCTGGACTCGGCCTGAGGCCTGAGCGGCTCAGCAGCGGCATTTCGGCTTGGCGGCGCGTTTGGGGGCGGTGGTGGCAAATTCGGTGGGGGTCAGCTTGCCATCGCCATCGGCGTCCGCTGCGCCAAAGCGATCCGACGTCGCCACCGCCCATTCCTCGAACGACAAGAGATTGTCGCCATTTTTGTCGAGCGCCTTGAACGCCTTGGTCCGGCTGCCGAGCATCTCGATCCGGGTGATCACGCCGTCGCGATTGCGGTCGTAGCGGGCAAAGCGTTTCTGTTCGCGGCTCTGCGGGCTGGCCTCGCCCGGCATGGGCGGCGCCTCTCCCACCGCGTCGGGATCGCCTTCCGGCAAACTCTCCACAGCGGGCGGCGGTGGCGCGGCCATGGCCAGTTGGGGCACCGGGTCATTGCTCGCCTGCCCCGACCACCAGAACAGGCCGCCAGCCACCAGCAGCAATGCCGCCATGCCCCCTGCCAGCAATCGCCCCATATGCCCGCTCCCTAGCCCATGCGGTGGGTAGCCTATCGTGCCTGCCTACCGCCCGACAAGCGCGATCCGCAGTAACCGCCAGGCCAGCGCGCGCGGCATCCCCAGCGGTGCGCGCCGTCCGGCCAGCACATCCTGTCTCGCAAGCGTCGCTACTATACGCAGTGGCTTCCATGCGCGTGGCCAGCGCGCACCGTCCATTTGCGGCGCGATCTCCCGCGCCAACGCCAGCGCCGCGTCGGCCAGCGCCACGTCGCCGACATGGCCAGCCATATCCCATAGCGCCCAAAGCTGCCCCGCCGCCTCCAGCCAGTCCGGCGCATCGGCGACATCGGCCAGCGCGCGGAACAGGCCGCCGCCCCGGCCGATGGCATAGGCACGCAGCCCTTCCACGTCGATGTCCGGTTCGACCACCAATATTTCCCAGCCGTCGATCATTGCGACCAGCCCCGGCGCGGTCATTGCGCCCGTCGCGCGCAACGCATCGACCACGGGTTCGCCCCGCCCCTTGCGCGCGTCGGCATCATCAATGACGTCATTCCACCAGGCAAGCCGCATCTGCCCGATCGCCGGTTCGCTGGTCGTGCGCGCGACATGGGCGAGCCGCGCGTCGAACGCCCAGAGCGCACGATGCCGCGCTGCCTGCGGCCCGGCATGGGCGGCCAGCACCGTGACCAGTGGCGACAAATCCTCCCCCGGCCCGTTCATACGCGCCAATCGTCCCGGCTTTGGCGGGGCAGGCAAGTTATCGGTCCTTTAACCATCTTCCTCATACACATTCTAACGAGTGCGCCTGCATAGGCGAAACACATCTGTCCGGCCCGAAGTGGGGGGCATTGGGCACGACATGGGTGATGGCGGACAAATGGGCAAGCAGATCGAACATCCTGTAGGGTTCCTCCGCCGTCTGGCGAAGAGCCAGGCCGGCAATACCATGGCGATCGTCGCCGCCGCGATCATCCCGCTCGCCGCGCTGATCGGCGGGGGTCTGGACATGAGCCGCGCCTATATGGCGCGATCGCGCCTGCAACAGGCCTGCGACGCGGCGGCGCTGGCGGGACGCCGGGCGATGACGACATCGTCAATGACCACGGCGAATATTGCGGAAGCGCGGAAGTTTTTCGATTTCAACTTCCCGCAAGGCACGGCCGAAACGGCGAATTTCGTGCCCGTCATCCAGAGCAAGCCAGGCGAAACCACCACGGTTCAGGTGACGGCATCGACCACCATCCCGACCACGGTGATGAAAATCTTCAAGTTCACGACGCTGCCGTTGAACGTGACGTGCGAGGCGCGGTTCGACATCGGCAATACCGATGTCATGCTGGTGCTCGACACCACCGGGTCGATGGAGCAGGCCATCAGCAATGGTACCGGCGGCACCACCACCCGCATCGCTGCCCTGCGTCAGGCGGTCAAGGATTTCTATGACACGCTGGGGCCAGGATCGGATGCAACGGGGCGCATCCGCTATGGATTCATGCCCTATAGCTCAACGGTCAATGTCGGCTATCAATTGCCGACCACCCATCTGATAGGAGCAGTCAGCGGCGAAACATGGAATTACCAGACGCGCCGACCCGTATTCTACTTTGAAGCCTCCTCCACCCCTTCTGTCTGCTATCGTCGCTATGGGCTCAACACCTGCTTCGCGACATCGGCGGCGGCCAATAATGCGTCCACTTCGTCCACGCGATCGCCAGCGCAGTGCACGGCATATGGTAATAACAACGGTACAAACCCGTCGACGAGCGGAAACGCGCCGGCCAATACCGTGACGACAACCTATAGCTACGACAGTTTCAATGGATCGACGGCTGCTCCATCGGGCTCCACAAATCGCAAATGCGTGCGGCGCGAAGACCTCGTCACCAAAACCTATTCGACAACGAATGAGAACGGTGCGGATCGCATTTTTTACTATTGGGAATATGGGCAGTTCCCGCTGCCTGTGTCGGCTTTCATCACCGGCAATGCTGTGGCAAACCCAGCCTATCATGCCAGTTCACCCAATGACACCGGCGGCCTCCCCGTGCCATCGACCTCCAGTTGGACAGGGTGTATAGAAGAACGATCGACCGACAGCGGCATAACCGCATCGTCCTCTGTCTCCTCCGTACCCATCAATGCCTTCGACCTGCAGATCGACACCTTGCCAACCAGCACGGATACCCGGTGGCGCCCCCATTGGCCCGACGTGGAATTTACCCGTGCCGGTGCGCACCTGAACTCGCAGACGCGAATCAACGGCGGCTGGATGGCCTGCCCCAGCCAGTCGCGCCGATTGACCAGCTATTCCAGCCGCTCGGCTATTCCAGCAGGTCAGAGCAGCAGCTACGACGCATATGTCGATGGTCTGGTCGCAGTCGGTGGCACCTATCATGATATCGGCATGGTCTGGGGCGCACGCTTCCTGTCGCCGACCGGCATTTTCGCTGGAGACAATGCCAATGCGCCCAATGGCTTCAACATCTCCCGCCACATCGTATTCATGACGGACGGTGATATGAGCGCCTATCAGGCGGTCTATGGTGCCTGGGGCTATCAACTGCTCGACGCTCGTGTTGCGGCGGCAAATACCAGCGACGTCAACCTGACCGCCATCCATAACCGTCGCCTTGAAATGTTGTGCAACGCGGTCAAAGCAAGAGGCATCACCATCTGGGTCATCGGCTTCCGCAACCAGTCCGAGGGCGATATTCAGACGCCACTGCAAAATTGCGCATCCAGTACCAATCACTGGATGATGGCCTATACACAAGCCCAACTCACGCAGAAATTCAGGGACATCGCCAAGAATATCGGCGGCTTGCGAGTGTCGAAATGATCGGGACGGCAGTATCTCGTTTCCGTCGTCTATGCCGCGACGCGCGCGGTGCGACATTGGTGGAGTTCGGCCTGATCGCCGCGCCCCTGTGCCTGACGATCATGGCGATCGCTGACCTGGGCTATCAATCCTATCTTCGCTCGGTCACGCGCGGCGTGTTGGAGCAGGCGTCGCGCTCTGCTTCGGTCGGCACATTGAACAGCGCGCAGATCGACACCTATATCGCGGCGCAGATGGCGACGATCAACGCCAAGAACGGCACGACGTCGGTGGTGAAGAAAAGCTATTATAATTTCTCGCGCGTCGGCAAGCCGGAGAAGATCACAACCGATACCGCGCCGCTGGGCAGCTATAATGTCGGCGACTGTTATGAAGATGCCAATGGCAACGGCTCCTATGACACTGCGCTGGGGTCCAATGGCCTAGGCGGCGCGGACGACATCGTTTATTACGAAGTCACCGTGTCGATGCCGCGCGTGTTCCCCATGGCCAAGATGTTGGGGTGGAACCCGACCCAGTCGGCCAAGGCCACCACCATCGTCCGCAACCAGCCCTGGGCCAACCAGCCCAAGCCAGCGATCATCTGCACGTGACCCATAATCTGAGCCTGCTGCGTCGCCGATGGCGTGACCTGCGCGACGACCATCGCGGGGTCGCGCTGATCGAATTCGCTATTTCGCTGCCCGTGCTGCTGATCCTGTGCATGGCGGGACTGGAAACCGCCAATCTCGCGCTCGCGCATATGCGGCTCAGCCAGATTGCGATGCTGGTCGCCGACAATGCATCGCGCGTTCGCACCTCCATTGACGAAGCCGACGTCAATGAAATCATGGTCGGCGCCGAATTGACCTCCGACAAGCTCGCCTTGCAGCAAAATGGGCGGATCATATTGTCCAGCCTGGAACCCAATGGATTGACTGCACCCAATGAAGGCCAAACGATCCGGTGGCAGCGTTGCTGGGGTAATGGCGCTTTCCCATCCAGCTATGGCGTAGCGGGCGATGGCAAGACCAATGCCAGCTTGAAAGACGGGATGGGGCCGGGCACCACGGCTGACAAAAAAATCAAAGCCGGAACCGGCACTGCCGTCATGTTCGTGGAAGTCGCCTACCGATACCAGCCGCTGGTAACCGACGCGCTCTTTGGCCCTAAGGTCATCCGTTATACCAGCGCGTTCAATGTGCGCGAACGCACCGACCAGGCGATCAAGAATGCGGGCAATCTGGCGGCATCGGCCACGGCTCGCTGCACCTGATGGAAAAAAGGGCGGCCCGTGAGCCGCCCTTTCCTCTTCACTTGTAGCAAACCTTTTTCGCGGCTTCGACCACGCGGGCGGCGTCGATGAGCGCTGCCTTTTCCAGATTTGCGGCATAGGGCAGCGGCACGTCTTCGTTGGTGACGCGCAGCACCGGGGCGTCGAGATCGTCGAAGCCCTTTTCCATGACCACGGCGGCGATTTCCGACGCGATCGAGCAGGTCGGCCAGCCTTCTTCGACCACGACGATGCGGTTGGTCTTTTTAAGGCTTTCCAGCACGGTCGCGGTATCGAGCGGACGCAGCGTGCGCAGGTCGATGACCTCCGCGTCGATGCCCTCGCCGGCCAGCGTTTCCGCCGCGTCGAGCGCAAGGCCGACGCCGATCGAATAGCTGACCAGCGTCACATCCTTGCCCGGCCGCATGATCCGCGCCTTGCCGATCGGCAGGACATAGTCATCGACCTTAGGCACGTCGAAGCTGCGGCCGTAGAGTAGCTCGTTTTCCAGGAACACGACCGGATCGGTCGAGCGAATCGCGGCCTTGAGCAGCCCCTTGGCGTCAGCCGCGTCATAAGGCGCGATGACGATCAGGCCGGGGACGGCGGCATACCAGGGCGCATAATTTTGGCTATGCTGCGCGCCGACGCGGCTGGCCGCGCCGTTGGGACCACGGAACACGATCGGGCAGCGCATCTGGCCGCCGGACATGTAATTGGTCTTGGCCGCCGAGTTAATGATGTGGTCGATCGCCTGCATGGCGAAGTTGAACGTCATGAACTCGACGATCGGGCGCAGGCCGCCCATCGCCGCGCCCGTGCCGATGCCGGCAAAGCCATATTCGGTGATCGGCGTGTCGATGACGCGCTTGCCGCCAAATTCGTCCAGCAGACCCTGGGTAACCTTATAGGCACCCTGATATTCGGCCACTTCCTCGCCGATCACGAACACGCGCTCGTCGGCGCGCATTTCTTCGGCCATGGCGTCGCGCAGGGCTTCGCGGACCGTCGTTTTGACGAACTCGGTGCCTTCGGGCAGGTCCGGGTCGGCAACGGTCGCCTTGGCTTCCGACGCCAGCTTGGCAGTGCCGCTTTCGGCCTTCTTGGGGGCTTCGGGCTCGGCCTTGGCAGGCGCTGCGGCCTTCGGTGCCGGTGCTTCGTCTTCGCCCTCTTCACCGGCCATCGTCGCGATGACCGTGCCGACCTTCACGCCTTCGGACCCTTCGGCGATCATGATCTTGCCGATCTTGCCTTCATCGACGGCTTCGAATTCCATCGTCGCCTTGTCGGTTTCGATCTCGGCCAGAATATCGCCGGATTTAACCTCGTCGCCTTCCTTCACCAGCCACTTGGCCAGCGTGCCCTCTTCCATCGTCGGCGAGAGTGCCGGCATCTTGATTTCGATACCCATTAATATTGCTCCACCAGCACGTCGGTATAGAGTTCGGCCATGTCCGGCTCAGGCGAAGATTCGGCGAAATCGGCCGCTTCGCTGACGATCTTGCGGATGTCTTGGTCGATCTTTTTGAGTTCGTCCTCACCCACGCCATGTTCGGCGAGATAGACCTTGGCGCCCTCAATCGGGTCGGACTTGTCCCGCATCGCCTGCACTTCTTCGCGCGACCGATATTTGGCCGGATCGGACATGGAATGGCCCCGATAGCGGTAGGTCTTCATTTCCAGCAGGATCGGGCCATTGCCGCCCTGCACCCACTTCAACGCTTCCTCGGTCGCACCGCGCACGGCCAGCACGTCCATGCCGTTGACCTGGATGCCGGGGATGCGGAAACTTTCGCCCCGGCGATAGAGCTGGTCTTCCGCCGAAGAACGGTTGACGCTGGTGCCCATGGCGTATTGATTATTCTCGATGACGAAAATGATCGGGAGTTTCCACAGCTCGGCCATGTTGAAGGATTCATAGACCTGGCCCTGGTTGGCCGCGCCATCGCCGAAATAGGCGACGCACACGCCGCCATCGCCGTTATATTTGTGCGCGAAGCCGAGGCCCGCGCCAAGCGACACCTGCGCACCGACGATGCCATGGCCGCCGAAAAATTTATGTTCGACGCTGAACATATGCATCGAACCGCCCTTGCCGCGCGAAATGCCCGCGCCACGGCCGGTCAGTTCGGCCATGATGACGTTGGGGTCGATGCCATAGGCCAGCATGTGGCCATGGTCGCGATAGCCGGTGATAACGCTGTCCTTGCCGGGCACGAGCGCCGACTGGATGCCGACCGCAACCGCTTCCTGGCCGATATAAAGGTGACAGAAGCCGCCGATGAGACCCAGGCCGTACAGCTGGCCCGCTTTCTCTTCGAAGCGGCGGATGAGGACCATCTGCCGGTAGAATTCCAGCAATTCTTCCTTGCTGGCCTTGTAATCGGTCGGAGTGTCGGGGCGAGGCCGGTTATGGTCCGCGCCGACCGGGCTTTTCGCCTCGGCCTCTGCGCGGGTCGGGCGCGGCGTCGTTGGTTTCGCCAAGGCTCTTATCCTCTTGCGTAGGGTAGGATGGAAGGAAGCCCGATATAGCGGCAGAGTTGCATATATTGCAACGGCGGACCCGACGGAATCCAGGTCAAAGCTATAATCTTGGGCTAATATTGGTCGCGGCGAAGGCTCAGTTGAGCGGCACGATCACTTCATCATGGTGGATGACGCCAAGCTGGCGGCGGATCAGTTCGTCCGACAGATCGGGATCGACGCGGCGCGGATTGAGCAGGTCGACCCGGTTGCGCAAGTCGGCGCGTGCTTCCTGCACGCGCTTGAGTTCGGCCTTGGCCGCGCCAAGCTGCCGCGAATAGTCACCCCAGGCGAGGATGCCGTTCGACCCCACGACGACGTAGCCCGCGAAGGACAGCAGCAGAAGCAGCGCGATCGCAGGGCCAAGGGCCGAGAATAAAAGGAGACGTAGCTTCGCGATGTGCGCCATCGCCCACAAGAATCACAAGAAAAGGTCGGCCGCAAGCGAATTTTGTCGAACTTGCGGCCAACCGAAGGAAAGCCGATCAGCGGAAGATGGAGCGTCCGGCATAGACGGCGACATCGCCCAGTTCTTCCTCGATGCGGATGAGCTGGTTATATTTCGCAAGCCGGTCCGACCGCGCGAGCGAGCCGGTCTTGATCTGGCCGCAGTTGGTGGCAACGGCCAGGTCGGCGATGGTCGCGTCCTCGGTCTCGCCCGACCGGTGCGACATGACGGCGGTATAGCGGGCGCGGTGCGCCATATCGACCGCCGCCAGCGTTTCGGTCAGCGTGCCGATCTGGTTGACCTTGACCAGCAGCGAATTGGCCAGCCCCATGTCGATGCCCATGGCTAGACGCTTGGGATTGGTGACGAACAGGTCGTCGCCGACCAGCTGCACCGAACCGCCGATCTTGTCGGTCAGCGCCTTCCAGCCCTCGAAATCATCCTCGCTCATGCCGTCCTCGATCGACTTGATCGGATAGTCAGCGCACAGGGCGGCGAGATAGTCGGCCATTTCAACGGGGCTGAGCGACAGGCCTTCGCCCGAAATCTCATATTTGCCGTTCTTGAAGAATTCCGTCGCGGCGCAATCGAGCGCCAGCATGACGTCGTCGCCCGGCTTGTAGCCAGCCTTTTCGACCGACAGCATGATGAAGTCGAGCGCATCGCGGGTCGAGGCGATGTTGGGCGCAAAGCCGCCTTCATCGCCGACCGACGTCGCCAGCCCCTTGTCGTGCAGGCCCTTCTTCAACGTATGGAAGATTTCCGACCCAATCCGCACGGCATCGGCGATGCTTTCGGCACCGACCGGCATGATCATGAATTCCTGAAAGTCGATCGGGTTGTCGGCATGTTCGCCGCCGTTGATGATGTTCATCATCGGCACCGGCAGCACATGCGCGGACACGCCGCCGACATAGCGATAGAGCGGCAGGCCGCGCGCATCGGCCGCGGCCTTTGCTACCGCCAGGCTGACACCCAAGATCGCGTTGGCGCCCAAGTTCGACTTATTGTCTGTGCCGTCGAGCGCGATCATCGCGGCATCGACTTCGCCTTGATCTTCGGCATCGAAGCCAATCAGTTCGCCGGCAATCTCGTCATTGACGGTATCGACCGCCTTCAACACGCCTTTGCCCATATAGCGGCTCTTGTCGCCGTCGCGCTTTTCCACCGCTTCATAGGCACCGGTCGACGCGCCCGACGGCACGGCCGCGCGGCCGAAGCTGCCATCCTCCAGCATGACGTCGACTTCGACGGTGGGGTTACCCCGGCTGTCGAAAATCTGGCGGGCGTGAATGTCGAGAATGGCGGTCATGATCGCTCCCTGCACTGACAATGGGCGGGCAACCCTGATGGCAGCCCCTCCCCTGTTTTTCCGCGCTCCGCTTAGCCAGCAGCCCGGCTATTGGCAATGCAGGGCTTGCAAGCTTCGGAAAAATGCCGATGCTCGAAAATGTGACGGCAACGGAACTGCATGCCGCTGCGGAGCATTTGGAATATAACCACCTGCCGCCTCGTGCGGCGCACCATGCTGCATCAAGAGGGAGATTGAGGACGATGGTTGATACCCCGGTAACGCCGGCCGCCAAGCGCGGACGCCCGCCCAAGGCCAAGACCCTGGATACCGCCGCCAGCGCCGTCGCCGTGAAGGCCGAACCGCTCAAGAAAGCCGCGACGGAAGCTGCGTCTGACGCCGCCGCTGAGGTGGAAAGCACTGCAAAGGGTCTGAGCGCCCAGATCAAGCCGATCAAGGAGCAAGCCGAGAAGGCAGCCAAGGCTGCGGCCGAGAAGTTGAACGCGGTTGATTGGAAAGCCCATATCGACCCGATCAAGGAGCAGGCTGGCAAGACCGCCAAGTCCGCCGCGGGCGTCGCCAAGGACAAGACCGGCACGGCCATGCAGAGCCTGTCAAAGCTGATCGCTGACACGGCCGCCACGGTCGATGCCAAGCTCGGCCCGCAATATGGCGACTATGCTCGTCAGGCCGCCGAACAGGTTGCCGGTGCGGCTGATAGCTTGGACAATAAGGATGTCGATCAGTTGATGGCCGAAGCGCGTGATTTCGTGCGCAAGAGCCCGGCTGTCGCGATCGGTGCGGCCGCCGTAGTCGGCTTCGTGTTGATGCGCCTCGCCAAGGGGTCGGACGACAAGGCCTGAGGGTTTGCCGTTCCGGCTTTCCCGTCACTGAAACGAAAAGCTCCAGTTTCGGGGCGGAGGATCTATTGACACAAGAGCCAACGGAAACGGCGGTTACGCCGCACGCCGAAGGATTGGAGCCAGGCGGTCCGCAAGAGGGCGCGCGCACCGAAAGCGTGCGTGACGCCTTCGCCCGGCTGTACGCCGATGGCCGGGCTTATGCCTCGGCCGAAGCGGACAAGCAGAAGTTGCGGCTCAGCATAGTCGGCGTCGGCGTTCGCAATGCGGCCGTGCTGGGACTGGTCGCGCTCATGTTGGCTTTCGCTAGCATCGTCGCGTTGCTGGTCGGTCTTGTCGTGGCATTGTCCCGCCATCTCGACCCCTTGTGGGCGACGCTGATCGTGACCGGCGGCGGCTTGGTTGTGACGATCCTGCTGCTGCTGATGGCCAAGGGCTGCATCACCCGCATGAAGAAGGCGATCACGCCATGACGCAGGAACTGGCTTATCGAGAAGCCTGCGCCCGCGCCGATCTGGCCCGCGCGCAGATGAAGCTCAGCGCCGCGCAAGCGAAAGCGCGGATCGCGCCTGCGCGTCTGGTTCAGGATGCCAAGGACAAGGCGATCGACGGCGTATCAGGCGCGGTATCGAGCGCGGTCGCCTTAGGCGCTGCCAAAGTGCAACAACGGCCCGTGGCCGTCGGAGCAGCTGCGGCCGCGTTCGCGCTTTTTCTCGCGCGGCGGCCGATCACGGCACTTTTCCAGCGTCTATACGTTCGTTTCAGGAACACCCCAACAGATTTGCCGGAGAATGACCATGGCTGACATTCGTGCCCAAGTGAACCGCGCCCGTGAAGCGGCCAACGACGCTGCCACGACCGCAACCGACCGCATCCGTGAAACCACCGCCAAGGCGCGCGAAGGCGCTGGCGAACTGGTGCAGACCGGCCGCGACAAGGCAGGCATGGCCTATGGCGACGCCCGCGACAAGACGCAGCGCGCCGCAACCCGCGCCAACCAGATCGTGCAGGACCATCCGGTCGCCGCTGTAGCTGGCGCGATCGCCGTTGGTGCCGTCGTCGCCTGGATGTTCCCCAAGAGCCGCGCAATGATGAAGGCGCTGCCAGGCCTTGCCGTTACCGCTGGATCGCGGGTCGCCGAGGCGGCGCTCGCCGCCCGCGCTGCCGCCGCCGAAGGCGCTGAAACGGTAAAGTCCGGTGCCACCCATGCGCTGCATAGTGCTGGCGATGCGGCCTCACATGCACGTGACAATCTCGCTTCGGCCGATCTGTCGGCCAAGGCATCGAAGCTCGCCGATGATGTGACCTCGCTTGTGGCGCACCGTATCGAAGCGCTGGGCGATGCGATCAAGGCGCGGTTGCCCAAAAGCTAATCGCGACGGCGTGAAAAGCATGCCAACACGGCTTTAGTCCCCCTTGGACCGGGCGTGCGGCGCTGCTAGGGTCGCCGCCCACCCAAGGGAGATAATAAAACGCCATGAGCAAAATGCATCTGGTGCTGGGCGGTCGCGTAACCGATCCGCAAACGCTCGAATTTCAAGACCTCAGCAAAGTCGACCTGGTCGGCGTATTTCCCGACTATGCCTCGGCCGAAAAGGCGTGGCGCGGCGCGGCGCAGCGCACGGTGGACGACGCCGAAATGCGTTATGTAATCGTACATCTGCATCGCCTGCTGGAACCCGAACTGCCCAAGGCGGACTGAACCTGACCATAGCCGTTCCTCGGATGAATCCGGGGAACGGCTATTTTCTGGTGATCAATTAACCGCGCGCGGCCTTTTACGGAAGCGCCAGCGGAGCAGCGGCCGGGTCAGAGCCAGCCCGGCGAGAAAGCCGCCGATATGCGCGGCGACCGCGATCTGTCCCAGATCGCCCATGCCCCCGGCGGTGGCGAATCCGATCATCAACTGCAGCGCGATCCAGCCGCCAGCCAGCCAGGCCAAGCGCACGACATTGGCCGAAAATGGCCCGATCCGGCGCACCTGCCGCTGGCTATATAGCAAGGCATAGGTGGCAACGACGGCCGAAATGGCCCCGCTCGCGCCCACCATCGGCCCGGTCGAGCCCGGATCTATCAGCCACTGCGCCCCGCACGCCGCATAAGCGCCGACGCCATAGAGCAGCAGCGTCGGCCCCTTGCCCAACACATGTTCGACATGCCGCCCACAAAAGACCAGCATCAACATATTAAAGCCGACATGCAGCCAACCGGCATGGATCAGCGTGCAAGTGAGCGGCGTCAGCCACCAGGTCACCGCCGCCAGCCCCGCCAGCAGGTCGGCATCGCCCACACGCGCGGGGATGAACCCGCCCAAGACGGCAGCATTGTCGATATGACCCGTCAGATACAGGATCAGGAAGACGGCGAAACTGATCGCCGCGATCCCGTTCGTCATGGGGCCAGCGGGCAATTTCACGGGATCAGATGAACTCGATTTTCTCGACCGAGTAGAATTTGTCACCCGACGGCACCGATACCTCGACATCTTCGCCGACGGTACGACCGATCAGCGCGCGCCCCAGCGGGCTGTTGTACGAGATCATGCCCGCCTTGGCATCCGCCTCGGCCTGGCCGACGATCTGATATTTCACCGGCTTGTCATCTTCGTCGAGCAAGGTCACCGTCGCGCCGAACACGATCTTGTTGCCCGACAATGTCGCGGGATCAATGATCTGCGCGCGCGACAGCTTGTCTTCCAGATCGTTGATCGTGGCCTCTACCTGGCCCTGCCGTTCCTTGGCGGCGTGATATTCCGCATTCTCGGACAGGTCGCCATGGGCGCGCGCTTCCTCGATGGCGTCCACGATGAGGGGCCGTTCGGCCTTGAGTTCGCGCAGCTGCGCATTGAGCTTTTCATAGCCCATCTGCAGCATCGGCATCTTCTCAACGGTCGCCATTTTGCAAATCCTTCGTCAAAACTTCCCTTTGGCGGCCCGAACAGCGGGCCGCCCGCAGCATGCTTCCTTGTGCAGGGGATCAGGCGTGCGACAGGGGATAATAGGACTGGAGCGAGCGCACTTCAAGGGGATGCTCCCGCAAAGCCTCGATCGCATCGGCCGCAGCGACGCTGGCGGCCGCCGTGGTGAAGCTGGCGACCTTGCCGCGCAGCGCGCTGGTGCGGATCGCCTTGCTGTCCTTCAACGACTGCCAGCCCTCGGTGGTATTGAAGATCAACTGCACGTCGCCGTCGGTGATCTTGTCCACGATATGCGGACGTCCCTCCGCAACCTTGTTCACCTTTTCCACCGCTATGCCATGGTCCGCCAGATAATCGGCCGTGCCGCCGGTCGCGATGAGCGTGAAGCCCATATCGACCAGCTTGCGCGCGGCGGGCAGGATCACCGGCTTGTCGCTATCCTTGAGCGAGATGAACACCGTGCCGCTGGTCGGCAGCAACGTCCCGGCCCCGATCTGCGCCTTGGCAAAGGCGGTCGCGAAATTGCTATCGATTCCCATGACTTCGCCGGTGCTCTTCATTTCCGGCGACAATACGGGATCGACGCCGGGGAAGCGCCCGAACGGGAAGACGGCTTCCTTGACCGCGACATGGTCGATCGCATTGCGGTCGATCTTGGGCAGGTCGCGGATCATCTCGCCCGCCATCACCCGCGCAGCGATCTTGGCGATGGGCGTACCGATCGCCTTGGCGACGAAGGGCACCGTGCGGCTGGCGCGCGGGTTGACCTCGATCAGATAGACCATGCCATCCTTCACCGCGAACTGGATGTTCATGAGGCCACGCACCGACAGCGCATGGGCCAACACCTCGGTCTGTCGCTCAATCTCCGCAATGATGTCATCGGACAGGCTGTAGGGCGGCAGCGAGCAAGCGCTGTCGCCCGAATGGACGCCCGCCTCCTCGATATGCTGCAGCACGCCCGCGACCACGACATCCTCGCCATCGCACAGCGCATCGACATCGACCTCGATCGCGTCGCGCAGATATTGGTCGATCAGCACCGGCGATTCGCCCGACACCTGAACGGCGGTGGTAATATATTCCTCCAACTGCGCCTGTCCGTCGACAATCTCCATCGCCCGGCCACCCAGAACATAGCTGGGCCGCATCAACACCGGATAGCCGATGCGGTTGGCGACTGCGATCGCCTCCTCCCGGCTGCGCGCAATGCCGTTGGCGGGCTGACGCAGCTTGAGCTTGTCGATCAGCGCAGCGAACCGCTCGCGATCCTCGGCCAGGTCGATCGCGTCAGGCGAGGTGCCCAGGATCGGGATGCCCGCATCCTCCAGCGCTTGTGCCAGCTTGAGTGGGGTCTGCCCGCCAAACTGCACGATCACGCCCTTGAGCGTCCCGTTGGTCATTTCGACGGCCAGGATTTCCAGCACGTCCTCGGCGGTCAGCGGCTCGAAATAGAGACGGTCCGACGTATCATAGTCGGTCGACACCGTTTCCGGGTTGCAGTTGACCATGATCGTTTCATAGCCCGCCTCCGACAGCGCGAAGCAGGCATGGACGCAGCAATAGTCAAACTCGATCCCCTGCCCGATCCGGTTCGGCCCGCCGCCCAGGATGACGACCTTTTCCCGATCGGTCGGCGCGGATTCATTTTCGGCCTCGCCGAAGATCGGCGCTTCATAGGTCGAATACATATAGGGCGTCTTGGCCGCGAACTCGGCCGCGCAGGTGTCGATGCGCTTGAACACCGGCCGTACGCCGAGCTTGTGGCGCAGCTTGCGTACCTCGGCTTCGGTGACGCCGCCGGTCATCGCCTTGACCGCTTCGTGGATCAGGCCCGACCCGCGCGCGATGCCCCGCTCCATGCCGCGCAGATTGGCGGATTTGAGCGCCAGATAAGCAAGCCGCTTGTCGGAAAAGCCCATCGACTTGAGGTGCCGCATCCCATCGGCATCACGCGGCAGGCCGTTTTCCAGAACCTGCGCTTCGGCCTCGACGATCTCCTTGATCCGCTCCAGGAACCAGGGATCGAACTTGGCGATGTTATGGATCTCCGCGACGGTCAGCCCTTCGCGCAACGCCTGCGCCGCGACGAGCAACCGGTCGGGCGTCGGCTGCGCCAGGGCCGCGACGATATCGTCCTTGGGCGCACCGGCCAGATGATCGACATCGTTGAAGCCGCACAGCCCGGTTTCCAGGCCCCGTAGCGCCTTCTGCATCGATTCATGGATGTTGCGGCCGATCGCCATGACTTCGCCGACCGACTTCATCGCCGTGCCCAGCAGCGGCTCGGCACCCTTGAACTTTTCGAACGCGAAGCGCGGGATCTTGGTCACAACATAGTCGATCGTCGGTTCGAACGAGGCCGGGGTCGCGCCGGTAATGTCATTCTCGATCTCATCGAGCGTATAGCCCACCGCCAGCTTCGCCGCGACCTTGGCGATCGGGAAGCCGGTCGCCTTGGACGCGAGCGCGGACGAACGCGACACGCGCGGGTTCATCTCGATCACGACCAGGCGGCCATCCTTGGGATTAACCGCGAACTGTACGTTGGAACCGCCTGTTTCGACACCGATTTCACGCAGCACCGCAATGGATGCGTTGCGCATGATCTGATATTCCTTGTCGGTCAGCGTCAGCGCCGGGGCGACGGTGATGCTGTCGCCAGTGTGGACGCCCATCGGGTCCACATTCTCGATCGAACAGATGATGATGCAATTGTCGTTGCGATCCCGCACGACCTCCATCTCATATTCTTTCCAACCGAGCAGCGATTCCTCGATCAGCACTTCGGTCGTCGGCGACGCATCCAGCCCGCCGCGCACGATGGTCATGAACTCATCGCGATTATAGGCGATGCCCCCGCCAGTGCCGCCCATGGTAAAGCTGGGGCGGATGATTGAGGGAAGCCCTGTAAACTCCAGCCCTTCCAGCGCCTCTTCCATCGTATGGGCAATGCGTGAGCGGGCCGATTCCAGCCCGATCTTGTCCATGGCATCGCGGAACTTGATCCGGTCCTCCGCCTTGTCGATCGCCTCGGCATCCGCGCCGATCATCTGGACGCCGTACTTTTCCAGCGTGCCGTCGTTGAACAGGGCCAGCGCTGTGTTCAGCGCCGTCTGCCCACCCATCGTCGGCAACACCGCGTCCGGCCGCTCCTTCTCGATGATCTTCGCCACGATTTCGGGCGTGATCGGCTCGACATAAGTCGCGTCGGCAAATTCCGGGTCGGTCATGATCGTGGCCGGATTGGAATTGACGAGGATGATGCGATAGCCCTCCTCCTTCAACGCCTTGACCGCCTGCGTGCCCGAATAATCGAACTCGCACGCCTGGCCGATGATGATCGGGCCAGCGCCGATGATGAGGATGGAGGAGATGTCGGTTCTTTTAGGCATTGACTGATACGCTCCAAAGCCCTCTCCCTTGAGGGAGAGGGTTGGGTGAGGGTGTGAGACGGTGGTGGAGAAACGCTTGACCGGCACCGCACGCATGCTGCGCGGCGACCCGACCGAAGCGGAAAAGGCGCTGTGGACGCGACTGCGCGCGGGGCAGATCGACGGCTTCAAATTCGTCCGCCAGTTTCCGGTCGGAACGCATGTCGCGGACTTCGCCTGCCGGGGGGCGAGACTGGTGATCGAACTGGACGGCGGACAGCATGCGACCAGCGACAGCGACGCTGCGCGCACCGCGCTTATCGAAGCCCATGGCTACCGTGTCATCCGCTTCTGGAACCATGATGTCCTGGCGAATAGGGACGGCGTCCTGGAAAGTATCCGCGCCGAATTGCGCCTCTCCCGAAACCTTCTCCCTTGAAGGGGACAGAGCCTGTGTAGCAAACGACGCAACCGCTTCCACCTTCTCCCTTGAGGGAGAAGGATACGAAGCCTTGCCAGCTTGCTGGCTAGGCGAAGTTGGATGAGGGTGTGCGGCGACTGTCGAATATCCCATCAACGCCGATCCCCCTCACCCCAACCCTCTCCCCGCAGGGGAGAGGGAGTCAGGGCGTGCCCAGCACCTATGATGTGGATTGACGAGATGTCGGTGCGGTTGGGCATTATCGAATTCCAATAGCGACTTGAAGGGCTTGCCAAGCGACTTCGGCCAAATGGCCGACTGGTCGATCCGCAAAGCTAGTTGCGAGATACCCCAAAACACCCCAACCTGCTGAAATCAATTTCGTCTGCCAACCTTCACCACGCTCCAATGATAAACGTATGAGCTTCAACTGCTCTAGCTTTTCATCACGAATATCAGGCTGCGAAGAACCAATTTCGTTATCCGACTTTAATGCCTGATAAACGTCGTCAAGACTTTTGAGCGCAGCGTCAAATGCCGCTTTGTTGTGGTCAAATCGGATAAACCTATCTGCAGCGGGAGCCATTTCCGCAGCGCGCGGAGAGAAATATGATTGGATCGCCCAAGGCGCATCCACAATTTCGTCTGGGAAATCATCCGTTGGTGTTCGGGCGTTCTCAGCAAAATATGGCGCACGCGAGACGATATAGTGCGTGCCTGCCGGTGTGAGGCAAATGTTGACAGGCATTTCACCAACGAGATCACCAGCTCTAAAATCGTCCGACTGCATCACAACGAGGCCATGGTCACGCAACTCGACCAGCCATGCTCTCCGTTCGACACTTACATCTCGTCCGTAAACTCGACTATACAATGCCGATTCTCTAACGCTCGGGAAAAGCGGAGAATTTTGCGCCGAAATCAACAGATGTCCGAGTGCTCGTAATTGAATGCGATCAGGCGAGAAGTCATCATCAATCAAGATGGCTTCCCTTCAATTATGGACCAGTAGATCAATGCACCGCCCCCGTCCGGGCCTCACACCCCCAGCCGTCATACTCAACGCCGCAGAGTATCTCGATCTGCAAACATCTCTTGGTCAACGCCTTGATCGACGCCTCATCCACTGCCTGTTCGCATTCGAGGAACAGGAACAGGTCGCCATCCTCATCCTCTTCGCGGTCGAGTTCGACCATGCCGAACTGGCTGGCGATTTCCAGGACGCGGTCGAAATCCTTGTCATTGCCCTTGAAGCTGACGTCCACGGCGCGCGGGATCATGGGCTTGTCGCCATTGGCGGCGAGGTTGGCGAGGACTTCGCGGTCCGCTTCCCATTCGGCGGCGAGGCGGGCTTCATCGACCGGGGGCAGTTTGATGCTCATGCCGCCACTTCGCTTTTCAGGCCATCGACGAACCGCTGGAACAGATAGAAACTGTCCTGCGGCCCCGGCGAGGCTTCGGGGTGATATTGCACCGAAAAGGCGTTCTTGTCGGTCAGTTCGATGCCGCAATTGCTGCCGTCGAACAGCGACACATGGGTCGTGCGGACATTGGCGGGCAGCGTCTCGGCATCGACCGCAAAGCCATGGTTCATCGACGTGATCTCCACCAGGCCATCGCTCAGCCGCTTGACCGGATGGTTCGCGCCGCGATGCCCCTGATGCATCTTGATCGTCTTGGCGCCCACCGCCAGGCCCAGCAATTGATGGCCAAGGCAGA
The DNA here is from genome assembly GCF_031457465.1 of Sphingobium xenophagum. Classification (GTDB taxonomy): domain Bacteria; phylum Pseudomonadota; class Alphaproteobacteria; order Sphingomonadales; family Sphingomonadaceae; genus Sphingobium; species Sphingobium xenophagum_A. The sequence continues at coordinate 160,512 of NZ_JAVDWV010000005.1, forward strand.
TGCCGAAGATCGGCACATCGCGCGCCAGCAGCGCGGCGATCACCGGCACGGCATAGGTGCCGGTCGCGGCCGGATCGCCAGGCCCATTGGAGAGGAACACGCCATCGGGCGACAGGTCCATGATCTGCTCGACGCTCGCGGTCGCGGGCAGCACAGTCACGCGCGCCCCGGCCTGCACCAGATTGCGGAAGATGTTGTTCTTCGCGCCATAATCGATCGCCACGACATGCGGCGCGCCTTCGCCCACGGCGTTCAGGCCATAGCCCTTGCCCAGCGTCCAGCCGCCATCCTGCCACAGCCGCGTTTCCTGCCCCGTGACTTCGATGGCGAGGTCCATGCCTTCCAACCCCGGCCAGCCCGCCGCCTTCGCCGCCAGCGCGGCCAAGTCGAACGCACCATCGGGGTCATGGGCGATCACGACATTGGGCGCGCCCTTTTCCCGGATCATCCGGGTCAGCGCGCGGGTATCGACACCGGCGAGGCCGATGCGGCCATTGTCCGCCATCCACTGGTCGAACGCCATGACATTGCGGAAGTTGGACGGCGCGGTCACATCCTCCCGCACCACGCAGCCCAGCGCATAGGGGCTGGTCGCCTCGACATCGTCCAGATTGGTGCCAACATTGCCGATATGGGGGAAGGTGAAGGTGATGACCTGGCCCGCATAGCTGGGGTCGGTCATGATCTCCTGATAGCCGGTGATCGCGGTGTTGAAGCAGAGTTCACCCACCGCATCGCCGACCGCGCCGAAACCGCGCCCGAACACGGCACTGCCATCGGCAAAAACCACGACCCCGGTCGCTCCTTTGGGCACGGTAAGGGTCTTGGCGTCAGCCATGAGATCAGCGTCCTTTTTTGCGTTGGCTTTGGAACCCGTCTGATGCGGGTTAAACGGCCGGTCACCTATGCCTGTGTGCGCTTGGGGTCAACGTCTGTTAAAAATCTCTTTTCGCATTATATCTGTCGCTTTCCGCAAAGACACGAGGATTCGCTTCGCCATGATTCGCGAGCAGATAAAGAGCGCCCAGATCACCGCCATGAAAGCAGGCGACAAGGAACGCCTCGCCGCCGTGCGCCTCATCCTGGCCAAGCTCAAGGACCGCGACATCGAACTGCGCACCGCATCGACCGTGCCGGACGACGACGCCACCGTGGTCGAAGTGCTGCAGAAGATGGTCAAGCAACGCCGCGAATCGATCGAGATGTTCAACAGCGGCGGCCGCGACGAACTGGCGGCGAAGGAACAGGTCGAACTGGACGTCATCGAAAGCTTCCTGCCGACGCAGTTGAGCGAGGACGAGACCAAGGCCGCGATCGACGCGATCAAGGCGGAAGTGGGAGCGGCGAGCCTCAAGGATATGGGCAAGGTCATGGCCGTGCTGAAGGAACGCCACGGCAGCGTGATCGACATGAGCAAGGCCAGCGGCATGGTGAAGGCTGCGCTTTCGTGACACGATAAAAGCCCCTCCCTACTTAGGGAGGGGTTGGGGTGGGTGATGGCGCTACGCATCAATGCCAGACTAGGCCAATATGCCCGCGACATGCGCCGCGAACCCACCGACTATGAACGCCGCCTCTGGAGCGCCCTGCGCGCATCCCAACTGGGCGGCTTCAAATTTCGACGCCAGGCGGTGGTGGAGCCTTATATCTGCGACTTCCTCTGCCCGTCGATCGGCCTGATCGTCGAAGTCGATGATGATCGCCACGATCCGATCAAGGACAGGGACCGCGATTTCGATCTTGCCCATCAAGGCTATCTGGTGTTGCGCTTTTCGAACGCGGATGTGCGCGACAATATGGAAGGGGTGCTGAGCGTCATTCTCGATCGGGCGAATGCCTTGCCGCCAAGGCAGAAGATCACCCACCCCAACCCCTCCCTAAGTGGGGAGGGGCTTTAATCCCCCATGTCGCTAACCCCCGCCTTTCTCGACGAACTGCGCATGCGCACGTCGCTGTCCACGCTCATCGGCCGTACCGTCAAGGTGCAGAAGGCCGGGCGCGAGTATAAGGCCTGCTGTCCGTTCCATAACGAAAAGACGCCCAGCTTCACGATCAACGATGAAAAGGGCTTCTACCACTGTTTCGGGTGCGGGGCGCATGGCGATGCGATCCGGTGGATGACCGACCAGCGCGGCCTGCCCTTCATGGAGGCGGTGAAGGAATTGGCGCAGGCGGCGGGGATGGATGTGCCCGCGCCCGATCCGCGCGCCGCCAAACGCGCCGAAGCCGCCAAAGGCCTGCACGATGCCATGGCCGCTGCGCAGGATTTCTTCGTCGCCCAACTCGACGCGATCGAGGGGGCGGAGGCGCGCGCTTACCTCAGCAAGCGCGGCATCAGCGACGCCACCCGCCGCGCCTTCGGCTTTGGCTATTCGCCCGACAGTCGCGGGCGGCTGCGCACCGCGCTCAAGGATTATGGCGATCCGATGCTGGTCGAAGCGGGCCTGCTGATCGACCCCGACGCCGCCGAACCGGACAGCGACCGGGCCAAGAAGCGCGATCCCTATGATCGTTTCCGGGGCCGCCTGATGCTGCCGATCCGCGACATTCGCGGGCGGACGATCGCCTTTGGCGGACGGATATTGGGCCAGGGCGAGCCCAAATATCTCAACTCCCCCGACACCCCGCTCTTCGACAAGGGCCGCACCCTCTACAATATCGACCGCGCCTCCCCCGCCAGTCGCCAGACCGGCCGGGTGATCGTGGTCGAAGGCTATATGGACGTGATCGCACTCGCGCAGGCCGGGTTCGGCGATGCCGTCGCCCCACTCGGCACGGCGTTGACCGAGCATCAGATCGAGCGGCTGTGGAAGATGGTCGAGGTGCCGATCCTCTGCTTCGATGGCGATTCGGCGGGGCAGAAAGCCGCCATCCGCGCCGCCACCCGCGCCCTGCCGCTGCTGCGCCCCGGCCACAGCCTCGCCTTCGCCACCCTGCCCCAGGGGCAAGACCCCGACGACCTGTTGCGCGCCAGTGGCCCGGCGGCGATGGACGCGGTGCTGGACGCCGCCCAGCCGCTGGTGGAGCGTCTGTGGAGCCATGAGCAAGGGTCTGCCCCGCTCGACACGCCGGAGCAGAAAGCCGCGCTCAAGCAGCGCCTGCGCGCGCTGACCGATGCGATCGCGGACCCCGATGTCCGCGCGCATTATGCCCACGCCTTTCGCGAACGCTATGACGCGCTCTTCTTCGCCCGCCCCGCCTTCACCCCGGCGGCGCGCGGCTCCGGCAGCGGCAACAGCGCCGCCCGCTGGCAACGCGACAAGCGCGGCAACTGGAAAGCGCCGATCGGCCCGGCGGGCCATGAGGTCCGCGCCATCGGTGCCAGCGGCATGGAACAGCGGCTTTTGCGGGCGATTCTGGCCGGGTTGTTGCGCCATCCCGACCAGATTGCGCTGCATCGCGAGACGCTGGCGGGCCTGCCGATCGGCGATCCCATCCTCGCCCGGCTGGCCGATTCGATGATTAGTGCGTCGCTACGCAAAGAAACTGTTGAAACACAGGGCCTCCTTACCATATTGGAGCCAGGTGAAGTGTATAATATGGCTAAAGGGATGCTCCGGGCCGACACGTTCACACTCACCCCTCACAAGATGACCGCTGACCCGGATCGCCTTGCGCGCGATCTGGAGGAGGCCATTCGGGTGATGGCGCAGGGACCGGAGCTTGAGGCAGCGCTGGCGGAGGCGACACGGCGGTTTAAGGGCGACGTCAGTGAGGAAAATCTCGCTGAGCAACAGCGCTTGCTGGCGCTCAAGGCCGACCATGACCGTCGACTGGCGGAACTGGCGCAGCCCGAAGACATTGTTTGAACGGGTCGTTCCTTCGCGGGGCGGTAGGGTTTGAACGAAACGTCCCTTTGGCGGACGATGCATTGGAATTGATCGCTCCCGCCAGAGGGAGCGGCGGAGTTAAGGCGAATAGATGGCGACCAAGGCGAACAGCAAGAATGCGGCGGGTGCAGGCGATGGTGGGGATGAAGGTGGCGATGCGCCCCTGCTCGACCTCAACGAAGCGTCGGTCAAGAAGCTGCTCGCCCGCGCCAAAAAGCGTGGCTACATCACCTATGACGAGCTGAACAACGCCCTGCCGCAGGACCAGATGTCCTCCGAGCAGATCGAGGATGTCATGTCCGCGCTCAACGACATGGGCGTCAACATCGTCGAAAATGAAGAAGCCAGCGAGGATGGCGAGGACCAGCAGCGCGAGGACGACAACGACGACGCCAATGAGGCGGCGGACGATGACGATGGCTCGCCGCGCCTGGTCACCGAAAAGAAGAAGGAAACGGTCGATCGCACCGACGATCCCGTTCGCATGTATCTGCGCGAAATGGGCGCGGTGGAACTGCTCAGCCGTGAGGGCGAAATCGCCATCGCCAAGCGGATCGAGGCCGGCCGCGACACCATGATCCTGGGTCTGTGCGAAAGCCCGACCACCTTCAACGCGATCATCGAATGGTCGACCGCGCTCAACAATGGCGAAATGCAGCTGCGCGAGATTCTCGATCTCGACGCCATGCTGTCCAAAGACCCTGCCCCGGAAAGCCTGGAGGAAGGCGCCGAGGATGATGATGGCGAGATCAGCGAGAAGACCGCTGGTCCGAGCTTCAAGGAAGAAGAAGAGCCGGAGGAGGAATCCGCCGACGCCGATGAGGATGAGGACGGCACCGAACGCCGCACCCGCCGCGTCGAAGAGGAAGAGGAAGAGGACAACACCCTCTCCCTGGCCCAGATGGAAGAAACCCTCAAGCCGATCGCGCTGGAGAAATTCGCCACCATCACCGAAATCTTCCGCGCCTTTTCGGCCATTCAATCGTCGCGCATGCTTGCCATGGGCACGGGCGAAGTGCTGAGCCAGAAGGATGAGGATGATTATCAGGAACTGCGCGAAAGCCTGACCGCCCAGGTCGAAAGCGTCCAGTTCCATCAGCAGAAGATCGAATATCTCGTCGATCAGCTCTATGCCTATAATCGGCGCCTGACCGCGCTGGGCGGGCAGATGCTGCGCCTGGCCGAGCGCCACAAGGTCAGCCGCAAGGACTTCCTAGACCGCTACGTCAATTTCGAACTGGACGATGCCTGGCTCGACCGGGTCAGCGGCATCGACAAGAAATGGGCCGCCTTCGCCGCCGCCGAAGCGCGTGCGGTCGAGCGTATCCGCAACGAAGTCAGCGAAATCGCGCAGGCGACGGGCATGTCGCTTGGCGAATTCCGCCGCATCGTCAACATGGTGCAAAAGGGCGAGCGCGAGGCGCGCATCGCCAAGAAGGAAATGGTCGAAGCCAATCTGCGCCTCGTCATCTCCATCGCCAAAAAATATACCAATCGCGGCCTTCAATTCCTGGATCTCATCCAAGAAGGCAATATCGGCCTGATGAAGGCGGTCGATAAGTTCGAATATCGCCGCGGCTACAAGTTCAGCACCTATGCGACCTGGTGGATCCGGCAGGCGATCACCCGCTCGATCGCGGACCAGGCGCGGACTATCCGCATCCCGGTCCATATGATCGAAACGATCAACAAGCTGGTGCGCACCAGCCGCCAGTTCCTGCATGAGCAGGGCCGCGAGCCGACCCCGGAGGAAATGGCCGAGCGCCTCTCCATGCCGCTGGAGAAGGTGCGCAAGGTGATGAAGATCGCCAAGGAGCCGATCAGCCTCGAAACGCCGATCGGCGACGAAGAAGACAGCCACTTGGGCGATTTCATCGAGGACAAGAATGCGATCATCCCGGTGGATGCCGCAATCCAGGCGAACCTCAAGGAAACGGTCACCCGCGTCCTCGCCAGCCTCACGCCCCGCGAAGAGCGCGTGTTGCGCATGCGTTTCGGTATCGGCATGAACACCGATCATACGCTGGAGGAAGTCGGCCAGCAGTTCAGCGTGACCCGTGAACGCATCCGCCAGATCGAAGCGAAGGCGCTGCGCAAGCTCAAACACCCCTCGCGCAGCCGCAAGATGCGCAGTTTTCTCGATCAATAATCTGCCGCTTTTCAGCGACATGAAAATGGGCGGCCTGCGGGTCGCCCTTTTTTATGTCGGTGTAAACCGCTTCTTTACCCCCTTTTGCTTAACCTGCGTTGCGAAACCCGTCGGCGGATCGGGCAAGACAGGAATCCTGGCATGAGTGAAGCGGCACCCCGCTACCAATTTGGCGATATCGCGCGGATATTGGAGGCGTTGGTCGCCGCCGATGGCACCAGCGCCCACAGCTATGCGATGCGCGCTGGTACGGGTGTCGTCCGTGACACGCTGCTTTCGCTCGGCGACCTTGCGGATGCCGCTTATTATCTCTGCCTGCTCCACGGCCGCCATCCCGGCGTCATCGATCATGCCGCAACCCGTTCGGCCGATAATGCCGCGCGCATCTGGCTGATCGAAGCTGCCGACGCCTTCGCCGCCGAACGCGCTTATATTACCCAGGTGACCGTCGCCGCCGGCCCGGTGCCCAGCACCGCTGGCCAGGCCGATTGCGAAACCGCCGTCAGCCAGCAACGCCACGCGCTCGATATGCTCGCCCAGTCCGACCGGCGCGGCTGCGCCATGGGCGCGGCGATGGCACTGGTGCTCGACTGGCGCGCCGTGCGCCAGGTGCTTGATGTCGCGGCGCTGCGCGCCGGCATCGAACCGCATGCATGCACCCTGCCCGACCGCGCCGCCACGCTCGACGTCGCCCGCGCGATCGGCGGCGACGATGGCGTGGACCGGGCCATCCAGTTCGGCGCGCGCCAGTTGCTCAACCAGCATCGCGGCCTGTGGGACTTGCTCGCCGCCCGCGCTGATGTGCGGGCGCGGCAGGACTGACCCCCGTCGATACCGCCCACACGGCTTGCGCCCGCGCGCCGCTTTGCCTAGTCCCAATCTAGGCACAGGCTAAGCGGACGGGAACATATGCGTTTTGAAGGCACCCAGGACTATGTCGCCACTGACGACCTGAAGGTCGCGGTGAATGCCGCCGTGCTGCTGCGCCGCCCGCTGCTCGTGAAGGGCGAACCGGGCACCGGCAAGACCGTGCTGGCGCAGGAAATCGCGACCGCGCTTGGCGCACCCTTGATCGAATGGAACGTCAAATCGACGACCAAGGCGCATCAGGGCCTCTATGAATATGATGCCGTCGCCCGCCTGCGCGATGGCCAGCTCGGCGACCCGCGCGTCCATGAAATCTCCAATTACATCCGCAAGGGCAAGCTATGGGAGGCCTTCACCTCGCCGACCCTGCCCGTGCTGCTGATCGACGAGATCGACAAGGCCGACATCGAATTTCCCAACGATCTGTTGCAGGAACTCGATCGCATGGCCTTCCACGTCTATGAAACGGGCGAGACGATCGCGGCCGCCGACCGGCCCGTGGTGATCATCACCTCGAACAACGAGAAGGAACTACCCGACGCCTTCCTGCGCCGCTGCTTCTTCCATTATATCAAATTCCCTGATCGTCAGACGATGCAGGCGATCGTCGATGTCCATTTCCCCGGCATCCAGAAAATCCTGGTCAGCAAGGCAATGGATATATTCTACGAGATTCGCGACGTGCCGGGCCTCAAGAAAAAGCCCTCGACTAGCGAATTGCTCGACTGGCTCAAGCTGCTGCTGAACGAGGACATGCCGCTCGACGTCCTCCAGAATAGCGATCCGACCAAGGCGATCCCCCCGCTCCACGGCGCGCTGCTCAAGAATGAGCAGGATATCATGCTGTTCGAACGCCTTGCTTTCATGGCGCGTCGTCAGGGCCGGTAAGGTTCAGCCCAACGCAGATCACCCTAATCTCGCGCGAATCCGCTTGCGCCCGCGCGCATTGTCTGTAGCCTTCCTGTAACTATTCAACGCCGCGCCAAGACGGTCTGGATCAGGAGCTGGATGCCAATGCCAAAGCGCGCCCTTTTTCTCTTTACCGCCGCCCTCTGTCTGGCCGCACCCTTTGCCGCGCAGGCCGAAGACGCGCCCGAAGCCTGGACGCCGACCGATAGCAGCATCCGCGCGACCGCCGCCGGCATCAGCCTGCCGCACAGCATCGCTACCCTCTCGCTCACCAAGAGCGGCGAGGCCTCGAACGGCGGCCGCGGTGTCGACAATTATGCGCAATATGTCTCGCAGGACGGCGCGGTGCAGGCGACGCTCTACGTCTATCTGCCCACCTATGCCGACGCCTCGCTCGCCGCTTATATGACCGACAAGGCGGTGATGGAGCGTTTCGGCCCCAAGACCCGTCGCACCGCTTACGCCAGCGCGCCCGTCGCGGGCCATGCCGATCGCGCGATCCGCGCCGTCTATGACGATGCGGCCGATGGCGCGCTCACAACGGCGGCGGGCTTCGTCCATGCGGGCCGCTGGATCGCCAAGATCCGAGTCACCGGCCCCACCGGTCGCCGCGCCGAAGTGCTGGACGGGCTGGACGCCATGCTCGCTCAAATGACGCTGGACGATCCGGCCTCGCTCCACGCCACCGCCCCCGCGCGGTTCGACGCCTGCCCGATCGCCGCCAACAAGGACGCACGCCTTACCCGCACGACCGAAACCGGCGAGGCCGTCCCGCAAGAGGTCCGCATGCCGCGCGAGGGCAAGGATGCGCTCTGCGTGCGCGGCACCGTCACCACTGCGCAGGGCAGCTACGACATGTTGCAACAGGTCGGCCGTACCGAAGGCGCGATCATCGTGCCCGTCGATGACAGCGGCACCGTCCTTGCCTTCGATCCCGCCACCAGCGGCGCAGGCTATAAGCTGTCGATCCACATGGTCGGCCAGACCGACCTCTACGGCACCTACGACCGCGTCCCCAGCCCCCGCCAGGTCGCCGCCATCCTCGACGGCAATGACCCAAACACCGCCAAAGCCAGCGCCACCGCCGCCTACACCGCCACCGGCGACGTGACGCTGGTGCAAGCGACGACCGCCCGCTGACCCCCCTTTCGTCGAAGGCGGTCGACGGTTAAGGCGAGGGGATGACCCTAACGTCCGGCGCCACCCGTTTCGCCCGTATCCGCGCCCGCCTCGAAACGCTGCCTGTCGCCGAAGGGCCGCAGGCCTGGGCCTATGAATTTCTGCTCTTTGGCTTCAAGCAAGGATGGGCCTGCCTGTTTGGCGGCCTGATGCTGGTGCTGTTGCTGGCAACGCATCTCTTCTATCCCGCCGATGCCGCTCTCCACCGCTATGACTTCCTCACCCTCGCCGCACTGGCGATCCAGGGCGCGATGCTGGTCTTCCGGCTGGAAAGCTGGCGGGAGGCGAAGGTCATCGCCGCTTTCCACGTCATCGGCACCGTCATGGAATTGTTCAAGACGCAGGCCGGGTCATGGATCTATCCCGAAGCGAGCCTGCTCCACATCGGCGCGGTGCCGCTCTTCTCCGGTTTCATGTATGCCGCCGTCGGCAGCTATATCGCACGCATCTGGCGTATCTTCGACTTCTCCTTCACCCACTATCCTCCTGTATGGGCGACCGTGCTGCTGGCCGTGGCGATCTATATCAACTTCTTTGCCCATCACTGGCTGCCTGATGTCCGTCTGGCCCTCTTCGCCGCCGCTATCCTGTTGTTCGGGAGGAGCTGGGCCGTCTTCACTCCCTGGCGCATCCCCCGTCGGATGCCGTTGCTGCTCGGCTTCTTCCTCGTCGCGCTGTTCATCTGGCTGGCGGAAAATATCGGCACGTTCGCCAACGCCTGGACCTATCCCGACCAGCGCGATGGCTGGCACATGGTCAGCTTGGCAAAACTCGGCAGTTGGTACCTGCTGATGATCATCAGCTTCGTGCTTGTTTCGCTGATCCACGGCATAAAGCGCAGCCCCGCTCAGATCAGATAGCCGACCTCATAGAGGCCCCAGCGTCGCCCGCCGAAGACCAAGGGCACGAACACGCTGCGCAGTGCGCGATAGCGGCCTTCGCCAAGATCCTGGCGATAGGTGTAGAGGAAGAAGTCCCCCTCTCCGTCCAGCGCGCGGCGGGTCTGGCTGTCCATGAAAATCTGCCGGTTGCGCGCATGCTCCATGTTCCAGTGATGCGCGCCGGGCCGCTGCGGCTGGCTTCGCGCACTGATATGGGTGGGCAGATAGCCGTTCATGTCGATCAGGCAGCAGCCCACGATCGCGCTGTCCTGCGCCGTATGCCGATCCAGCGCCGGGCGCAGCATCGCATCGGCAAAGGCGGTGAAACCGGTCTGATATTGCGCCGGGTCAGACCCAGCGACGCGGCGATAATCGACATCGAACAGTTGCGCCGTGCCAATGTGCCCGTCCGCCAACCCCTGCTCGATCAGAGCCCCGATCTCGTCTGCGCCTTCCTCGGCCAGCGCGATATAGCGGCTGTTGCGTGTGCGTTGCGGCCCGTGCGCGGCGCTGTTGAGCATCGCGTTGGCCATGCCCTCCAGCCCTTCGAGCTGCACCCGCGCTTCATCGGCCCGCGCCGCGCTCTCGCTGGCCGACTGGCTGAACGCCGCCAGCCCATGGCGCAGCGCCGCGACATCGCCATCCGCCGCATCGGTGCAGGCGACAATCGTTTCGGATCGCTCCCCAAATTGCGTCACCAGCGACGCGATCTCGGCCATGCTCAGCCGCAGCCGGTCGATATGGGTGCCCACCCCGCGTCCCCGCACGATGTTGGATTCGACGCCACCAATTAAGTGGCGCGCATCGCGATCCAACTGGCTCAGCTTGTCGCCGACCGACGCGGCCGACTCCCCAGCCTGTCCCGCCAGCCGCCGGATTTCGTCCGCCACCACGGCAAAGCCCTGCGTCGCTGCGCCCCCGCGCGCCGCCTCGATCGCGGCATTGACGCCGAGCAACCGCGTCTGCCGCGCGATCGCGCCCAGTTCGTCGGACACATCGCCCACCGCTTCGATCACACTGAGAAACTGGCGTAAATGCCCCTCCAGCCCTGTGACATGCTCGACCAGTCCGGTCAGCTCGCCGATCGACAGGGTGATGACGTCATGCCCCTCGGCAATGATCTGCCCGGCCCGCCGCGCGGTCAGGCGCAATTCTTGCGCCGCCGTCACGCTTTCGCCATGGCTAGCTGCCAGCGCGTCCATATTCGCCTGCAAATCAGCCAGTTGCGCGGCATCGCCCTGGATACGGTGATTGAGCGCACCCAGAAACCCGGCCGTTTCGCTGCATTGCAATGCAATGTCACCCGACCTTTCGCCCAGATCAGCCAGTAAATCCCCGTTTTTCAAGCGCGCCCCGCAGCATCAATCATGTCTGGATAGTGACGGATTAACCCTGCACTGCAACACTTAATATTGTGCTGCCGTTATGATCGCTCGACCGGCTTGCATCGGCGCACACCCTGTCCGACAAGCCTTCCCATGTTGCTCAACTTTCTCGACGCCCTGCGCGCCGCGGGCATTCCCGCCAGCATCAAGGAGCATCTGCTGCTCCTCGAAGCGCTCGACCGCGACGTCATCGCCCGCCGCCCGGAGGATTTCTACTATCTCGCCCGCGCGACCTATGTGAAGGATGAGGGCCTGCTCGACCGCTTCGACCAGGTGTTTGCGCAGGTTTTCAAGGGCGTGTTCAGCGCGGAGGGCGTCGAAGCCGACATCCCCGAAGAATGGCTCCGCCTCGTCGCGGAAAAGTATCTGAGCGCGGAAGAGATGGAGAAGATCAAGTCGCTGGGTGACTGGGACGAGATCATGGACACGCTGAAGAAGCGGCTGGAGGAGCAGAAAGGGCGGCATCAGGGCGGCAATAAATGGGTCGGCACCGGCGGCACCTCGCCCTTCGGCCATGGCGGCTATAATCCCGAAGGCGTGCGCATCGGCGGCGAATCCCGCCACAAGCGCGCGATCAAAGTCTGGGAAAAGCGCGACTTCGCCAATCTCGACAACACTAAGGAATTGGGCACCCGCAACATCAAGGTCGCGCTGCGCCGCCTGCGCCGTTTCGCCCGCGAAGGGGCGGCCGACGAACTCGACCTCGACGAAACCATCCGCGGCACGGCGCGGCAGGGCTGGCTCGACATCCGCATGCGCCCCGAACGGCATAATGCGGTCAAGCTGCTGCTCTTCCTCGACGTCGGCGGATCGATGGACCCGTTCATCACGCTCTGCGAAGAATTATTCTCGGCCGCGACCGGCGAATTTAAAAATCTGGAATTTTTCTACTTCCATAACTGCCTCTATGAAGGTGTGTGGAAGGACAACCGCCGCCGCTTCGCCGAGCGCACGCCGACCTGGGACATTCTCCACAAATATGGCCATGACTATAAGGTGATCTTCGTCGGCGACGCGGCGATGAGCCCCTATGAGATCAGCCATCCGGGCGGATCGGTCGAACATATGAACGAGGAAGCAGGTGCGGTCTGGCTCGAACGGGTCGCCCACACCTACCCCGCCACCGTCTGGCTCAACCCCACGCCGCAGGCCCATTGGGGCTATAGCCAGTCCACCCGCCTGATCCGCGACCTGATGAACGACCGCATGTATCCGCTGACGATCGAGGGGATAGACGAGGCGATGCGGGAATTGACCCGGAAGCGGTAAATTGGTCCATTTCGGATGGATGGCCCTTCCTGATGCCATATGGCGTCGAAACGGTCCAAACTCCCGTTGTTACGCCTCCGGTATAGGATCAGCCTTCTCTTCGCCAAACAGGTGGGAGAAGGCTCATGCGCGTCATCTATATTATTCCTGTACTTGCTCTGTCTTTGCCAGCGCCTTTGCTGGCGCAGGATGAAGAATGCACGGCCCAGGAAAAGGCCGTGAACGAAATCACCGGCCTGTTTCTCAAAGATCAGAATGATTTGAACAGTCGGTCGAAAAGCATTCAGGATGACGCGGACAAGGTCGGCATATCTGGCTCCGTGGACCTCAAGATGGTCGAGCAGAAATGGATTTTCGATATCCCGACCGTGGTGATGAAGACCAAGGCGATGGCGCTCGATCTGCCGCAAGTCACCATGAATTTACGCACCTTGTCTTGGGACAACCCCACCATCGTGATGCAGCCAAAGCCGATGGGGCGCTATCCCGAATTTTATTGCAAGGGCGGCTGGATTCCCAAATGCACGGTTAAATGGAAGGACATCATCACCCATGTCCCCGTCACCGAAATGCGGCGGAAAGAAATCAAAATGCACATTCCTGAAACGAAGATGGCGCGCACTGATTTCAAGATGGACATTCCCGAAATTCATTCGGATCGCAAAGAATGGTTCGTCAAAGTGCCCGAAGTCACGCTTCGCAATGTCGTCGTCGAAGCCGAAAAGCTCAAATCGCGCGGCGACGCCCTGGGCGCGGATGCCATGGCCTTGGCCTCCCGCCAGAAAGAGGTCGCGGCAGAGCGCACGGCCGCCCTGTTCCTATGCCACATCACCAGCCTGCAAGCCAAACGGACGGATGTTGCCACCCAGTTCGAAACAGCGCTGGGCAGCATCGACGGCGCGATCGACATGATCCAGAAAAATGGCGGCAATCCGAGCAGTCTTGTCACGGACGCTGGCGGGCCGCCTACCAATTTGCTGGCGCAGCGGCTGGAACTGATTGCCCAGCGCGATCTCGCGCTGAAGCAGATCGACGAGGCCCTGAACATATTGCAAAAGGATCAGGTGCTTCAGGTTGAAAAAACGATCGCCTGACACAAAGCGCGGCCTTGCTCATCAGGGGCAAGGCCGCGCCTTCACGCCTTGAACACCACCCCGCCCGTCATCGGCTGCGGCACCCCAGTCGTCCCCGGAAAGCTGATCGGCAGCCCCAGCAGCGACCGCACCGCCATATAGGCAAAGCCCTGCGCCTCCAGCGCGTCGCCGTCCCATCCCAGGCCATCGACCGGCACCACGTCCAACCCCGTCCGCGCCCGCAGCATCGCCATCAACGTGGCATTATGCCGTCCTCCGCCCGCGACATGGATGCAAGCGGGGCGTACCGCCAGATGGTCGATCGCCCGTGCCACCGCTGCGGCCGAAAAGGCAGTCAGCGTCGCCGCGCCATCCTCCAGGCTCAGGCCCAGTACCGCGTCAATGGTAAACGCTTCCCGGTCGATGCTCTTGGGCGGCGGCAAGTCAAACCAGGGATCGGCCAGCATCGCCGCCAACCGCGCCTCGTTCACTTGGCCAAGCGCCGCAACCGCACCCCCTTCATCATAGGCCGCATCGCCCTGCGCCTGCATCCAGTTGTCGATCAACCCGCTCGCCATGCCGGTGTCGAACGCGACCAGATCGCCGTCCGTCCCGATGGCGGTGATGTTCGCCACGCCGCCCAGGTTCAGGATCGCGGCGGGTTTCGCCAGCCCATCGGCGAGCGCGCGATGATAGACCGGCATCAAAGGCGCGCCCTGCCCGCCCGCCGCCACGTCGGCGCTGCGCAAATCGCCCACAACAGCTATCCCGAACGCACCCGCCAGCGCCGCCCCGTCCCCGATCTGCCAGCTCCAGCCCCGGTCGGGCCGATGCGCCACGGTATGGCCGTGAAAGCCGATCACCCCGATATCTTCCGCCACATGCCCGCTGCGCCCCAAAAGGTCCGCGACCGCCTCGACATGTAATTCGGTCAATTCGCCCTCGACCGACGCGATCAGCGGCTCGAACCCCGGCGTATCCATCGCCATCGCCCGCGTACAGCTTTCCGCCAGCCGCATACGAAAGCCGTCATCATAGGCTTTGGCGTGAAAGGCGACCGGCGTCACCGCCCCTTCCCCGTCGGTCTCGATCAAGGCCGCGTCGATGCCATCGCGCGACGTTCCGGACATCAGGCCAATTGCCAGCATTCATTGAACTCCGTTCGGATGGGGGACTTTTCGCCACGCATTGCCAATGCTACAGGCGCGGCCCATGAGCAACTATCAGTCCGATCTTCTGCGCCTGCTCGAAGCGCGCGGCTACATCCACCAGCTAACCGACGCGGCCGGCCTCGACGCCATGGCTGCCAGCCAGGTGGTGCCGGGCTATATCGGTTTCGATCCCACCGCCCCCTCGCTCCATGTCGGCAGCCTGGTGCAGATCATGATGCTGCGGCGGATGCAGCAGGCCGGGCATAAGCCGATCGTCCTGATGGGCGGCGGCACCGGCAAGATCGGCGATCCTTCGCTGCGCGACGAAGCCCGCTCGCTGCTGACCAACGAAAAGATCGCGGAAAATGTCGCCAGCATCAAGCGTGTGTTCGAACGCTTCCTGACCTTTGGCGATGGCCCGACCGACGCGATCATGGTCGATAATGCCGACTGGCTCGACAAGCTCGAATATATCCCCTTCCTGCGCGACATCGGCCAGCATTTCTCGGTCAACCGGATGCTCAGCTTCGATTCGGTCAAGCTGCGGCTCGACCGCGAACAATCGCTCAGCTTCCTCGAATTCAATTATATGATCCTGCAGGCCTACGACTTTCTGGAGCTGTCGCGCCGCGCCTCCTGCCGCCTGCAAATGGGCGGATCGGACCAATGGGGCAATATCGTCAACGGCATCGAACTCGCCCGCCGGGTCGATGGCACCCAGGTCTTCGGCCTTACCTCCCCGCTCATCACCACCGCGGACGGCGGCAAGATGGGCAAGACCGCCAAAGGCGCGGTCTGGCTCAATGCCGATGCGCTCTCGCCCTATGATTATTGGCAATTCTGGCGCAACACGCAGGATGCCGATGTCGGCCGCTTCATGCGCCTGTTCACCGACCTGCCGCTCGACGAGATTGCGAGGCTGGAAGCGGCACAGGGCGCTGAGATCAACGAGGCCAAGAAAATACTGGCCGATGCCGCCACTGCCATGGCCCATGGCACGGACGCGGCAAGCGCCGCCGCAGAAACCGCGCGCAAGACGTTCGAGGAAGGCGCGTCTGACGCCAACCTGCCGACCGTCAGCCTCGGCGCCGACGGCCTGACCGTCGTTCAGGCAACCGCTGGCCTCGGCTTTGCGCCATCGAACAAGGAAGTTCGGCGCAAGCTGGCCGAAGGCGCGATTCGCGTGAATGGCCAGGTCGTGACCGATCCGGCCATGATGCTGAACGCAGGCGACAAATTGAGTTTCGGCGCGAAAAAGCATGGCATGATCGTCGCCTGACGGGGAATAGAGTCTTAGGCCGACATTAACGCTTTCTGGCAGGACGTCGTTCACATCTAGGCGGGCAGGCTGCGGCCATGTCCTCGCTACTTGCCAATCTCGACCATGTCCTGCGCTCGCGCGATCCCGCCGTGGATCAGCGCCGTGCGCGCCGCGATCTCGTTGACCTGGTCAGCCATATGACCGCAGGGAGCCACGCCCATAGCGTGCGGATCATCAACCTCTCGCCGCTCGGCCTCATGTGCCGCAGCGACGACAGGGTATCGGTGGGCGAGCGCGTGACCGTGTGGCTACCGCTGGTGCAGGACGTGCCCGCCGACATTCGCTGGGTCGAAGATGGCCGGATCGGCATGGAGTTTATCGAGCCGATCAATCCGCGCATCTATGACGCGCTGATGGCGCTCATCCCGCCGCGTCGGACGGCCTGGTAAAAGGTACCATCGCCGCCCCCTCCGCCGTCTCGATCCGTTGCCGCCCGCGCACCAGCGCTTCGGGCATCTCGGTCCGCAAAAAGTCCAGCATCGCCTCGCGCACGTCGCAGCGTAGGTCGAACGCCACCCCGGCATTGCGCGCCGACAACAGGCAGCGCAACTCCAGCGCATCGGCACGATGGTCGGTCACCTGCAACAGTACGACCCGCCCGTCCCAGCGCGCATTTGCCTTGGTCACCTCGACGAGTTTTTCACGGATGCGCGCCACATCGGCGGTCGGATCGACATAGAGGAACACCGTGCCCAACAGGTCCGACGTCTTGGTCGTCCAGTTCTGGAACGGCTTTTCAAGAAAATAGGACACCGGCACCACCATCCGCCGATCGTCCCAGATGCGGACCACGACGAAGGTCAACGTAATATCCTCGATCCGCCCCCATTCGCCTTCCACAATCACCACATCGTCCAGCCGGATCGGCTCGGAAAAAGCCATCTGAATGCCCGCGATGAGGTTCTTGAGCGCAGGCTGGGCCGCCGCACCCACGGCTAGGCCCACCAGACCCGCCGAAGCCGCCAGCGTCACGCCGATCGTCCGCACGCCAGGAATCGCCATCAGGATCATCGCGATCACAAGCACCGCGACGATGCTCTGGGCAATGCGATAGAGGATGCGGACGCGGGTATGGCGCTGGCGCGCTTTCAGATTATCCTCGACATTAATGTCCGACCCGCGCTCGATCATCACCCGGATGGCGCGCATCAGCCGCAACAACATCCAGCCGACCAGCAGCGCGAACACCATCTTCGACCCGATCGACCAAAGCCCCTCGACGCGCGGCCCCAGATCCAGCGGCTGCACCCCCGCCCCCAGCGCCAGCAACACCACCAGCCACCGCGTCGGCTGAAACAGCGCGGGCAGCAGCACCGGGTCCATCCGCTGCCGCACAAGCCGCAACGCGATCGCATAGAGCGCCCATTGCAGCAGGAAGGCCGAGGCAACAGCGAGCGCGATCGAAAAGGCGGCGGTCGATGTGATATGAGTCAGGCTGATGTCCATCCCAAGAAAACGCGGCAAAAGGCCGATTGTTTCGCAGGTGCAGCATAACCGCCGAGAGTTTGGTTTCTTTCTTCCTCGCCCGCGCGCGCTGCAACCCGCCGTCGCGGCTAACCAGTTGTCTGCTTTTCTTAGCCCTCTACCGCCTTCGCTGGCATGACGAAATTTATCGTCACCGCAAACTCACCCGTCCGCCCGCCAGCCGGTCCAGCCGCTCGGCCAGTTCCAGTTCCAGCAGGACCGTCTGCACCACAGCCGGACTAAAGCCGCTCAGCCGGATCAGGTCGTCGACCGGCGCGGGTGCATGGCTGAGCAGCGCGATCACCGCGTCGCGTTCGCCCGCCGCGACGTCGCTTGAAACGGATTCGCCCGCAAAGTCAAAGCTGCCCTGCCGCACCATGCGCGGGTCGATCTGGCCGACCGCTTCCAGCACATCGGCCGCATTCTGGATCAGCGTCGCGCCTTCGCGGATCAACTGGTTGCACCCCTGCGCGCGCGGGTCGAGCGGGGAGCCGGGCACGGCCATCACCTCGCGCCCGGCTTCGCCCGCCAATCGCGCGGTGATGAGCGAGCCCGACTTGGGCGCAGCTTCCACCACCACGGTCCCCAGCGCCAGCCCGGCGATGATGCGATTGCGTGTCGGGAAATGCCGCGCCAGTGGTTGGGTGCCGGGCGGATGTTCAGTCACCAGCAGGCCTTCGTCCGCAATCTGCGCCTGCAAATCGCGATTTTCCGGCGGGAACACCACGTCCAGCCCACAGGCGATGACACCGATCGTCCCGCTCGCCACCGATCCTTGATGCGCGGCCGTATCGATACCCCGCGCCAGGCCCGATACGACCACCGCGCCGCGTTGGCCCAAATCCTGCGCCAACACCCGCGCAAAGCGCACCGCCGCTGCCGACGCATTGCGCGCGCCGACCATCGCGATACATTGCCCCTCCGTCAGTGCCGCATCACCGCGCACGATCAGCGCAGGCGGCGCGCCCTCCATCTGGTCGAGCAGCGCGGGATAGTCGGCATCGCCCATCATCAGATAGCGGGCGCCCAAAGCTTGTGACGCCGCAATCTCCCGCTCCACCGCGCCCGCGTCCGCCACGCTGGCCTTGCCACCACCGCGCGCCGCGAGGTCAGGGATGGCGCGCAACGCGGCTCCGGCCGTGCCGAAGCGGGCGAGCAATTGCCGATAGCTGACCGGCCCGATCCGGGGCGATCGGATCAGCCGCAGCCGGTCGAACCGCTCCCCCTCGCTCATTCCTTGGCGGCCCCGATCTTCGGCTCCGTGCCCTGCATCAGCCGCGCGATATTGGCGCGATGCCGCCACAATAGGATCAGCGTCAGCGCGAGCGTCACCGGCACCAGGTCGCTCCCCATGAACCACAAAGCGATCGGCGCGCTGACCGCTGCCGCCATGCCGCCGACCGACGACCATTTCGTCCCGAACAGCGCGCCCAGCCACACCGCCGCAAAAATGCATCCGGCGGGCCAATGGAGCGCCGTCACCACGCCCATCATCGTCGCCACACCCTTGCCCCCGGCAAAGCGCAGCCAGGCGGGGTAGCAATGGCCGATAAACGCCATCGCACCCGCCATCGGCCCACCCCCTTCGATAAGCGCCGCGCCGATCAGCACCGCCACCGCACCCTTGAGCAAATCCAGCAGCAAAGTCGCCGCCGCCAGCCCCTTGCGCCCGGTCCGCAGCACATTGGTCGCGCCGATATTACCCGACCCGATCTGCCGCAAATCCCCCGCCCCGGTGAGGCGCGTCAGCACCAGGCCAAAGGGGATGGAGCCAAGCAGATAGCCAAGGGCCAGCACGAAGAGCGGAAGCAGCCAGGGAAGTGTCATGATCTCGCCGATAGAAGGAAAGCGCGACCATAGCGTGACGAACGACGCGAGCAATGGGTGTGTTGACACCCTCGCCCGATCCCGCGACATGGTCGGCATAATGACCGTCGCATCCTCCGCCCCGATCCTGTTTTTCGATTCCGGCGTGGGAGGACTGTCCATCCTTGGCCCTGCGCGCGCGCTCATACCAACGGCACCAGTGATTTATGCCGCCGACAGCGCGGGCTTTCCCTATGGGACCAAGAGCGAGGCGGAGATTGCGGCGCGGGTGCCTGCGCTACTGGGGCGGCTGGTGGAGCGCTATCGGCCGCGCCTTGCCGTCATCGCCTGCAACACCGCGTCGACCATCGCGCTTCAGCATGTGCGCGCTGCGCTCGACATTCCGGTTGTCGGCACCGTCCCGGCGATAAAGCCTGCCGCGCTGGCATCCAAAACCCGCGTGTTCGGGGTGCTGGGCACCGCGGCCACCGTACGCCAGCCCTATGTCGATCGGCTCGCCGCCGAACATGGCGCGGACTGCATCATGCTGCGCCATGGCAGCGCGGCGCTGGTCGAATTGGCCGAAGCGAAGCTGCGCGGCGAGCCGCTCGATCCCGCCATTGCCCGCATTGCGCTCGCAGGTTTGACCGAGCAGCCAGGCGGTGATCGGATGGATGTGGTGGCGCTCGCCTGCACCCATTTTCCGCTGGTCGAGGCCGAACTGGCGGCCGCCGCGCCCCCTCCGCTTACCTTCGTCCATGGCGGCGACGGTATTGCCCGGCGCATCGCTTTTCTGACGCAGGGCCAGCGATGGCCCGATGCACCGCCGCCGGGCATAGCGGTATTCACGCGCATCGACGACAAGGTCCGCGCCCTTGCTCCGGCGCTGGCCCGCTACGGCCTGGACCGGATAGAACTGCTATAATATGGGGCTTGGACAAAAGGTCCGATATCACTGATCGGTATTTCCCCCTATGTCTGCGAGTGGTTAGCGCTGGTAAAGAGCGCCATCAGTCGGTAAACGCCGCACCCAGAGGATGCGGGCCATCAAGGGATAGGGCGAGCGTGAACTACAAGCATATCTTTGCGCAGGCGATCGACCGTCTTCATGAAGAAGGCCGGTACCGGGTGTTCATCGACATCCTCCGCAACCGCGGTTCCTACCCCAATGCGCGCTGCTTCCACGGCCATAATGGCCCCAAGCCGATCGCCGTCTGGTGCTCCAACGACTATCTCGCCATGGGCCAGCATCCCAAGGTGATCGCCGCGATGGAAGATGCGCTGCATGATGTCGGGGCCGGTTCGGGCGGCACGCGCAACATTGGCGGCAACACCCATTATCATGTCGATCTGGAAGGCGAACTGGCCGATCTGCATGGCAAGGAAGCCGCCCTGCTGTTCACGTCGGGCTATGTCTCGAACGAAGCGACGCTGGCGACGCTGGCGCGTCTGCTGCCCGGCTGCATCATCTTTTCCGACGAACTCAACCACGCCAGCATGATCGCTGGCATCCGCAATTCGGGCTGCGAAAAGCGCGTCTTCCGCCATAATGACGTAGAGCATCTGCGCGAATTGCTGGCCGCCGAAGACCCCGAAGCGCCCAAGCTGATCGCTTTCGAGAGCGTCTATTCGATGGACGGCGACGTCGCGCCGATCGCGGAAATCTGCGACCTGGCCGACGAATTCAACGCGCTCACTTATCTCGACGAAGTCCATGCCGTGGGCATGTATGGCGCGCGCGGTGGCGGCATTTCGGAACGCGACGATGTCGCGGATCGGCTGACCATCATAGAAGGGACGCTTGGCAAGGCGTTCGGCGTCATGGGCGGCTATATCGCGGCCGACCAGATGATCGTCGATGTGATCCGCAGCTATGCGCCCGGCTTCATCTTTACGACCTCGCTGTCGCCCGTGCTGGTCGCAGGCGTGCTGGCGAGCGTGCGCCACCTCAAGGCGTCGAGCGAAGAGCGCGAGGGCCAGCAGGCCGCCGCTTCCATGCTCAAGACGATGATGGCGGACGCTGGCCTGCCGGTCATGCCGTCGGTGACGCATATCGTCCCGCTGATGGTCGGCGATCCGGTCAAGGCCAAGCGGATCAGCGATATCCTGCTCGCCGAATATGGCGCCTATGTGCAGCCCATCAACTATCCCACCGTCCCGCGCGGCACCGAGCGCCTGCGCTTCACGCCGGGTCCGGCGCACACCGAAGCGATGATGCGCGACCTGGTGAGCGCGCTGGTCGAGATTTGGGATCGGCTGGACCTGGAAAAGGCAGCACGGCGCGCGGCTTGAATTCTCGCCTTCTCTGGGGGGTAGGCTTCACGTATTGGCAGAGGTCCACCCCCACCGTTCGCCCTGAGTTTGTCGAAGCCTGTCCTGAGCGCCTGCCTTGCAGGCAGTCGAAGGGGGCCTTACTTTTCTTCAGACAAGAAAGAGGCTTCGACAGGCTCAGCCCGAACGGCTGGGAAGTTGGTGCGTGATCAATAGTCTCCCTGCAGCGAGAGGCAGTACTAACCCAGCGCCACCCCTCCCCGCACCGCATAACCGCGATACAGCGTCCGAACGTTAGGTTGTCCACCAACGTCTCGTGCAACCGTTTCAATCGCATTGCTCAAAACCGCGCGCGGCGTCACATGAAAGCGCGCCAGCCAGCCGAACAACGCCCGCCGCCATATGCCCGGCCAGCCTTCCTGCTGCCCGAAATCCACGACTTCCAGCCGCCCGCCCGGCGCAACGCAGCGCGCCGCCTGGGCCAGCGCCGCTTCCCATTCGGGGATCATCGACAGCGCATAGCTGATGAACACCCGGTCGAAGGTCGCACGCCCAAATAGCGCCATCGGATCGAAGTCGACAGCATCGCCCTGTGCCAACCGGACGCAGCGCGCCATGCCGACCCGTTCGACCGACAGTTGCGCTGTGTCGAGCATCGCCTGCGAGATGTCCACGCCATATAGCCGGGCATGGGGCCAGACCTTGCCTACTGCGATCAGGTTGCGCCCGGTGCCACAGCCAATCTCCAACACGCTGCCACCCGATGGCGGGGCAAGGTCAGCGATCAGGCCATCGCGCCCCAGCAGATAATATTTGCGGGTAATGTCGTAGATATGGCGCTGCCAGCGATAGGTGCCATCCATCAACCGCCCATGGTCGCTCACAGCGCGTCCTTCAGCACATAGAGATGCACGCCGCCATAAATGGCCGACCGGTCGCGCGCGGTATAGTCGAGCGACGCTTCGGCGCGATACGCCCAGCGGTCCAGCACAGCGTCCACGACCCGGCCCGGCAGGATGCTGGGTTCGCCCGCCGTGCGGAACAGCACCCGTGCGCCAGGCTTGGCCGTCCGCGTGATCTGTGCCCACAGCGCATTGAGTTGCTCGTCATCCATCCAGTCCTGTGCATCGAGCAGGATGTAGCGATCCACCGACGCATCGGGCTGTTCGCGCAGGAAGTCGGTGAAATTGGCATGGCGCACATCGACGCGGTCCGCGCGCGCCCGGAGGGCATCATGATTGGCGGCCTGCAAATAGGGCGGCAATGGGCCCTCGCCCCCCGCATAGCCGCGGCCGAACGCCTGCACCGCGAAATAATTATCCTTCAGGTCGAAGTCGCAGGCGAGTTTCTCCAGCCGGGCCTTCAGCACCACGTCCATGCGCGCATCGCCCGCCAGCGCCTCGAACTGGGCGGGCGGTATGCCGAGGCCGAAGAGCGAGGCCGGCTGGCTTGTCAGCCAGCGGACAAAGGCGCGGTCGAAGATCGGCGCAACCTCCCGCTCGAAAATCTCGCGCTGTTCGGCGCGCGACGTCGCGGCCAGCATCCGCCGCAGGTCCACGCCATGGACCCGCGCCAGCAGATGCGCCGCGCCGATGAAGCGCCCCAACAGGCCATGTTTGTAGATGCCGCGCGCGAACCCGCCGATCCGTCGCCGCCCGATCAGGTCGCGTCCTTCCCAATAGCGCCGCGTCGCTTCATCGAGGTGCGGTGCGACGATGTCGCGATAGGCCGCGATATTTTCCTTGCTGTCCGCCTGCGCGAAAAAGCGGTGGAAGGCGGCATGGTCGGGCAAGGTCCGTGCCGCCATCAGCTTCAATTTGTTGAGCGCGATATGCGCGGTGTTGAGATCGACGGCGGTAATCTTGGCCGGATCAGCGGTCAGGTAGGACAATACGTTGCAGCCCCCCGACGCGATCGTCACGACATGGCTGTCGGGCGTGATCGCCAGCGCTTCCATGTCGACGGCGGGGTCTTCCCAAATCTGGGCATAGACGAGGCCGCGAAAGGCGAAGGTGAAGGCGCGCTCCAGCAGCCCCTGTTTGGACAAATGCCGGTGGCGATGCACCGCGCGCGTGACGTTCTGATGTGCCGGTGCCGCCATGTCCTTCAAGCCTCCTCGCAGTCGGGTCGTGGGCGGCGCATAGGGCAGATGCGTGTCGTGGCCGTGACGATAGCGTTACGTCCGCATGACCAGCTTGCGGAACCGCTGGCGCGCTCACATCTTCTGGAGGGAATGGCCCATTGGATCGAACCCCACCCCACCGGCATCTATGTCCGCCCCGCCGATGCCTGGATCGACCCGTCGATACCGCGCGAGCGGGCGCTCGTGACCCATGGCCATGCCGATCATGCGCGCGGCGGGCACGGCCATGTCTGGGCCACGCGCGAAACGCTGGCGATCATGGGGCTGCGCTATGGCACGGCATCGGGCACGACGGTCGGCTATGGTGAGGAAATCCGGCTGGGCGGCGTCACCATCCGCTATGTGCCTGCGGGCCATGTGCTCGGATCGGCGCAGATCGTGCTGACCCACGCGGGCGAGCGGGTCGTCGTGACCGGCGATTACAAGCGCCGTCCTGACCCGACCTGCCCCCCCTTCGAGCCGGTGCCCTGCGACATCTTCGTGACGGAGGCGACGTTCGGCCTGCCCGTCTTCCGCCATCCCGATACCGGCAGCGAGATCGACCGGCTGCTCGCTGCGCTCCACGCCAACCCGGACCGCAGCGTCCTGGTCGGGGCCTATGCGCTGGGCAAGGCGCAGCGGGTCATCTGCGAACTGCGCGCGCGCGGGCATAGCGACCCCATCTATCTTCATGGCGCAATGGAGCGCATGTGCGCGCTTTATGCCGAACTTGGCGTCGAGATGGGCGACCTGCGCCCCGCCACCGGCGTCGCGGCGAAGGATATACGCGGCGCGATCGTTGTCGCGCCACCCTCCGCGCTCAACGACCGCTGGAGCCGCCGCCTGCCCGACCCGATCACCGCCATGGCGTCCGGCTGGATGCGTGTGCGCCAACGAGCACGGCAGAAGAATGTCGAACTGCCGCTGATCCTGTCCGACCATGCTGACTGGGACGAATTGACCGACACCATCCGCGAGGTCGCCCCCACCGAAACCTGGATCACCCACGGCCGCGAGGAAGCCCTGCTTCACTGGTGCATGACCCACCAGATCCGCGCGCGTGCGCTGGCGCTGGTCGGGCGCGATGACGAGGAGGAGGAAGGGTGATGGCTAACATACCCCTCCACCCGTTCGGTTCGAGCTTGTCGAGAACTGCTCCTCCCCTGTTCTCGACAAGCTCGAACCGAACGGAGGTGGGATCATGAGGCCCTTCTCCCAACTGCTCGACGCGCTCGTCTACACCCGTTCGCGCAATGGCAAGCTAGCTCTGATCGCCGCATACCTCCGCGCCGCGCCCGACCCGAATCGCGGCTGGGCGCTCGCTGCGCTGACCGGCAATCTCGACCTCAAGGCCGTCAAATCCTCCGCCATAAGCGAGATGATCCGTGCCCGCGTCGATCCCGTCCTCTACGAAATGAGCCGCGACTATG
The DNA here is from genome assembly GCF_031457465.1 of Sphingobium xenophagum. GTDB lineage: Bacteria > Pseudomonadota > Alphaproteobacteria > Sphingomonadales > Sphingomonadaceae > Sphingobium > Sphingobium xenophagum_A. The sequence goes on from NZ_JAVDWV010000005.1 coordinate 185,619, forward strand.
TCGGCGATCTCGCCGAGACCGTCGCCCTGCTCTGGCCTCCGCCCCCCAATGAACCGCCCGACCTGGACGATGGCACGCTGACGCTGGCGACCGTGGTCGACCGCCTGCACGCCACGAGCCGCGCCGCCGCGCCCGATGTTCTGGCGCAGATGATGAACCATCTCGACGCATCGGGCCGCTTCGCTCTGCTCAAACTCGCCACCGGAGGCTTGCGCGTCGGAATCTCCGCCCGCCTCGCCAAGATGGGTTTCGCGCAGGCGTTCGTCCTGGATGTCGATGATGTCGAACAGGTCTGGCATTCCCTGACCCCGCCTTATGCAGCCTTGTTCGACTGGGCGGAGGGCCGTACCGAACGCCCCGACCCGTCAGGCACGCCCTTCTTCCGTCCGTTCATGCTCGCCCATCCGCTCGAAGCCGACAGCGTGGACCTCACCGACTATGTCGCCGAATGGAAGTGGGACGGCATCCGCATCCAGATCGTCGGCACGGGTAGCGAGACCCGCCTCTATAGCCGCGCGGGCGACGATATTTCCGCCAGCTTCCCCGAAATCGCCACCGCCTTCACGGGCCATGCCGTACTGGACGGCGAATTGCTGGTACGCGGCGAGTTTCAGGGCGGCGAAGCGGCGAGTTTCAACGCCCTGCAACAAAGGCTCGGCCGCAAGGTCGTCAGCACCAAGATGCAGGCCGATTATCCCGCTTTCGTCCGTCTCTACGACCTGCTGCTCGACGGCGACGAGGATTTGCGCGCCCTCCCCTGGACCGACCGCCGCGCCCGGCTCGAAGCCTATATGCCGCAGCTCGACGCGACCCGCTTCGACCTGTCCGCCATCATCGACGCCGCCGATTTCGACGCGCTCGCCGACATCCGCGCCGGTGCCCGCGACGCCGCGATCGAAGGCGTCATGCTCAAGCGCCGCGACAGCCCCTATGTCGCCGGGCGCAAGGCCGCGCTCTGGTATAAGTGGAAGCGCGATCCGCTGACCGCCGATTGCGTCATGATGTACGCCCAGCGCGGCCACGGCAAACGCTCGTCCTTCTATTCCGACTATACGTTCGGCTGCTGGACGGAACACGGTGAGCTCCATCCGGTTGGCAAGGCCTATAGCGGCTTCACCGACGAGGAACTCAAGATGCTCGACCGTTTCGTCCGCCAGAATACGGTGGCGCGCTTCGGCCCGGTGCGGGAAGTCGAAAAATCACTCGTGCTGGAGGTCGCGTTCGACAGCATCCACGACAGCAAGCGGCACAAATCGGGCCTCGCCATGCGCTTCCCCCGCATCGCCCGGATCAGGCGCGATAAACCTGCGGCTGAGGCGGATACGGTGGAGGGCTTGAAGAAACTGGTGCGCTGAGCCTGCTTCACCAACACAAACGGGCCAGCAACGGGAGTGTCCCGCCGCTGGCCCGCTGTCCTTCATGTCACCCGACAGGGATCAGGGCATCAATACCGTATCGATGACATGGATGACGCCATTGGACTGGTTGACGTCGGCGATCGTCACCTTGGACGTGCCGCCCTTGGCATCCTGCAGATAGACGGCATCGCCATCTTTCCAGGCAGTCAGCGGCTGGCCTTCGACCGTGGTCAGCGTCGCCTTGCCACCGGCCGCCTGCGCGGCGGCGATGATGTCGGCGGCGTTCATCTTGCCCGCGACCACATGATAGGTCAGGATCTTCGTCAGCGTCGCCTTATTCTCCGGCTTCACCAGCGTATCGACCGTACCGGCGGGAAGCTTGGCAAAGGCGGCATTGGTCGGCGCGAACACGGTGAATGGCCCGGCGCTCTTGAGCGTATCGACAAGGCCAGCCGCCTTGACGGCCGCGACCAGCGTCGTGTGATCCTTCGAATTGACGGCGTTATCGACGATATCCTTGGTCGGATACATGGCCGCGCCGCCCACCATTGGGTTCTTTTCCATATGATGATTGGCCAGGGCCGCGCCGCTGACGGACAACAGGGTCGCGGCCAGCGCGAGCGAGACGTTCGAGAATTTCATGGGCTTACTTCCTCTTCCACGCATCGGCTTGATAGAGATGCGATGCTGTTACGTATGCGGACTGGAGAAGGTTGCGCGACTGCCCCTTAAGGCATGTGCTGGGCGCCCAGCCCAAGCATCTGACTTTGCGCTGTCACGCCAAGCCCCTATATGACCCTTTTCGCGCACATGCCGCGTACAGGATATGGAGACGAGATTGAGCAAGGTTCTGGTCATCGGCGCAGGCGGCGTCGGGTCTGTCGCAGTTCACAAGATGGCGATGAACCCCGATATTTTCTCGCACATCACGCTGGCCAGCCGCCGCATCGTGAGTTGCGAGAAGGTCGCCGAATCGGTTCTGGCCCGCACCGGCGTCACCATCGACGTCGCGCAGGTCGATGCCGATGACGTCGCAGCCACCATCGCGCTGATTGAGAAGGTGCAGCCCAAGCTGGTCGTCAACCTGGCCCTGCCCTATCAGGATCTCAACATCATGGATGCGTGCCTCGCGACCAAGACTGACTATCTCGACACCGCCAATTACGAACCGCGCGACACGCCCAAGTTCGAATATGGCTGGCAGTGGGCCTATCAGGATCGCTTCAAGGAAGCGGGCATCATGGCGCTGCTGGGTTCGGGATTCGACCCCGGCGTGACCAGCGTTTTCGCCAGCTACATCAAGAAGCATCTGCTCGACACGATCGACACGCTCGACATTCTCGACTGCAATGGCGGCGACCATGGCCAGCATTTCGCGACCAACTTCAACCCGGAAATCAACATCCGCGAAGTGACCGCGCCGTCGCGTCACTGGGAAGCGGGCGAATGGGTCGAAGGCCCGGCGCTCAGCCACAAGCAGACATTCGACTTCGACCAGGTCGGCGAGAAGAATATGTACCTCATGTATCATGAGGAGCTGGAAAGCCTCGCCAAATTCTATCCCGAAATCAAACGCATCCGTTTTTGGATGACGTTCGGCGACGCTTATCTCAAGCATCTTGAAGTGCTGCAGAATGTCGGCATGACCCGCATCGACCCGGTGATCTATGAGGGCAAGGAGGTCATCCCGCTCCAGTTCCTCAAGGCCGTGCTGCCCGAACCGTCGAGCCTGGGTTCCACCACCAAGGGCAAGACCAATATCGGCGACATCGCGACCGGCGTGAAGGATGGCGAGGCCAAGACCGTCTATCTCTATCAGGTCTGCGATCATGAGGACGCCTATGCCGAAACCGGCAACCAGGCAGTCAGCTACACCACCGGCGTTCCGGCGATGATCGGTGCCGCCATGATGCTGACAGGCGCGTGGAAGGGTGAAGGCGTGTTCAACATCGAACAGTTCGATCCCGATCCCTTCATGGACATGCTCAACAAACATGGCCTGCCCTGGCAAGTGAAGGAACTGGACGCCCCGCTGGCGTTCTAAAATGTCGTGCTCCTGCGAAAGCAGGAGCCCAGAGTCAGGGGCGCAATGCTTGCCGCCCTAGGCTCCTGCTTTCGCAGGAGCATATGGGAATGGAATTCATGGAAACCAAAGCCGGCGATCCCGCCGCCTTCGCGCATTTCGATCTGTATCGCGTCCCCTCGCCCGCCTTCGTGGTGGATGAGGCCGCGATCCGGCGCAATCTGGCGATCCTCGCCGATGTTCGCGACCGCGCGGGCATCAAGGTGCTGGGCGCGCTCAAGGCTTTTTCCATGTGGTCGCTGGGCAGCGTGGTGGGCGAATATCTCGACGGCGTCTGCGCGTCGGGCCTGTACGAAGCGCGCCTTGGCCGCGAGGAATATAAGGGCGAGGTCGCCACCTATTGCGCCGCCTACAAGCCCGACGACCTGGCCGAAATCCTGAAAATCTCAGACCATGTCATCTTCAATAGCCCCGGCCAGATCGCCCGCTTCAAGTCCCAGATCGACGCCGCCCGCGCCGCTGGGCATGATTTCGACATCGGCCTGCGCATCAACCCGCAAAACCCGGAGGGCGAGGTCGCCAAATATGACCCGTCGCAGCCGCACAGTCGCCTTGGCTTTCCCGTCAGCCAACTCACGCCCGATCATCTGGTCGGCGTTGATGGCATCCATTTCCATAACCTGTGCGAACAGGATCTGGCACCGCTGGAACGGACATGGGCGGCGGTTGAACCGCATATCCTGCCGCACCTCTCGACCCTCAAATGGCTGAACTTCGGCGGCGGTCATCACATCACCCGCGCCGATTATCAGCGCGACGATCTTGTTGCCTTTCTCCAGGGGGTGAAGGCCAAGACCAGCCTCACCCTCTATCTGGAACCGGGCGAAGCGATGGCGCTCGATGCAGGCATATTGGTCGGCGAGATTCTCGACGTGATCGACAATGGCATGCCGGTCGCCATCACCGACATCTCCACCACCTGCCACATGCCCGACGTGATCGAGGCGCCCTATCGCCCCGCGATGCTGCATGAGCCGAGCGAAGGGCCGCTGGTCCGACTCGGTGGCCCCTCCTGCCTTGCCGGGGACATTATTGGCGACTATCATGTGCCTGGCGGCGCGGAACCGGGCGCGCGCATCGCCTTCCTCGACCAGGCCCATTATTCGATGGTCAAGACCAATAGCTTCAACGGTGTGCCCCTGCCCGCCATCTGGCTGTGGAACTCATCCACCGACGATCTCCGCGAAATCCGGGCCTTTTCCTATCAGGACTTCAAGGCCCGCCTCTCCTGACGCACGCTTCGTGCGACCTTGCGCAACAAAATTTTCATATGCGCTTTACAGGGGGGACCCCTCCGCATATAGCGGCCGTCCGCTGCCCCATGGGACTTCCACCGCAAGGCAGCTTCTTTCACCTTGACTACACTGGAGGTCCCTTGAATTGCACAAGCATCCTAGCGCGCTGGGGGTAGCAACCGCCCTCACACCGGCAGCACCGGTAACGCTTATTCGTCCCCAGGCCGCGGCCAGGGCAGCCCGATTCTTCGTCGAGAAGTTTCCGGGGCGCTCGCTTTATGCGGTCAAGGCGAACCCCTCGCCCGATTTGCTTCGGACATTGTGGGACAGCGGTATCTCGCACTATGACGTTGCTTCCATCGCGGAAGTGCGGCTCGTCGCGCAAACGCTGCCGGACGCGAAGCTATGCTTCATGCATCCGGTCAAGGCTGAAGAAGCCATTGCCGAAGCCTATGCCGTCCATGGCGTGCGCACCTTCTCGCTCGACACGATCGACGAGTTGGAAAAGATCATGCGCGCCACCAATGACGCGACCGATCTGGAACTGTGCGTTCGTCTGCGCGTGTCGTCCGAGCATAGCGAATTGTCCCTCGCATCGAAATTCGGTGCGGAACTGGGCGAAACCCGCGATCTGCTGATGGCCACCCGCCAGGCCGCCGATGCCCTTGGCATCTGCTTCCATGTCGGCAGCCAGGCGATGAGCCCGCAGGCCTATAGCGACGCGATCGAGCGCGTCCGCGCAGCGATCGTCGATGCGGCAGTCACGGTCGATATTATCGACGTAGGTGGCGGGTTCCCGTCCATCTATCCCGGCATGGAGCCGGTCGCGCTCGAAAATTATTTCGACGCGATCCACCGTGGCTTTGAAAGCCTGCCGGTCAGCTATTCGTCCGAATTGTGGTGTGAACCCGGCCGGGCCTTGTCCGCCGAATATAGCTCCATCATCGTGCGGGTAGAGCGCCGTCGCGGCACGGAACTCTACATCAATGACGGTGCCTATGGTGCCTTGTTCGATGCGGCGCATATCGGCTGGCGCTTCCCCGTCGCGCTGCTGCGCGAAGAGGATAGCATGGCGGAGCAGACCGGCTTCTCCTTCTATGGCCCGACCTGCGACGATATGGACCATATGGTCGGCCCGTTCATGCTGCCCGCCGATGTCGGCGTTGGCGACTATATCGAAATCGGCATGTTGGGTGCCTATGGCGCGGCGATGCGGACCGGCTTCAATGGCTTCACGTCGGAAACGACGATCGAAGTGGAGGATGAGCCGATGGCCAGCCTCTATGCCGAAGCCGTACCCGCCCGCCGTCGCGCAACGGTCATCAAGCTGGGCTAAACCGACTGCGGTTTCCCTGTGGAGAGGATGCCAGTCCCTCGCCGCTCCCCCTGCGGCGAGGGACTTTTTTTATCGGCGGAAGATGCCGACCATCTCGACATGGGTGGACCAGCGGAACTGCCCGACCGAGCGGACGCTCTCCAGGCGATAGCCGCCCGCGACCAGATGCACCGCATCGCGCGCAAAGCTCGCCGGATTGCACGAGACATAGGCGATTACCGGCACGGTCGAGGCCGCCAGTTGCATCACCTGTTCCCTTGCGCCCGCGCGCGGCGGGTCCAGCACGACGGCGGCAAAGCGGTTGAGTTCCACCGGCGTCAGCGGACGACGGAACAGGTCGCGATGGTCGGCCACCATCCGCCGCTGCGCGCGCTGTCCCGCCAGCTTGAGCGCCATCACGACATCGCGCGCGCCCTCCGCCGCATAGACCGGCCGTCCTGCCCCCAGCGCCAGCGCGAAGGTGCCCAACCCGCAGAACAGGTCCGCGATCGCCCCCGTCTCCGGCATCGCATCGCGCACCGCCGCAACCAAGGCCGCTTCGCCATCGGGCGTCGCCTGCAGGAAAGAGAAAGCCGGAAAGCCGACCGCTACGCCACCGAACGTCACCGTCGCCGCTTCGGGTTCCCAGCGCGTTTGCGGCCCATCACCCTCGTCGATCGTCAGCCGGGCAAGCCCATGCGTCCGCGCAAAATCGCCAAGCCCTTCGTCCGCAGCCAGTCCCTCGACCCGCACCCCTTCCAACAGCAGATCGACACCCTGGTCGATCAGCGACATGCGGACATGCGCGGCCCGCTTGTCCGGCAGGATCAGCGTCAGCAAATCCCGCAACGGCGCGAGCAGCGCGAACAGGCGCGGGTCGAGAACCGTACACATGGTGAGGTCAATGAGCGTGTGGCTGCCTGCCTCGGCAAAGCCGATAGTGATCTTGCGCCCCGATCGCGCCGCGCGTAGCGACGCGCGCCGTCGCGTCATCGGTGGCGACAGATGGGCGGGCAACACGGCCTGCGCCGTCACCCCTTGTCCGGCGAGCGCTCCGACCACCCGCCCGCTCACGAAATCGGACAGGCTGGCGTCATCGAGATGCTGCAACTCGCAACCGCCACAGGCCGGAAAATGGACGCAGGGCGGGGCGACATGATGGGGGCCGCGCTCGATGGTGCCATCGGGCAAGAGCCGGTCGCCCGGTGCGGTCAGCGCCGCATGACGGCCATCGGCGGTGATGCCATCGCCCTTGGCGGCGATACGGATGATGATGTCTGGGTCGCTGTCTGTCACAATCGCGCGGCGATAGCCGCTGGCAGCGCATCAGGCAAATCATCGGCCACAAACGCCGCGCCCGCCCGCCGCGCGGCATCGCCATGCAGCCACACCGCCTCGCTCGCCGCACGAAAGGGATCGCCCGTTACCGCCAGCCGCCCGCCGACCAATCCTGCCAGCACATCGCCTGTCCCGGCCGTCGACAGCCAGGTCGAAGCGCCTGCCGCCACTGCCACCCGCCCGTCCGGCGCGGCGATCACGCTGTCCGCGCCTTTGTAGATCACCACCGCGCCGCATTGCGCAGCCGCTACCCGCGCGCGATCGATCTTGCTGCCGGGCAGGTCGCCGAACAGCCGTCGAAACTCCCCTTCATGCGGCGTCAGGATCGAGCCCTGCGGAATAGCATCAGCCGCCAACAGCGTCAGCGCATCGGCGTCCAGCACCAGCCGATGGCCCGCCGTCACCGTTGCCGCCAGCCGGTCACGCGCCGCCGCATCGCGTCCCAGTCCCGGCCCGACCAGCACGACCGCGATTCGCTCATCATCCAGCGCTATCGCCACGTCCGCCGCCGTCTGCACCTGCTGATGAATGATGGCATCCGGCCCGGCCGCCGCCTCGTCCATGGCGAACAGCCGAACCATGCCAGCGCCCGACGACGACGCGGACTGCGCTGCCAGCCGCGCAGCACCAGCCATCGCGCCACCGACCACTGCCACCAGCCCGCGTGTATATTTATGCGCTTCGACCCCCGGTGCCATGAGCCTGGGCGGCCCCAGCCGGTGAACCTGATCCGGCGCAGCGATTCCGATCGGCCCATAGATCAGCCGATCGAAACATCCCGCCGCCGGATAGAGAAGATGCGCGGGCTTAAGTGCCCCCAGCGCGACGCAAAGCCGAAAGCGCGGCACCGCGGACAGCAGCGCGCCGCTATCGGTTTCCACCCCGCTCGGTAGGTCGATGGCATGGCTATGGCTCGCCGCCTGGGTCAGTTCGCCCAATCGCGCGGCAACCGCCGCATCCAGCCCCCGCGAGAGACCCGTGCCGAACAGCGCGTCCACGACCTGCGTCGCAGGCGCGGCCGTCGCCAGATCCTCGACTGGCCCGCCCCATTCGGCACGGGCGCGTTGGCTCGACGGTGTGCGGCTCTCGCCCAGCGCCGCCACCCGCACCGCCACGCCCCGTTCGCGCAGCAACCGCGCAATCACATAACCATCGCCGCCATTATTGCCCGGCCCGCACAAGACAAGCATGTCGCGCAGCCCGCCAGCCCGCCAGATGATCGCCGCCGCTGCCGCACCCGCGCGCTCCATCAGCGCATAGTCCGGGACACCCGACGCAAACACCGCCTGCTCCGCCGCCCGCATCTGCGCGGCGGTCAGGATCGGCGCACCCGTCATCGGGGAGCGGACCCCGCCACCTGAACCGACATGCGGTAACGATCACCGCCGATACGGATCTCGATCTGATCCTTGTCGATCAACTGGAGCCTGGCCTCCTCCGCCCCGTCAGCGGCTTCCAGACCCCGCCCATCGTCCAGCACCGTGAAGCGGCGAAAGCCGCCATCGGGATGCCGGATCGTCAACATGTTCCCCGCCCGCTCGATCACGCAATCCCGTGCCCAGGCTGCATCAGGCCCGATCGCACAGTCCGCCATGCCGTCATCAACGCGCGCGTCCGGCCCATTCCCCAAGACCGAGGGATCGCTCCCGCACGCCGAAAGGCTCAGCAGCAACCCCCAATAGCTATGACGCATCATGTCAGCGCACTCCGGCAAGCCAGCACCACCGGCCCCAGCAGATCGGCAAAATGCCTTTGCCCCGCCGCGTCGCCGACCAGATCCTGCCGCATCTCGATGCCGAGATAGGGGATGCCATTGGCCTCGGCATGGCGGTTCATCGTCGCATTGAGCATCTTGCCCGAATAGGGTTGCTGATCGCCGACGATCAACCCCACCCCCTCCAGCAGGGGAATGGCGATCCGGGCCGCGCGATCATCCTCGCCATAGAGGATGCCGATCTCCCATGGCCGCCGCTGGTCAGGATCGCTCGCCAGCCGGGGCGTAAAACTGTGGACCGACAAGATGAAGGGCGAGGCCATTATGGCCAATCGCCGCTCGACCGCCTGATGATAGGGATGGTAGAAGCGCCGCATCCGGTCGCTCAAATCCGCATCGCGATTGCCCGATATGGCGTGGCCATCGCTCATCACCGGCAACAGGCCGGGCGCGTCCTCTTCGCGGTTGAGGTCGATCACCAACCGCGACACGCCGCCCAATATCGCCGTGCCACCCAGTTGCGCCGCGAGCAGCCGACTGACCTCTGCCACGCCAATGTCGATCGCGATATGATTGCCAAGCAGCGCCGGGTCGATGCCAAGGTCGATATCCTCCGGCACATGCGCCGACGCATGATCCGCAACGATCAACAGGTCCAGCCCACCCGCTTCGATCAGGGTAAAGGCCTCGCTCATGCCGCGCCGATCCGTGTTTCCATCACCCACCAATCGGGATGGGCGATGCGCACCGCCATCGCCGCGTCCGCCAAAGCGATATCATCCTCGAACAACGCAAAGCAGGTCGCCCCAGACCCCGACATGCGGGCAAGCACCAGCCCCGGTTGCGCGTTGAGACAAGCCAGCACTTCTGCAATCACCGGAGCCACCACAATAGCCGGTGATTCCAGATCATTGCGGCCCGAACCTATCAGCGCATTCAAGCTCCCGGCATCGAGCGGCCCGCGATCCTGCCTGTCCCACCCGGCAAACACCTGCCCCGTCGGCACGGCAACGCCCGGATTGACCAGCAGCATCGCCATGCCCGCCAGTCCCTCGACCGCGTGCCGAGCAAGCCCCTCGCCCCGTCCCGTGACCAATTGCGTCACGCTGGCGATGCAGGCGGGCACGTCCGACCCCAGATCCAAGGCCAAAGCCGCCAGTTCGCCATCGTCGATCCGCACATCCCATAGCCGCACCAGCAGGCGCAGGGTCGCGGCGGCATCGGCCGACCCGCCGCCAATCCCCGACGCCACTGGCAAGACCTTGGTCAGGCGGATCGCCGCACCACGTTGTTCACCGAGATAGGATTGCAGCGCCCGCGCCGCCTTCACCACCAGATTGCCCGGCCCCGCGTCCAGCGCCTCGCCGAACGGCCCGTCGATCACCAGGTCGATCGCGCCATCATCGGTCGCCCAGCCGATCAGACGATCGCCATGCTCGGCAAAGACGAACAGGCTTTCCAACGCATGATAGCCATCGTCCCGCCGCGCCCGCACATGCAGCGCGACATTGACCTTGGCACAGGCGGTTTCGATGAAGCTATCGGCCTCCAACTCCGCGTCACGGTGCGGCATATTCGGGCTTCAATCCTTCCTTGGCCTTGGCAGCGATCCGTGCCGCGACATCGCCTTCGGCATAAACCGATGCCGCTGCCCAGGCATAGCGCGCCTCATAGCGGCGGCCGGCGGTCCAGAGCGCATCGCCCAGATGCTCGTTGATCGTCACATCCGATGGCGCGCCCGCTGCAGCCCGTTCCAGCACCGGCACGGCGGCTTTGACGTTGCCAGTCACATAATGCGCCCAACCCAGCGAATCGGTAATGGAAGGGTCCTGCGGCTTGAGCGCGCTTGCCTTTTTGAGAAGATCGAGCGCCGCCTCCACATTCTGTCGCCGCTCGATCTGCGCATAGCCCAGATAATTGAGGATTACAGGCTCATTGGGTGCCAGGGCAGCGGCGCGTTCCAGCACAGCGCGCGCCTCGTCCCAGCGCTTGCCCTGCTCCAGCGCACTGCCTTCGAACAGCAGCAGCGACCAGGGCGGATCGGCATCGCCAAACCGCGCCTGAGCCGCGCGAAAGGCGGCCGCTGCGCCATCGAAATCCCGTCTTTCCGCGAGCAGGCGGCCGAGGCGGACGTGCCGTTCCGGCTCCGCATCAGGCTCGGCGGCCAAGGTGCGGGCCAGCGCCAGCGCCGCATCCATTTGCCCGTCCGCCGCCAGGGCATCGACCCGTTCAGCCTGCGCGATCGCGCTGTACCAACCGGGCGGCACCTTGTCCGTCTCGGCAAGCGCCGCCGCCGCAAAGCCAGCCACCGTCAGCAGCCGGGCCGCCACAATCCGATGTTCAAACGATCCGGGGTCGGCGAAGGTCGCGATCCGTGCCAGCCGCAGCGCCAGCCCCACACCGTCCCGGTCCGAGCCGATATCCGTCGCCAACCGCGCCAACAACCGCGCATAGCCCTGCGCTGGTGTCAGTGGCGATGCCTTGACCCTGCGCCGGGCGATATCGGTTCGCGCCCGCGCAAAATGCGCATCATTCGGCGGCAGCAGCAAAAGAGCCTCCGCCTTGGCCTTGCGTGCCGCCAACTGTGTCGCGAAAGACAGACGCAGTAACGCATCGGCAGGTCTGATCGTAATTGCGCGTCGCAATGGGGCGATGGTGCCCTCTATGTCGCCTTCGTTGAGCGCCAGCAGCGCCTGATGCTCATCGACATAGCGCTGCGCCAATGCGGCAAAACGGTCTTGGGGGTCGATCGCGAGTGTTATCTTTTGCCCCTCGCCCGCAGCGATCCAGCTCCGCAAAATGGGGCCGATAAAGGCGAAATTGCCTTCCTGTTCCATCCGATCGACGAGAGTGTTGGCAGCAATCCAGTTCCGCTGCTCCAGCGCTTCACCGATCCGCAGCAAAGTGCCGTCTCGCGGCAATAGGCCTGCCTGATCCAGCAAAGCTGCCGATTGCAGCGCCAGCGCCTTGTCTCCGCTCTCAAGCGCCTGCACATAGGCGCGCTGGGCAATTTCCACCCGATCGGGATCACGCGCCAACGCCTCGCCATAATGGGTAACGGCCAAGGCCAGCGCGCCATCGCTGTCCGCCAATCGCGCCTGCGCATAGGTGTGCATCGCGCTGCGCGGATCGACCGATGCCCCGGCGGCAGCCGGGGCGATCAGCGCGAGAGAGAGGATCAGGCGCTTACATATTGGGATAATTCGGTCCTCCGCCGCCTTCGGGTACAACCCAATTGATATTCTGGGTTGGGTCTTTGATATCGCACGTCTTGCAATGAACGCAATTCTGCGCGTTGATCTGGAAGCGGGGATTGCCCTCTTCCTGACCCACCACTTCATAGACGCCTGCCGGACAATAACGCTGCGCCGGCTCGTCATAAAGAGGCAGATTATAGCTGATCGGGATCGCCGGGTCCTTCAACTGCAGATGGACCGGCTGGTCCTCCTCATGATTGGTGTTCGACAGGAACACCGAGGACAGGCGATCGAAGCTGATCACGCCGTCGGGCTTGGGATAGGCGATCCTGGCGCAGGCGTCCTTGTGCCAGATCTTCTCATTGTCGGGCTTGTGCTTCATCGTGAAGGGAAGCCCGATCTTGAGCGTCCGCATCCACATGTCTATGCCCGCCAGCAGCGTGCCGATCGTGCCGCCAAACTTGGACAGCAGCGGTTCGGCATTCTTGACCAGCTTCAATTCGTCAGCGATCCAGCTTGACCGCACGGCGGCGTCATAGTCGCCCAGGCTGTCGCTCGTCCGCCCCGCCTGCACGGCGGCAAAGGCCGCTTCGGCCGCCAACATGCCCGACTTCATCGCCGTATGCGTGCCCTTGATGCGGGGCACGTTCACAAAGCCAGCCGAACAGCCGATCAGCGCGCCGCCGGGGAAGTCGAGCTTGGGCACCGACTGCCAGCCGCCTTCGTTGATCGCCCGCGCGCCATAGGACACACGACGACCGCCTTCGAGGAACTTGCGGATTTCGGGATGCTGCTTCCAGCGCTGAAATTCCTCGAACGGGTAGAGATGCGGGTTGCGATAGCCAAGTCCGACGACGAAGCCCAACGCCACCTGGCCATTGGCCTGATGATAGAGGAACCCGCCGCCATAAGCATCGGTCAGCGGCCAGCCCTGGCTGTGAATCACCAGACCGGGCTGATGCAGCGCCGGATCAATGTCCCACAATTCCTTCATGCCCAGGCCATAGACCTGCGGCTCGCTGTCCGCGTCCAGCGCGAACTGGCGCTTCAAAATCTTGGTCAAATGCCCGCGCGCACCTTCGGCAAAGAAGGTATATTTGGCGTGAAGTTCAAGGCCGGGCTGATAATCGCCCTTATGCTTGCCTTCGCGATCGACACCCATATCGCCGGTCGCAACGCCCTTCACGCTGCCATCCTCATGGTAGAGAATTTCGGCGGCGGCAAAGCCGGGGAAGATTTCGACGCCCAGCCCTTCGGCCTGCTCGGCCAGCCAGCGGCACAGATTGCCCAGCGATCCGGTATAGGTGCCCTTATTGTGCATCCAACCCGGCGTCATGATGTGCGGCATAGCCATCTTGCCGGACTTCGTCAGAAACCAGTGCTGGTTGTCGGTCACCGGCGTGTCGGCGAGCGAACAGCCCATGTCGCGCCATTGCGGCAGCAATTCGTCGAGCGCCTTGGGATCGATCACGGCACCCGACAGGATATGCGCCCCGATTTCGGAGCCTTTTTCCAGCACGCATACGGCCAGTTCCTGACCCGCGTCAGTGGCAAGCTGTTTCAGCCGGATCGCCGCAGACAGACCGGCTGGTCCGCCGCCAACGATGACGATGTCATAGGGCATCGATTCCCGTTCGCTCATAGTCCCTCCATAGCGGCGTCCGGCGGGCTGCACCCCGATCTTCCGATCGCCTTATTACTCCAACACTCTACCATCACAGGCGATGAAGCACCTTGACCCCCTCGTCAACCTCTGGCCCTAAGGTACAGATGCGGGGATCAATGCAGGATAATGCGGTGTTGAGTGCCGACGCCTATCTGGCGTGGTGGCAGCTTACCGGCGTGGAATGCGCGGTGGCGGAAACGCCCGTCAACTGGTTGCGTCCGGCTTTGACCGCTACGGCATCAGCGGCGCAATCGAGCGTCGCGATTGCTCCGCCGGTCGCCAAACCGCAGGATTTGCAGGCGTTTCAGACCTGGTTGGCGAGCGACGCAGGACAACCCGAACAGCGCTGGGCGGGCTGTGCCATCATGCCCGCCGGACCAGTCGATGCGCCGTTGATGATCGTCACCGACATGCCCGATCCGGCCGATATCGAGCAAGGCACGCTCCTGGCGGACCGCGCGGGCGCGCTGTTCGATTCGATGCTGCGCGCCATCGGCCTCGACCGGGCGCATTGCTATATCGCCTCCCTGTTTTTTGCCCGTCCGCCCGGCGGCATGGTGGAGGCCAGTGACATTGCCAGTGCCGCCGCCCGCATGGCCACGCATGTCCATCTCGCCCGGCCACGCCGCCTGCTTCTGCTTGGCGATCGGACGATCCGTGCGTTGATGCCGACGGACGGTGGCGAAGCCTCCGTTGCTTTACCGGGCTTTAACCATGATGGCGGCATTGTGCCCGTCATCGCCACATTTCACCCGCGCCTGTTGCTCACGCAACCGGCGGCCAAGGCGCAATGCTGGCGCGCCCTGCAAAGCCTGATCGAGGAAAACCGTCCGTGATTCGAGCCGCGACCCGCCTGTCCTGCCTGGCCCTGTTCGCAATGGGTGCAGTCGCTACCCTGCCCGCTTCGGCCGAGACGACCGGCACCCTGCCGCCTGTATCGGCAGCGTTGGCCACCGGCTCGCCGCTGGCTTTGTCCGATGGGGACAAGGCCCGCTATCGCAACATCTTCGTTACCCTGCGCGATCAGAAATGGTCCGATGCACGGGCCATGATCGAGGCCTTGGACGGGCAGGATGCCATGCGCCCTCTCGCCCTGTCCGAACTTTATCTGGCGAAGGGATCGCCAAGGGTCGAACTGTTCGATCTGCTCGATCTGGTGAACAAGGCCGCGTGGCTGCCCAAGGCCGACCAGCTTTCCCGGCTGGCGCAGAAACGCGGCGCGACCATCTTGCCAACCCTGCCGCAGGTGCAGAAAATGGTCTGGCTAGGCTCGGCACCTCGCCGCGAATATGTCCCTGCGGTCAAGACCGATATGCTGGCGCAGGCACTGGCCGGACAGATCCAGACGTACATCAAAGCGGACAACCCCGCTGGTGCCGAATCGCTGCTGGCGAGCGGCGAAGCGGGTTTGACCCCCGAAGGCCTGACCGAAGTGCGCCAGCGCGTCGCCTGGGCCTATTATATCGAAAATGACGACAGCAATGCCCGCCGCATGGCGGCACGCGCGCTCGAAGCGCGGGCCGGGGGCGATTGGAGCGTACAGGCGCATTGGACCGCTGGCCTCGCCGCCTGGCGTCAGAACGACTGCCGCGCCGCAGCGCCCTCCTTTGCCAATGTCGCCGCACTGGCAGGCAATGTCGACATGCGCGCCGCTGGTGCCTATTGGGCATCGCGCGCCTATATGGTGTGCGGCGAAGCGGAGAAGGTTCAAAATTATCTCAGGCTAGCCAGCCGTTCGGAAGAGAGTTTCTACGGCCTGCTCGCCCGCGAATCGCTCGGTCTGCCGCTCGGCGCTGCGCCTGTCGCCAATCGGTTCGGCGCGGCCGAATGGCAATTGCTCAAGGACAGCCCCAATGCCCGCGCCGCCATCGCGCTGAGCGCCATCGGCGAAACCGCCCGTGCCGAAGAATTGCTCCGGCACCAGGCGAAGATTGGCGGCAACACGCAATATGACGCGCTTATCCGGCTCGCCAGTGCGCTGAGCCTGCCCGAAACCCAGCTATGGCTCGCCCATAACGGCCCGGTCGGCAAACAGCCGGAGAGTTTCGCCCGCTTCCCCGCGCCCAATTGGCAGCCCGACGGCGGCTGGCGCGTCGATCAAGCGCTGATCTACGCCCACACCTTGCAGGAATCGGGCTTCCGCTCACAGGTCGTCTCCAGCGCAGGCGCGCGCGGCCTGATGCAAGTGCGTCCCGGCACCGGCAGCGACATGGGGCTGGCGTCGGCCGACCAATTGTTCGTGCCATCGACCAACATGGAATTTGGCCAACGCTACCTCGAAGCGCTGCGCGACATGAGCGCGACCGGCGGGCTGCTGCCCAAGGTCATGGCGGCGTATAATGCCGGGCCGCTGCCAGTCGAACGCTGGAACAGCGAAGTGAAGCATCAGGGCGACCCACTGTTGTTCATGGAATCGCTGCCTTATTATGAAACCCGCGCTTATGTGAACATCGTCATGCGCAATTACTGGATGTACCAGATTCAGGGCAAGGGCAGCGCCGATTGCCTGACCGGCATGGCCCAGGGCCTGTGGCCGACCTTCCCGACATCCAAGGGCATGAAGCTGGTCCGACTGAGCAAAGCCGACGGGCGCGGCAGCATGGGTGGCGGTTCGGACTGATGCCGATCGACGAGAGCCGACCCTTCATCCCTGTACGCATCGCTGTACTGACAGTGTCGGACACGCGCGGACTAGCCGACGATCGGAGCGGCGACGCGTTGGTCGAACGGTTGGAAAAAGCGGGCCACATTCTTGCCGGTCGCTATGTCGAACGCGACGACAAGGCGGCGATCGTGGCACGTCTGCACGCCTGGATCGACGACCCCCAGGTCGATGTCATCCTGACCACCGGCGGCACCGGCGTTACCGGACGCGACGTCACGCCCGAAGCGGTAGCCCAGGTGCAGGACAAGGAAATTCCGGGCTTCGGCGAACTGTTCCGCTGGCTCAGCTACCAGAAGATCGGCACATCGACGATCCAGTCCCGCGCCACCGCCTGCGTCGCGCGCGGCACCTATATCTTCGCCCTGCCCGGCTCCACCGGCGCGGTGAAGGATGCGTGGGACGGCATATTGGTCACGCAACTGGACAGCCGATTTCGTCCCTGCAATTTCGTCGAACTGATGCCGCGCCTCAACGAGCGTTGAGGCTCTGCCCTGCATGTGGGGATGACAAAAGCGCATCGCTCTGGCATCCGCGCTTCCCAGCACAACAGGGACGGCGTCTTCATGATCAGCATCGGGATTTTCGGGGCCGCAGGCCGCATGGGACAGGCGATCGCCACCGTCGCGACGGACGCTGGCTTGGGCCTGGTAGGCGGCACCGACCGCGCAGGCAGCGGCGACATCGCGCCGGGTCTTCCGATCACGACCGACATAGCGGCGCTGGCGCAGGCAAGCGACGTGCTGATCGACTTCTCCGTCCCCGGCGCCCTCTCGGCCCATCTCGACGCCTGCATCGCCGCGCACAAGCCGATCCTGATCGGCACGACCGGGCTGGAGCCTGTGCATCACGCGCTGATTGATCAAGCGGCGCTGGTCATTCCCGTGCTCCAGACCGGCAACACATCGCTCGGCGTCAACCTGCTCGCCGCTTTGGTGGAACAGGCCGCCGCGGGCCTTGGTGACGACTGGGATATCGAGATCGTCGAGATGCACCACCGGCACAAGGTCGATGCCCCCTCCGGCACCGCGCTGCTGCTCGGCGAAGCGGCAGCGCGCGGACGCGGGATCGACCTTGCCGACCATAGCGAGCGCGGCCGGGACGGCATCACCGGCGCGCGGGGCAAGGGGGCGATCGGCTTTGCCGCCCTGCGCGGCGGATCGGTGGCGGGCGACCATCAAGTCATTTTCGCGACCGAAGGCGAGCGGATCGAAATCGGCCACCGCGCCGAAAACCGCTCCATCTTCGCGCGCGGCGCGATCAAGGGTGCGCAATGGCTCGTTGATCAGCCCGCCGGACGCTACGACATGAAGGGCGTGCTGGGCCTCTGACCGCCATGAACAAGGCACAGATTTTCGACTTTTTCAGCCGCCTGGCCGAAGCCAATCCGGCGCCGGTCACCGAACTGGAATATGGCAACGACTATCAATTGCTAGTCGCCGTCGTGCTGTCGGCCCAAGCCACCGATGTCGGCGTCAACAAGGCTACGCGTGCCCTGTTCCGCGACGTCCAAACGCCCCAGCAGATGGTCGATCTCGGCGAAGACGCGCTCAAGCAGCATATCAAGACGATCGGCCTGTTCAACGGCAAGGCCAAGAATGTCATCGCCCTGTCGGAGATACTGGTCCGCGATTTCGGCGGGGAAGTGCCGCAGGATCGCGACACGCTGACCACCCTGCCCGGCGTCGGGCGCAAGACCGCCAATGTCGTGATCAACACCGCCTTCGGGCAGGAAGCCTTCGCCGTCGATACCCATATCTTCCGCGTCGGCAACCGCACTGGCCTCGCCCCCGGAAAGACGGTGCTCGCGGTCGAGCTGAAACTCGAAAAGCGCGTGCCGGCACCATTCCGGCGCGACGCGCATCATTGGCTGATCCTGCATGGCCGCTATGTGTGCAAGGCGCGCCGCCCCGAATGCTGGCGCTGCATCGTCGCCGACCTGTGCCGGTTCAAGCCCAAGACACCCGCACCAAAAACACCCCCTGCCGCGCTGCCGTTATCGCCCGGTTCAGCGGGCAGCGAATAGGGAGACGGGATAGCGCTTGCCAGATCGTCGATTCGGCAAAAGCCAAGGAGAGACATTATGATCATTTTGCGCGCCTATCCCCTCGCGTTGGGCCTCGCCCTGACGGTCGCGGTGACCCCGGCCATCGCGAAGGACAAGCCTGACCCCTATGTGGCAAAGGGCGAAGCGGTCAGTTGCATTCCCATCCAGTCCATCCGCTCGACCAATGTGCGCGATGACCGCACCATCGACTTCGTCACGACCGGCCGCAAAATCTATCGCAACACGCTGCCCAATAGCTGCCCCAGCCTTGGCTTCGAACAGCGCTTCTCCTACCAGACCAGCATTTCGCAGCTCTGTTCGGTCGATATCATCACCGTGCTGTGGAACACGGGGCCAGGCCTGCAACCGGGGGCGAGTTGCGGGCTGGGCAAATTCCAGCCGATGGAAAAGGCCGCGAAATAAGATTGGTCATGGGTGAATTGAGGCTGGCGCAGGCCCATGGCCTTTGCTAAGCGCCCCTCCTGACCAGCGTCATGCACCCATAGCTCAGCTGGATAGAGCGTTGCCCTCCGAAGGCAAAGGCCACTGGTTCGAATCCAGTTGGGTGCACCATTACCGTCGGCGGCGATGGGCCTATTGCTTCACGACATCATGGTGCATTGGCGCAAGTTTCGACAGGAACCGATTTTGCGCCTGGAAATCGACCTTTTCCGCGCGCATGACTTCCTGGAGCAACTCGACCAGTCGGTTCATGTCCTTGCGCTGCACCCCTAGATCCTTGTGCGCGCTCGCCATGTCGCGACCGCTGTAGGAACAGCCCGCGTTCAGCAAGTAGCAGAATTGCTCGAACAGCGTCCGGCTAAGGCGCACCTTGTCATGTCCCATGAAAATCTCGCCAATGACGGGATCGGCATAGGCGCGGACAACCATGCCATCGACCACGCGCCTGATGCCGTCCTGGCCGTGAAATGCCCGTGCCATGGCATCGCCGGTGAAGGGTTCGCCGCCGGCATGGGCCGCATTGGGCACATAGGGATCGACCGCATCTTCGCCGGGCATGGCATGGGGTGCGGCTTGCAGCAGGAGCAGCGAGAGGAACAGAGACATGATGACGTCCTTAGAAAGCGGCCTGGAGTGACAGGAGCAGGCCGCGCTGGCCCTTGACGGTGGCGATGGAGCCAAGGTCGGCATAGGCGACCGTGGCGGTCACGTTGCGATGCACCGCGACAGCCGCGAACAGGTCGAACCAGTCATCCTCCCGTGCGATCCCCAGATTGTCGGGCTTGCTGCGAAATTCGCCGCCGATCGCGACGCGCCGCGACAATTGCCACGCGGCCGATCCTTCGAACTGCAGGCCATAGCTATCCTGCTTGTCGCCGCCAAAGCCCAGCAGGCCCATCTGGTTCGCCTTGGTCAGCCGCGCGGTGCCCGACAGCAGGATTGAGCGCGACAGGAACAGCTTGCTGACCGAAGCATAATAATCGACGCCTTCGTCATCCTGCGCGCCGATTGCGCGGACGACCGCGCCTTGGCCATTCTTCTTATATTGCGCGCCGATCGCAATGGCGGGCAACCGATCATAGACCAGATCGCCCGCGACCCGGAGCTTAACCCCTATGATGTCCTGCGAAAATGCATAGTCTTTGCCCAGGCCAAGCACGGTGCCGATGTCGTTGGTATTGAAATTCTGGTGCGCGTAGCTGATCTCAAGCCGGTCACGAAAACCGACGGCTACGCCTGCGCTCCAATAGTCATAATCCTTGACCTCGACCATCGTGCCATGGGCTGACAGGCCGATACCCTCGTCGGTTTCATTGCCCGCGATTACGGCCCAAGGCGTAAGGCCACCGCCACTTGCCCCCTCAAGCGATGTGATCCCATTGGTGAGCAGAAGTTTGCCGCCATGGCGAAGCGGTCTGGCGCTTGCGGTTGAGGCTAAAAATAAGCTGACGAGAAGCGCGACGGACGCGGCGAGAAGATGTCGTGTCATGACCGGTGCCTTACGCCGGTTTGGTTAAAATTATATTTGTCTTGGAAGATGCTATCCAAATCGGTCGGGCATTCGGCCATAAGCAATTGTTCAATATTTGGCTGTAGAGGAACAGCCATGCCTATCTTGCGCTTATTACTCATCCTATTGGTCAGTATCGCCAGTCCGGCCATCGCCGGTGACCTCAATCTTAAACTGGTCGATACCGATGGTCGGCCCGTCAACGACGCGGTTATATCGGTCCGGCCCGCAGGCGGCATTCCCGCAGGGCCGATCCGCTTTCCCTGGCCCACCGCCATGGTGCAGCAAAATGTCGCCTTTGTTCCGCATGTATTGATCGTGCCGGTCGGCGCGACAGTCAGCTTTCCGAACAAGGATAAGGTGCGGCATCACGTCTATTCTTTTTCCCGCCCAGCCAAGTTCGAGATCAAATTGTTCGGTCAGGATGAGACGCGCAGTTATACGTTCAAGACGCCCGGCGCAGTCGCGCTTGGATGCAACATACACGACCAGATGACGGGCTTCATCAAAGTGGTGGACACGCCCTTTGCGACCAAAAGCGACAGTGCAGGCGCCGCCCGGATTGCAGGCATGGCGACGGGTACGGCACAAGTCACGATCTGGCACCCTTTGCTGCGCTCCAAGGATAACGAGATAGTGCTGAATATTCCCATTCCCGGTAGCGGCGCGGCCAGCAAGACGGTGCCGCTGGCACTGCGCAGCGCGCGGTGACGCACTATCTTGCCATCACGCGGCTGTGGCGGCGATGGGTGGGGCGGCTGCAATCGACGCTGACCCTGCGGATGACATTATTCTACGGCATGCTCTTCCTGGGCGTGTCCATGCTATCGCTCTACGGCACGCGCAAGGCGATAGAGGCCTATGCCGAACAGGCCATCCGGCGCGAAATGGCCGTGGGCAGCGCCCTGTTCGATCGCATTGCCGCCATGCAGGTCAGTCAGATGGCCCAGGCTGGCAATGTCCTGGCCAGCGACTTCGGGTTTCGCGAAGCAGTCGGCACGAGCGATGCCCCCACGATCATATCGGCGCTCAAAAGCCTCCAAGGTCGCTTCGACCTGCAACATGCCCTGTTCGTCGGTGTCGATGGCACCGTGGTTGGCCATGTGCCGGGCATGTCGGCCGATGAGAAAAATCAACTGTTCGACGCACTGGATAGGGGGCGGGAGCGCGGTGTCGCCCGTTGGGGTGGGCAAAATTTCATGGCTGCGGCCTCCCCGGTTCGCGCGCCCGTTCTAACCGGATGGGTAATTTTTGCGCGAACGATGGGCCCGGCTGACCTAAGACAGATCGCCCGACTTTCTTCCATCGACCTGCACCCCCGCATCCTGCCGCAGGCCGAGTCCGGCATACGGGCTAGCAGCGTCAGCGAAGTAAGGCGCAATGGCGAGCGCATCCTGATGCAAGCCCGCGCAGTACCGACTTTGGTAGAATCTGCGCCGCAGCTACTGGTTCTCGAATATAGCCTCACACATGCTTTGCGAGACTATGCGCCCATTCTTTGGGCCTTGTTCGGTTTTGGCGGGCTGGGCGCGATGCTGGCAATCGCCGGCACTTTTGTTGCCTCGCGTCGGCTGGCCCGCCCGATCGTCGCGCTGGAGGCGGCCGCGCGCAAGGTCAGCGCAGGCCAACATGCCGAAGTGGCCGTGGAAACCCGCGACGAAATCGGGCAATTGGCCCGCAGCTTCAATCGCATGGTGAGTGCGGTCGAGGATCGCGAGAGGCAGATCGCCCATATGGCCTTCCACGATTCGCTGACGGGCTTGCCCAACCGCACCTTGCTGCGCGAACAGATTGCGTTAGCGCTCAACCGCCACGGCAGCGCGAACTTCGCGCTTTTCTGCCTTGACCTTGATAATTTCAAGTCGGTGAATGATACGCTCGGCCATCCTACCGGGGACGCGCTGCTGTGTGAGGTGGCGACACGGCTGGGTGCCATCTGCCCGCAGGCTTTTGTCGCCCGTCTTGGCGGCGACGAATTTGCGCTTATCCTGCCCGATGGCAATGGCAGCGCCGATCAGATTGGTCGAGCGCTGGTCAAGGCACTGGCGCAGCCCTTCGATGTTCATGGTCATCGGATCGTCACCGGCACCAGCATCGGCATCGTACTGGCCCCTCAGGATGGGCAGGACGCGACCGAACTGCTGAAAAATGCCGATCTTGCGCTTCACCGGGCCAAGGATGAAGGCAAGGGCAGCCATCGATTCTTCGAAAGTGCGATGGATGCCGAAGCCCAAGCGCGGCGCGCGATGGAAATCGACCTGCATGACGCGCTGCGCAAGGGTGAATTGGAACTCTATTTCCAACCACTGTTCGGTTTGTCACAAAATCGCGTGACAGCTTTCGAAGCCTTGCTCCGCTGGAACCATCCCGAACGGGGGATGGTATCGCCCGTGCAGTTCATTCCATTGGCCGAGGAAACCGGCCTTATCATCCCAATTGGCGAATGGGCGCTGCATGAAGCCTGCCGCATAGCCGCGACATGGGCCGACGATATCCGCATCGCCGTCAATATCTCGCCGGTGCAGTTTCGTAGTGCCACGCTCAACAGCATCGTGTTGCAGGCGCTAGCGCGCTCAGGTCTTGCGCCGCATCGGCTGGAACTGGAAATCACAGAAAGCCTGTTCATCGACAATGTCGAAGCAACGCTCGGCTCGCTTCATTCGCTGCGAGCCCTGGGTGTGCGAATCGCTCTTGATGATTTCGGCACGGGCTATTCCTCGCTCAGCTACCTGCGCAGCTTCCCCTTCGATAAATTGAAGATTGATCGCAGCTTCATCGTCGATCTGCTCGCCCATGACGGCGCGACCGCCATCATTCGCGCGATTACTACGCTGGCCGACGCGCTTGGCATCGAAACGACGGCTGAAGGGGTCGAAAGCAGCGAGCAACTGGAGATATTGCGCACCGAGGGCTGTAACCAGATTCAGGGCTATTTCTTCAGTCGGCCGATACCGGCGGGCCAAGTGGCAGCATTGCTGGACAAATTGTCGGGTGACCGCTTGGCCGCTTGACGCCCCGTCTGCCAATTGCGTCGGCTGATGCCACGCCCTACGACCATTTCCTATGAATACCGCAACCGACCTTGCCATCCGCCTGCGCCGCGCCAGCTTCAACCGCGCGCTGGCGCAAGCCGACCTGCGCACGATCGAAACGCTGCTGGCGCGGGACGCAATTCTCGTTGCGGGGACGGACAGTGCGGTGCTGGCCGGGCGCAAGGCGCAAATGCTGGCGTGGCGGCGCGAGTTCGCCGCGGCGGAGCGGCTGCTCTACACTCGCACGCCGGACAGGATCATTGTATCGGCCGTCGAGCCCATTGCAATGGAACATGGCCAATGGCAGGGCGTCCTCGCCTCGACGGGTGAACCGCAGGCGTCTGGCACCTATACCGCCAAATGGCGGCAAAACGGGCAAGACTGGCTGATTGAGGCCGAGATCTATCTCACCCTCGCCTGATGGGGCCGCTCAGTAGGAGCGGCCGACCAGCACCCGTTCCACCGCCGCGTCGCCCGTGAAGATGCACGCGCCATCCGCCGCCACTGCATCGCTCGGTACATTGCGCAGCGTCAGCTTTTCGCCTTTGAGCCACTGCACGACCTTGTCGAGCGCATCGCCGGTTGGCTTGCTCCACTGCACCAGCGCCCAGCCCGGCTTGGCGCTGGCGTCGAAATAGGCCTTGAGCGCATCCAACGAGCTGATCGAGCTGTCGATATTGCTGTCGAGCCGTCCCTTCGCATCGGCGAACAGCGCTTGCTGAATGTCGGCCAGTGTGGCCGTGGCCTCCGCAACAAAGTCCCCCTTCGCCACGATCTGGCTGTCGAGCTTGCCATCCTCGCGATAGAGCCGGTCGCGGCGGATGACCGAGACATTGCCGCCCGCAACATCGCGGCCGCCGACCTCGATCACGATCGGCGCGCCCTTCTTGACCCAGCCCCAGCGCTTGGTTGCGGCCTTGGCCGGGCGCTTGTCGAGCAGCGCGCGAACCGGCTCGCGAAACAGGTCGAGCGCATTCAACTGGCTGACCAGATCAGTGCAATAATCAACGATCGCTGCATCTTCGTCATTGTCGCGCAGCATCGGCACGACCACGATCTGATAGGGCGCGACGCGCGGCGGCACGCGCAGGCCGTCATCGTCACCATGGACCATGATGAGGCCGCCGATCATCCGCGTCGACATGCCCCAACTGGTCGTCTGGGCCAGTTCCTGCTGCCCTTCGGCATTTTGAAACTTGATATTCTGCGCCGCGGAAAAGGTGGTGCCCAGGAAATGCGAGGTGCCAGCCTGCAACGCCTTGCCATCCTGCATCATCGCTTCGATCGAATAGGTGGCGACCGCACCGGGGAAACGCTCATTCTCCGGCTTTTCGCCCGCGACCACCGGCATCGCCACGCAGTCCTCA
Organism: Sphingobium xenophagum; assembly: GCF_031457465.1. Lineage (GTDB taxonomy): Bacteria > Pseudomonadota > Alphaproteobacteria > Sphingomonadales > Sphingomonadaceae > Sphingobium > Sphingobium xenophagum_A. The sequence goes on from NZ_JAVDWV010000005.1 coordinate 210,605, forward strand.
GCGAAGCTGCGATAGACTTCGAGCATCTTCATCGTTTCTTCCAGCGCCTCGTCCACGCTGGCATGGGCGGTATGCCCTTCCTGCCAGAGAAACTCGGTCGTCCGCAGGAACATGCGGGTGCGCATTTCCCAGCGCACGACATTCGCCCACTGGTTGATAAGGACAGGCAGGTCGCGCCACGATTGAACCCAACGGCTGAACGCCGCGCCAATGACAGTTTCCGATGTTGGGCGGACGACCAAAGGCTCTTCCAGCTTCGCATCGGGATCGGGCACCAGCTTGCCGTCCTTCTGGATCAGCCGGTGATGGGTGACGACCGCCATTTCCTTGGCGAAACCATCGACATGCTCGGCTTCCTTCTCGAAATAGGAAAGCGGGATGAACAGCGGGAAATAGCAATTTTCATGGCCGGTCGCCTTGATCCGTTCGTCCAGCAATTTCTGGATGCGTTCCCAGATGCCATAGCCCCATGGCCGGATGACCATGCAGCCGCGCACGCCGCTTTCCTCGGCCAGGTCGGCCTCGGTAATGACGGCCTGATACCAGGCGGAAAAATCCTGTTCGCGGGTTACGGAAAGGGCGTGCTTCACGGGGTCGGGCCTTGGGCTAGAAACGGAAAGGAATGGCGCGCCATAGGACAAGCGCGCTACGCCTGTCGACCCCTGACCATGGCGATAGGGTCAGGCGGTCACACCCAGCCGTTCAAGCCAGGCCCGCGCCTGTTTGGGTTCGCCGACAGCATCGGACGATACCGGCCCACGCGCGGCCACGAATTCCTGATGCAGCGCAAATGGCTCTAGGCCTAAGGTCGTGCGTAGTTCGTCAATTTCGTCTGCAGTGTCGCTTAGCTCTGCCAATATCGGCGCGGTCTTCGCTCGTGCCGTTTTGTCCTTCTGATGATCGAACAGGCCCCATTTGCCGCTGGCGGTCGTCTGGAGCGCAGAGATCAACGCCGCGCGATAGGCCTGTTCCAGTTCCTCGCGGCGAACGTCCAGCCGCTCTAACCGATCCGCCTTCGCCATGGTCCCGTCCGATCCTCTTATTCAGCTCAGCTTGTCGATCTTCGCGTTCAAGGCCGCCAATTGCGCCTTGAGCGCGGCGATCTCGTCATCCTTGCTGCCGTCTGTAGCCGCTGGCGCAGGCGTCGCACCCGGAACGCCCGGCATCCCCGGCACGCCATTGCCAAAGGCGCTGGCCGCGGCTTCGAACATTTGCAGGTTGCGCTTGGCAATCTCGGCCAATGGTCCCCCGCCAAAGGCACCCTTCATGGCTTCCTGAAACTGCTGCTGATTCTTGCGGAAGGCATCCATCGACGATTCCAGATATTGCGGCACCATCGACTGCATCGAATCACCATACATGGAAATCAACTGGCGCAGGAAGTTGACCGGCAGCATGTTCGTGCCGCGCTGTTCCTCTTCCATGATAATCTGGGTCAGCACATTATGGGTGATGTCCTCACCGGACTTGGCATCGACCACGGTGAACTCGCGCCCTTCACGGGTCATCTGTGACAGCAGGTCGAGTGTAATATAACTGGAAGTTTCGGTATTATAGAGACGCCGGTTGGCGTACTTCTTGATAACGACCGGATCGGATTCGTTGACCACTTTAGATTTGGACATGAAAGCCTCTCCCTCAGAACCTCATTCTGCACTAGCACAAGGCCATGTCGCACCGCAACATGGACCGCGCCCATTACCCCTTTTTCTCAATATTTTATGGCGCGAGACGGAGGGTGATCCTGAACTGCGCCGCCGCGCGTTTATGGGCTTGCGCCGCTATCAGGATGCGCAGCGTCCTCCTGTGCCGACAGTGCCGCATTGCGTAGCTTCGGTCGGAAGCGCCCGACTATGTCGCTATGGTGCTGAAAATGGGCGCGCACCCATTGTGTTCATTCCATCACTGATCAATCCCCCGCAGGTGCTGGATCTGTCGGAAAGCCGGTCGATGCTGCGCCATATGGGTGCAGCAGGGCATGATGCCTATCTGGTCGATTGGGGGGCGCCAACGCACCGCGATGCAGCGATGGGCCTGGATTTACATATAACGGAGCGATTGCTGCCGTTGCTTGTCGACTTGCCGCGCCCGCCCATCCTGGTTGGCTATTGCCTGGGCGGCACCTTGGCGATTGCTGCGGCAATGCTGCGCGAGGTAACGGCCGTCGTCGCGATCGCGTCGCCATGGGCGTTTGACGGTTTCGCCCATGCCGACCGGCAGGAAATCAGCCTGCTGTGGCGCGACGCCAAAGCGATCTGCGAACGACTGGGCTATGTGCCGATGGAAGTGCTGCAATCGGGCTTCTGGGCGATGGACCCTCAGCGCACCATACACAAATATGCCGCGTTCGCCGATATGGAGGAAGGGTCGGACGCGGCCCGCGCCTTTCTGGCGGTCGAGGATTGGGCCAATGAAGGGGCACCGCTTACCTACGCTGCGGCAAGCGACTTGTTCGACGCCCTCTATGCCGGCAATGCGACCGGCGAAGGGCGGTGGTCAGTTGGCGGCAAAGTAATCAATCCCAAAGCCCTGCCCTGCCCCAGCCTTTCGATCCGATCGACAACCGACCGTATCGTACCGGCCGCCGCGGCTCCCGATCTGGCGGAGCAGCGCAGCCTTGCGCTCGGTCATGTCGGCATGGTGGTGGGTAGCAGGGCTCCCCAATTGCTATGGCATCCGCTGTCCGACTGGCTTTCCAGCCATGGCGGATGATGCTATGGGCGCGGGCGAAAACAACCCCCGTCATTGAGGATCAGGCCTTTGTCAGACATCGTGATTACCGCCGCCAAGCGCACCGCCGTCGGCAGCTTCATGGGCGCTTTCGGATCGACCCCCGCGCATGAACTGGGTCGCCAGGCGATCCTCGCCGCCTTGGCGCAGGCCGGTGTCGCGCCCGACGAGGTGGACGAAGTGATACTGGGCCAGGTGCTGAGCGCAGGCCAGGGCCAGAACCCAGCGCGTCAGGCCGCCGTCAACGCCGGTATCCCGGTGGAGCGCACCGCCATCGGCATCAACCAGCTATGTGGTTCCGGGCTGCGCGCAGTGGCGCTGGCGGCACAGGCCATCCGTGCGGGCGACGCGAACATCATGGTGGCTGGCGGGCAGGAAAACATGTCGCTTGCCCCCCATGCGCAATATCTGCGTGCAGGCAGCAAGATGGGCAATGTCAGCCTGATCGACACGATGATCCACGACGGCCTGACCGACGCCTTCAACAATTATCATATGGGCATCACCGCTGAAAATCTGGCGGAGAAGTATCAGATCAGCCGCGAGGCGCAGGACGCCTTTGCCGTCGCCAGCCAGAACAAGGCGGAAGCGGCGCGCGCTTCGGGTCGCTTTGCCGACGAGATCGTGCCGATCACGATCAAGGGTCGCAAGGGCGACACCATCGTCAATGCCGACGAATATATCCGCGCGGGAGCGACGATCGAGGGGATGCAGGCGCTACGCCCGGCCTTCAAGAAGGATGGCAGCGTGACCGCCGGCAATGCGAGCGGCCTGAATGATGGCGCCGCCGCGCTGGTGCTGATGACCGCTGATGCTGCGGCCAAGCGCGGTGCGACGATCCTGGGCCGGATCGCCGGTTTTGCAACCTGCGGCGTCGATCCCTCGATCATGGGCATCGGCCCGGCCCCGGCCAGCCGCAAGGCGCTGGAAAAGGCGGGCTGGTCCGTCGCTGATCTCGACCTGATCGAAGCCAATGAGGCGTTCGCGGCGCAGGCGCTGTCGGTCGGCCAGGAACTGGGCTGGGATGCGGACAAGGTCAACGTCAATGGCGGCGCGATCGCCATCGGTCATCCGATCGGCGCTTCGGGCGCACGGGTGCTAACGACCTTGCTGTACGAAATGGCCAAGCGCGATGCAAAGAAGGGTCTGGCGACCCTGTGCATCGGCGGCGGCATGGGCGTGGCGATGTGCATCGAGCGCTGATGTCGGCGTAGATGTGAAAAAGGTCGCCGCTCCTCGTGGAGCGGCGGCCTTTTTTATATGGTCCAGGACGGCTAGTTAAGCCGCCCCTTCACCGCGGGTTACTCCATCTCCAAAATGACCGCGTCGACGGCCAGGCTGTCGCCTTGCGCCGCGGAGACGCTTTTCACCGTGCCTGCCTTTTGCGCGCGCAGGATATTTTCCATCTTCATCGCTTCGATAACGGCGAGCGGCTGACCGGCCTCCACCTTGTCGCCCGCCCCCACATGCAAAGCGACCAGCAAGCCCGGCATCGGGCAGATAAGGTAGCGCGACAGGTCTGGCGGGATCTTCTCGATCATGTGCGCGGCATAGGGCGCGGCGTGCGCGGGCAGGATGCGCAGCTTGTGGCTGGCACCATGGGCGGTCAGGACGAAGCCGGCGCGGGTCGGCGCGATCTTCACCGCCAATTCCTCCTCGCCGAACTCGGCTTCGATCAGGCGATCGCCGGGCGTATATTCGAGCGCCATGTCTACGCTCACGCCATCGACGGTCACATCATCGCCGTCGATCTCCACATCATGGACGCTGTCGCCGATCTTGACCTGCCAGCCGGTCGGCGGCGGCAAGCGCTTGCCGAGTTGTCCGTCGATGCGGCGGGCGCGGTCGGCCTGGGCCATGGCGGCAAAGGCCCCGATCGCGGCGAGCCGCTGGAGCAGTTCGGGCGACGCGGGTGCGCCCTGGAAGCCGTCAGGATATTCCTCCGCGATGAAGCCGGTGGTGATGTTGCCGGAGCGGAACCGCTCATGCTGCATCAGCGCGGAAACGAAATCGATATTATGGCCCGGCCCCTCGATCTCAAATTTGTCGAGCGCCTCGATCTGCTTGTCGATGGCCTCCAGCCGCGTGGGCGCCCAGGTGATCAGCTTAGCGATCATGGGGTCGTAGAACATGGAGACTTCACCGCCTTCGACCACGCCGTCATCGACGCGGATCAGCGCGCCGCTTTCGTCGGTGCCGGTTTCGGGCGGATTGTAGCGGACGAGGCGGCCGGTCGACGGCAGGAAGCCGCGATAGGGGTCTTCGGCATAGACGCGGTTCTCGATCGCCCAGCCCTTGATCTTGACGTCATCCTGGGAGAAGGCCAGCGCCTCGCCATTGGCGACGCGGATCATCTGTTCGACCAGATCGACGCCGGTGATTTCTTCGGTGACGGGATGTTCGACCTGCAAGCGGGTGTTCATTTCGAGGAAGTAGAAGCCCTCCCCCGTCGTGTCCGCGCCGCTGACAATCAGTTCGACCGTCCCCGCGCTGAAATAGCCGACCGCACGGGCCAGGGCGACGCACTGCTCGCCCATCGCCTTGCGCATCTTGGGCGTGACGAAAGGCAACGGCGCTTCCTCGACCACCTTCTGGTGGCGGCGCTGGATCGAACATTCGCGTTCGTTCAAATAGACGATATTGCCATGCTGATCGCCCAATATCTGGATTTCGATATGGCGCGGGCTTTCGATGAATTTTTCGATGAAGACGCGGTCATCGCCAAAGCTGGCCAGGCCTTCGCGCTTGGTCGCTTCAAAGCCTTCGCGAACATCCTGCTCATTATAGGCGAGCCGCATCCCCTTGCCGCCGCCGCCAGCCGATGCCTTCATCATCACCGGATAGCCGATCTCGTTGGAGATTTTTACGGCATGTTCGGTGTCGTCGATGACGCCGACGAAGCCGGGGACGACATTGACGCCTGCTTCCAGCGCCAGCTTCTTGGACTCGATCTTGTCGCCCATCGCCGCAATCGCGTTGGCGGGAGGGCCGACGAAGATGATGCCTTCGGCGTCGAGCGCGTTGCGGAAACTCTCGCGTTCCGACAGGAAGCCATAGCCCGGATGCACAGCATCCGCGCCGGTCGCCTTGCACGCCGCGATGATCTTGTCGGCGATCAGATAGGATTGGGCGGCGGGCGACGGGCCGATATGCACGGCTTCGTCCGCCATCAACACATGCGGCGCGCGCGCATCGGCATCGGAATAGACCGCAACGGTCTTGATGCCCATCTTCTTGGCCGTGCGCATGACACGACACGCAATTTCGCCACGGTTCGCGATCAGGATTTTTTTGATCATAGGTTTGGCTTCTTCGTCCCCAAAAGTTCTAATTCCGACATAGTTGCAAGAATATCGTTTCCATTAAGGTCACGAAGACCGACCAAGATAGGCCCATCTGGCGAATGCTCGGCTTGAACAAGGATAACTGCCAGCTTCTCGCCGGGACTTTCTGACCAATAGGCATATTGAGGAATTGCTACGGTAGCGGCATCGCCGCCGGTTCCGTTGGTGTGAAAAACGGCATCACCGCGCTGCGCATCTTCGAGCGTAGCAGGTCGCCCGACTATGAAACCCTGCGATGGCAGATCAGGCCACGAATCATTCACCGTGCTGGCTCCCAATCACAATTGTCACCCTGAACTTGTTTCAGGGTCCATCCCTCCACATGCACCAACGCTCTCGGAGGCGTGATAGATGCTGAAACAAGTTCAGCATGACGGAGTGTTGAGAGGCGGATCATGCAGCGACCACCCCACACTTATCCGTCATGCCGGACTTGATCCGGCATCCCGCTTTCTTCTCGCGCATCGCCAGAAGAGAAGCGGGACCCCGGATCAAGTCCGGGGTGACGAAGGTGGGCGCACAAATCATTCCGCCGCCACAGCCTCCATCTCAACCTTCACCTCAGCCTGCATCGGCACGACGCCCAGCTTCGCGAACAGTGCCGCATCGGCATTGTCGCCCGCATTCGCCGTGGTCAGCAATTTGTCGCCGGTGAAGATGCTGTTCGCCCCCGCCATGAAGCACAAAGCCTGACACGCATCCGACATGCTCTCACGCCCGGCACTCAGCCGCACCATGCTCTCCGGCATCACGATCCGCGCGACCGCGACCGTCCGCACGAACTCGATCTCGTCGATCTTCGCCAGCGGCGTGTCGGCCAGCATATTGCCCAGCACGGTGCCCTTGACCGGCACCAGCGCGTTGATCGGCACGCTCTGCGGATGGGTCGGCAACACAGCCAGCGCGTGCAGGAAGCCGACACGATCCTCGCGCGTCTCGCCCATGCCCACAATGCCGCCGGAGCAGACATTGATCCCCGAATTGCGGACATTCTCCAGCGTTTCAAGCCGGTCGTCGAACGTCCGGGTGGTGATCACCTTCTCATAATGTTCGGGCGAGGTGTCGATATTATGGTTGTAATAATCCAGCCCTGCATCCGCCAGAACCTTGGCCTGCCCCTCGCTCAGCATCCCCAGCGTCATGCAAGTTTCCATGCCCATCTGGCGCACGCCCTGCACCATCTGGACGATGGCGGGCATGTCCCGCTCCTTGGGATTACGCCAGGCAGCACCCATGCAAAAACGCGAGCTGCCAGCATCCTTGGCCTGCGCCGCGGCCTGCATCACTGCCTGCACGCTCATCAGTTTCTCGGCCTTCAGACCACTTTCCGCCGAGGCCGACTGGTTGCAATAGCCGCAATCTTCCGGGCAGCCGCCGGTCTTGATCGACAGCAAAGTCGAAAGCTGCACCTCATTGCGCGGGAAATTGGCGCGATGGATCGACTGCGCCTCGAACATCAGGTCGTTGAACGGCAGGTCGAACAGCGCGGCGATTTCGGCGCGGGTCCAGTCATTACGGGCAGTCCCCCCAACCCGTTCAGTTCGAGCTTGTCGAGAACCCTGCGCGACCTCCGTTCTCGACGGGCTCGAACCGAACGGAGATTGGGAATTAGTGGCGTTCATTAGGCAGCATCCTCCACCGGGGGCATATTATGGCCGAGGAGGCGCAGCACGTCGGCGGCGCATTCCACGACATTGGAGCCCGGTCCATAAATGCCCTGAACGCCCGCGTCACGGAGGAAGTCATAATCCTGCGGCGGGATGACGCCGCCCGCGATCACCTTGATGTCGTTGCGACCTGCTTCACGCAGCTTGGTGATGAGGTCGGGAATCAGCGTCTTGTGGCCCGCCGCCAGCGACGACGCGCCCACCACATCGACGTCGCTTTCCAGCGCCAGCACCACAGTTTCTTCGGGCGTCTGGAACAGCGGCCCCGACACCACGTCGAAGCCCATGTCGCCAAATGCCGACGCGATCACGTTGGCGCCCCGGTCATGCCCATCCTGCCCCATCTTGGCGACGAGGAGTTTGGGCCTGCGACCGAGGCGCCGCTCGACGGCCTGCACGCCGTCAAGAACCTGTTGCCAGCGGCTGTCGCCTGCATAAGGCGCACTGTAGACGCCCTTTACCGGCGTCGGCTGGGTGCCGTAGCGATCGAAGCTCTCCTCCATGGCGGAGGAAATCTCGCCCAGCGTCGCGCGGGCGCGGGCCGCTTCGACGGCAAGGGCGAGGAGATTATTGTCGAGACTGGAGGGCTTCGCCGCACCGTCGCGCAGCGCCTGCAGGGCGGCTTCGCATTTGGCCGCATCGCGCTCCGCCTTTACCCGGTTGATGCGCGCAATCTGGCCTTCGCGCACCTTGGCATTGTCGATATCGAGCGTTTCGAGGAAATCCTCTGTCGCAAGGCGATATTTGTTCACGCCCACGATGACGTCATCGCCGCGATCCACCCGCGCCTGACGGGCAGCAGCGGCGGTTTCGATCATCGCCTTGGGCCAACCTGCCGCCACGGCTTTGGCCATGCCGCCATCGGCCTGCACCTTTTCGATGATGGCCCAGGCTTCATCGACCAATTGCTGCGTCAGCGCTTCAACATAATAGGAACCGCCCAACGGATCGACCACCTTGGTCATGCCGGTTTCTTCCTGGATCACGATCTGCGTGTTGCGCGCGATCCGGGCTGAGAAATCGGTGGGGAGCGCAATGGCTTCGTCGAGCGCATTGGTGTGCAGCGATTGCGTACCGCCCAGCATCGCGGCCATCGCCTCGATCGTGGTGCGCATCACATTATTATAGGGGTCTTGCTCGGTCAGCGACACGCCGCTGGTCTGGCAATGGGTGCGGAGCATTTTGGACCGCTCGTCCTTCGCCCCCAGTTGCGTCATCGCCCGGTGCCATAGCACCCGCGCCGCGCGCAGTTTGGCGATCTCCATGAAGAAGTTCATGCCGATCGCGAAAAAGAAGCTCAGGCGTCCGGCGAACTTGTCGATGTCGAGGCCGCTGGCCACGCCATATTTCACATATTCCATGCCGTCGGCGATGGTGAAGGCCAATTCCTGCACCTGTGTCGCGCCCGCTTCCTGCATATGATAGCCGGAAATGGAGATGCTATTGAACTTGGGCATCTCGCGCGACGTGTAGCCGAAAATGTCGCTGATGATCCGCATCGAGGGTTCGGGTGGATAGATATAGGTGTTGCGGACCATGAACTCCTTGAGGATGTCGTTCTGGATGGTCCCGTCCAGCAATTTGCGGTCGACGCCCTGCTCCTCCCCCGCGACGATGAAGAAGGCTAAGATCGGGATCACCGCGCCGTTCATGGTCATGCTGACCGACATCTGATCGAGCGGAATCCCGTCGAACAGGATCTTCATATCCTCAATCGTGTCGATCGCCACGCCCGCCTTGCCGACATCGCCGGTGACGCGCGGATGGTCGCTGTCATAGCCGCGATGGGTGGCGAGGTCGAAGGCGACGCTCAGCCCCTTTTGCCCCGCCGCCAGGTTGCGGCGATAGAAAGCGTTGGATTCCTCGGCGGTCGAAAAGCCCGCATATTGCCGAATGGTCCAGGGCCGCCCAGCATACATGGATGCGCGCACGCCGCGCGTGAACGGCGCAAAGCCCGGCAAGCCCGGATCGACGGTCACGTCCTCAGCCGTGTAGAGCGGCTTGACCGCGATCCCTTCCGGGGTCGCCCAGGTCAAATCCTTGCCCTTCACTTCCTTGGCGGCAGCGGCGGCCCAGTCGTCCAGCGTCGGCTTGTCGGTCATCTTCTACCCTATCTCTTACCCCTCTCCCGCAAGCGGGAGAGGCAACGAGACTTAGGTCCGCGCAGCGGGCCTTAGTCGCAGTGGTGAGGGTCTTGCGTGTCGCTGGCCCTCACCAACTTCGCCTAGGCGGACAAGCCGCCAAGGCTCCGTATCCTCTCCCGCAAGCGGGAGAGGATTTAAAATCAGTGCGCCTCTTTCGGCGTCTCCATGATCTCGGTCAGCACCCCGTTCATATCCTTGGGATGCACGAAGAAGATCGGCGTGCCATGCGCCCCGATGCGCGGCTCACCCAGCACCCGCGCACCCTTTGCCTCGAACCACGCTTTGGCTTCGAGAATGTCGGGCACTTCATAACACATATGATGCTGCCCCCCCGCCGGGTTCTTGGCGATGAAGGCGGTGATCGGCGAGCTTTCGTCGAACGGCTCGATCAACTCGATCTGCGTCCCCGCCGTGCCGCCTTCACCCGGTGTATCGACAAAACACACCTTCACTCCCTGCGCGGGCAAGTCGAAGGGTTCATGGATCTTCGTCGCACCCATAACATCGCGATAATAAGCGATGCTCTTTTCCAGGCTGGGCGTAGCCACGCCGATATGGTTGAGACGGCCGAGTTTCATCATGCGTTCCTAAACTTCGTCATTCCCGCGAAGGCGGGAACCCATCTCCCGTCCCATCCCCAGGCGCGAGGCCCGGAAATGGATCCCCGCCTTCGCGGGGATGACGGGCCTTAGTTAAAGCGGAATATTGTCATGCTTCTTCCACGGATTCTCCAGCGCCTTGTTGCGCAGTTTGCGCAGGCCCAGCGCGATCCGCCGCCGCGTCGAATGCGGCTGGATCACCTCGTCGATAAAGCCTTTTGAGGCCGCCACGAACGGATTAGCGAAGCGCGCCTCATATTCCGCCGTCCGCTCGGCAATCTCGTCCGTGGTCTTGCCACGGAAGATAATCTCGACCGCGCCCTTGGCCCCCATCACCGCGATTTCGGCGGTCGGCCAGGCATAGTTCAAATCGCCGCGCAGATGCTTGGACGCCATCACGTCATAGGCGCCGCCATAGGCTTTGCGGGTGATGATGGTGATCTTGGGCACCGTGGCTTCGGCATAGGCGAACAGCAGTTTCGCGCCATGTTTGATGATGCCATTATGTTCCTGTGCCGTCCCCGGCAGGAAGCCCGGCACATCCACCAGCGTCACGATCGGTATCTCGAACGCATCGCAAAAGCGCACGAAGCGCCCGGCCTTCTTGGACGAATTGATGTCCAGCACGCCCGCGAGCACGAAAGGCTGGTTCGCCACGATGCCAATCGTCCGCCCCTCGACCCGGCCAAAGCCGCAGATGATGTTGCCGGCGTGCGCGGGCTGCACCTCGAAGAAATCGCCCTCATCCACGATCTTCTTGATCAGTTCGTGCATGTCATAGGGCTGGTTCGCATTCGCCGGGATCAGCGTGTCGAGGCTCGGCTCAATCCGGTCCCACGGGTCCGCGCTCGGCCGCTCCGGCACCGGTTCCTTGTTCGACGCGGGCAGGAAGTCGACGAAATCACGCACCGCCAGCAGCGCCTCGATATCATTCTCGAACGCCACGTCCGCCACGCCCGACTTGGTCGTGTGCGTCACCGCGCCACCCAACTCTTCCTGCGTCACCACCTCGTTCGTCACCGTCTTGACCACGTCAGGACCAGTCACGAACATGAAGCTGCTGTCCTTCACCATGAAGATGAAGTCGGTCATCGCCGGCGAATAGACTGCGCCGCCCGCGCATGGCCCCATGATTACGCTGATCTGCGGCACCACGCCGCTGGCCAGCACATTGCGCTGGAAAATCTCGGCATAGCCCGCGAGCGAAGCGACGCCCTCCTGGATGCGCGCACCGCCGCTGTCATTGAGGCCGATCACCGGCGCGCCAACCTTCAGCGCCATGTCCATGATCTTGCAGATTTTCATCGCATGCCGTTCCGACACCGCGCCGCCATAGACGGTGAAATCCTGGCTGAACACGAACACCAACCGCCCGTTGATCGTACCCGATCCGGTGACCACGCCGTCGCCGGGGATATGCGCTTCGTCCATGCCGAAATCGACGCAATTATGCTCGACATACATGTCCAGCTCTTCAAAGCTATCTTCGTCCAGCAGAACCTCGATCCGCTCGCGCGCGGTCAGTTTGCCCTTGCCGTGCTGGGCGTCGATGCGCCGCTGGCCACCGCCCATGCGTGCGCCTTCGCGCTTGGCTTCAAGCTGTTCGACAATGGCAAGCTTCGACATAGGCACCTTCTCTCCGGTCATTACGCGGATATCTTATAGCTGCTCTGTCACAAGCTTTGGCAACTTTCGCAAATGCAAATTTGCTAAGTTGCAAATCACCACTTCGCAAATTAGTGTCGAACACCCCACCATCCGTTGGGAGCTACTGAGGACGGAATTATACAATGGCACGCGGCAATCGTATCTTTGCAGGACCAAGGCTGCGCCAGTTGCGCCTCGATCATCGCATGGACCAGGCGACGATGGCGCAGGCGTTAAGCATATCCGTGTCTTACCTTTCCCAGATGGAGAATGACGACCGACCCCTGACCGCCAAGGTCAAGGCCGCACTCGCCAATGCCTTTCCGACCGATTGGGCCAGCTTCGACGCGCGGGAGGACGAGCAGATGCTGGGCGCCTTCACCTTCGCGCTCAGCCATCCCGAATTGCCCGGTGCCGCACTGGAGCCGGAGCGCATCGAGAAATTGCATCTGCAATTCCCCGAATTCGCGGCACGGTATCTCGACCTTTATAATGCGCATCTGCGGGCGAACGAGCGCATCAACATGATCGAGGAAGCGATCGCGAATGACAGCACGGTGCAGGCGCGGCTGCCATGGGAAGCGGCACGCGACTGGTTTCATGAAGCGGGCAATTATGTCCACAGCATCGATTGCCTGGCCGAAGACATGGCTGCCAGCTTCACCGCCGGACAGACTTTGGACGAAGGGATGCTGGTCGAAGCACTGGCACGGCGACACGGCATCGAAACGCTGATCGCAGACACGCCCGACAGCGCGCTGCGGTCCTATACCAGCAGTACCAAGCGGCTGTTCGTCAATGCAGCCCTGCCGACCGAGAGCCGCAAGTTCATGCTGGCGCACCAGCTCATGATGCTGGAGGGCCAGGCCGTGATCGCCGATGTGGTGAGCAAGGCCGGACTGCCGGTGACTGGGGCAGACCGGCTGCTCGCCATAGGTCTCGGCAATTACGCGGCAGGCGCGCTACTGATGCCCTATGCCGCCTTCCGCGAAGCCGCCCGCACGATGCGCCACGACATAGACCGGCTCGCCCGCACCTTCGGCGTCAGTTTCGAGCAGGCCTGCCATCGACTTTCGACGCTCCAGCGGCCGGGGCTGCGCGGCATCCCCTTCTTCTTCTGTCGCGTCGATATGGCGGGCAACATCACCAAGCGGCACAGCGCTACCCGCCTGCAATTCGCGCGGTTCGGCGGCGCTTGCCCCTTGTGGAACGTGCATGAAGCGGTGGCGATCCCCGACCGGATCAACGTACAACTGGGTGAGACGCCCGATGGCGTGCGCTACGTCTCCATGGCCAAGGGGCTGGTAAAGCCATCGGGCAGCTATAGCCGGACGCCGCGCCGCTTTGCCGTGGTGTTGGGTTGCGAGACGGCGCATGCGGCGAACTTCGTCTATGCCGATGGGCTGCAACTGGATGTCGAGGGCGCGGCCACGCCGATCGGCATCACCTGTCGCCTGTGTTCGCGCCAAAGCTGCGACCAGCGCGCCTTTCCGCCCGCCGATCGGCCGATCCATGTCGATCCGGACAATCGGCAGATCGTGCCTTACTGGATCGGGTAAACAATAAGGTCAGGGTTTCGGGCCTTGGCCATCGTGCAACTTGGCCCATAGGCCCGCCGTGCCCGCTTCCTGTGCCTTCATCGTGAACTGCGCGGCAACCAGCCAGCCCTTGATCGGGCGCATGGGCAAAATGGTGGTCAGGATCAGCACCGGCACGCCAACGGCCAGGTGGACCCACACGCTCGGCCGCGCCATGATTTCGAGCATGATGATGAAGATGACGCCGGGCACGCAGGCGAACAGTTGCACGAACACGGCGGGGCCATCGGCAGGGTCCGCAAAGCTGTAATTGAGGCCACAGACTTCGCAATGATCGCGCATCGTCAGGAAACCTTTGAAGATATGCCCTTCGCCGCAGCGGGGACAGCGGCCGAGTACACCCGTCTCATGCGCCGGGCGCTTGGGCCACTGGCGGCCGGTCTCGTCTACCCAATGGGCCTGGCTTTGCATGTCTGTCATAACGCTCCATGTGGCGCGTGCGAAACGCATTGCAATTGGCCCTTTTGTCCTACCCCTTTGCGCGCCACTGGCCAAGGGGCGCACAAGGCGCTATCGCGCGCGCCAATCCTTCCGATCTTCAAAGGCAGTCAAATGGGTTTTCGTTGTGGTATCGTCGGCCTTCCCAATGTGGGCAAGTCCACCCTGTTCAACGCGCTGACCGAGACGCAGGCGGCGCAGGCGGCGAATTATCCCTTCTGCACGATCGAGCCGAACGAGGGGCGCGTGGCTGTGCCTGACCCAAGGCTGGAGACAATCGCGAAGATCGGCGGGTCGGCCAAGATTATTGAGACGCAATTGGCGTTCGTGGACATTGCGGGCCTGGTGCGCGGCGCGTCCAAGGGCGAAGGGCTGGGCAACCAGTTCCTCGCCAATATCCGCGAGACCGACGCGATCGTTCATGTGCTGCGCTGTTTCGAAGATGACGACATCACCCATGTCGAAAATAAGGTCGATCCGATCGCCGACGCCGAGACGGTCGAAACCGAATTGATGCTGGCCGACCTCGAAAGCCTGGAAAAGCGCGTTCCCAACCTTTTGAAAAAAGGTGCACAGGGCGACAAGGAAGCCAAGGCGGCCGCCGCCGTTCTGGGCCAGGCGCTAGACCTGCTGCGCGATGGCAAGCCCGCGCGCCTGACGGTGCCTCGCGATGAGGAAGAAGCGCGGCTGTTCGCGCAGGCGCAACTGCTGACCGCCAAGCCCGTCCTCTATGTCTGCAATGTCGAGGAGGACAGCGCGTCCAGCGGCAACGCCCATTCGGCGCGCGTGTTCGAAAAGGCAGCGGCGGAAAATGCCAAGGCGGTGATCGTGTCCGCCGCGATCGAGGCCGAACTCGTCACCATGCCGGTCGAGGAACGGGCGGAATATCTTGAAGCGCTGGGCCTTGCCGAAGCGGGTCTCGCGCGGATCATCCGGGCGGGCTATGAACTGCTCGGCCTCATCACCTTCTTCACCGTCGGCCCCAAGGAAGCCCGCGCCTGGACCGTGGCGCGTGGATCGAAGGCTCCGCAGGCGGCGGGCGCGATCCATACCGATTTCGAAAAGGGCTTCATCCGCGCCGAAACCATGGCCTTTGACGATTATGTCCAGTTCAATGGCGAAGCCGGTGCCAAGGAAGCGGGCAAATGGCGGTCGGAAGGCAAAGAATATGTGACGCAGGATGGCGACATCATGCTGTTCCGCTTCAACGTCTGACCCTATGGCGCTGCGCCCCGGCCAGTCGCCTGCGCAGCGCAAGACCGCCTTCCCGCCCAGCGTCGATGCTGACACAAGGCTGCTGATCCTCGGCAGCCTGCCCGGCGATGCGTCGATCCGGCAGGGCGAATATTATGCCCATCGTGGCAACGCCTTCTGGATACTGATGGGCGATGTGCTGGGCGAGGATTTGCGCGGCCAACCCTATGCCATGCGGCTCAAGCGGTTGCGGTCGCGGGGCGTCGGCCTGTGGGATGTGATCGAAAGCGCGCAGCGTGAGGGGAGTCTGGACGGAGCCATTCGCGCTGCGGAATTGCGCGATCTGGGGGCGTTCATCGCCCGGCTGCCTAAATTGGCGGCGATCGGTTTCAACGGCAAGACCGCAGCCACGCAGGGGCGGCGCCAATTGGGCGACCGGCCGAGCCTGACGCTGATCGACCTCCCCTCCTCCAGCGGCGCCTATGCCAGCCTGTCGCGGGCCCAAAAGGCGGAGCGCTGGGCCGCCCTGCGCGCGTGGATCGACCCGCCCGAAGCCTAGTGTCACTTTACCGTCATGGCATCCCTGCTAAGCGGCTGTCTTCGCAAGCCCATAATCGCAGAGTCGTCATGATCCCTCGTTCGATAGCCGTTGCCCTTTGCCTCTCTCTGTCCGGTGTGCTGGGGGCCTGCGCTTCGGTCGAACAGCATCTGGCCATCGTGGCACAGGTGGAAGAACGCGCGCCGGTCACCATCCTGGTGTCGATCGACGGGTTCCACCCGGATTATCTGGAACGGGGCGTGACGCCTGTCCTGTCCGGGCTGGCAGCGGGCGGCGTCGAAGCGCCCATGCGCCCCTCCTTCCCGACCAAGACCTTCCCCAATCATTGGACGATCGTGACCGGCAAGCGGCCCGATCATAATGGCATCGTCGCCAACAGCATGGAGGATGTCACCCGCCTCAATGAACGCTTCACCATGGCGAGCGACGATCCCTATTGGTGGAATGAGGCGGAACCGATCTGGGTGACGGCGGAAAAGGCGGGAATACGCACGGCCACCATGTTCTGGCCCGGCTCCAACGTCGCCTGGGGCGGCACGCGCCTGCAGCAATGGCCCTATACATTGGACGGCGGCACCCGGCCGAGCGACTGGGCGCAGTTCAATCAGCAGGTCAGTGGCACCCAGCGCGTCAACATGGTGCTGGACGTCCTTCGCCGCCCGGCCGCCATCCGCCCGCGCTTCGTCACCCTCTATTTCGACATCGTCGATACGGCCGGTCATATTTATGGACCGGATGCACCGGAAACCGCGCGCGCGGCAACAGAGGTGGACGGCCATATTCGTGACCTGATCGACGGGCTGAAGACTATGGGGCAGCCCGCCAATCTCGTCATCCTGTCCGATCACGGCATGGCCGCCAGCGCCAGCGACCGGGTGGTGATATTGGACAAGGTCGCTGATCCGGCCGATTATCGCGTTGTCGAATCCGGGCCTTACGCCACGCTGGCGGCACAGCCGGGACGCGAAAAGGCGCTGGAAGCCGCTCTGCTCAAGCCCCACCCCCATATGCAATGCTGGCGCAAGGAAGCGATGCCCGCCCGTTTCCATTATGGCACCCATCGGCGCATCCCGCCCTATTTCTGCCTGGGCGAAACCGGGTGGGAGATTCAGCCGACCACCCCGACCTACGCCATAACCGGCGGCAGCCATGGCTGGGACGATCAGGCACTGGAAATGCGCGCATTGTTCATCGCGCACGGCCCGGCCTTCGCGGCAGGCAACAAGCCGAAGCGCGATTTCGCCAATGTCGATGTCTATCCCCTGCTCGCGCGCCTGATCGGCATCGCGCCCGTGCCCGGTGACGGTGATCCGGCCGCGCTTGCCCCCATCCTAACACACTGACATCCCTTCAGGACATTTGCCATGTTGACCCGTCGCCAGATACTGACCGCCGTTGCTATACCCGCCATCGGCGCACCCGCTCTATTGAAGGCGCAAAGCTGGTATGCGGGCTATCCCTTTTCGCTGGGGGTAACGTCCGGCGATCCGGCCGCCGATGGTTTCGTGATCTGGACTAAGCTTGCACCCAAGCCGTTCGAGCCACATGGCGGGATGCCGACCATCCCGCTGCCGGTGAAGTGGGAAGTCGCGAGCGACGATCGCTTCAGGACGATCGTGGCGTCAGGCGAAGCGACCGCACGGCCCGAACTTGGCCATAGCGTTCATGTCGAGGTCGCGGGATTACAGCCTGATCGTCCTTATTGGTATCGCTTTGCTCTGGCAGGCGACCAGTCGCCGCGCGGGCGGGCACAAACGTTGCCGCTGGCGTCGGCCAGCCCCAAGGCGCTGAAATTCGGAGTCGCCGGGTGCCAAAATTATGAGGACGGCCTGTTCACCGCCTTCCGCCATCTGGCGCGCGAGGATGACCTGAATTTCGTCTATCATTATGGCGACTTCATCTACGAATATAAGAAGCGCGGGCCGGACTATGACAAGGATGGGCTGCCAGTGCCGCAGGTGCGCCAGCATGTCGGCCAGGATTGTATCGACGTTGTCGACTATCGGCTGCGCTATGCCCAATATCTGAGCGATTACGATCTGCAAGCGGCACGCGCCAGGCACACATGGTTCCCGACGTTCGACGATCATGAGATCGACAATAATTGGGTCCAGGATTTCGCCGGCAAGGGGAACAGCCCCGCTGAAATATTCCGCCTGCGCCGCCAGGCGGGTTTGCAGGCCTGGTATGAATTTATGCCGGTGCGCGCGGCGATGATGCCGCGCAACGGCCTCATCACCAACGCCTATCGCGAAGCGCGGTTCGGCGATCTGATGTCGATCGACTTTCTCGACACCCGCTCCTTCCGCACCGATCAGCCCTGCAACGATGGGTTCAAACCCTATTGCCCCGGCATCGACGACAGCAAGGCGATGGTCATTTCCACCGAGGAGGAAAGCTGGCTGGTACGCAACATGACGCGGGGCCAGACGAAGTGGAATTGCGTGGCACAGCAGGTGATGATGATGTCGCTCGATCGCCGTCGCTATGCCGACGAGACGCAGAAAATCTACAATATCGACACTTGGGCAGCCTATAGCGTGCAGCGGAATCGATTGCTGGGCAAGATGCGCGGCCTCAACAATGTGATCGTGCTGACCGGCGACGAGCATCAGAATTTTGCGGGACTGCTCGACAATGGCGACAAGACCGTGGCGGTCGAATTCGTGTCCACCTCCATCTCATCGGGCGGCGATGGGTCAAACCTGCGCACCGGCAGTGATGTCATGCTCAAGAATAATGCGGAGCTGAAATTCATCAACGACCAGCGCGGCTATCTGGTCTGCGAAGTGACGCCCGACGCCTGGACAACGCAGGCGCGAGTGATGGATCAGGTGTCGATGCCGGGCGGCATGATCAGCACGCGCGCGACCATGACTGTGCCGCGCGGCCAGCCGTCGCTTCAAATCAGCTGACATTGACGTAAACGTCAAGCGCCTCTACAAAGCGGTCCATTGCAAAAGGATAGGCTGGCGATGGATGATATTCTCTATTTCGAGGACATACAGGTCGGCGACAGCTTTGCCTTCGGACCGCTGACGGTCACGCGCGAGGAAACGATCGCCTTCGCCGCCGAGTTCGACGCCCAACCCTTCCACCTGTCTGACGAGGCAGCGGCGACCACCCATTTCGGCACCTTGTCAGCCAGTGGGTGGCACACCACCGCCCTGTTCATGAAGATGTTCGTGACCGAGATGCAGAAGAATCCAGGGCGACAGGCCGCGAGCCTGGGCGCGATCGGCGTCGATGAACTACGCTGGCTCCGCCCACTGCGCCCCGGCGACACGCTGCGCGGCACAAGCGAAGTGATCGACAAGAAAGCCTCGCAAAGCCGCCCGGAAATGGGAATCGTGCGCAGCAAGGTGACGATCCTCAACCAGGACGATCAACCCGTGCTGACGATGATCCCGATCGCAATGTGGCGCACAAGGCCGATATAATCTGCGCGTTGGTAGTTATCTGGTTGGCGGGTTCGGATCACTTCCGCCCAAACAGCTTCTCAATATCCCCATGGCCCAGCTTCACCCAAGTCGGTCGCCCATGGTTGCACTGGCCCGATCGCGGTGTCACTTCCATCTCCCGGAGCAGCGCGTTCATTTCCGCGACACTCAGCACGCGGCCTGCACGGACCGAGCCGTGGCAGGCCATGGTCGCGGCGACGAGGTCGAGCCGTTCTTTCAGCGACAGAGCACTGTCATAGGCGGCAAGGTCATCGGCAAGGTCAGTGACCAGTCCCTGCACGTCCGACTGGCCAAGCATCGCAGGCACCGCGCGGACCAGCATCGCGGACGGGCCGAAGCGTTCCAATTCCAGCCCGAAGTCGCGCAGTTCCGCCGCGCGGGCTTCCAAACGGTCGCAGGCGGGCTCTTCCAGTTCGACGACTTCGGGCAGCAGCAGCGCCTGGCTGGCAACCCCCTGCCCCTCCATCGCCCGGCGCATCCGTTCCAGCGTCAGCCGTTCATGCGCCGCATGCTGATCGACGATGACAAGGCCATCCTCCGCCTCTGCCACGATATAGGTGCGGGCCACCTGGCCGCGCGCAACGCCCAGCGGGAAACTCTGGCCCTCAGGCGCCGGAGCGGCGGCCGGTTCGGCGCGGGCCTGGGGTGGTGGCGTCAGGAAGCTCGACCTCCGATCGCCGAAGGAGGAGGCCAACGGATTGTAACTCACCGAAGACGCCTCGAAAATCGGCATCGCGCCGATCGGCGTCGGCGACACCGGCTCGGAGCGCCAGGCGGACAGCGCGGCCGGATCAGCATTCTGAACCGCACGAAAGCCGTCAGCATCGAGCGCGCGGCGCAGGCCGGACACGATCATGCCCCGGATCATCGTAGGATCGCGGAAGCGCACCTCGGTCTTGGCGGGGTGGACATTGACGTCGACGTCGAGTGGCGGCACGTCAAGGAACAGTGCGACCACGGGATGGCGATCCCGCGCCAGCATGTCGGCATAAGCCCCCCGCAGCGCGCCAATCAGCAGCCGGTCTTTCACCGGCCGCCCATTGACGAACAGATATTGATGATCGCCCACCCCCCGATTGTAGGTGGGGATGGAGGCGACACCCGACAGGCGCACGCCTTCGCGTTCCAGGCTGACGATGACATGATTATCCGCCAGCGCCCGATCGGTCAGCGCGGCCACCCGTTCCTCCCGTGCCTCGCCCGCCTGCAGGCCCAGCGTCCGCCGACCATCATGTTCGAGCGCGAAAGCAACGGCGGGATGTGCCATTGCGAGACGGCGAACGATGTCGAGACAGGCGGCATATTCCGCCTTGGCCGAGCGCAGGAATTTACGCCGGGCTGGCACTTTGGCGAAAAGTTGCTCGACGGTGACGCGGGTGCCGGGAGGCAGCGCTGCCGGCCCTTCGGCGACCAACTGGCCATTGTCCACCGTGCGGCTCCATCCGTCCGCACCCGCCACCCGGCTGTCGATGGTCAGCCGCGCAACGCTGGCGATCGACGGCAGCGCCTCTCCCCGGAAACCGAGAGTCGCCACATTTTCAATGGCATCGTCATCCGGCATCTTCGACGTGGCATGGCGTTCGAGCGCCAGCGCCATGTCCGCCGAATCCATACCGCAGCCATCGTCGCTCACCTCAATCCGGTCCAGTCCCCCGCCCGACAGGCGGATGGAGAGCCGAGTCGCGCCCGCGTCCAAAGCGTTTTCGATGATTTCCTTCAGCGCGCTGGCGGGTCTTTCGACCACCTCACCGGCAGCGATACGATTGACCAGATGTTCGGGCAGGCGGCGTATTGACATTGATTAGGGACTAGCCCAAGCGAGCGCTTTCCGCGAGCCGCGATCCTGATTTTTTTGCACTGCAAAGCGCAAGAAGCGACGGACATACAGGCAGATGGAACAGCTTTCCGACCGGTCCCCCAGTCGCGTCGCGGGGACGGCGGGCGATACAGGATAAGGCATGTCGATCTTCTCGCGTCTCTTCAAATTCTCCTCGCAGGATATGGCCATCGACTTGGGCACCGCCAATACGGTGGTCTATGTGCGCGGTCGCGGCATTGTGCTGAACGAACCTTCGGTGGTGGCGGTCGAGACGCTCAACGGCGTTAAGCGGGTGAAGGCCGTGGGCGTCGACGCCAAGCTGATGATGGGCAAGACCCCGGACTCGATCGAGGCCATCCGGCCGCTGCGCGACGGCGTCATCGCCGACATCGACGTGGCGGAACAGATGATCAAGCATTTCATCACCAAGGTCCATGGCGGCAAGCATAGCCCGTGGCGCGCGCCGGAGATTGTCATCTGTGTGCCGTCAGGCTCCACCAGCGTCGAGCGTCGCGCCATTCGCGACGCCGCCAGCAACGCAGGCGCGCGCCAGGTCTTTCTGATCGAGGAGCCAATGGCCGCCGCGATCGGTGCCGACATGCCGGTGACCGAGCCGATCGGTTCGATGGTCGTCGATATCGGTGGTGGCACGACTGAAGTCGCCGTGCTGTCGCTGCGCGGCCTGGCCTACACCACCAGCGTCCGCGTCGGCGGCGACAAGATGGACGAAGCGATCGTTTCTTTCGTGCGCCGCCATCATAATCTGCTGATCGGCGAAGCCACTGCCGAGCGGATCAAGAAGCAATATGGCATCGCCCAGTCGCCCGCCGATGGCGTGGGCGAGACGATCCATATCAAGGGCCGCGACCTGGTAAACGGCGTGCCCAAGGAAATCTCGATCAACCAGGGTCAGATCGCTGATGCGCTGGCAGAGCCGATCAGTACGATCGTCGAAGGCGTTCGGATCGCGCTGGAAAATACCGCGCCCGAACTGGCGGCCGACATTGTCGACCAGGGCATCGTCCTGACCGGCGGCGGTGCGTTGCTCAAGGGGCTGGACGATGAACTGCGCGACGAAACCGGCCTGCCGGTGACGATTGCCGAAGATCCGCTGACCTGTGTCGCGATCGGCACCGGCCGCGCGATGGAAGACCCGATTTTCCGGGGCGTATTGCAAACCGCCTGATCGAAAGGCCAGAGCGAAAGGGACGCGTAAATGGCGCGGCCACCCAGCCTACGCCCCGGCATTAACCGAAGGGCGCAATATAGCCTGTTCGCCAGCTATGTCGCGGCGATTGTCGGGGCTGCCGCCGCCCTGCTGTTGATCGTCGTTGCGATTTTCGATCCCACCGGCTTTGCCGGACTGCGTGCTGCGACGGCCGAACTGACTCGCCCCCTGTCGTCGGGCCTGCGCAATATGGTCAGTGGCGTCAGTTCCGTTGACGAGGTGCTTGCCGGCTATTGGCGCGCCGGATCGCAAAATGTCGCCCTGCGCCGCCAGGTCGAGGCAGATCGCAATCGCATCATTGAAGCCAAGGCGATTGCCCAGGAAAATGCCCGCCTCAAAAAGTTGCTACGCCTCGTCGATGCGGACCAGAGCAGCCTCTTGACCGCCAGACTCATCAGTTCCTCGTCCAGCAGCGCGCGCCGCTTTGCGCGGCTCAATGCCGGGCGCTGGCAAAGCGTGCGGCCGGGTATGCCGGTGCGCGCGGCCGAAGGGCTGATCGGCCGCATCTACAGCACCACGCCCAACACGTCCGAAGTGCTGCTGCTGACCGACACCGGCAATATCGTCCCGGTGCGCCGGGCCAATGACAGCGTACCCGCCATCTCCACGGGCGCGGGTGATGGGTCGGTGGAAATTCGCGCGCTGTCGGCAGGGCGCAATCCGTTCAAGCCCGGCGATCTTCTGGTCACGTCCGGCATTGGCGGCATTTATCAGCCGAATATCCCGGTCGCCGTGGTGGTTCGGGTGCAAGGCGAAATCGCGTGGGGCTTTCCCCTGGCCAATCCCTCGCGCGTCGACGCCGTGGTCGTCGAACGGCCGTTCGAGGATGTCGTGACCCGGCCGGACCCCGCAGCCGAGCGCCTGTCGACGGAGGAAACCCCGCCCAGCAACATGGCGGGGCCATGATCGACCGTCACCTGCGCCATGTGTCGCGCCTGGGCAAACATCCCTCCCGGTTCAGATTGGCCGGAACGCCGGTCATAACCGTGATGATCGGGTCGCTTTCCGCCGCGCTGCCGCTGATTGCGCAATCGCCAATCATGCCACCCTTTGGCCTGTTACTGCTGCTGTCCTGGCGGTTGCTGCGTCCCGAACTGTGGCGGGCATGGATCGGCCTGCCGCTCGGCCTGTTTGATGACATGGTCAGCGGCCAGCCGATCGGATCGGCCATGTTTCTCTGGACAGTGACCCTGGTAGCGATTGATGCGGTCGAACATCGCCTGATATGGCGCAGTTACCGGCAGGACTGGCTAATTGCCGCTGTCGCCATTATCTTCTGCATTGCCACTGGTCTGTTCTTTGCGCGGATTACAGGTGGCGGTGAAGTGAGGTTGTTGTTGGTCGCGCCGCAAATGCTATGGACGATATTGTTATTTCCCTTCATCGTCCGGCAGTGCGCCCGGATTGATCGCTGGCGCGTGATGGCATGAAACTCCCCTTGCTCAAGCGCAAGACCCTGACCGAAGCCAGCCAGACCTTCACCTTCTCCCGGCGGACGATGGTATTGGGGGCCATCCAGGGCGGTTTCGGTGCGATGCTGGCGGCGCGCATGGCTTGGATCAGCGTCGCTGAAAATGAAAAATATGCGATGCTGTCGGAAAGCAACCGGGTCAATCTGACGCTCATTCCGCCGCGCCGGGGATGGATCATAGACCGCAATGGCCGCCCCCTTGCGAACAATCGTACCGATTTCCGCGTGGATCTGATCCCGCAGCGCGTTGTCGATGCGGACGCCACGATCCGGCATTTGGCCCAGTTGCTGAGCCTGGATTCGGACGAGGTTGAGCGCATTCGCGATGAACTGGACAAATCAGCGCGGTTTCGGCCCGTCCAGGTATCCGACAAACTGACCTATGAACAATATGCCGCCGTCAGCGTCCGCCTGCCCGACCTACCCGGCGTCGCACCCAGCCAGGGCTTTTCGCGCTACTATCCGGCCGGATCGACTGTAGGTCATCTGCTCGGCTATGTCGGCCCGGCTACGGCGGAAGACTATAAGGAGCGGCGCGATCCCCTCCTGATCACGCCAGGGTTCAAGGTCGGCAAGGACGGGCTGGAAAAGGCATTCGATCAGCATCTGACCGGCAAACCGGGTGCCAAGCGGGTCGAGGTGACCGCGCGGGGCAAAATCGTGCGGGAACTCACCACGCGCCCGGACATGCCCGGCAACCCGGTCAAGCTGACGATCGACGCGGGCTTGCAGGAATATGCGGGCCGTCGTCTCGCGACCCAGAGCGGGTCGGTCGTCGTGATCGACTGCGCCAATGGCGACGTGCTGGCGATGGCATCAATGCCCAGTTTCGATCCCAACAGCTTTTCCGATGGCATCAGCCAGTTGGAATGGGCGATGTTGTCGCAGGACGACCATGTGCCGTTGCGCAACAAGACGCTACAGGGCCTTTACCCGCCCGGATCGACCGTCAAGCCGATGGTGGCGCTCGCGCTGTTGGAAGCCGGGATCGGACCGCAGGAAACGGTCGGTTGTTCCGGCGCCATCCGGGTCGGGAACACCTTGTTTCACTGCCACAAGCGGCGCGGCCATGGTGCCGTCAACATGCGCACTGCCATCGCCCAAAGCTGCGACATCTATTTCTATCAGATGGCCCAGCGCATCGGCATGAACCGCATTGCGGAAATGGCCCGGCGATGCGGCATGGGGCAGCGCTTCGACCTGCCCTTCCCCAGCCAGAGCTACGGCACGGTCCCGGACCCGGCATGGAAGGAAAAGAAATATAACCAGAAATGGCAGGTCTATGACACGGTCAATGCGACCATCGGCCAAGGCTATATGCTCATCAACCCGCTCCAAATGGCTGTGATGGCGGCGCGACTGGCGACCGGCAAACAGTTGATGCCCAACTTCATTCATGGCGCGAAACGCCCGGCCCCCGCCTCGGTGGGTGCCTCCGAAGAGCATCTGGCGGTGATCCGCGACGCGATGAGCGCTGTGGTCAATGGCGGCGGCACGGGCGGCGCGGCCCGCATGGCCATTCCCGACGTGCTGATCGCCGGCAAGACTGGCACGGCGCAGGTCCGTCGCATCACGATGGCAGAGCGCAAGGGCGGCGTCCGGCGAGACGCATCGCTCGCCTTCAAGCTGCGTGACCATGCCCTGTTCCAGGGCTTCGCCCCCTTCGACAATCCGCGCTATGCCGTCGCCTGCATCATCGAACATGGCGGTCATATGATCCGCAACGAGGATGCGCCGATGATCGCCAGCGACACGCTCTCCTATCTGTTCGATCCCAAAAAGGCGACGGAGAAGCTTGAAGCGCTGGAAAAAGGCTGGGGCGGGACACCGGCTGAGCGACAGGCGCGACAAATGGCGGCCTTCCGCTTGGCCCGCGCCATCGAGAGGGGCGAAGTTCCGAAACCCGCCCCAGATAGCGGCAGCAACGTTGCCGATGCCGACAATGGCACCGCAACCGCTTCGCCGCCGCCCGGTAACGAGAGCGACGCGCCATGAGCCTCGTCCCGCATTCCCTGACCCAGTTTCCCTGGCGCGTGATGGTGCTGCTCCTTGCCATCGCCACGTTCGGCGTCCTGGTGCTGTACAGCGCGGCTGACGGCAACATCTTCCCCTGGGCGGTCAACCAGACGGTGCGGTTCTGCATCTTCTCGGCCATGGCGCTGGTCCTCAGCCGCATTCCCGTCGAACTATTCTCGCGCTTTGCCTTTCCTGCCTATGGTTGTGTGCTGGCGGCCCTGGTCGTCGTCGAACTGATCGGCGGCGTCAGGGGGGGCAGCCAGCGCTGGATCAATCTGGGCTTCATGCAACTCCAGCCTTCCGAATTCATGAAGCCGATCATCGTGCTAGCGGTCGCGCAATTTTACGCCATGCTGCCGGTGGGCGAAATTCGCCGCTGGAACGCCATCTGGCCTGCGCTGGTGCTGATAGGCCTGCCTTGGTCGATGGTACTCATACAACCGGACCTTGGCACGGCCACCATGATCCTGGCGGGCGGCGTGACCGTCATGTTCCTGGCCGGACTGCCTATGCGCCTGTTCGTGGGGGCCGGGCTGACCCTTGCCGCGATCGTCCCGATCGCCTTCAGCTTCCTGCATGACTATCAGCAAAAGCGCGTCCTGATCTTCATGGCCCCCGAAAGCGACCCGCTAGGCGCAGGCTATCATATCAGCCAGTCGAAGATCGCCATCGGTTCGGGCGGCATTTGGGGCAAGGGCTTTCTCCAGGGATCGCAAAGCCATCTCGACTATCTGCCCGAAGGTCATACCGATTTCGTCTTCGCCACCATGGCGGAAGAATGGGGACTGGCGGGCGGCATAGTGCTGATCGGCGCCTTTATGCTGCTGTTCCGCTGGGGCTTGCGCGTGGCGATGCGGACGCCCGATAAATTTGCACGCCTGGTCGCGGCAGGACTGACCACCACCATCTTCTTCTACGTCGCGATCAACCTGATGATGGTGATGGGCCTGGCACCAGTCGTCGGCATTCCCCTGCCCTTCATGTCCTATGGCGGCTCGTCGATGCTGACGGTCATGCTGTGCGTGGGCATTATCATGGCGATCGACCGCAGTAACAAACGTAGCAGCAGTCATAGAAACTGGGCCTGAGACTGATGCGCTGTCACGGGGCTGAAACTTTTTGCGCTGCAACGCAATTTAGGGTTTGCGAATCCGGCCGACACTGCTAATTGCCCGCCCACGCCAACGGACACTGGGACATCCAGCCAGTCTAATGCCGGTGTGGACGCATAGCTCAGTTGGTAGAGCAGCTGACTCTTAATCAGCGGGTCCTTGGTTCGAGCCCAAGTGCGTCCACCATTTTTCCAATAGCTTAGCTCGATCCCTCCGGGGCCACCGTCTTAGAAAGACGGGAATTAAGATGGCACTCTGATGGAAATAAGCCATTGTCCTTGCTACACCCGCCCCCTCACAGGGAAAAGGGGTGCGGCGGGGGATGAGCGCGGATTACGTCGGAGCAATCAAGGCAAGTGGCCTTACCATCTATGACCCCATCGAGATAGGCGACCCCGCGCTTTGGATACCGACGCCGGAGTTGGAGGTGCTGCTGGACACTGCTTTGGTGGGTATCTCCCTAGCCGGACTGCCACTCCGCACGCGGTCCAAAGTCACAAAGGAACACGTTTGCAAGGCTCTGGGCTACCCAGTGCCAACGAGCTTTGCGAAAACTCAGCCGCGCTTCGTCGGCCAGTTCTTCGACACCTATGTCCAAAAGTCGAACAACCTCCAGGTCTGGAACGAGGAGTTGTCGCCGACGCGGCGCTACGTCATCATCCGCGTCGATGACGCTGACGTGATTTGCAAGGTCAAGGTCGTGACCGGGGAGGACTTGGCGCTCCTCGACACGACGGGCACGCTCACACAGAAATATCAGGCACGCCTCATCCCCAAGGAGGCGGAGGCCGAACTGATCGCAGATGTGGATACAGACCGGCTCCAACCATTCGTTCAGTCCGGGGCAAATCTGGAAAAAGCCGCCAGCCCCATCGACCACCCTTCTGCGGGGCTGATCCTTCCCATCGCTGAGGTGTTCGACCGCCTCCGCGCGCTCGTCAGCAAGAGCTTTAAGGACGCTGGGCATGACCAAGAGCGCAACCGCGGCGCGGCCTTGCATGAACTGGTTTGCCGCGAGTTGGGTTATGCCGATTACCGCGACGACGGACGCTTCCCGGACGTGCGCCAGCAACTTCTGGAGGTGAAGCTGCAAACCTCCCCCACAATCGACTTGGGACTGGTATGCCCTGACAGCGAAGCCCCGCTGGACGTGCCACAGATTGGGGGGCAGCAAGTCCGACACTGCGATGTTCGCTATGCGATCTTCTGTGCCACAACGGACGGCGTGACTGTCACGCTTACGCGCTTCTACCTGACAACCGGCCAACGCTTCTTCAGCCGCTTTCCGCAATTTCAGGGAAAGGTTCTCAACAAGAAGCTACAGATACCGCTCCCCTCAGACGTCTTCGGCTGACAGCCCAAAGGACTGCCAGACCAAGCCATCCAACTCCGCCTCTAGAGTTGCCGCGTTTCTCTCAGCTACATGTTCGTAGAGCACCTTGGTCCGCTCGATTATCTCGCGGCTCAGGGCGTTAGCGGGGTCCGGTAGGGGGAACTGCTCCACATACTGCGTAATGAAGCGCCGCCGCCCTGCGTAGAGCTTGTTGTTGAAGCGACGATCATAGAACTGCTCGATAAACGTCGAGTTGGCTACCGCCAGCGCGAGCCATAGCGCGTCAGCCATTCCTGGCTTTGGCTTGAGCCAGTAGCAGTCACCGTTCACGATCGTATCGTCTAGGTCGATCCAGAATGTCGGCTGCTCGCAAATGTCCCGGAAAACCAGCTTGGGGCCGTGCCAGTCATCGGGGTTCTGCGGCACCCATATCTCGTACCATCGCCGCCCACCTTCGATAACGTAAGTTCGACTTTCCAGCTTCTCACGGTGAGCCTCAAGATAGGCTCGGCTGGCAGGAAAGTTTTCGAGGTCCACTGCGGCACGACGGCCATTAACAACTTCATGGGGGTAGAGAATTTGAGCACGTTCTCGGCTTGTGTCAGCGCGGAAACGGCGCGCGACTTTGTGTGTCGTAAGAGGCCGCAACAGCTCTAGTTCGTCATCCCACTTCCGCCGGATAAAGATTTTGTCAGCAGTGGTCTTAACGCCCACGCGCACCTTTCCGATATCGCCGAACCGCGCCCAACTATTCGCATCAACCGTATCGAGCCACGCACTCACGCTGTCCGAGCTGAGACGCCAGACGCCGGAGGGGTCGGTGTCGATGTGCAGGGTGCCGTGCTGCACCTCGAAGTTCCGCCCATCAGGCAAGCCAACAACCCCCGACTGCTCCAGCGCCGCAATGGCGCTATCCGCCACTTGCGACCCTGTCTTCGTCTTCGCCTCGTAGATCGTGGTGAAGCGCGCGGGCGCCACTGCCTCCACGCTCCTCCGGCCATTGGCAACGATCACTGCGGGCAACACCGCCGCGTCGAATAGCTTTGTGTCACCCAAATCAAAGACACTCCGAAGGCGAAGACCCCGTGCCAATGCCTCACGGATGGTGCCCCCCGCCCGCGTTGTCATGAAGCGGTTTGATACGATGATCCCAGCGCTGCCGGAGGGCGTCAGAACGCGCGCCATGCCCAGCAGGAACGCGAAGTAAAGATCTACCCGCCCGGTAAGGCCGAACTGCGATGCCAGCTCTTGCGCTCGCTCTGCCCCGATGATCTGTGTGCGGACATATGGAGGGTTCGCGATTATGAGGTCATATCTCTCGCCGCGCGCAAACAGGCCTTCCGAGAAGTCGTCTAGCACATGGTCGAGAAAGCTCCCCTCGACTAGGTTTAGACACGCATGGGGATAGCTCTCAGCGAGCCGCAATTTAGCTACCTCAAGTGCAGCGACGTCTGTCTCAAAACCATAGACATCGACCCTGCCCGTAATCCGGTCGAGTAGGCTGCGGAGCAGCTCCCCGTGCCCAATGGCTGGGTCCAAGACGCGCAATGGCCTATCCTTCGGAAGGTCAGCGATTTCCAGCATCTGGTCAGCAACGAAATCCGCCAACTCGCGTGGCGTATAAGTCACGCCGCCCGCCTTGCTTTCTGTCACCTCACCATATCGCTTGGTGAACTTCGGTATGGTGAGTGCCTGATTCATGCTGTTCCCTTACGCGCCTTGGAAAGCCTGCCCAACGTGGAACGAAAAGGCAACGAGCAACTGCGAAACAAGCAGTGGATTGCAAGGGGGGCTCAATTCGGCGTCATCGGACTCAGAACCGCCGCCCATAACAGGCACCACCTGCACAACCGATTACCCGGCCCCGTGCTGGTGAACGGCTCCCGGCAGCGCAGGCACGGGCGGCGGACCTTGGGCACATGGAGCGCCACGTCGCGCTCCGGCCCGTTGACGCGCTTCCAATATCTTGCGCAACAAGATGCGATAGATTAGATCAACATTATCAGATACTTAGTGAAAATATTAATCAGCGGACCCTTGGTTCGAGCCCAGTTGCATCCACCATAATTTCCAATAGCTTAGTTCGTTTCCTCCGGGGCCACCGTCTTAGAAAGACGGGATTTAAGACAGTTTGCCGTTGGCGAGATGGTCTGGGTCTTTCGCCGTCATAACTAACGCTACGCGGTCCCACTACTCGTCACCCAGCCGAACAGCCCCCATCCACACCGCCGACCACGGCCCTTATCGTCGGGAGCGCTGGTACGAGCGTCACTGCGCGTTGAGCATCCAGCTTAACGTATCGCGCAAATCACAAAGAGAGCGTTGCCCCAACACGCCCTCAAGCTTGCTGCGGTCACCCCATAATGTTTTGACTTCATTAGCCCGAACAAAGGCCGGATTGACCCTGACCGAAAAATCATGCCCTGAAATCTCCTGAATCAAGGCGATGACATCGCGCAATGAATAGGCTGTGCCGGAACATATGTTGAACGTCTCGCCCAGAGCCGCAGGCTGATCCAAAAGCGCGGCATAGGCCGATGCAACATCTCGCACATCGGAGAAATCACGGGAAACATCCAGATTGCCCAACTCAATCTCCTTCGCGCCCTGTCGCACATGATGGACGATTTTGGGTATGAGGAAATCTATCGACTGCCCGACGCCTGTATAGTTGAACGGCCGCGCGATGATGATGGGCAGACGGTCGCGATAGAGTTTCGCAACAAATTCCATCGACAATTTGCTGACCGCATAGTCATTGACGGGGTCAGGGGAAACAGTTTCGGATATCGCTCCACTGACGCGATTGCCGTAAATGTTCGCACTGCTCGCCAGCAGTACGGCATCCACATTGCCGACCGTGTTGACAGCCTCCAGCAGATTGCGACTACCCAAGATATTCGTGCGATATATGTCTTCGACAACCCCATGCGCAACATAGGCGATCGCCGCCAGATGGACGACCTTATCAGGCTTGAGGTCTGCAACCGCATCCGTAAGTGCTTGCGTATCGGTCAAATCGCACACGCGCGACGCCAACAAACCGTCGACAGGATTGCTTGCTGGCTTGTGCGACAGGCCCATGACGTCATGGCCCTGGCTGGCCAATAAGGGGGTCAGATAGCGTCCGGTGAACCCATCTGCGCCTGTGATCAATATTCTGCTCATAGGTTTCCCACCCTGGCTGCGACATCGGGACGATGGCGGTTACCCATGCGTCAGCCGACCGCCGCGCATCTGATCTTTATCATCGACTGTTCGTACGAGCATCAGAATGATGCGTTCATCCGATTTCGTACAATGTCAGCGTCCACCATCATCTTGCACAGTTGTTCCAAGCTCGTCTCCGGCTTCCAGCCAAGTTTGGCGGCCGCCTTTTCGGGATTGCCGATCAGAAGATCGACCTCCGCCGGGCGATAGAAACGCGGATTTACGCGCATGACGGTCTTGCCCGTGGCGACATCCTTGGCGACTTCCGTATCTTCGGCACCGGAAAATTCGACCTCAATCTCTGCGGCCTTGAATGCCATCCGCACAAAATCGCGGACCGTCTCCATACGGTTGGTGGCCAGTACATAGGTGTCGGGCTCGTCTGCCTGCAACATGCGCCACATGCCTTCGACATATTCCTTGGCAAAACCCCAGTCCCGCTTCGGGTCGAGATTGCCCAGTTCCAGGCAATCCAGCTTGCCGAGTTTGATCTTGGCGACCGCGTCGGTGATCTTCCTGGTCACAAACTCACGACCGCGCAGCGGGCTTTCATGGTTGAACAAAATGCCGCTACACCCGAAAATATCGTAGCTTTCACGATAGTTCACCGTGATCCAATGCGCATAGAGCTTTGCGACGCCATAGGGGCTGCGCGGGTAAAAGGGTGTATCCTCGGCCTGCGGCACGGCTTGGACCTTGCCGAACATTTCCGAGGTACTGGCTTGGTAGAAACGGATTTTGGGGTCCACGATCCGGATCGCTTCGAGAAGGTTGAGCGGTCCAACGCCCGTAATCTGGGCGGTGGTGATTGGCTGATCGAAGGAAACCCCAACAAAGCTCTGCGCGGCAAGGTTATACACTTCGCTCGCATTGGCGGTCTGCAACAGGCGGATGCTTGAAGCCAGATCAGTAAGATCATATTCCACAAGCTTGAGATTGGGATGCTGGCTGATCCCAAGCTCTTCAATCCGCCAGAAATTAACGGAGCTGGTGCGGCGATATGTGCCGTAAACTTCATAGCCTTTTTCCAAAAGCAATTCGGCAAGATAGGCACCGTCCTGGCCAGTTATGCCGGTAATTATTGCGGACTTCATATAGACCTCACGATGAATATTTTGTTTATTTCTAATTTAATTAAATAATATTCAAATTCTTATCTGGCGACATGTCATCTTTATCCAAAGATTTCATAGCCCTTTTTCGGCATTGTCCCTGACAATTTTCAATACCACACCATTGAGCGATGCCGCCCGTTCGCTATCCGCGCTTTCCGTATAACAACGCAATTCGGGTGCATTGCCGCTGGGGCGCAGGTGAACAATATCGTCATTGTCGAAGGAGATGCGCAAACCGTCGGTTGTGTCGAAATGGATGGCTTGTCCGCATAGTGCGCCAAACATATGCGTAAGACGAGCCAAAATATCCGCGTCACTGCCCGTTTGAAGATAGCGGATCAGCGCCTGACTTTGCGCCGTTGGAACATTCTGCAGGCGATCGCTGAACGTGTAGCGCTGCGGCAATTGATCCTGCAACATGGACAGAGCCAGCCCCCGTCGCTTGGCATCCACCAGCACGGCCATGATCGGCAACACCGCATCGCGCGTCGGCAGCGCGGTCAGATGCCGCCCCCCCATGTCGACCGGCGTGGCCAGCAGAAAACCGCCATTGGCTTCATAGCCGCATATCGTGGTATGCTGGGCCTTAGCCAATTCCTGCATGGCCTCTATGACGAAGGGAGAGCCGATGCGGGTTCGGCGCACTTCGTCGAACATGCCGCACAACTCAACCGCACTGTTGCAACTGACCGGCGTGGCCACTGCCTTAATCCCTAAGGCGCTGGCACATAATATCCCCAGTATATCGCCCCGCATCCAGTTGCCATTTTCATCCGCCAGCAGCGGCCTGTCCGAATCGCCGTCGGTGGAGAGGATTGCATCCAGATGCAATTCGGCAGCCCATTGGCGCGCCAGGATCTGATCTTCCGGGCGAACAGCTTCGGTATCAACCGGAATGAATGTCTCGGACCGGCCCAGCCGATAAGCCTGCCCGCCCATCTGTTCGACCAGCATGACCAGCAAGTCACGACCGACGGCCGAATGTTCATAAATGCCCAGACGCAATCCGTGCAGCGCCTGCGCACCGAAAAAATCGACGTAACGCGCCACATAGGCGTCCGTGACATCGACAAGCGGGTCCATCTCCGGGGTCGCCAGCAACATTTCGTGCGCGTCGAATATATCCGGCACGTTCACACGCTGGGCGCGCATGGCCAGTTCGTCGGCCTTGAGGATTTCGCCATCCGGGCGATTGAATTTGATGCCATTGCGATCGTCGGGGATATGGCTGCCAGTCACCATCATCGACGCCATGCCCCGTGCAAAGCCGTAGGCTGCAACAGCAGGCGACGGAACGAAGCCGCAATAATCGACATGGCCGCCCATATGGATGATGGCAGCGGCACAGGCGGCCATGATCCGGGGTGAGGACGGGCGAAGATCGCCGGCGATGGCAACATGCTGGCCGGGCGAAAACAGTCCTTCCGCTTCAAGATGTTGCAGAAAACCCATGGTGTAGGCGAAGCATACACGATCGGTCATTGCACTCACCAGGCCACGGGCACCGCTCGTTCCGAACGCAACCCCCGAATGGGACATGATATCCGCGACGGACATATTCTGCGCCATAAAATCCCATATGTGCCAGTGATGATAATATTCGTGCGAGGGACAAAGATTATTGCACGACCCGTTGCCCTGCGTTCTTGATCGCTTCCGTGACACTGCGGACCTTTTGAGAGTCACCGCGACGCATTATCATGACCTCGCCCTTGGACACTATGACGATAAGATCGTCCATATCCACCAACGTAACGCGCGGTCCATCGCTGTGGATCAGGCAGTTACGCGCTTCCAGCAACAGCGCATCCCCGCGCACGGCGTTATCATGCGCATCCTTTGCACTGACCGCATGCAAAGAGTCCCAGCTTCCCACGTCGGACCATCCCATATTGACCGGCGCGCAGGCGATGCGCGCTTCGCGCTCCATGATCGCATAGTCGATCGAGTCCGATGGGCAGGCGGCAAAAGCCTCGGGCGCAGGGAAAATATGCAGGCCCTTGCGTTCGGCCTGCCCCATGGAGGCCTCCACCGCAGCCATCATCTCTGGCTGGTGATGCGCAAGCGCCTTCAGATAGGCACCTGCACGGAACAGGAATATGCCAGCATTCCAGACATATGTTCCAGCCGCGACCATCTTTGCCGCCGTCGCCGCATCCGGCTTTTCGACAAAACTGACCACCTTGTGGACCAGAGGACTGATAGGATCACCCATCTCGATATAGCCATAGCCCGTCTCCGGGGACTCGGCCTCAATCCCGAATGTGACAAGCAGGCCTTCGGAAACCAATGGCAGCGCGCGGGTTATGGCATCGTGAAAAGCTGGCAGATCAGCGATGATATGATCGCTGGGCATGACAAGCAGAATATCGTCCGGGCGGGCTTCCAGCGCGGCAAGCCCGATCGCAGGGGCCGTGTTGCGGCCTGATGGTTCTAGAATGAGACGATAATCATCGACCCCGATGGCGCGCAATTGCTCATCCACAACAGCGGCATGCGCGGCATTGGCGACGATAATCGGATTGCCCACCGAAGCACCAGCATAGCCAACCGTGCGTTCTACCGTAAGTTGAAGCATCGTCTCATCTGCCGTCAACGGTAGTAATTGTTTGGGCCTTTCGGGTGTAGACACTGGCCACAACCGAGTTCCCGATCCACCAGAAAGAATAACCGGGATAATACACACAGATTTGCTGGCCATATTTCGCCTAATTAGCACGTCAAACTTTAATCGCCTGTAACGCTATCGTAACAGTGTTGCATCAACGATGTGCCGTCCTATGAGCGTAAATCGCCGACTTGCCAAGCCTTTACGGCGAGCGGAAAGCAAAGCCCGGCAGACATAATTGGCGGGCAAAGCGGGGCCCAAGGAGGGGCCGTTCGCACAATGGACGGCAGAAACCGACCGAGGCGTTCCAAAGCCGGGCCAACCTGCGTTGCGCCGCCATGGGCATGGTTTTCGGCATAGCCAAAATTCCCATCCCCATGACCTTGATCGCTCTGCTTTGCTGTCAGCATGATGGATACAGATAGATTGGGGCCTGGAACGCCTGCCCCTCCCCGCCACATCCCCCTTGCAACCCCTACGACACCCCGCCTATCAGCGGCGCAAAGGGATAAAGAGGATTGCGGGCCGATGAGCTATTATGATGTTCTGATCGTGGGTGCGGGCCATGCCGGGGCGCAGGCGGCGATTTCATTGCGCCAGCATGGCTTTGAAGGCAGCGTCGCGATGATCGGCGACGAGAAAGACCCGCCCTATGAACGCCCGCCCTTGTCCAAGGAATATTTCGCAGGCGACAAGAGCTTCGACCGCATCCTGATCCGCCCCGCCGCCTTCTGGGGTGAGCGCAATATCGACATGCTGCTGGGCCGCCGGGTGAAGAGCGTCGATCCGGTCGGCAAGTTCGTGACGGTGGGTGGCGAAGAAATCGGCTATGGCAAGCTGATCTGGTGTACCGGCGGCACCCCGCGGATGCTGACCTGCAACGGCGCGGATGCGTCCAACGTCCATGCCGTCCGCCGCCGCGACGATGTCGATGCGATGATGGCGAAGCTCGACAGCATCAGCCATGTCACCATCATCGGCGGCGGCTATATCGGCCTGGAAGCGGCCGCCGTGCTGACCAAATTCGGCAAGACCGTCGTCCTGCTCGAAGCGCTCGACCGCGTCCTCGCGCGGGTCGCGGGCGAACAATTGTCGCGCTTCTACGAAGCCGAACATCGCGCCCATGGCGTCGATCTGCGCACCGGCGCGCGGATGGACTGCATCGAAGTGGTTGATGGTAAGGCGACAGCCGTGCTGATGGAAGATGGCGAGCGGATCGAGACCGACATGGTCATCGTCGGCATCGGCATCATCCCCGAAACCGGCCCGCTGATCGCGGCGGGCGCGGCGGGCGGCAATGGCGTCGACGTCGACGAATATTGCCGCACCAGCCTGCCCGACATCTACGCCGTGGGTGATTGCGCGGCCCATGCCAACCGCTTCGCCGGTGGCGCGCAGATGCGTCTGGAATCGGTGCAGAACGCCAATGATCAGGCCAAGGTCGCGGTAGCGCACATATTGGGCAAGGAAGAGGCATACAACGCCGTGCCCTGGTTCTGGTCGAACCAATATGATCTCAAGCTCCAGACCGTGGGCCTCTCCACCGGCTTCGATCAGGCGATCACGCGCGGCGACCCGGCAACGCGCAGCTTCTCCGTCGTCTATCTCAAAGGCGGCAAGGTCATCGCGCTCGATTGCGTCAACATGGTCAAGGACTATGTCCAGGGCCGCGCCCATGTCCTGTCCGGCGCGGCGCTCGACCTCACGCAACTCGCGGATGCCAGCGTCCCGTTGAAGGAAGTCGGGCTGGCCTGAAAATCTAATCCTCCCCTGGTAGGGGAGGTGGCTGGCCAAAGGCCAGACGGAGGGGTGTCACGCCATCAAAAGCGCGGCACCCCTACCCCCGAAAACTGGCCTTCACCGCCAATTCCCAAGGCCCCCCGCGATAATGCCACGCCGCCAGCCCGGCGATCGCGAAGGGGCGTGGCACAAAGTCCGCGCGCAATTGCTCCGCCAGCGCCTTCGCCTCGGCCGGCGCAACCTTGTTCTGCACGGTCACATGCAGCCGGGGCCGCGCTTGGTCCTGTGGCGTCAGAAGCCCCGTAAACGCCTCCGCCAGTTCGTCGCGCATGGCCGCCAGTTCCGGGCTGTCGATACGATAGGCCACCCCTCGCCCCAGCATCATGACCTCGCTCAACCGCGCAACCGGTGCCGGTCCGCGACACAAGGCCTTGAGCCGATCGCTCACCTCCCCCAACACCGAGGGCGGCAGATGATGGAACAGCGTGATATGCGCGGACAGGACATTGCGCTCAGGCGGAAAATGCGCGCGGCGCAACCCGTCCGCCCAGGCGAAGTCCGCCGCCCCCATCAGCGCGCTGACGATGATGGGGGCCGGTGGGGCCGCCTCAACCAGCCGGATGCGCCTTCAGCCATTCCAGCACGGGTTCGGGCTGGGTTTCGCCATAAGGGTCTTCATCTTCGCCGCTATCGTTGATCCCCGGTTCCTCGAACCAGGCGACGATCTTGCCGTCTTCGACCACCATCGCATAGCGCCAGCTACGGTCGCCAAAGCCCAGATGGTTCTTCTTGATCAACATGCCCATGCGCCGGGTGAAATCCCCCGACCCATCGGGCAACAGCTTCACATTTTTGAGGCCAAGCTGCTTGCCCCACTGGAACATGACGAAGGCATCGTTGACCGAGATGCAATAGACATCATCGACCCCGACCGCCTTGAAATCCTCATAATAGCGTTCGAACGCCGGGCATTGCTCGGTGGAACAGGTCGGCGTAAAAGCGCCGGGCAGCGAAAAGACGACGGCGCGCTTGCCCGCGAACAGGTCGCCGGTCTGCACATCCTGCCAGCGATAGGGGTTTGGCCCCTCGACGCTTTCGTCGCGTACCCGCGTCTTGAGCGTCACATTCGGTACGGTTCTTCCCAGCATCAGTGCGTCTCCCAATCAGGGCCGCCTTGTCGCACAGGCGGCAACCATCCTTATGGGGATTAGGAAGCCGGACGGCAATCGCGCCCTGCCTTCAATCGACGCGCGCGCCTCAAAGCTCGCCGCGCGCGCGACGGATTTCGAACCATTTGCGCACATTCTCATTATGCTGCTGATAGGTGTCGGCAAAGATATGCCCGCCCTTCCCGTCCGCGACGAAATAGAGCGCCTTCGTCTCGGCCGGATGCAGCACCGCCAGGATCGACAGCCGCCCCGGATTGGCGATCGGCCCCTTGGGCAGGCCGACCATGGCATAAGTATTATAGTCGTTGACGTCGGCAATCTCCGACTTGCGGATGCGCCGACCCAGCGGCTTGCCGCGCGTGATCGGGTAGATGATCGTCGGGTCGGCCTGCAACATCATATTGGTGCGCAGGCGATTACTA
Source organism: Sphingobium xenophagum (assembly GCF_031457465.1). GTDB lineage: Bacteria > Pseudomonadota > Alphaproteobacteria > Sphingomonadales > Sphingomonadaceae > Sphingobium > Sphingobium xenophagum_A. The sequence goes on from NZ_JAVDWV010000005.1 coordinate 249,229, forward strand.
TAGACGCCCGCCACCGTCGGCCGTTCGGCGGCAACGGCGGTTTCCTTCTCGACGATGCTAGCCAGGATGATCGCCTCTTTGGGCGTCTTGGCGACCGTATTGGGCGCGCGTTCGGCCCATAATTTGGCCAGCGCCTCATCCATCGCCGCCTGCATGCGCTTCAATACGGCCGCGCGCGGCTCACCCTTGTCGAAGGCATAGCTGTCGGGCAGCACGCTCCCCTCCTCCGGCACGGGAATATCGCCGGTCAGTTGGTCGTTCGCCATCAACCGCTCATGCACCAATATGGAGGGCATGCCTTCGGGAATGGTGATCAGGCGGGTCAGCGTCTTGCCACCCTGCAGGATGGACAGGATATCGCTGTTGCTGGCACCTGCGGGAATGACGAACTCCCCCGCCTTGATCGGCTTGCCCGCCCCGAAAATCTTGGCCCGCGTCAGGAACGCATCGGCCGACCGCACCGCGCCCGCCTGTTTCAACAGCACCGCCGCATCGGACAGCGTCGCCCCGTCGCGCACAACCACGCTGACATCCTGAGCCGCCGGCCCCTGTTCGGTCCAGCCCGCCACGAAGCGAAAGGCGATGAACGCCGCAACGGCGAGGCCGATCAGCAGGACGATACAGCCCAGTCGTTGCTTCGGGCCAGTGCGGTTGCGCTTCGCCATATTGCTCCCCTGTTCCCCGGCGAAAGCCGGGGTCCAGTTCAGATCGCCTTCATGATGAGCGAAGCATTGGTGCCACCAAAGCCGAACGAATTGTTCAGCACGGCGCGCACCTTGCGCTCCTTGGCGACATGGGGGACGAGATCGACCCCCTTGCAGCTTTCGCTCGGCTCATCCAGGTTCAGCGTCGGCGGCACGATGCCATCGCGCATGGCGAGGATGCAGAAGATGCTTTCCACCGCGCCCGCGCCACCCAGAAGATGGCCGATCGCCGACTTGGTCGAACTCATCGACATCGCGCCGATCTGGTCGCCGAACAGGCGGCGCACCGCGCCCAGTTCCAGTTCGTCGCCCATTGGCGTCGATGTGCCATGCGCATTCACATAGTCGATGTCTTCCAGGCTAAGGCCCGATTTCTTGAGCGCCATCTGCATCGAACGGAATGCGCCGGAGCCTTCCGGATGCGGGGCGGTGACATGATAGGCATCGCCCGACAGGCCATAGCCCAGCACTTCGGCATAGATTTTCGCGCCGCGTGCCTTGGCCCGCTCATATTCTTCCAGCACGACGACGCCCGCGCCTTCGCCCATGACGAAGCCGTCGCGGTTGACGTCATAGGGACGGCTCGCGCGCGTCGGATCATCGTTGAAATTGGTCGAGAGCGCCCGCGCCTGCGAGAAACCGGCGATGCCGATCGGGCAGATCGCGCTTTCCGCGCCGCCCGCCAGCATGACGTCGGCATCGTCCATCGCGATCATCCGCGCGGCGTCGCCGATCGAGTGGGCGCCGGTCGAACAGGCGGTGACGACGGCATGGTTCGGCCCCATCAGGCCATATTTGATGCTGACCTGGCCGGAGATCAGGTTGATCAGGCGGCCATGGACGAAATGCGGACTGACCCGGCTCGGCCCCTTGGCCGCCAGCACCAGCGATTCGCTTTCGATGCCCGGCAGCCCGCCGATGCCCGACCCGATCGAGCAACCGGCGCGCAGCCGCTCTTCTTCGGTCATGTTCAGCAGGCCCGCATCGCGCAGCGCCTCGCTCGCGGCGGCAATGCCGAAGACGATGAACAGGTCGACCTGGCGCTGGATCTTATGATCCACCTCCAAATAGGGGTCAAAGCCATATTCATGCTCTTTGGGCTTCACTTCGCACGCAATGCGGCACTTATAGTCGGTCGGGTCGAACCGCGTGATGGTCGCCGCGCCGGATTTGGACGCGATGATGTTCTTCCATGTGGTTTCCACATCCCCGCCAAGCGGGCTGACCATGCCAAGGCCGGTTACGACGACGCGACGCATATATTTGCTCCGAAATAGTCTCTTTGACGCAATGTAGGTCTGGCCGATCCGGCCTGCAAACGCTGCATCAGATACGAAAAAGCTCCCCGCGCTCCGGGGTTACCGGACAGGAGGAGCCATTTCCTAACACGAAAGGCGGCCCGCATCTGCGGGCCGCGAAACGCCTTACTGCTTGCTGTCGATATAATCGATGGCATCCTTGACGGTGGCGATCTTCTCGGCCGCATCGTCGGGGATTTCGACGCCGAATTCTTCTTCGAACGCCATGACCAGCTCAACGATGTCGAGGCTGTCAGCGCCCAGATCGTCGATGAAGCTTGCATCCTCGGTCACCTTGTCGGCTTCAACGCCCAGATGCTCGACGACGATTTTCTTTACGCGATCCGCGGTCTCACTCATGAGTGGTCCTTCTTGACTGGTATCGTTGGTGGTTGTGAATAACCGTTAAGGCAATGCCCTAGAGCCATGCGCCGATAGAGGCAAGAGGCAAGGCCGCCAAGTCCTTTTCAATATGCCGGTCGATCATTTCCCCACGATCTGGCCCTTATCGCGCCATTTACCAAAATTTCAGCCGCATCTGCAAGGGTGGCCGCCATGGCCGCCCTCTCCCTTACCGACCAATGGGTCACGCGCGCGCGGACGCGGCTGGTGGCCTGCTTCATGCTGGCGGCCACCGTCCTTGGCCTGCTTTTCCTGTTCGCAGGCGCGCACGGCACGGTGGATTCGCTGGGGCGGCCGCTTGGCACCGACTTCTCCAATGTCTGGACCGCTGGCTGGATGGCCGATCATGGCCGCGCTGCGGAGGCATGGGACTGGACGATCCAGCATGATGTGCAGCGACAGGTGCATCATGACCCGGCCATTCCCTTCTATGGCTGGCATTATCCGCCACCCTTTCTCATCATTGCCACCTTGCTGGCGCAACTTCCCTATGTCGCGGCATTGCTGATCTGGCAGGGCGCAACGCTCTCGCTCACCTTGCTGCTGGTCAAACATATCCTTCCTGCCGAACGCGATGCCTGGCTGATCGCATTGGGTGCGCCTGTGGTGCTGATCTGCCTTGGCCATGGGCAAAATGCCTTCCTCACGGCCAGCCTGCTCGGCGGCGGGATGCTGCTGCTCGATAGGCGCCCCTGGGTGGCCGGAATCCTGTTGGGGGCGCTGGTCTATAAACCGCAATTCGCCGTGCTGATCCCCGTCCTCATCCTGGCGCGTGGCAATCTGCGCGCCTTCATCGCGGCGAGCCTGACCGTCTTCGCGCTGTGCCTGCTGACATGGGCGATATGGGGTTGGGCGGTGTGGCAGGCGTTCATCGATTCCCTGCCGCTGACCCGCCATATCATCGTCGAAGCGGGCGCTACGGGCTGGGAAAAGATTCAAAGCCCCTTCGCCGCCATCCGCCAATGGGGCGGATCAATCCCCCTCGCCTATGGGGTGCAGGCGGTGGTTACCATCTGCGCCATCATCGCCGCAGCACTGATTGCGCGCCGGGGGAGCATGGCCTTGCGCGGCGCGGCCGCCCTCAGCGCGGCCCTGCTCTGCACGCCCTATGTGCTGGATTACGACCATGTGTTGCTCGGCGTCGCCATAGCCTTTGTCGCAGCCGACATACGCGAACGCGGCACGTTGCGGTGGGAGCCGACATGGCTCGCTTATGCCTGGCTCGCGCCGCTGTTCGGCCGGACGGTGTCGGACCTTACCCTGATCCCCGTCAACCTCATCGCGGCGATCGCCATCCTCGCCATCACCGCCCGTCGCGCAGCGCAGTTCGATGCGCTGACCTTGCCATGGACCGCGCGCCTCACCGCCTATCGGCAATAACCTTCCTGCCCGGCCACCACGATAAGGCAATCGGTCTTGTCGGCGAGATATTTGAACCCCGTCTCCGCCCCCGTGCCCGGCCGGATCGTCAGTTCCTTCCCATCGCGCGTAAAGCGGATCATCGCCCCCTCAGCCATGCCGACATAATCGCCCTGCCGGTCGAGAGTATCCTTGTTGGTCAACGCATAGCTGCCGGGCTTCCCGTCAGGTGCGGGCTGTATGTCGAGGAACAGCCCTTCCGGCCCGGTCCAGCGGCCGATCCAGTCATCGGTCGGCAAGCGCCCAGCCGGGCCATCCGCGCTATTGATCGCATCGCTATCCTCGATCGTCTCGACCGTCGGCACGCTGGCCGTGGCATTCGCGCCATTGTCGATATCAGCACCAGGACCACATCCGGTCAGCAGCGCGCCAGCCAGCAGCAGCGGCAGCATAAAGCGCGGCGAAAGGCGGCAGGTCATCGGTCCATCTCCTTGGCTATCGGGACGAACAAGTCGCGAAACGGCACATTCGATCCCTCTGTGCCTAAGACGTCGCCTTGCCAGCGCTGCCGTCTATCGCCAAACACGCAGATCGGGGGACGATATGACGAACAGCATGATGCAACGACCCAGGGCGAAATTCGTCCGGGAAACGCCCGACGTCCGGCGTCAGGCACTAATCGAAGCGACCGCCCGCTGCCTCGCGGAAAAGGGCGTCGGCGGAACCTCCGTCCGCGCGATCTGCGCGCAGGCGGGCGTATCGTCGGGCCTCCTCACCCATTATTTCGAGGGCGTGAACGCGCTCATCCTCGCCACCTATCTCGATGTCGGCGCAACCGTCTCCGCCGCGCTCGATCAGGCAGTGGACGAGGCCGGCGATGACCCGCGCGACCGGCTGCGAGCCTGCCTCCAGGCCAATTTCCGCGCGCCCATATTGGACCCGGACCTGCTCGCCACCTGGATCGCCTTCTGGAGCCTTGTCAAAAGCGATCCCGCCATCGCCGCCGTCCATGCGCAAGTCTATGCCGCCACCCGCGCCCAGCTCGAAACCCTGCTGCGCGCCGCCGTGCCGGAAATGCCGCCCCCCCGCGCCCGGCTCGCCGCGATCAGCCTGACCGCGCTCGTCGATGGCCTCTGGCTCGAACTCTGCCTCGATCCCTCGACCTTCTCGGCGGAGGAGGCACAGGCCATGGTCGAACGCGCGATGATGCTGGCGCTGGGCCAATGGCGCGGTGAGTGGGTCGATCAATCCGATCGGCTGTGATCGCTTTTCTCACTCACCCCATCCGAGAAAACCAATTTCCCTCGACTCGCCCCCTCCCCTACATGGGTCAGGCAACAGCAACCCACATAAGGAACTGGACAGCCCATGGCTCTCATCAACACCACCATCAAGCCGTTCGCAGCGACCGCCTATAAGGAAGGCAAGTTCGTCGACGTCACCGATGCCGACGTGAAGGGCAAGTGGGCGATCTTCTTCTTCTACCCCGCCGACTTCACCTTCGTCTGCCCCACCGAACTGGAAGATCTGGCCGGCATCTACCCGACCCTCCAGTCGCTGAACGTCGAAGTCTATTCGGTCTCGACCGACACGCATTTCAGCCACAAGGCCTGGCACGACACCTCGCCCGCCATCGGCAAGATCAACTATTATATGCTGGGTGACCAGTCGGGCCAGATCACCAACAATTTCGACGTGATGCGTCCGGGCGTTGGCCTTGCCGACCGCGCGACCTTCCTGGTCGATCCCGAAGGCGTGATCCAGTTCATGGAAATCACTTCGGAAGGCGTCGGCCGCAACGCGACCGAACTGCTCCGCAAGGTGAAGGCTGCACAATATGTCGCCGCCCATCCCGGTGAAGTCTGCCCCGCCAAGTGGGAAGAAGGCGAAACCACCCTCGCCCCTTCGCTCGACCTCGTCGGCAAGATCTAAAAACGACCCGCAGCGCGGCCCCATCGGTCGCGCTGCCCTGAACGGCCGCCGGGTTGCCCCAAAGGGCACGGAACCCGGCGGACCCTTCAACGCTATCTAAACCGTCATCCTATTCTCATCGGGGTCTTTGGGTCGCACCATCCCCCGAAGGGCCGCCGCACGCCCCCCTCCCTCAAATGCGGCGGCGGCCCGCTTTCATGCAACGGAGCAAGGCACGATGTTGGACGCAAATCTCAAAGGACAGCTGAAAGGCTATCTGGCGAACATCACTCAGCCGATCGAGCTGGTGGCTTCGCTGGATGAAGGCGCAAAGTCGCGCGAACTGGGCGAATTGCTGGGCGACATCGCCGAACTGTCGGACAAGGTGACCGTGGTTACCGGCATCGACAAGCGCGTCCCCAGCTTCATGATCCGCCGCGCAGGCACCGACATCGGCGTGCGCTTCGCGGGCCTGCCGATGGGCCATGAATTTACCTCGCTGGTCCTCGCCCTGCTGCAAGTCGGCGGCCACCCGTCAAAGGCGGCGCAGGACTTGATCCAGCAGATCAAGGACATCGACGGCGACTTCGCCTTCGAAACCTATTTCTCGCTCTCCTGCCAGAACTGCCCCGACGTGGTGCAGGCGCTCAACCTCATGAGCGTCCTCAACCCCCGCATCAGTCACGTCGCCATCGACGGCGCGCTGTTCAAGGATGAGGTCGACAGCCGCAAGGTCATGGCCGTCCCCACCGTGTTCCTGAACGGCGAACCCTTCGCCAGCGGCCGGATGGAACTGGAACAGATCGTCGCCAAGATCGACAGCGGCGCCGCCACCCGCGCCGCCGACAAGATCAAGGCCCAGGAACCCTTCGAAGTCCTCATCGTCGGCGGCGGTCCTGCTGGCGCAGCGGCGGCCATCTACACCGCGCGCAAGGGCATCCGCACCGGCGTCGCGGCCGAACGCTTCGGCGGCCAGGTGCTCGACACGATGGATATCGAAAATTTCATCTCCGTCTCGCGCACCGAAGGGCCAAAGCTCGCCTCCGCCATGGAAGCGCACGTCAAGGATTATGACGTCGAGATCATGAACCTGCAAAAGGCGGCGAAGCTGATCCCCGCCCGCACCGAAGGCGGCTATCATGAAGTCGTGCTGGAAAATGGCGCCTCGCTAAAGGGCCGCACCCTCATCCTCTCCACCGGCGCGCGCTGGCGGCAGATGGGCGTGCCCGGCGAAGAGGAATATCGCAACAAGGGCGTCGCCTATTGCCCGCATTGCGATGGCCCGCTCTACAAGGGCAAGCGCGTCGCGGTGATCGGCGGCGGCAATAGCGGCGTCGAAGCCGCGATCGACCTCGCCGGTATCGTTGCCCATGTGACGCTGATCGAATTTGACAGCCAGCTCCGCGCCGACGCGGTGCTGCAGCGCAAGCTCGCCAGCCTGCCCAACGTCAAGATCATCACCTCGGCGCTCACGACCAAGGTGGATGGCGATGGCGACCGCGTCACCGGCCTGTCCTACAAGGACCGCAACAGCGGCATCGAACATGACGTCGCGCTGGAAGGCATCTTCGTCCAGATCGGCCTCGTCCCCAACACCGAATGGTTGAAGGATGCGGTCGCTTTGTCCCCCCGCGGCGAAATCGAAATCGACGCCCGCAGCGAAACCAGCGTCCCCGGCGTGTTTGCCGCAGGCGACTGCACGACGGTCCCCTACAAGCAGATCGTCATCGCCATGGGCGCAGGCTCAACGGCAGGCTTGTCGGCGTTCGACTATCTGATCCGCCTGCCCGCGAGCGAAGAGGCCGCGCAAGCGGCGTGAGGCCGGGCGCATTGCGCGGGGTTTGAAAGAACGGCCGATCCGGGAACGGGTCGGCCGTTTTTGTTGGTGGGTGGAGCGTGGCCGGCGTGCGCTCTATTGCGTTATTCATGGTAGTAAATCGACTTACCGATTTCGGTAGCTCGTTCAACGTCCGTAACGAGGTACGCATATGAATGGCTTGTTGAACCATGCTGAGATTAGCCAACTGAGCCACGAAGTGCCAAGCAATCCTCGTTCATTGAATCATAATTTGTTCTACAGAGACTGGAGCCAATACATATGCAGTTAGGGCACGTAGTCATCTATCGACAATTTTTGAGATATCGACCAACCCACAGATATTATGTAAAATTATTTTTACTTCCCATATACCTTATCGAGCATATCGTTAGCCATCCGATTGTAGTGACTCGAATGGTAACCGTGAAAGTCAAAATTGCCCAGTTCTTTAAGCTTTTCTTTGTACCCTTCAAAATCAGATAGCCCCTCTGACTTCACAACTTTTCTGAACAGGATAATCAATCCGTTTACCGATACGGTGGCGAGAACTCCTGCCCCCTCATTCTTCTTGATCGCCCAAGAACTGGCGGGCAAGCATGCCTTAGCCGCACTGAGAAAAATAGAGAGTTGAGTGGCGCAAAATTCGACGTATTCGATCAATGCCAAGTTGTCGCTTTTCGCGAGAACATCTGCTTTTTTTGGAGAGGACCAGTGATTCAGTAGAGACTCATCGCCTCCAATTCGAATCAGTTGTGCGAGCGCAAAAGATACCATCGATGACGTAGGGAGAACGCCCTTTTCGAAGGCATGCCGCTCAATAAGGCCCTCCAAAGGCGTAATTTTTCCAAGGCGCGTAACGAGCCTTTTGCCTATGGAATCGTCCGAATAAGGCTCAGTAATGACCTTAATGGCTTGCTTGAGGCTTGTTTTTGCCGAATTTTGATTCGCATTGATTTCAAGAAATAGCCCTGCCTCAAATCGTTCTCGATCAGCGTCTGACGTTCCCTCCGGATATATCACTCCCGTAGCCAGAAGGTTCTGCCGAGCCCGAAATTCAGAGATATCCGGGTCGTCCTTTGCATCCTCAAAATATGAAAAAATACGATGCTGTCCGTCAACAATACCGATCGAGTTAGATCGATTAGGGATCTTGACCATGACCGAGGTGGTGCGATCAATCTTTTCCGGATTAACCTCCTTCCCATCCTTATCTAGTCTCGTTCCCTCAGGTAGAGTTACGATAACGTTGTTCGCAAAAACTCGCTTCTCTCGCTTTAAATGCAGTCGGATTTGATCAATTTTCTTCTTGTCAATCAGGCGTTGGTATAACCCGTCGCTTTGTCGCCATCCATCTTTTCGGAGAACATACGCACGATCCAAAAGTGTGCCAGGTGTCACGTAGAACGAGACGACCTTATAACCCGTCGGAAAATTGGAGTGGGCCACCGGCAACAGCGACCCTTCAAACTTCTTTTCCTCTTGGCCATCCGGAAGCGCACCATTCACACCAATTTCGCCGTGATCCAAACGAAGAAATTGCAACATTTCATGCCGCGCGGACAATCTAAGGGTGCTAGTCAGAACTCTGAAATATTCTACGGTAGCACCCCACAAGAATATAGTCTCGCTCGTCAACGCTTTATGCTGTGAATTAACCTCGTCATTCGAGCAATATAATATTCGAAGCCGGAGATGACTATCATGGTATTTATTCGATACCACTGATCTTAAAGTAGGGAATTTTTCGAATAGAAACGCGATGCATTTTTGCGGTTCTTCGTGCATACGTTGGAAAAGGTGAACTTTTCCCTTTATATGGTCTCCAAGCTTTTCGCCCGTAGAAATCGTATATTCGGTGCACACGATGATGTTTTCGCGCACGAAAACGTCATCCACGTCGCCTGTCCTACCTGAGAATGTGAACTCTTTATCCGAAATGTCAGGAACGCGTACAAACCCGGTCCGACCAAAAATACCCCGAACTCGGTCGATCTGTGACCTTTGATGCCGACGGCGCTTTCGTTCTTCAGGGGTCAGCTTACGTTGCTTTTTCTTCGGTTTTACCTTGCCCCCGGCCATAAATGCTTACTCCGATGCCTGTAGCAGCCATTCTTCCGGCACAGTAGAAACTCGCTCTCCTGACTTCGGCTGTTTTGGCCCTATACCAGAATGACGAATTGGCAATTCTCCATTTCTAGCAAGCGATAGTCTCTGATTGGCTTGCTGAGTATAGTCCGCATCAAGTTCAAACCCGATACCTATGCGGCCGCGACTTTCTGCGCACACTACGGTCGTTCCAGCCCCCGCAAACGGATCCAACACCATATCCCCCTCAGCGGTCATGGCCAAAATGCAACGATCGGCAAGTTCATTCGGAAACTGACAAGGGTGATCAGTTTTCTCAGGATGATTGGCCTTCACATTTGGAATATCCCAGACGGGCTTCCCATCGAAAGCCATTGACGGATCAAACTCCCAAAAGTCGGAGGGGTTTTTACCTAGCGGATTTCCACTTGGCTGGCCTGCACGTTCGCCTTTACCTTTCGAGTGCCGCTTGCCGGGATAGAGCTGCGGGACGCGTACGGGATCAAGATTAAACTCGTAATCCGCTGAACGCGAAAACCATAAAAGCGTCTCATATCGGCCAGAAAAACGACGTTGCGCGTGCAATCCAAAATTGTATCGCCAAATGATCCGGTTTCGTAGCAAGCAGCCCCGCTTTTCAAACATTGGGAAAAACAGATAGTCGAGCGGGATCAAAGAACCATCCCGCACATAATTTCCTACCTGCCAACAGATATGGCCATTAGGTTTTACCTTATCTAAAAGTTTGCTGATGAGAGCGTCCATCCAATCTCGATAGGCGTCGAGCGATTTGAACATGCCGCGTTCGTATGACTTTCCGATATTGTATGGCGGCGAAGAGAGGACAAGGCTCACCGATTGATCAGGAATTTGATCGATCAATTCTAGAGCATCACCTTGGTATATGGCCCCAACATCACACGGAAGGCTGAATGGTGATAACGCCTTGGTCATGGTTGATGGCTACATCGCTGGCCCTATTGATGCAATAGGCAACGGCTTGACCACACTGAAGCTGAGGGACAGCCGTTCCAGCATAGCTCCCTCATAAAGCCTGTCTAGACCCAGCCAAACCTATCCCCCTGTCCTACATCCCCCAACCTATGCCATGCTCGCCCGGCTCTTTCTCCCGGTCCACCCCCCTGATCCCCCCGCGTGCCCAAGCACGCCACCCCGCACTTCGCAAAAATTCTCCTATTGCGAAGTTCACGCCACCCGTCCGTCCCCCGCACAAATGCTGGGCCTGCGACGGTGTGAACTTCACATATTTGGCAAGCGCCTCCGCATTGCGGCGGGAACGGCACCTATGCGATGGACGTTGCACGCGGAATGACAGGATAGCGGCGAGATTTTTGGAACCTGCATGATCACTTGCCTCTCCCTGCGCCAAGGCGGCAGGGGATTTCGACGGATAGTGGCGGTCGCGGCCCTGACCCTCGGTCTGGCTGGCTGCGCCGTGGAACCGCCGTCCCGCATCATGGCCTGTAGCGCGGCCACCCCGCCCCAGGTCACCGTCTCGCCAGACGGGCGAACGGCCAGTACCATGCTGAGCGTCCTGACCTATAATATCGAAGGTCTGGGCTGGCCCGCACGCAAAGGCCGGGCGCGGAAACTGGCGGAGATCGGCGAAAGACTGTCGGCCATGCGCGCGGCCGGAACAGCCCCGGACATCGTCATGTTTCAGGAGATGTTCAGCGGCGCGGCCAAGAAAGCCGTCGACGCGGCGGGCTATCCAGCCTTGGTCGCCGGACCCCGCCGAACCACCCGGCCGCAAGATCCGGTGACGGAGCCGCTACCGGGCAAAGCGAAGGCAAAGCGTGGAGAGCTTGGCCTTCACCTGCTTGGCAGCGGCCTTGCCATCGCATCGCGCTATCCGATCATCCACAACGACCAGCGCGCCTATGGTCGCCGCTCCTGTGCCGGGTTCGACTGCCTCGCCAACAAGGGAATCGTGCAGGCGCGTATCCAGATCCCCGGCGTGCCGACCCCGGTCGATCTCTACAATACGCATATGAATGCCCGCCGGGCGTCCCGCGCGCCGCCGCGACGGCATCTGGCAGCCCATGAGCGGCAGGTGCTGGAAGCATCGCGTTTCATCGAGCAAAGCTATGACCAAAGCCACCCGTTGATCTTCGGCGGCGACTTCAACATGCGAAGCTCGGAGGAACGGTGGGAGAGTTTCTCCCGCTACCAATCGCTCCTGCTGGTCCACCGCCTTTGCGCCGACCCGGCCTCAGGCTGCGATGTCCGCCTGTCCTGGGATGGCGATGCGCCATGGATGGACACGCAGGATCTGCAGTTCTTCTGGAGCGGATCGCTGGTGTCGGTTCGACCGATCCGGGTCGAAGCCATGTTCGACGGCGGCGATAGCGGCCCGTTGCTGTCCGATCATGATGGCTTTCTGGTCACCTACCGGCTGGAATGGCCGGCAACGGCAACAGCAAGGGTTGGCTGCTGACCGGGCTGCCTGGGGGTTTAGGTCGTGTTGACAAAAGGGGTTCCCAAACGGGCCTCGTTCTGATTCAAGAGTGCTTTTTGGGGAGCAGTCATGGGTCGCGGGGACTTGTCGGACGCGGAGTGTGAGATGATTGGACCGCTGCTGCCGCCTGAACGTGGTCGCTGGGCGCGGCCGGCGGGCGATAACCGGCTCTTCCTTAATGGGATGCTTCACGTGCTGCGGGTCGGCTGCCCCTGGCGCGACATGCACGAGCGCTACGGCAAATGGAACTCGGTTTATGTCCGCTTCCGTCG
>NZ_JAVDWV010000006.1:0-257125 GCF_031457465.1 Sphingobium xenophagum
GCCGAAAACTCATCCATCGGGCGCCTCCAACCATGGAGACTGCCCAAGAATCCCATTCGATCAATCGTTCAAGCCCATATGCGATTCCCCTGCCCTCAAGGGGGAGGGGCCAATATGGATCACTGCTCCTCTTCGGCCAGGGGCACAAGAAGGACAGCATATCCTCATGATCAAAACCGCGCTTCTCCTCGCCACCGCCCTCGCCGCCTGCCTTTCCGGCATGGCGCTGGCGGAGCCGGTGCTGCTGATCTCGATCGACGGGCTGCGGCCCGGCGACGTGATCGAGGCACAGAAGCGCGGCCTCGCCATTCCCAATCTGCGCCGCTTCCTGACTGATGGCGCCCATGCCTCCGGCGTCACCGGCGTCGCGCCAACGCTGACCTATCCCAGCCACACGACGCTGATCACCGGCGTGTCGCCCGCGAAACATGGCATCGTCGCCAATAACAGTTTCGATCCCATGGGCATCAACCAGGGCGGCTGGTACTGGTATGCCCCCGACATCAAGGTGCCGACCCTTTGGGAAGCTGCAAACAAGGCGGGCCTCTCCACCGGCAATGTCCACTGGCCGGTCAGCGTCGCGCCCAAGGGCGTGACCTGGAACCTGCCGCAAATCTGGCATACCGGCCATGGCGACGACGCCAAACTGCTCGACGCGCTGGCAACGCCGGGGCTGTCGGCCGAACTGGCGGCGAAGGTCGGCCAGCCCTATGCAATGGGCATCGACGAAAGCCTGACCGGCGACCAGCTCCGGGGCAAATTCGCCACCGCGCTTATCGCCACGCACAAGCCGCAATTCCTGACCGTCTATTTCGCCGCGCTTGACCATGAGGAACATGCGAGCGGCCCTGACAGCCCGGCCGCCAAGGCCGTGCTGGAAAAGATCGACGCCATCGTCGGCGATCTGGTGGCGGCGGAGATGCAGGCCCATCCCGACGCGGTGATCGCCGTGGTCAGCGACCATGGTTTTGAAGCGACGCATACCGCCATCAACCTCTATCGCCCGTTCATCGACGCGGGACTGATCACCGTTGGCGCTGATGGCAAGGTCGCCTCCTGGCTGGCCATGCCCTGGATTTCGGGCGGATCGGCCGCGATCATGCTGGCCCGGCCCGACGACGCCGCACTGACGGAACGAGTGAAGACGCTGCTCGACACGCTCGCCGCCAACCCTGCCAACGGCATCGCGCAGGTAGCCGACAAGGCGCAGATCGCCGCGATCGGCGGCAATCCGCAAGCGACTTTCTATATCAACCTCGCCCCAGGCTTCGTCACCGACATTTATCGCGGCCCCCCTGCGCCGGTGCGCGCGAAAAGCCCGGTCAAGGGGATGCACGGCTATTTCCCCGGTCCCGCCAATCTGCAGGCGAGCTTCCTGCTGATGGGCAAGGGCGTGCCGCGCGGCAAGGATTTGGGCATGATCGACATGCGCGCCATCGCACCGACGCTGGCGACCATCATGGGCGCGTCGCTGCCCGACGCCGACAAGCTAGCGATCGACCTCCAGCCCTAAGGCAACGCAGCGTTTCCCGGCGCGGCAATGGACTTCGTTGCACAGGCGACATAGCTTTGCCCCGTTCATTGATCCGGGGGTTCCCATGCCGCGCTACAGCCTTGCCGCCATCATCCTGCACTGGGCGATCGCCGCCCTGCTCGCTTTCCAGATCAGCGTCGGCTGGGCGCTGGAAGATCTGGGGGCGCGCGGCTTTGCGCTCTACCAACTACATAAGTCGGTCGGCATCGCCATCCTCGCGCTGACGCTGCTGCGGATCGGCATCGGCTATTGGAAGCCGCGCCCGGCGAAGCTGGAGGGCGGATGGCAGGGTGCCTTGGCATCGACCGTGCATGGCGGCCTCTACGCTTTCATGTTGGGTGCGCCGCTGACCGGCTGGGCGCTCGTCTCGACTGCCAAGGTCAAGGTGCCCACCCTGATCTTCGGGATCATCCCCCTGCCGCATCTGCCGCTCCCCGCGTCCGCCCATGGCCTGGCCGAGGGCGGCCATAGCCTGATCGCCTGGATCGGTATCGCGCTCGTCTTGCTCCATGTCGCGGGCGCGCTGCGCCATCATCTGCTGATGCGCGACGGCCTCATCTGGCGGATGATCCCGAACCGATCGACCGCGCTGCTGGTCGGACTGCCCGCGCTGATCCTGCTCGGCTTTGCGCTGGGGCGGATGATTCTGCCCGCTGCTGCACCCGTTACCGCCGCAGAAGCGCCAGCCGCCGAAGAACCGGCAGCAACGGCCCCGGAGGCCCCAGTCAACATCACCGAACCAGACAATAGCGCCGTCGCCAATGAAACCGTCGCCGCAGCAGAAGAACCCATCGGCCCGCCCCCCGCCTGGACCGTGCAACCCGGCGGCACGATCGGCTTTGCGGTCGGGAATGATGGCCAGACGATCACGGGAAGTTTCGTCAAATGGACCGCCGCGATCGTCATGGACCCCGACCATCCCGAAACCGCCGACATTCAGGTATCCATCGACATGGCCAGCGCCAGCGTCGGCGACGCCTATCAGGACGGGATGCTGCCAGGCGACGAATTTTTCGCCGTCGCCGCCCATCCGACCGCGACCTTCACCGCAAAGGGCGCGGAAAAAACAGGAGCAAACGCCTATCGCGCCAGCGGCAGGCTCAGCCTCAAGGGCGTGAGCAAACCCCAGACCATCAGCTTCACCCTGTCGGGCGACGGCGCGACCCGCAAGGTCAGCGGCACCGCCACCATCGCCCGCGCCGCCTTCGGCGTTGGCAATGGCGACAGCAGCGGCAGTCTGGCTCCCAATGTCGCCGTCACCTTCGCCTTCACCGCGAAGAGGAAGCCATAAACCACCTTCCTCCGTTCGCCCTGAGCCTGTCGAAGCCTGTCCTGAGCGCCTGCCTTGGCAGGCAGTCGAAGGGGGCCTCACTTCTTTGAAGAAAGTGCAGGGCTTCGACAGGCTCAGCCCGAACGGGCTTGATGGTGGATGCGAGGGCAGTCAGCCCTAAAACCGCATCCCGACACCCACGCCGAACACCCACGGGTCCAGGCTCACCTTCACCCGCTGCACGCCTGCCGCCGCCGTCGTCAGCCGCGCTTTCGTGTCGATGTCGATATATTTGACGTCGAAGTTCAAAAACAATTTCTCGTTCAGGTCGATGTCGACCCCCGCCTGCCCGGCCCAGCCAAAGCTGTCGGACAGATGCACCTTGGTCTTGCCAACCGCGCCTTCCAAAGCGCTGGACGCATCATTGTTGAAGAACAACGTATAGTTTACGCCCGCGCCGACATAGGGACGGATCTTGCTGCCCGGCGCGAAATGATATTGCACCGTCAGCGTCGGTGGTAGCGCATTGGTCGCCGCCAGATCGCCCAGCGATCCCGTCGTCCCGGTCTTGCCGCTCACCGTATGGCGGCTGGTCGCCGCGATCAGTTCGAAACCGATATGATCGGTCGCCATGTAAGTGATGTCGATTTCCGGCGTGATGGTGTTGTTCACCTTCACCTTTTCGCCCGGAAAGCCGGGCAGCACGCTACCGCTCTTCTCATTGGGCGCGACCATGATGCCGCGCAGGCGGACAAGCACGTCGCCCTGCGCGGCCTGCGCCGGGGCGGCCATGGCAGCAGCGGCGCAGGCCGTGGCTAGCAGGATGGTCTTGATGGTCATGATAAATCTCCCTGTCTGGTGGGGAGCGCTCTGCCGCATCCGGCACGGCGCGGCATTGACCGGGCGCAAGCTGCAATTTGATCTGGCGCAATGCAGCCGCGGCGACTTGCTGCGATCACCCAGCCCATGTGGA
Organism: Sphingobium xenophagum; assembly: GCF_031457465.1. Lineage (GTDB taxonomy): Bacteria > Pseudomonadota > Alphaproteobacteria > Sphingomonadales > Sphingomonadaceae > Sphingobium > Sphingobium xenophagum_A. The sequence goes on from NZ_JAVDWV010000006.1 coordinate 3,778, forward strand.
CCTATCATCCTGACCTGCTCGCCCGGCCGGTGCCGCGCTACACCAGCTATCCCACCGCCGCGCAATTTACCGATAGGGTCGGCGCGACGGAGATGGGCCAGCGGCTGGACGCGCTCGCCCCCGACACGCCGATCTCGCTCTATGTCCACATCCCCTATTGCCACGACATCTGCTGGTATTGCGGCTGCAACACCGGCGCGGCGAACAAGGCACAGCGGCTGACCGCCTATGTCGAAGCGCTGGAGCGCGAAGTCGCGCTGATCGCCGCCCGGCTGAACGGACGCGGTCGGGTGACGCGTATCGCTTTTGGCGGGGGCAGCCCCAATTCGCTGCCGCTCGTCGATTTCATCCGGCTGATGCAGCAGTTGCTACGCTGTTTCGACGCCCATCATGCCGAGCTTTCGGTCGAACTGGACCCGCGCCGTCTGGACGCGGACTGGATCGACGCGATGGCCGCCATGGGGGTCGACCGCGTCAATCTGGGCGTCCAGACCTTCAGCCCCCATGTCCAGACGCGGATCGGCCGTATCCAGCCGCTCGACATGGTCGAACGCGCGGTGGAACGGCTGGACAAGGCAGGCGTCGCCACGGGCTTCGACCTGATGTATGGCCTGCCGGGGCAAAGCATGGACGATCTGTCCGCCACGCTCGACGCCACCATCCGCCTCGCGCCTGCGCGCATTGCCCTGTTCGGCTATGCCCATATGCCGCGCCTGCTGCCGCGCCAGCGGCGCATCGACGCCAGCGACCTGCCAGATGTCGCTCAGCGATTCGCGATGGCTGCCATGGGGCATGTTGCGCTGACGCAGGCAGGCTATCGCGCGATCGGCTTCGACCATTTCGCCCTGCCCAACGATGGCATGGCGTTCTCCGCCGCGCAGGGCCGCTTGCGCCGTAATTTTCAGGGCTTCACTGATGATCCCGCCCAAATCTTGATCGGCATGGGTGCCAGCGCCATCAGCCAATTCCCCGACCTGATCGTCCAGAATGCGAAACAGGCCGGCCCCTGGCGCACCGCGATCGAAGCGGGCCAGCTCGCCACCACGCGCGGCCTGATCCGCACTTCCGAAGACCAGCGTCGCGGGCGCATCATCGAAGCCCTGCTCTGCCAGGGCGAAGTACATCTGGACGCCGCCGACCCCCAGCCCGACCTCGACCGCTTCGAACAACGCGGACTGGTCGAACGGAGCGGAAATCGTCTATGGCTGACCGCCGAAGCACTACCCTACGCCCGCAGCATCGCCGCCTGTTTCGATGCCTATCTGGAGCTCGTCGAAACACGGTTCAGCCATGCGGTCTAGCGCGGCGCTCGCCAGCACGCTGGCCTGCCTGTTCCTCAACGCCCCGCTGGCCAGCGCCGATGCCGCTTCACCCTGGTATTGCGGCGCAGGCCTTGCGGGCCAGTGGGTGCCGCCCTGGCTGCCCCAGCCCGGCCCCAGCCGCCACGACATCGCCTGCCACCTCATGACCGGATGCCGCCGCGAGGAGCAGCGCGAAGCTGGCTGAGCCGGATGGTGGCCATAGCGCGCCCGGTCGTCTGGACAGGCCCGGAAGGCTGCGTCATGGTCGCCCCCAACGCCCCTCACCCACAGGATGCCCCGCCATCATGCGCGCGCCCCTCCTTGCCCTGCCCGTCGCCCTGCTCGCCGCGTCCCCCACACCAGCCGCACAACCGGGCGGCGGCGCATTCATGTTCGAAAGCGGCACCAGCCTGCTCGCCAAATGCCGTAACAAGGCTCCCGAATATGGCCTCGCCTGCACCGCCTATATCGTCGGCGTGGTCGATGGCATCCGCAAGGATCTGTTCATCGGACGGGGCCGACAAGTCTGCTGGCCCGAAAGGATGAGCGCCGACGACGCGCGCCGCACGGTGGTCGCCTATCTCGAACGCTGGCCCGACCAACGGCGCACCCCCGCCTCCGTGCTGGTCAGCGTTGCGCTAAACGACCGCTATCCTTGCCAAAAATAGCCGCTCGATCACATTGATCGAAAGGATCATTGCGCGGCGCGCCCGTGCGGCTGCTATAAACTTGCCTTGAAGGGCGCGGCGGCGTAGGTGCGGCCCCTGTTTTTTTGGTTCATGTAGGAGACTCGTCGTGGCGGCGAAATGGACGCCGGATAGCTGGCGCGCGCATAAGGGCATTCAGATGCCTGCCTATCGTAATGCGGAGGCTCTGGCCGCCGTCGAGGCACAGCTTGGCCAGTTTCCGCCGCTCGTCTTTGCAGGCGAAGCCCGCAACCTGAAGGCGGATCTCGCCAAGGTCGCGGCTGGCGAATCCTTCCTGCTGCAGGGCGGCGATTGTGCGGAGAGCTTCGCGGAATTCCACCCGAACAATATCCGCGACACGTTCCGCGTGCTGCTGCAGATGGCGGTCGTCCTGACCTTCGCGTCGAAGCTGCCCGTGGTGAAGGTCGGCCGCATGGCAGGTCAGTTCGCCAAGCCGCGCTCCGCCGACACCGAAGTCATAGATGGCGTCGAACTGCCCAGCTATCGCGGCGACAATGTCAACGACATTGCCTTCACCGCACAGGGCCGCGAGCCGGACCCGCAGCGGATGGTGCAGGCCTATAACCAGTCGGCGGCCACGCTCAACCTGCTGCGCGCCTTCTCGACCGGCGGCTATGCCAGCCTCGACCGGGTGCATGGCTGGATGCTCGATTTCATGGGCCGCTCGCCCTGGGCTGCGAAGTTCGAACAGATGGCCGACCAGATCGGCCAGGCGCTCGACTTCATGCGCGCCTGCGGCCTGTCGGCGGAAACCGTGCCCCAGCTTGGCGGGACCAGCTTCTACACCAGCCATGAAGCGCTGCTGCTGCCGTTCGAACAAGCGCTGACGCGGCAGGATTCGCTGACCGGCGACTGGTATGACACGTCCGCGCATATGCTGTGGATCGGCGACCGCACCCGGTTCGAAGGGTCGGCCCATGTCGAATATCTGCGCGGCATCGGCAATCCGATCGGCCTCAAATGCGGCCCCAGCCTGGAGCCGGACGCGCTGCTGCGCCTGCTCGACACGCTGAACCCGTCGCGTGAAGCCGGGCGGATCACGCTCATCACCCGCTACGGCCATGACAAGATCGAGGCGGGCCTGCCCAAGCTGGTCCGCGCGGTGCTGCGCGAAGGGCATCCGGTGGTGTGGTCCTGCGACCCGATGCACGGCAACGTCATCAAGGCCGCCAACGGCTATAAGACGCGGCCCTTCGATCGCATCCTGGCCGAAGTGCGCGGCTTCTTCGCCGTCCACCGCGCCGAGGGCAGCTTCGGCGGTGGCATCCATGCCGAAATGACTGGCCAGAATGTGACGGAATGCACCGGCGGCGCCATCGCCATCACCGACGAAGGCCTCGCTGACCGCTACCACACCCATTGCGACCCGCGCCTGAACGCAGCGCAAAGCCTGGAGCTGGCTTTCCTGCTGGCCGAAATGCTGAACGAAGAACTGAAAGAACGCCGCGCCGCTGCGTGATGATCGGTCGGGGCTGGATTGCATGATCCGGCCCCCGCTGGTCCGGGCGGCATCGGGCGACCGACGGAGGCATATTGGACACGCAGACGATCGTCATCATGGCTTTGCTCATGGGCGTGGGCGCGATGCTTTATACGGCCGTCGGGCATGCCGGGGCCTCGGCCTATCTCGCGATCATGGCCTTCTTCAGTGTCGCGCCGGAAACGATGCGGCCGACCGCGCTGGTGCTGAACATCCTTGTCGCCACCTTCACGACCTGGCGCTTCGCCCGCGCCGGGCAATTTGACCTTCGGCTTGCCCTGCCCTTCGTACTGGGTGCCCTGCCCTTCGCATTTCTGGGTGGCCGCATCCACCTCCCAGCCGACACCTATCGGCCCCTCGTCGGGGCGATTCTGCTTGTCGCGGCGGCACGGCTGCTCTGGCCCCGCCCGATCGCCCAGCAGGCGACGATAGCCGCACCGCCCCTATGGGCAAGCCTTGGCAGCGGCGCGATCGTGGGCGCGCTATCGGGCCTGACCGGGACGGGCGGCGGCATTTTCCTCAGCCCTATCCTGCTTTTCTTTGGCTGGTCTACGCCACGCCGTGCCAGCGGCGTTGCCGCCCTGTTCATCCTCGTCAATTCGATCGCGGGGTTGGCCGGTAATCTGTCGAGCGTCGGAAAATTGCCGGACGCGCTGCCCTATTTCCTCGCGGCGGTCGCGATCGGCGCGGCGATCGGGACCAGCTTAGGCATTGCGCGCCTCCCCAATGCGCGCCTGCTTCAGGCATTGGGCGTCGTGCTGTTGATCGCCGGCGGAAAACTGCTTCTCACCTGACGCATCACAGACCGCAGACGGCTCTGCCGGGACGCGGGAATGGGCTCTTTCAAAATAGGATTTCGTCTGCTTTATCCTGACGGATGCGTGATCCTTCCTCCCCGATGCCAGGATTTTTTGGCGGCAACAGCGTCGCGTCGCTGTCGCATAGGTGTCGCGTCAGTGGCGCGTCGCTGGCGCGCGGGCCGCACCTGACGCATAGGCATCCGTCGCGTCGCCGGTGCCTATCCGTCGCAATTTCTGCGAAACAGGGAAAATCACCCCGACGACGGTGTGAACTTTGCCACTGTCGCGTTACTGCGCCCCGCCCTTCCGTTTCTGCGCACGGCGCGCAAAAATGTTCAGGCATTCGACCAGCGTCGAAAACGCCATCGCCGCATAGATATAGCCCTTGGGCACATGCACGCCAAAGCCATCGGCGATCAGCACCGCGCCAATCATCAGCAGGAAGCCCAGCGCCAGCATCACCACGGTCGGATTGCGCGCGATGAAGTTGGCGAGCGGATCGGCCGCCAGCACCATCGCGGTCACCGCGACCAGCACCGCGATCACCATGATCGCCAGATTGTCAGTCATGCCAACCGCGGTCAGGATCGAATCGAGCGAGAAGATCATGTCGAGCAGGATGATCTGCACGATCGCGCTGCCAAAGGTGATGGTCGCAACGCTCTTCTTGTCCAGCATATCGTCACCACCCGCCGGATCGACAGTGTGATGGATTTCCTTGGTCGCCTTCCAGATCAGGAACAGACCGCCGACGATCAGGATCAGGTCGCGCCAGGAAAATTCGGTCTCAAAAGTCGGTGCGCCGTATTCGTTCAACGGACCGCTGATGCCAAGATCGAACACCGGGGCCGTCAGCCCGACGATCCAGGCGATCATCGACAACAGAACCAACCGCATGCCGAGCGCCAGGCCGATGCCGATGCGCCGTGCCGTCTGCCGTTGCTCCATTGGCAGCTTGTTGGTCAGGATCGAGATGAACACCAGATTGTCGATACCCAGCACCACTTCCATGACCACCAGCGCGATCAGCGCGGCAATGGCGGTGGGGTCGGTAAAAGCGGCAATCAGACTGTCCATGATAATCCTTCCAGGGCTGCCATTCGGCACGCGGGCGCAACGATCCATCTGGCCAGCAGTTCCCGCCCACCTGCGCAGCACCGTCTTGATCGGGTGAAGAGGCGCGCTTACAGCAACGGCGGGGCAAATCAGGGGGAATTTTTATGCGGTCAATAATGGGGGTCACCATGCTGGTGGCGGTCCTGACAGCAAGCATGCCGGTTCAGGCGGAGGTCTTCTCCATGACCGGCCATTTTCCCGCCCCCCATCGCCCCGTCAGCCAGCTCCGCAGCATCGGCGTTGATCGTATCGCCGGGCGGGACGGCACCGCCCTGGCACTGGCGATCGAACAGAAATTGCGCCGGACCGGACCGGATGGACGCCCCTATTTTGCCCTCATTGCCTTGTCGCGGCGCGGCCCCGATGCCGATGGCATCATCACCGGCCTGGCCGACGCCAGCGTGCGCGACAGCAATGTGACCCGCAAGGTGGAGGTATGCGCCGAGGGCACCGAGCAAAAATGCACGAAGAAGGAAAAGGTGGAGGCATTCTGCTTGCAGCAGACGATCAGCTTTGCCCCGACCTTGCGGATCGCCCGTGCAGCGGACGGTCAGATACTCTATAACGAAACCCGCACGCAAACCGACACGATCGTCACCTGTCCCAACGACAAGTCCAAGCGCACACCGCGCCAAAGCATTGATCGCATGGTTCGCGCCGCCGCCGACCGGCTGGCTGACGACATTATTCCACGCCACGAAAATTATCGCATCCGTCTGCGCGAAGAGCGCGAGGGGATGGACAAGGCCATGGCCCAGCGGTTCCGCGACAGCATCAAATTGTCGCAACGCGATCCGGTCGCCGCCTGTAATATATGGTCCGCAATGGACGCCAACCAACCGGGCCATCCTTCGCTTCTGTTCAACCGGGGACTGTGCGCTGAACGGGACGGCGACTATGCGACGGCGGAACGCTTTTATGCTCAGGGTGCGCGCGACGATGCTTTTGCCGAAGCGGTGGAACGGGTCCGTGCCCTGACGCTGGGCCGCGCCGACGCTGCGGCACGGGCGCGCGGCGAGTGACGCGGCGGCTGGACTTGACGGAGCGAGTCCCGTAGCGAAGGCCCGTTCCGATTTTCAAGCGCCGCGGCGTCCTGTCGCGGCCCCTGCCCTTTACGAAAGGCGGCCCATGGCAAGAACCACCCTCACCCGTTTCCTGATCGAACAACAGCGCTTGGCCGAAGCCCTGCCCGCCGAATTGCGCCTGCTGATCGAAACCGTGGCGCGCGCGTGCAAAACGATCAGCCATGCCGTCAGCAAGGGCGCGCTGGGCGAAGTGCTGGGCAGCCTGGACAGCGAAAATGTCCAGGGCGAAGTCCAGAAGAAGCTGGACGTCATCGCCAATGAAATGCTGCTCGATGCCAATGAATGGGGCGGCCATCTCGCCGCCATGGCGTCGGAAGAGATGGAGACGATCCACCGCATCCCCAATCGCTATCCCAAGGGCGAATATCTGCTGCTGTTCGATCCGATCGACGGGTCCAGCAACATCGACGTCGACCTTTCGGTCGGCACCATCTTCTCCGTTCTCAAAGCGCCTGAGGCCTGTGCCGGCCGCGAAGTGACCGAGCAGGATTTCCTGCAGGACGGCCGGGCGCAGGTCGCGGCGGGCTATGCCATTTACGGGCCGCAGACCTTGCTGGTGCTGAGCGTCGGCACGGGCGTCTATGAATTCACGCTCGACCGCGAAGTCGGCAGCTGGGTGATGACCGACGCCAATATGCAGATGCCGCAGGGCAAGTGCGAATTTGCCATCAACATGTCGAATCGCCGCCAATGGTCGCCCGCCGTTGCCCGCTATGTCGAAGAGCGCGTCATGGGCGGCGCGGGTCCGTGCGGCCAAGATTACAACATGCGCTGGACCGCCTCCATGGTGGCGGACGTGCATCGCATCCTCAAGCGCGGCGGGATTTTCCTCTATCCCTACGACCATCGCAATCCGGGCAAGGCCAAGCTGCGGCTGATGTATGAAGCCAATCCGATGAGCTATCTGATCGAGCAGGCCGGTGGCGCGTCGAGCGACGGGTTCCAGCCGATCATGGACGTGCCCGCGACCAGCCTGCACCAGCGCGTCGGCGTGGTGCTGGGCGACCGCGCCGAAGTGGAAGCGGTCGTCGCTTATGGCCGCGAGATGGCGACGGCATAGAAGATAAGAAAATGGGGGAGAGCGCACTTAAGCGCTCGATCCCCCAACTATGCCCCGCCTGCCGGTCTTACCGGCGGCCCCTCTCCAGAAACATGTTATATGGCGCGGCAACAGCGAGGGATGCCTAGCCCAAGCCGCAGACAAAAAAAAGGCTGATCGTGAGACCAGCCTGAAAAGTTTAGGAGAGGATGCCTGAAAGGCACAGTCTTAGTGCCAGCGGGGCGTATTCTTCGCAAATGCGAAGGGTGAAGCTGCAATTGCGTAAACTGCAATCGTGTCCCGTGCCCTCGCGGCGAATCGGGTAAAGCAAATATCAGGGCTTTGGGCGTAGGCCCGCGCCATGCACGGAAAGGCAGAACAGATAGGCGCGCACACGACCCGGCCCCACCGCCGCGACATTGACGGCCTGCGTGCGCTCGCCATCCTGCCTGTCCTGCTGTTCCACGCCCATGTGCCGGGCTTTGCGGGCGGCTATGTCGGCGTCGACATCTTCTTCGTGATTTCGGGCTATCTGATCACCGGCATCATCGCCCGCGACATCGACGAAGGCCGCTTCTCGCTGCTCCGCTTCTACGAGCGGCGCTTCCGGCGAATCATGCCCGCCCTCGCCCTGATGATCCTCGCCGTGCTGGGCCTGTCGGCCTGGCTCTATTTGCCCGGCGATCTGGAGGGCGTGCCCAAATCCGCTTTGGCTGCGACGCTGTTCGTCTCCAACCTGTGGTTCTTCACCGACACCGGCTATTTCGCGGGCGGCGCCGACGTGAAGCCCCTGCTCCAGACCTGGTCGCTGGCGGTGGAGGAGCAATATTATATCGGCTTCCCCGTCCTGCTGATGCTGCTCGCCCGCTTCGGAACGCGCGTGCGCGCAGGCGTCGTGGCGGCCATCGCGGTCGCCTCCCTGACCCTGTGCATATTGATGCAGCGCGACACCACAGGCTTCGCCTTCTACCTGCTCCCCACCCGCGCTTGGGAATTACTCGCGGGCGCGCTCCTAGCGCTGGGGATCATACCTGCGATCCGGGCGCGCTGGCTGCGCGAAGCCGTCGCTTGGGCTGGCCTCTTGGCGATCGGCAGTGCGGTCTTCCTCTATGACCGCAACACGCTATTCCCCGGCGTTGCAGCTTTGGCTCCCGTCCTGGGGGCAATGGCGCTGCTCCACGGCGCGCCGGGGACGATCGTGGGTCGCATCCTCGCCCTGCCCCCGCTGGTCGGCGTTGGGCTGATCTCTTACTCGCTTTATCTGTGGCACTGGCCGCTGATCGTCTTCACCGAATATGCGACCGACCTGCCGCTGTCGGGTGGAACACAGATCGCCGTCCTTGTCGCATCGCTGGCCATCGCCTGGCTATCCTGGCGCTTCGTCGAACAACCTTTCCGCGATTCGGCCCGCATGCCGCCCCGCACCATTTTCCGCTTCACCGGCGCGGCGATGGCGCTACTCTGTGCGCTGTCGCTAGCCCTGCTGGCGATGGGACCATGGTCCTCACGATTTTCACCCACCGTTCTGGCGCAGATCGCCGGGCGCAACGACATCAGCCCGGATCGCAAACGCTGCCACGACAGCTATATGCGTGGCGCCAAGCCCTGCATCCTGGGCGCCCCAGTCCGGCCCGACGCCATGCTGTGGGGCGACAGCCACGGCGTGGAACTGGCGCATGTGCTGGCACAAGACGCCCGCGCACAGGGCCAATCGCTGATCGAGCGTACAACGTCGAGTTGCCCGCCCGTATTGGGTTATGAGGCGAAGGATGCTCGCTGCGCTACCGCCAACCGGACCGCGTTCGAAGCAATCCGCGCCGATACGGGATTGCGCCGCATCTACCTTGCCGCCTTCTGGGCCAATGGCGTATTTGACGATCCCGCTTTCGTGGCGAAACTCGACCGCACCATCGCCGCGATCCGGACCGAAGGGCGGGAGGTCGTGCTGATCGGCGCAGTTCCGCCCCAACCCTTCGACGTTCCCCGTCACCTCGCCCATCTGGCGAGAGCCGGCAGGCTGAACCGCGCGCAAGGCATCGCGCGGGCACAAGTGGAAGCGCGCATCGTGCGTCTGCGCGCGCTCTTTGCCCGCTGGCAGGCGCAGAGTGTGACGCTGATCGACCCCGTGGCGCGGCTATGCGACGCGCGCGTCTGCGCCATCGAACGGGACGGCCAGCCGCTCTATTTCGATTCGCACCACTTAAGCGTTGCAGGCGCGCGCGCCGTCATTGATCCGCCGCGTTAATCACTCCGCCGCCAATACATAATCGGCACGCGGCAATTCGGCCGCGAGCGCCTGGACCATCGCTTGCACCAGCACGCGCATCCGTGCGATTCCCGGCCCCGGCCGGTCCAGCGTCGCGTCGAGATAAAGTGCGCGGTCGATCTCGATCTGCAGCGCATGCAGATCCCGCTCCGGTCGCCCATGCCGTTCGATCAGATAATCGCCCGCATAAGGGCTATTGATCGCCACCAACATGTCGTGCCCCGCCGCGACATCGGCGGCGAGCGTCGTCAAGCGGCTCGACGCGCTGCGGCCGAACCGGTCGCCCAGCACCAGGCCCGGCGCGGGGTGTCCTGGGGACGGGGGCGGCAACGGTGGCATAGAATGCAGGTCGATCAGGATCGCATGGCCATGAACATCGCGCGCCGCAGCCATTAGTTGCCCAATCATCGTGTGATAGGGCCGATGGACCGTCTCGATCCGCCGCTGGGCCTCAGCCCATGCAATTGGCCTGAGCCACAATTCGGGCGCGCCGGCCAAACGGCGCGGCAGCAGCCCAAGTCCGCCGCGTAACTTCGCGCTGCTCTGCAACGTGATCATAGGCGGCAGGTCCGACAGCATCGCCGGATCAATCTCCCGGTCATGGCGATTAAGGTCGATCAATGCGCGCGGTGCGCGCGCGATCAGTACCGTAAAGCCGAGCGCAATGAGCGGGTGGACGAGCAAATCGACCCAACGATCTTCAAGCCGCCTTAATGTCTCAGGCCGCACGCGCGCCTGCTCCAGCAAGGCGGGGGGATAGAGGCGGCCTGCGTGGGGAACCGACAGTATAACCGGACTGTCAGGAACCGTGGGGCCATATAGGTCGAAGGCCGGGTCGCTGTGCGTCGGCGCGCGCGGCGGGCTGTCGTCCAATAGGGCTCCTTTCAACGGCGCAGGCGAAAATGGTTGCTTGGCTGGATAATATTTACACCTTGTCGCATATATCTCGGCTTCGCGCCACCCGTGGGGGTCGCAGATGTTATGAAGAGTGGGGGCGATGGTTCGCATATTATTGGCAGAAGACGATGAAAGCATGCGGGTCTATCTTGCTCGCGCGCTGGAACGGTCGGGATATGAAGTCGTCGCGGTTTCAACGGGAACCGAGGCTGTCCCCCATATTCAATCCGACCGATTCGACCTGCTCCTGACCGATATCGTCATGCCGGAGATGGACGGCATTGAACTAGCCCAACACGCCGCATCCATAGCACCGGATATGCGCATCATGTTCATCACTGGCTTTGCCGCGGTGACATTGCGCGCAGGTAAAGCCGTGCCGCAAGCAAAGGTCCTGTCCAAACCTTTCCATTTGCGCGATCTGGTGCTGGAGGTTGAACGGATGTTTAGCAGCGAGAGTCTGACCGGATTGAACTGAACGTCTAGTCTGGAACGACTTCTTGCATGTCAGGCGTGGGATCAAGCGCGATCCCCGCCATCGCAGCGTTGAAACGCTCCCGATCCAGCCCCTTTTCCCAGGCGGATACCACCACCGTCGCCACGGCATTGCCGATAAAGTTGGTCAGACTTCGGCACTCGCTCATGAAACGATCCACGCCCAGGATCAACGTCATGCCGGCAACAGGCACGGTCGGCACAATCGACAGCGTCGCGGCCAATGTGATGAAACCCGCCCCGGTGACCCCCGCTGCCCCTTTGGATGATATCATCGCGACCAACAGCAGCAATATTTGCTGCTCCAGGCTGATATCGACATTGCAAGCCTGCGCGATGAACAGCGCCGCGAGGGTCATATAGATGTTGGTGCCGTCAAGGTTGAAACTATATCCTGTCGGCACGACCAGGCCGACCACCGACTTGCGGCACCCGGCTCGCTCCATTTTCTCGATCAGGCTGGGCAAAGCGGCTTCCGACGAGGATGTGCCGAGAACCAGAAGCAATTCGGCCTTCAGATAGCGGATGAGATGAAGGATGTTGAAGCCCACCGCCCAACAGACGCCGCCCAAAACCACCAGCACGAACAAAAGCGAGGTCAGATAGAAGGTCGCGACCAGTCCCGCGAGGTTGGCGAGCGTGCCGACCCCATATTCGCCGATGGTGAAGGCCATCGCCCCGAACGCCCCGATCGGTGCCGCCTTCATCAGGATCGATACCAGTTTGAACACCGCATGGCTGGCGGATTCGAGGACGATCATCAGCGGGGCTGCCTTGTCGCCGATCAGAGTCAGCGCGATGCCGAACAGGATCGCCACGAACAGCACCTGCAGGATGTTGCCGTCCGCCACCGCCGACACCATGGTCGCGGGAATGATGTTCATCAGAAAGCTTGTCAGGCTGCTCTCATGCGCCTTGCTCGCATAGTCGGCGACCTGTTCGGCATCGAGGCTGGCGGGATCAATGTTGAGCCCCGCGCCGGGCTGTACCACATTCGCGACAATCAGGCCGACAATCAGCGCCAGCGTCGAAAAAGTCAGGAAATAACCAAAGGCCTTGGCCGCGACCCGGCCAATGGCACCCAGTTCCTTCATGCCCGCAATGCCGGTCACAATCGTCAGAAAGATGACAGGCGCAATGATCATCTTCACCAGCTTGATGAAGGCTTCCCCCAAGGGCTTGAGCTGGACACCGGCATCAGGGAAGAAATGACCGATCGTCACGCCCAGCGCGATAGCGATCAGCACTTGGACATAGAGCTGCCGATACCAGGGCAGACGTGGCGTCGTCTGGATCGGCGAAGATGGCGATGGCAGCATATGTCTTGGCGTCCCCCTGTTTGCACTGCAACATATGGGCCTGCTATGCCCTGTCCAGAAGAATATCGGGGTCGGGCATTTTCCTGCTTGCACCATCCGATTCGCCCGGCTAAAGGCCCAACTCCCGTGGGCGTGTAGCTCAGTGGTAGAGCACTGTGTTGACATCGCAGGGGTCGCAAGTTCAATCCTTGCCACGCCCACCATGACAAAGCCCGTCACCTGTTTTCAGGTGGCGGGCTTTCTCTTTTGCGGTGTCGCTGGCGCCGGGCTATGGGCGTTGCGGCATGGGCAAGGGGCGAACAGAGATGGCAGGCTGCGAGATCGTTTCGGGCAAGCGCCTGCTGTTCGTGATGGCGGCAGATGCGGAATATGGGCCGCATCTGCGTAGCCGGTTTACGCCGCTGATGACGGGCGTGGGGCCGGTAGAGGCCGCACTGGCGACCGGGATCGCCCTTCAGGATATGGCGCGCCATAATGCGCTTCCCGATCTGGTCGTATGCCTCGGCTCGGCCGGTTCGCGGATTTGCGGCTTGGGTGAAATTGTGCAGGTCGCCAGCGTTTCGTGGCGCGATATGGATGCCTCGCGGTTGGGCTTTACCAAAGGCGTGACGCCCTTTGTCGACCATCCGGTTGATTTGCCGCTGGCAACGCCACTGGCCATACCAAGCGCCCGGCTCTCCACAGGTGCCAATATCGTCGGCGGCGACGATTATGCGGCAATCGACGCCGACATGGTCGACATGGAGACCTTCGCGGTGGCGCGGGCCTGCGCCCGGTTCGACGTGCCGCTGATGGGCTTGCGCGGTATTTCCGACGGACCGGGCGAACTCGATCATATCAACGGCTGGATGGAATTGCTGGAACTACTCGACGAGCGTTTGGCGGCAGCGGTCGATCTGCTGCCGGAGGCATTGGCCAACGGTCTTTAGTCGCCTTCGAACGCGATGATCGCCTGCGCGGCGACACCGTCGGCTTCCAACGCCGCCATCCCGCCAAGATCAGGCAGGTCGATCGCGAACAGCGCCATCAACACACTCGCGCCCTGCTCGCGCAGCAATTGCGCTGCGGCAAGGGCCGTGCCGCCTGTGGCGATCAGATCATCGACCAGCAATATGCGGGCACCCGATGGAACTTGCCCTTCATGCAGTTCCAGACGATCCGTGCCATATTCCAGCACATAGTCGATGCCGACAGTTTTGCCCGGCAGCTTGCCCGCCTTGCGCACGGGCACAAAACCCTTGCCCAAGGTCAGAGCGAGCGCGGCCCCCAGGATGAAGCCGCGCGCTTCAATGCCGACGATCAGGTCGGGGTCCAGCGGTCGCGCGATGGTGCCCATACGCTCGACAAGTTCCGCCAGCCCTGCCCCGTCCGCCAGCAAGGTCGTGACATCGCGAAATTGAATGCCGGGTTTCGGAAAATCGGGAATGGTGCGGACGAGGCCCGCCAGCGTGTCGATGCTCATGCCGTCTCCATAAGGAAAAAGGGCGCGGTTCCCAAATGAAACCGCGCCCTCTTCATAATCCTTGTTCTTGCGGACCGACCTGTCAGGCCGCCTTCTTCTTTTCCGCCCAGATATTCTGGTAGGACATATAGGCCAGGCCCGTAGCGATCAGCAGGAAGATGATCGTCGCCAGACCCGCACGGCGGCGATTCTCCAGCTTCGGCTCAGCGGTCCAGGTCAGGAAGGCCGAAACGTCCTTCGCCATCTGGTCCACCGTCGGCTTGGTGCCGTCGCTATAGGTCACCTGGCCTTCGGCCGTCAGCGGCGGCGCCATGGCGAGGTTCAGGTTCGCAAAATAGGGGTTGTAGTGCAGCCCTTCCGGCGTCTTGGAGTCCGGGAACTCCTTGAGCAACGCAGCGGGTTGCGCCTGATAACCGGTCAGCAGCGAATAGACATAGGCGCTGCCATGGTGGCGGGCCTTGGTCATCAGCGACAGGTCTGGCGGGATCGCATTATTGTTTGCCGCAGCCGCCGCGACATTGTTCGCGAAGGGCTTGGGGAAATAGTCAGCGGGCATCGGCTCGCGGGTCGATGCTTCGCCCGTTGCCGGGTCGACCGAGGGAGCCTTGATCGCCCATTGCTTGGCGATCGCCTTCACTTCCGCTTCGTTATAGCCCAACGCTTCGAGATCGCGGAACGCCACGAACTTGAGGCTGTGGCAGGCCGAGCAGACTTCCTTGTAAACCTGGAAGCCGCGCTGCAGTTGCTGCTTGTCATAGCCACCAAGCGGTCCGTCGAACGAGAAGGACACGTGCTTGGGAAGCTCGTGGAATTCATGCTCCACGGTCGGCTGCGGAGGTTCGGAGACATAGGCCACCGCCCCCATGAGGAAGGAGACCAGCAGCCAGCCCGCGAAGAAGAGGCCGACGAGAAATGCGCCGATGCGTACCATGTTACGTCTACCCCTTATTCGGCCGGGACCGCGACGGTTGCGCCGTCGGTCTTGCCATATTTCGCCAGCACGGCCTCGGTGATCGAACCGGGCAACGGCAGCGGCTTTTCAAAGCGCGAGATCAGCGGAAGGATGATCAAGAAGTGCGCGAAATAATAGGCCGACGCGACCTGCGAGATCATCACGAAAGGCTCTTCAGCCGGCGCACCGCCGCAATAGCCCAGGATCAACACGTCGAGGATGAGGATCCAAAAGAACTTGTTGAAGGTGGGGCGATACTTGCCCGACCGCACCGGCGAGGTGTCGAGCCAGGGCAGGAAGAAGAGCAGCAGGATCGATGCGAACATCGCCAACACGCCCAGCAGCTTGGCGGGGACGAAGAAGAAGTCCACGGTGAAGGCGCGCAGGATGGCGTAGAAAGGCCAGAAATACCATTCCGGCACGATGTGCGCGGGCGTCGAGAGCGGGTTCGCTTCGATATAGTTGTCCGGGTGGCCCAGGAAGTTGGGGGCGAAGAACAGCAGGATGCAGAAGGCGATCAGGAAGATGCCCGCGCCGAAGCCGTCCTTGGCCGTGTAATAGGGATGGAACGGCACAGTGTCCTGCGGTCCCTTCACCTCCACGCCGGTCGGGTTCGAGGAACCGGGAATATGCAGCGCCCAAATGTGCAGGATGATGACACCGGCAATCACGAAGGGCAGCAGGAAGTGCAGCGAGAAGAAGCGGTTGAGCGAGGCGTTGCCGGGTGCAAAACCGCCCAGCAGCCAGGTCTGGATCGGTTCGCCGACCACGGGAATCGCGCCGAACAGGCCGGTGATCACCTTTGCGCCCCAGTAGGACATCTGACCCCAGGGCAGCACATAGCCCATGAAGGCGGTGGCCATCATCAGCAGGAAGATGACGAGGCCAAGCAGCCATACCATCTCGCGAGGCGCCTTGTAGGAGCCGAAATAGAGACCGCGGAAGATGTGGAGATAGACGACGATGAAGAAGAAGCTGGCCCCGTTGGCGTGGGCATAGCGCATCAGCCAGCCCGCATTGACGTCGCGCATCGTCTGTTCGACGGTGCTGAACGCCACCAGGTCATTGGCACCATAATGCATCGCCAGGACGACGCCGGTGATGATCTGGATCATCAAAGCAAGGCCGGCCAGGACGCCGAAGTTCCAGAAATAATTGAGGTTACGCGGAACGGGATAGCCCGCACCCACAGCGTTATAGGCGAGACGCGGAAGCGGCAGCTTCTCGTCGATCCACACCATCACCGGATTTTTCGGCGTATATTGCTCAGCCCAGGGAAAGCTCATCGTTTCTTACCTCAGCCTACGAGAATGGCGGTGTCGGAAGTGAAGCTGAACTTCGGCACTTCCAGGTTGGTCGGCGCAGGGCCTTTGCGGATGCGCGCGGCGGTGTCGTAGGACGAACCATGGCACGGGCAGAAATAGCCGCCATATTCGCCCTTATTCTCACCTTCGCCAGCGCCCAGCGGCACGCAGCCCAGATGGGTGCAGACACCCATGGTCACCAGCCACTGCTTCTTGCCATCGACCGTGCGCTCTTCGAGCGTCTGCGGATCGCGCAGCGTGGAAGGATCGACCTTGTCGGCTTCGGCGATTTCCTTTTCCGTCAGCTGGCGCACGAACAGCGGCTGGCTGCGGAACGTCGTCTTGATCGCCTGACCCGGCTGGATCGCCGAGAGATCGACTTCCGTCGATGCCATCGCCAGCACGTCCGCGCTGGGGTTCATCTGGTCGATCAGCGGCAGCACGACGGCTACCGCGCCCACGCCTGCAAAACTCACCGCAGCGATATTGATGAAGTCGCGACGGCGGACCCCATCTTCGCCGGGTAGACCCGTGCTGTCTGTATGTTCAACGCTGGCCATGCACCTCAACCCTTGCAAGAACGTCCCTGGTCCCGCCGCAATGCCGTGAACGGCCCTGTTTATCAAGGGTGATGGGTAACCATATGATATGGCCCCCGCCGTCCCCCCGGCGTGGTTCGCGGGCCTGATAACCCCAGTGCGCGCTCTTTGCCAACAGCAAAGTCACGCAAGCTATGACAATTTGCCGCAGTGCATTATGGGCACTGCCATGCGTATCGCCCTTTATCAGCCCGAAATCGCCGGCAATGTCGGTGCCATCCTGCGTCTGGCGGCCTGTTTCGCCGTGCCCGTGGACATCATCATGCCGACCGGATTCGCCTTTTCCGACGCCCGCCTGAAACGCGCGGCGATGGACTATGGTGCAGCGGCGGAGGTCGTGCGGCACGCCAATTTCGAGGCTTTCGATGCGGATCGGCGCGCCAACGGCCGCCGCCTGCTGCTGATGAGCAGCCATGCCTCGCAGCGTCTGCCGGACGTTGCATTTCGCGGTGACGATGTGTTGTTGATGGGGTCGGAAAGCGCGGGCGTCCCCGATGCCGTGCGGGATATGGCCGATATCCGGGTGCGGATTCCCATGGCACCGGGCTTTCGATCCTTGAACATCGCCGTTTCCACGGGCATCGCCGTCGCCGAAGCCCTGCGCCAGACCGGAAAGTTCCCGCAATGACCCCCGCTCCCACGCCCATCGTCCCCTTCACCCTCGATTCTCGCCAGCAGGCCGCCCGCGCCTGGTTCGAATCGCTCCGGGACCGCATCTGCGCCGCGTTCGAAGCGATCGAGCGGGAGGCGGGTAGCGATGCCAGCTTCGCCTACACCCCCTGGGACCGCGAGGCAGAGGGACAGACACCGGGCGAAGGCGGCGGTGGCGTGCGCGGCGTCATGAAAGGCAAGATATTCGAGAAGGTCGGGGTCAATATCTCGACCGTGGGCGGCGAGTTCGCCCCCGGCTTTGCGCAGAGCATCCATGGCGCGGCGGAGAATCCGGCCTTTTTCGCGACCGGAATCAGCCTGGTCGCGCATATGGCCAATCCGCATGTGCCCGCCGTGCATATGAATACGCGCTATCTGGTGACGACCAAAAGCTGGTTCGGCGGCGGGGCGGACCTCAACCCCCCACTGCCGCGTGCAGAAGACACAGCCTGTTTCCATGACGTCCTTAAGGCCGCATGCGACGCGCATGACCCGGACCATTACCCCCGATTCAAGGAATGGGCGGACGAATATTTCTTCATTCCTCATCGCGGCGTCCATCGCGGGGTTGGCGGCATTTTCTATGATCATCTCGAATGCGCCGATGATGCCGCGTTCGACGCAAATTTCGCCTTTACCCGCGCGGTGGGCGATGCCTTTCTTGACGCCTATCCGCCGATCGTGCGGCGGCGCATGGACGAGGCCTGGACCGAGGCGGACTGTGCCACGATGCTGGAATGGCGTGGCCGCTATGCCGAGTTCAATCTGGTGCATGATCGCGGCACGCTGTTCGGTCTCAAGACTGGCGGCAATATCGACGCCATCCTGATGAGCCTGCCGCCGATGGCGAGCTGGAGCTGACGCCATGGCGCTGATCCCGGTCGATCCGGCCATGGTGGCCGCGATCGTCACTCATTTGGAGATGCGGCAAAAGCCGCGCCCTACGCCGATTCCGCCATCGCCGTTGCGACTCGTCCGATGGAAAGTGCCCAAACTCGACAGCTATCGCGCGCTGTTCCGCCGGGTGGGAGAGCCATGGCTCTGGTTCTCGCGGCTGGTGATGAAGGACGAATCGCTTGCCGCGATCATCCATGACCCGGCGGTCGAGGTCTATGCCGTCACTGACCCGCGCGGGATCGAAGTGGGATTGCTCGAACTGGATTTCCGCTCGGTGCCGGATTGCGAACTGGGTTTTTTCGGGCTGGTGCCGCAACTGAACGGCAAGGGCCATGGCCAATGGCTGATGGCGCAGGCCAAGGCGCTCGCCTGGCGCAAGGGCGTCGAACGTCTATGGGTCCACACCTGCACGCTCGACAGTCCAGCGGCCCTTGGCTTCTATATCAAGGCGGGGTTCGTCGCCTATAAGCGCGAAATCGAGACATTTGCCGACCCACGCCTCGCCGGGATATTGCCGCGCGACGCGGCACCCCATATGCCGGTGCTGGATCAGCCTGCGGTCGCCTGACGATAGAGACGCGCGAGCATCACCAGCATATAGACTAGGACTGCTGCTGTAACGGCGGAAGAAGCGATCCCGCCAACTAGTCGCGCTCCATCTACGCCCGCGATGACGCCGCCTAACAGCCCTAGGACGACTTGCGCTGCCGAACTAGCAACAATGGATAGTACTAGAGCGACAACCATAAAGCCCACCAGCCGCCAGAAATGGCCTCGCGTTAACATCCAAGCGCGCCGCAGCGATGCAACAACGCCTAGTTGTTCGTCAATAACAACCGCGTTCAGTAGAGCTAGGCGACTCCAAAAAAAAGCAGCAACCGTTGTTACAGCCACCAAAGGACCGAAAATAGGCGATACAAACAACAATGGAATTGATACCACCATCATCACTAGCATACCGGCCACTCCGGAAACCAAATAAGTGCCGACCAAGATGGGCAATCTCATCAAACTCAACCGTAGTGCCTCTGCAACGCTGATTCCTGGCCTAAGCGCCAAAGCAAGCTGAGCCAGAGATCCGAACCAGCTAATGAGTACCGTCAGAGATAAGGCCACCCAGTAGCTCAGCGGAATGGGCGGCATTGGGCCTTTCGGCGCGTTTGACCAAGCGACTAGTTCAGGCGGCGTCACCTCTTGAAGGAAGACCATCGGCAGCGCCACGAAAAGCAGCGCGACGGGAAACAGCAGCGTGGCTTCGCGGGCGACGAAGGCCACCGCTTCCTGCCACGCCTTGCCGATCGACATTGTCGCCATATCTTGTAACGCCTGCCCTGTTCCCGGAAATATCGCGGAGACTTGATCGCTCGCAGTCTCCAAGTCAAGGAAGCGTCATGACGGCTCCCCTTCCCTTCCCCGACAGCGTCGAATGGCGCACAGAGACAGCGCCTGTCGATTATCCAACGGCCCTGGCCGAGATGGAGGCACGCGCTGCCGCGATCCATTTGGGGGAGGCGCGCGAACGGGTGTGGCTGCTGGAACATGCGCCGCTCTACACCGCCGGGACCAGCGCAGATCCGGCCGAACTGATCGACGCGCGCTTTCCGGTCTATGATGCTGGGCGCGGCGGCCGCTACACCTATCATGGGCCAGGGCAGCGGATCGGCTATCTCAACATCAACCTCGGCGAACGCGGCAAGGATGTCCGCAATTTCGTGCATCATCTCGAAGGCTGGATGATCGCAGCGCTCGCTGATCTCGGCATAGCGGCGCGGCGGGCGGAGGGGCGGATCGGCATCTGGACCGATGACGCGCAAGGGCGGGAGGCCAAGATCGGGGCGCTGGGCATCAGGGTGCGACGCTGGGTGACGCTCCATGGCTTTGCGATCAATGTCGATCCTGACCTTAGCCATTTTACCGGCATCGTGCCGTGCGGGATCAGTGACTATCCCGTGACCAGCATCGCTGCGCTGGGCGGCAACGCATCCATGGCCCCGCTCGATGCCGCGCTCAAGGCGCATTTCCCTGCCTTTCTCAACCGCTTGTCACGGTGCGGCACGGGACTTGAGCAATGCGAAGCCGGTCGCTAGGGTCACGCCTTTCGCCGGGCGGGGGATTGCCGGGCATCAATGATCGCAAGGAGACCCGGATGCGCCGCCACGTACTTGCCGCCATGACCCTGTCGCTGCTGCCGCTGGCCGCTTGCGGCGGCGCGGACAAGACCGAAACCAAGGTCGAGATGAAGGACATGGAAGTGGTCGATGGCACCACCAGCGACGCCATGACCGACCTGGACGGGGTCCAGAGCGAAGGCACGGCGATCGCCCCGACGGGCAATGCCACGACCAGTGCCACCGCACCTGCGAAACCTGCCGCCGATCCTGCGGGGGAAGATACGGAAATCCTGTCCGACCAATAGGACTGGCGCAATCATTCAGCGCTGATACAGTCGCCATCGACACATATTCATTCGACTATCTTCATCGCACCTGCTCGTAAAAGGCCTCTAATTCATGACGTTCCGTACTGTGCTGACCGGCCTTTCTCTGGCCGTGGCGCCGATGCTGGCCCAACCTGCCGCCGCTCAATTTTTCTGGTCGCCGCCTGACCTCTCCGCCCCACCTTTAACCGATTCGGCGGCCGCCACGGCGCTGGGCTTGCCCGGCGCTACGGAAGCGGAGGTCAAGGCAGGATTGGTGTGGAACTTGCGCGCCGCGCTCAATGTCGCGGCGCTGCAATGCCAGTTCGAACCCACCTTGCTCGCCATCGGCAATTATAACGCGATGATCGCGCATCATGACGCCGAACTGGATGCCGCGCAGGCCGGTATATTGAGCTATTTCCAGCGCACCGTGGGCAAAGGACGGCCAGGACAGGCGGCGTCCGACCAATATGGCACGCGCATCTATTCAGGCTATTCGACAGTGCAGGCGCAGAAGGGCTTCTGCCTCGCAACGGCCGAGGTCGGACGCAAGGCCATCTTCGCAGATCGCGGCACGTTGCATGAGGTCGCGCGCAGTGGCCTCGCTTCGATCAAGAAGTCGCTGGTTGCGGCGGGTGAGCAATATTATGGTACGCCCGGCTATGACTATGTGACGGCCCTGCCTTCCTTTGATCCCAAATGCTGGAAGAAGGGCGTGTTGGAACCTGTTTGCCATCAAGCATGGAATGACAAGATCGGCGTAGCCAGGCCGTAAGACGGATTCAGCGCAGGCCCAGATATTTATGGGCCTGCACCGTCAAGCGCCAGCGCGGCCGGTCCATGACCAGCGCGATGGCGGCGCGGGCATTGTCCTGCGCATGGGGATCATCAAGCGGCTGGAGCAGATGATGGGCGAAGGCCCAATGCTCCATAGCCGCAACATCGGCGAGGCTATGCCCACCGCCCGGTTGCGGCCAGACGAGTTTCAACTCATCGCCTGACGTCTGCACCACATCGCTTCCCGCTTTGGGGCTGATGCAGACCCAGTCGATAGAAGGGTGGACGGGCAAGGTGCCGTTGCTCTCTATCGCGATCGTGAAACCGCGTGCGTGGAGCGCATCGACCAGGGCGTCGTCCACCTGCAACATCGGCTCGCCGCCGGTCAGGACGATATAGTGATCCGCCGCCCTGCCCCATAAGGCCAACGCAGCATCCGCCAGCGCATCGGCATCAGCGAACTTCCCACCCCCATCGCCATCCGTCCCGACGAAATCCGTATCGCAAAAGCGGCAGACTGCGCTCGCCCGGTCCTGCTCGCGGCCGCTCCATAAATTGCAACCAGCAAAGCGCAGAAATACGGCACGCCGCCCTGCCTGCACCCCTTCGCCCTGGAGTGTCAGGAACATTTCCTTGACCGCATAGCTCATCGTGCGCGCTTTCAGGGCCGCGCCGCGTAGAGGGTGGGATCGGGAAGGCCCGCTTCCTGATACCCTTTTGATCGCAACCGGCAACTGTCGCACAGGCCGCAATGCCTGCCATCGGGCGTCGGATCATAGCAGGACCAACTGATTCCGGTGTCCAGCCCAAGCCTGTCGGCTTCGCGAACGATATCGGCCTTGCTCATATATTGCAGCGGTGTCTGAATGCGGATCGGGTGACCTTCAACCCCCGCCTTGGTCGCAAGCGCCGCCATCGTCTGAAAAGCGTCGATAAATTCGGGGCGACAATCGGGATAACCCGAATAATCCAGCGCGTTGACGCCGATAAAGATGTCGCTGGCACCAGCGACTTCGGCCAGTCCCAGCGTGAGGGACAGGAAGATGGTGTTGCGCGCCGGGACATAGGTGATGGGGATGTCGGCACCCACACCACCCTTGGGCACCGCGATATCAGCCGTCAGCGCCGACCCGCCGAATGCAGTCAGGTCGAGCGGCAGCACGATGTGGCGCATCGCGTTCAGGGATTTCGCGACACGCGCGGCCGCCTGCAATTCCACGCGATGCCGCTGGTTATAATCAATCGACAAAGCGAGCAAACGATGGCCCGCCTCGCGCGCTAATGCGCCCGCGACCATCGAATCCAGTCCGCCCGAAAGCAGGACGACGGCGAATTTTCCCTGATTGGCAACCATGGTCCCGCGCTACTGCCCCGATCGCGGCAGCGCAAGCATGGCGCTGCGCTTAGCGACAGGCACCGATGCGGCGTCCCTCTGCGATGAAGACGAAAGGGGCGCCATCGGCAACCCCTTGGGCGTTGATCTGGACCAGCCGTGCGGTTTCAACGCGCAGATCAGTCCGGCCATTACCGGCCGCCGCGCAATCATAGGTGACAACGGCCGCATGCGAATCATCACTGACAACGAAGCTGCGGCATGAGGTACCCGCATGGCGGATCTGTAATAGCTGACGCGGGTCTGAAACGCACAACTTGCGCGTTTCCGCCCCATCGCCGCGACCGCGCAATTCCCATTCACCCGGCTCCAGTGACTGAAGCGCCAAGAGTTTGGGCGTATCCGCCGCCCCGGCCCAGCCCGCCGCTGTCATCGCCACCGCTGCTGCGAGCGAGCGCAAAACCGCCTGTCCCATGATCCATGATCCCATCTAAACGCCGCACGTCACAAGCACGGCGCAAGTTCGTGCGAAGAATGCCGTGGAATTGCGGCATTTTGATAGCGCGAACCGGCCACCCTGCCCAAATTACAAATATCGTTACCGTAACGATATGCCGTCAGGCGAAGCTATCGACCCTGAGCGGGAAGAGCCGCGAACAAAAGGCGCAATCAACGCCGATGATGCCCTGCTCGTCGGCCATTTCGGCCCGGTCATCGGGCGAAAAGCGGCCGATCACGTCGCGGATATGCGACAGGTCGCAGCGGCACCCCTTGACCAGCGGGGTGGGGTCGGTCGCGCGCACTTCCTCTTCCTCATGGAACAGCCGCCAGACGATATCGCTCAAGGGCAGCGACGTGTCGGTCAATTCCTCTTCCTTGAGCGTCACCGCGAGCGCCTGCACATGCTCCCATTCGGGGTGATCATGGCGGACGTGCAGCCGTTCGCGGCCGACTTCGCCTTCGGGCAGATGCTGGAGCAATAATCCGGCGGCGTAGCAGCCTTCGCCCGGTTCGTGCCGGGTAGCGATGCGGATCACACTGGGGATTTGTTCGGACTGGAAGAAATAATGTTCGGCCGCCGCGCCCAGCGATTCGCCGTCCAGCGGCACGATGCCCTGATAGCGTTCGCCAGTGACGGACTGGTCGAAGGTGATGGCGAGATAGCCCTTTCCGAACAGGCCGAACAAGGTCGGGTCAGGACCAAGTTCGGCGAGCCGGTCGGCATCGAACTTTGCATAGCCGCGCAAATCGCCATTCTTATAGTCGGCGACCAGCAGGCGGACGACGCCATGTTCGGTCTGCGCCTGCATCGTCAGTTGCCCATCGGCCTGCTTGAGCGTCGCGCCAAGCAGCGCCGCCAACACCAGCGCCGACGCCAGCAGCCGCTCGATCGCCGGGGGATAGGCATGGGCGGCCAACACCTCATCCAGCACCGGACCAAGCCGCACGAGACGCCCGCGCGCATGGCGCGAGGCTATGGTAAAGCCGATGGCATGGTCGACATGGGGGGCGATAGTCACATCAAGGCTCCGGTGATCCCGCAGGCGATGGCGCGGGGCTTAGGCCGCATCGGACGATGCGGGCGAGCCGCCTAGATAGGAAGTCCGCCCGCAAACTCAACCAAGATGCCCCAAGGCCCAGAGCAGCACCGACTTCTGGGCATGAATGCGGTTTTCCGCCTCGTCCCAGATCAGCGATTGCGGGCCGTCGATCACGTCGGCGGTCACTTCCTCGCCGCGATGGGCGGGCAGGCAGTGGAGGAACTTGGCTTGCGGCTTCGCGCTCGCCATCAGCGCGGGTGTCACCTGATAGGGCATCATCGCGGCCAGCTTTTCCTCGGCATGGGCCTGTCCCATCGAAATCCAGGTGTCGGTGACGACGATGTCCGCGCCGGCGACCGCCTCTGCCGCATTGCGGGTCAGGCTGATGCGCGCGCCCTGTGCCTGCGCCGCGGCCGCAAAGGAAGCATCAGGCTCATAGCCTTCCGGCACGGCAACGCGCACGTCGAACTTGAGCAGCCCCGCCGCTTCGATGATCGAGTGCAGCACGTTGTTGCCATCGCCCAGCCACGCCCATTGGCTGCCAGGCAAGGCCACACCATGTTCGACCACTGTGAGCAGGTCAGCGACGATCTGGCAGGGGTGCGACAGGTCGGTCAGGCCGTTGATGACGGGAACGCTCGCGTGATGGGCCATTTCCTCGATCTTGGCATGATCGTCGGTGCGGATCATGATGGCGTCGCACATGCGCGACAGGACACGCGCCGTATCGGCAATCGTTTCACCACGGCCCAACTGCGTCGTGGCCGAATCGAGGATCAGCGAGGTGCCGCCCAGCTGGCGGATCGCCATGTCGAACGAGACGCGGGTGCGGGTCGAATTCTTCTCGAAGATCATCGCCAGCGTGTGACCGGCCAGTAGCGCATCGGCATCGACGCGCCCCTTGGGCCAGGACGCCCGCGCGGCCTTCCGGTCGATGGCGTCGGCGATCATCGCGGCAATGGCATCGCCGCCTGCGTCGGAGAGATTCAGAAAATGCTTGGTCATATTAACTACCCATCAGCCGTTCGGGCTGAGCCTGTCGAAGCCCTGCACTTTCTTAAAAGACAAGTGCAGCCCTTCGACAAGCTCAGGGCGAACGGAGGTCAGTCTTAGGCCGCCTTGGCTTCGACAAAGGTCCGCGCACCGGCGGAGATTTTCTCGATGGCTTCGGCGATGTGGCTTTCCTCGATGACGAGGGGCGGCAGGATGCGCAGCACATTCTGCCCGGCCGACACGGTCAGCAGGCCATGATGGTCGCGCAGATGCCCCACGAAGCTGCGGGCGTCATGGCTGTCCTTGAGCTTCACGCCCAGCATCAGCCCCATGCCGCGCACATCCTCGAACATGTCGTCATGATTGGGGATGAGTTGCTCCAGCGCGGCGCGCAGGCGCGCGCCCATCGCGGTGACATGGTCCAGGAAACCGTCAGCCAGCACTTCTTCGATCACGGTCAGGCCCACCGCCATGGCGAGCGGATTGCCGCCATAGGTGGTGCCATGGGTGCCGAACACCATGCCCTTGGCTGCTTCCTCGGTGGCGAGGCAGGCGCCCAGCGGGAAGCCCGCGCCAATGCCCTTGGCGACCGCCATGATGTCAGGGGTGATGCCAAACTGTTCATGCGCGAAGAAGGTGCCGGTGCGGGCATAGCCGCACTGGACTTCATCCAGGATCAGCAACAGGCCATGTTCGTCGCACGCCTTGCGCAGGCCGACCAGAAACGACTTGGTCGCGGGCGTCACGCCACCTTCGCCCTGCACCGGCTCCAGCAGGAAACCGGCGGTATTATCGTCGACCTGCGCCAGCGCCGCATCGAGATCGTTGAACGGCACGACGGTAAAGCCGGGCAGCAGGGGTTCGAAGCCGTCGCGCATCTTGGGCTGGCTGGTGGCCGAAATCGTCCCCAGCGTGCGCCCGTGAAAGGCATTGTCGAAGCTGATGATGTTATGGCGATGGGCGTTGCCATTGGCGTAGTGATAGCGGCGCGCGGTCTTGATCGCGCACTCGACCGCCTCAGCACCCGAATTAGTGAAGAAAACGGTGTCGGCAAATGTATTGTCGACCAGCTTCTGCGCCAGCTTCTCCCCCAGCGGCATGCCGTAGAGGTTCGACACATGCATCAGCGTCGCGGCCTGATCAGCGATCGTCTTGACCAGCTTGGGGTGGCCATGGCCGAGCAGGTTGACCGCGATGCCGCTGGCGAAATCGAGATAGCGTTCGCCGCGTTCGCCGATCAGATAGCAGCCTTCGCCTCGCACCGGACGGACATCGCACCGGGGGTAAACGGGCATGAGCGGCGTAATCGACATGAGCCTTCCCTTTCTGGCTTGATGCTGCGCGTCCTGGGCGCAGGAGATATAACGCAAAAAGGCGACCCCGCCGGGCCGCCCTCTGCGAGCATCGCCTATACAGGCGGCTTGGTAGGGGTGCAACCCCGCAACCGGGCCAGTCCGATCGCGCTGGCCTTAGCCGATCTGGTTCCAGGCGTCGGCAATCTCCGCGATCATGGCGCGGGCCTGATCGACCGGTTCCGCCGCCCGCCCCTTGGCCCCGACCAGCAACAGGCGGCGCGCTTCGCGATAGATTTGCGCCAGGCCCAGCGCGACGTCGCCGCCCTTGTCATGATCCAGGCTCGATTCGAGCGCGAAGATGATCGACATGGCGCGGGCCTGCTTGTCCGACACCTGCATGCGGTCCGCCTGCCGTTCGGCAAGCGCGGCGGCTTCGAGCGCCAGCAGCAGCTCGTCGAACAGGATCTTGACCAACGCATGCGGCGTTGCCCCCTCGGTCCGGCCGCCCGAATGCACCGCCGCATAACGACGCGCGGCGCTCGCCCCTGCATAACCCTGATTGTAGAACATGGTCCCGTTCGTCCCTGTTATTTACCGCTGTTGTTCCAGATCTCGATCTGCTGTTCGAGATAGCTTTGCGTAGCCTTGAGCGCCGTCAGGCGCGTTTCCATCTTGGAATAGACGGTAGTGAGTTGCGCCTCGTAATTGGTCATTTGTGTGTCGAGCTTTTCGAGTTGCTCGCTCAGCGTTTTGGCCAAAGCTTCATATTTGTTGCGGGCTTGCGCCAGCGCGCCGTCCTTGAGCTGAATCCGATCGCGCGTGGCGTCCATCAAACCGGCAAGCCCCGGATTGCTCGCGCTCGCCACGGCGGGGTTGAGCATCTGCGTAATGGCCGCCGGATTTGCCGCAATGGCCTTATCGAGCTTTTCCGTGTCCAGCTTGAGCGTGCCGTCGCGATTCGTCGCGACGCCGATATCCGACAAAGTGCGATAGGTGCCGCTGCTACTCAGCGCCGAAGATGTCATCTGCGATAGCTGCCGCTTCATGTCACGGATCGCCGCTTCGCCGTTCAACACCCCTGATGTTGACACATCAGCACCTGATGAACTCGCGGTATTAAGGCCCTTCATCAGCGTATTATAGGCATCGACGAACTCGACCATCAGATCGCGCATGGTGGTCGTCGGCTCGGTCGAAGCCAGCGTGACCAGCGTGCCCGGTGCCGCCTTGTTCAGGTCTATGCGCAAATGGGCAATCGCCGTATCTATGGTGTTGCTCGCATAATGCTGCTCTACCCCGTCCAGGCTGATGATGGCATCCTTGGGTGTCGCCATCGACGCCATGGTCGCGCTGTCTGCGCCATCCCAGGCGAATTGCGCCAGATCCGGGCCGCTGACCGAAGTGAGCGAGAAATCGTTGGCTGCGCCAGTTGCGCCCTTCATGACCAGCCGCGTGCCCTGAGTATCGGTAATGACGGAGGCGGTGACGCCCAGGCCCGACGCATTGATGGCGGCGGCCAGACCGGAATAGCTGTTATTGGCGGCGGTGATGTTGATCGTTGCGCTCTGACCGCCCACGGTCAGGGTCATTTCGCCCTGCCCAACAGCCGAAGCGGCCGTTGCCCCCGCAACAGGGGTTGATGCGAGCGTCCGCGCCGACGCGAGTTGCCGGACCTCCAACTGCGCTGGCAAACCCTGGGGCACGCCACCCGGCAGCAAGCCGACCGTCGCGATGCTGGGATCATTGGATGCCGGCGTTCCGGAATAGCCCGTGCCCGCCAACAGGCTGTTCAGCGCATTCGCGAAAGTATCGAGCGAACTGGAAGCCGAGGCCAGCGCCGAGATGCGCGAACTGTTCAGGCTCTGCCGGTTGGTGATAACGCTCTGCTTGGGATCGCGCGTGGCCGCTACCAGGCTGGTCACCAGCGCCTTGGTGTCGATACCCGATCCGACGCCGAGCGCCGTGGTAATGCTGCTGCTGACCGATGCCATTGCGTCGTCCTTTCAGAGGAGAGAACGGCGCTAGTGCGAAGACCTTTAGGAATGATTTGCGGGATGCGGAATCAGTTGGGCGAGGCGACGATCTGATCGACGACGCCGCGCGGGACATGGGCCTGCGCGGCATGGCTGTAGGCAGCGCGCTCGACCATGCGGCGAGCAATCACGGCAACATGCTCGATCGCCTCCTTGCTGGCGGGGGGTAGCGGCACCAGGATGATCGGCCGAGCAAGCATGGCGTCGATGGATCGAGCGGCCCCATCCACCGAAGCGCCGCTGTCGAGATCCGCCAATATGTCGGCGATGCGAGCATGGATCGCGACATATTCGGCAGCACCGGCAACATCCTCATCAACGCTCACGAGGTCGATTTGCGGGTCCGGCGTTCGGGCTTCGCGGTCTGGCGAAGGGGCGGAGCGGCCCGTCTCAATCGACTGAACAGCCTGCACAGGCGCTATTGCCCGTGGCGCGGTCCTGTCGACCGGCGGCAACTCGATACGGGTAAAATAGTCGCTCATGACGCATATCCTAATGCGTCCCCATGAAGAGAATACGGACGAGCGCGGCTAAACTTTAATTCACCATTACGCCTTCGTCACGTCCGACGCCCCTCGGTATTGAATCGCAGGTCGTCGGGCACGGTGATGAAGGGGCGATCCATTTCGGTCGCCATCCTGTTTTCGACGCGGAAGACGAAGGCGAGGACGGTGGCGACCGCCATGTAGAGGCCTTCATTGACGACCTGACCGGCGCGCGACGTGAAGTAGATGGCGCGGGCGAGATCGGGATATTGCAGCACGGTGACGCCATTTTGTTCCGCCAGGTCGCGGATGGCGGCGGCGATCGCATCATTGCCGCGCGCCACCACGACCGGCGCGGCATCGACGCCTGGCTTGTAGCGCAGCGCGACCGCGAAATGGGTCGGGTTGGTGATGATGACGCTGGCTTCGGCCACTGCCTGACGGGTCGATCCGTTCAGCACTTCGAACTGGCGGCGACGGATCTGGCCCTTGAGTTCGGGCGAGCCTTCACTCTCCTTATGTTCGTCCTTCACATCCTGCTTCGACATGCCGAGCCGTTTGGCCCGCTGCATGATCTGCGCCGGAACATCGATTCCGGCGATCAGGAACAGGCCGCCCGCCATGACCAGGCAGGTGAGGATGAACATATTGCCAAGGTCCGCGATGGCCGGACCGATACCCATTTTGCCCAGCCCGGTAATTTCGGTCAGCCGCTCCCAGATCATCCAGATGCCGATCGCGCCGAGCAGGCCGATCTTGGCGATGGACTTCATCAGTTCGATCAGCCCCTGCATACCGAACATGCGCTTGAGACCCGACGCGGGGTTCATCTTCGACGCCTTGGGCGCGAAGGCGCCGGGGCGGAAGCCAAGCGACCCCAGCAGCGCTGGCGCAGCAATCGCCGCCAGGAAGGTCGCCAGCATCACACCACCGACCGGCAGGGCAATGCCTGTAAGCAATTCGACCCCCCGCTCCGCCGGGGAGAAGTCGGCAATATCCTCGCGTCGGAAGCGCAGCGCTTCGACCAGCATATCGGACAATGATTCGATCAAGGTTGGCCCGGTGACCGCGAGCCAGCCGATGCCCGCCATGACGACCATCGCCGTGCCCAGTTCGCGCGACTGGAGAATGTCGCCCTTCTTGGCGGCATCATTTAGCTTCTTCTGGGTTGGTTTCTCGGTCTTTTCACCGCTATCATTGCCGCCCGCCATGGCTATTGCCCCTCCGCGATCATGCGGGCCTGCTCAAGTCCGGCCTTGATCGAGGCGGTCATGCCTTCGGCCATGATCGGCACGGCCATTGCCAGGAGGACGAGGCCCGCCATCATCGCGACAGGCATACCCACGGCGAACAGATTGAGCGACGGCGCGGCGCGCGCCAGCATGCCCATGACGATCTGCACCAGTACCAGCGCAAAGGCGACCGGCAGGGCGACGGTGACACCCGCGCCCAGCAACGCGCCGCCAAATTCGATCAGCCGCCAGATGGTATCGTTGGACAGCATCGCCGCGCCCGGCGGGATCGCTTCATAGCTTTGCACCACGAAGCTGGCGAGCAGCAGATGCCCGTCCATGCCGAGCAGCAGGAAGGTGGCGAGGATGGAGAGGAAGGTGCCAAGCACCTGGGTCGACTGGCCCGACGAGGGATCGACCATCGCGGCGAAGTTGAGGCCCATGGCATTGCCGATTGCTTCCCCCGCGACGAAGGCGGCGGCATAGCCGATCTGGACCGCAAAGCCGATCGCGAGGCCGGCCATCACCTCGCCCGCCACCATCATCACGCCTTCGAAACTGGCGACACCATCCTGCGGCAGGGTGATGGTTACGCTGTTGAGCGCGGCAAGGCCGAGCGCAAGCGCGAGGATCAGGCGAAGCTGGAGCGGGACGGCGGGCGCGCCGAAGACGGGTGCGGCGATGAAGGCCGCGCCGGGCCGGATCATGGCGACCAGCCAGACCCATAGCTGCGCCTCCACCCCCGCAAAGCCGGGGGCTATCATTGCAGCAGGTCCGGTATGCGATCGAATATCTCGCGGGTGAAATCGGCGATCAGCACCATGATCGAACCGCCGAACAAGGCAAGCATAGCCCCGACCACAAGGATTTTGGGGATGAAGCTCAACGTCTGTTCATTGACCGAGGTCGCGGCCTGCACCATGCCGATGATCAGGCCTGCAATCAGTGCGGGCAGCAGGATAGGCGCGGCCGCCAGCGCGGTGATCCACAGCGCCTGTTGGGCGAGGCCCATGAAGAAATCGGCGTTGTCCATCGGGCCTAGATACCCCACCCCGTTCGCTTCGAGCGTGTCGAGAAGCGATTGCGCGAACGGTTCTCGACTTCGCTCGAACCGAACGGAATCAGGAGGCGATCCATGGTCATGTCGCGAACGATCCCGCCAGGCTGCCCATCGTCAGCGCCCAGCCGTCGACCAGCACGAACAGCAGCAGCTTGAATGGCATGGAGATGATGGTGGGGGACAGCATCATCATGCCCAGCGCCATCAGCGTGGAGGCGACGACAAGGTCGATGATGAGGAAGGGCAGGAAGATCATGAAACCGATCTGAAAGGCCGTCTTGAGTTCGCTGGTGACGAAGGCGGGGAGCAGGATGGTGAAGGGAATATCGTCGGGCGTGCGGAAGGCGGGGGCTTCGGCGAGGTTGGCGAACAATTTGAGGTCGCTTTCGCGGGTCTGCTTGGTCATGAAACCGTGCAGCACCTTGCCCGACCGGCCGACCGCTTCCTCGATCGTGATCTGGCCCTTGCCATAGGGATCGAAGGCGAGGCCGTTAATCTGGTCGATCGCCGGGCGCATCACGAACAGCGACAGGAAGAGGGCGAGGCCCACCAGCACCTGATTTGGCGGCGTCTGTTGCAGGCCAAGCGCCTGCCTTAGCAGCGACAGGACGATGATGATACGGGTGAAGCTGGTCATCATCAGCACAAGCGACGGCAGGACCGTCAGCAGGCTCATGAGGATCAGGATTTGCAGGGATAGCGACAGTGAGCGGCCGTCGCCCGAAATCTGCCCCATGGCCCGGCCCAGCGCGCCGCCATTGTCCGCGGGGGCGGCAGGCGCCGCCTGGGCAAAGGCGGGCGCGGCCCATAGCAGGACCAGCAACATCGTCATTCCCAAGACGGCGAGAATCCATCTCCGAACAGCTGCCCCTTGGCGCGAGGTCGGGAGATGTATCCCCGCCCGCGCGGGGGTGACGGATAAGGGGTTAGCGCAGGCGCGCATGGTCGCCTTCCGCGATCTTCTCGATCCGGCCGCGGGTAACCGACAGCAGGATCTTCTTGCCCTCAAACTCGACCACGGCGAGCTTGCCGAACGCGCCCATCGGCAGGGCTTCGAGCAACTTGAGCGAACGGTCGCCCTGCTGGCCCATCATACCGGGCTGATATTTGCGCCACAGCCACAATGCGCCAAAGGCCATGCCGCCGACCAGCGGCAGGAGGATCAGCAGTTTAACAAAATACCAGAACATGATGGAGCCGCCCGCGCTTCATGGTTAATGGACCCAAGCGATCCGCAGTTTCGATCCGCAAGGCAAGCGCAAAATCAATGCGGTGCGATCAGCCGCGCCGTTCGATGCCTGCAAGCCGGGTTTCGGTCGCCGCAATGTCGACGATGCGGATGCCATAGCGGCCATTGACCGTCACCACCTCGCCCTTGGCGATCAGCGCGCCATTGACCATGATGTCGAGCAGATCGTCGGCCTGGCGATCCAGTTCCACGATGCTGCCTTCGGCCAGGTCCATGACCTCGGCGAGCCGCAGCGAGGTCGATCCGACCTCCACCGACATGCGGACCGGAATGTCGGCCAGCAGCTTGAAATGACGATTGTTCGTCATCCGGCTGACGGGATCTTCGGCGCGCTCCATCCGGGGGGCTTCGCTCATGTCGCTCATTGGTCGGGTCCTTGTACGAGTTTTTCAATCTGGAAGGCGGCGCGGCCATCCTGTTCGCCGATGCTGCCATGGGCGACGATGCGGTTGCCCACGATCAGCGGCAGCGAGCGGCCGATCGTGACGGGAATGACATCGCCGACCTTCAATTCCATGAGGTCGGAGACGGAAAGATGCGGCCGGGCCAACACGGTGCGCGCGGGCAGGCGGATGTCGCGCATCCGCCGGGCGATGCGCCCCTGCCAGACGGGATCGCATTGTTCGGCATCGGTGGGCAGCTTCGACCCCATCAGCGCTTCGACGGCGCGCAAGGCGGACAGCGGAAAGACGAGGTCGATCGGCCATTCCTGCTCGCGGGTCAGGCTGACGGTGAAGCGCTGGACGACCATCTGGTCGCCGGGCTGGGCGCTGGCGGTGAAGCCGACGCCGGCTTCGCGCATGACGAGGCTGGCATCGAGCGGCAGCACGTCGTTCCAGGTTTCGACGACGCGCGCGATGATAGCGTCAGCCAGGCGGACGATCAGCCGGTCTTCGGTGGGTGTGAACTCGCCGCGCGAGGGCAAGGGCCGGTTGCCAAGGCCGCCATAGAAGCAATCGACCAGCGTCGAGATCATGGCGGCGTGCATATGCAGCAGCACCTGGCCCTTGAGCGGGAGCAGGCGATAGACGGACAGGCTGGCAAAGGCGGGCATGGCGGCCGACCAGGCGCCCATGTCCATCAATTGCGTCTCGTGCGCGGCGACATGGGGGCGCGTGCCCGATATCGGTTCGATGAGCGTGCGCATGCGCCGGGCGAGCTTGTCGCCCAGCCGGTCCAGCCCCGACAGCATCACCGGTGCCTGTGAATCCCCCCGCCCGAAAGCGTAGGTTTGAACGTCGTCCATCTTTGTCCCCT
The DNA here is from genome assembly GCF_031457465.1 of Sphingobium xenophagum. GTDB lineage: Bacteria > Pseudomonadota > Alphaproteobacteria > Sphingomonadales > Sphingomonadaceae > Sphingobium > Sphingobium xenophagum_A. The sequence continues at coordinate 37,822 of NZ_JAVDWV010000006.1, forward strand.
GCCCTGCGGGCCGGGGGACTTCCCGGCCTTCTGGACAGTGCTATTGAATAACGAAATTGGTAAAATAAACGTTATCGACGCCGCCATAACCCGTTTTTTGCTTCAAAATATCGTTAATTATCACCTTGATCTTCGCCTGGAGGGCTTGCTTGCCCTTGGGAGTCGCCAACATCTCTTCGGGCTGTTGCGCGAGCATCATCAGCACCTGGCTGCGGATCGCCATCTCATGCGTCTTGATCGCGTCGATCACCCGCAGGTCATAATAGGTCGATACCGCCAGCGAAATCTGGGCAAAGGCGTCAGTGTCCGTCATGTTGGACGTGAAGGGCGTCTGCAACTGAAAATAGGTCGCCTGATAGGCGGTGGGATTGTCCGGCGCGGGCAGGTCCACGCCCTTGCCATGCGCGCCGCCGTGCGCGGCGGAGGCGGAACCATGGGGCGCGGCATGCGCCTTGGCGACATCTTCGGCGCTTTCGCCAGCCAGCACCAATATCGGCTTGTTGGGATCTTCCTTTGGCCCGTCGGCCTTGGGATTGAAGAAACCTGCGGCGTAAAGGCCGCCCGCCGCACCAGCGCCGCCGATCAGCATGGCTATAACGACCAGCAGGATCATCTTCATGCCCCCGCCTTTTTTCTTCTTGGCCTTCGGTTCGTCGCTCATTCTTCCTGTCCCCCAGGCTTAAGGCCGATCATGCGTAGCGCGCGCGAACGGCATTGCGAGAGTTGTCTCCCGCATCCGCATGGTTAAGAACGGCTGCCTCGTCCGCGCCTTTATGTGATGACGCGATATTTTCGCGACCCTGCCAGCGACCCTGGCCCTGAAAGGCGGGTTGCCCGGCCTGCTGCTGGTGCGGTTGGCCAGACGCATTCTGTCCTGACGGATCGGGTCGGGTGGCGGCGTCGGCAGGCGCACGTTCTATCCTCACCTCGCTGATTTTCACGGCGGCCAGCCCAGCGTCGAGGCGCAGGCGGTCGCCATCCTGGCGCAGCGCCTGTTCGGCAAGGTCGGTGGCGACAGTCAGGGCGACGGTTGCACCCTTGTCGCCCTGCCGGATATCGACCTGGATCGGGCCGAGCGTGTCGGCATTGATCTGAAACCGGCCCTGTGCGCCATTGGCGGACAGGCCTGCAATGTCGCGGGCAAGACTGTCGATCCATTGGCCCGATACGCCCATATCCACCACTTGCGCGCCAAGGCTGGCGGACAGGTCAACAACCGGAGCCGTGGGTTGGAGCGGGACGAGCGCCGCAGGCTGGGCGGCGAACGGGAGCGCGGTTGGCGCGGCCACCATGTCGCTGCGGGGCGTGGCCAGGAGCGGGGCTACGGCGTCCCTATCGACATCCGGGCGCGGCACGGCCTCTGTCGGCTGCGAAGAGGCCGCGCGACCAGTCATGTGATCGCGCACCAGTTGCAGGAGCGACACCGCCTCAGCCCTGACGGGCGCATGCGCAGGTGGCGGGGCGTCGAGGGTGAGTGTCGGTAGCGGGGCGGCGGCAACGTCAGTGGTCGCGATGCTCTCAACGGGGCTGGCGGCCGGGGCCAGGCTGAGATCGCGAACGGCGGTCATTGAACCCGGCGTAGCTGGCGGCGGCGAGGCCTTGGCTTCTGCAGGCAAAGCGTCGGCGACGATAGGCGGCGCTGGCACCGGAATGGCGGGCGGTATGGCCATGCCGGTCGCTGCGACGGCCGGGTCGGGTAGCGGCAACGGGTCGGCGAGTTGGTCAGGCACGGTTTCTTCGGACAGCAGGCGATCGGGACTGGCGTCGGCCAACGGCGCGGCGCTCGTCGGCTGGGCGGCAGCGGCTCGATTGACCGGCTCGACATCGGGATCGGTTGATCGGATCGGGGCTTGAGGGGACGGCTGGACCGACATTGTCGCGTCCTGCGACGGTTCGGCCTGCGCGGAAACGGACAGCGAAGCGGACAAAGGTTCGGCTTTTTCAGGCCCGGTCACAGCGTCCGACTCTATGTCCATTTCGCTGTCCGTTTCGCTATCCGCCATCGGCGCGCGAACCGCGGTGGCGGATGCTTTTGCAGGCGCAGCGGTCGCGGCTTTGTCGGACGCGGGGACCGGCTGGGCCAGCGGGGTTGGGGTAACGGGTTGACTGTCCGTTTCCTGCGGGATGGGCGCGCGACTCTCGCCCGTTTCCGGGGTCGGAGTCGGAAGTGGACGCGCGGGCATGGCGACAGGCTCTGGTGCTTCGGGCACATCCTGCGTCCTGAGGATCGGGGTGTCCGTCGCCCCGTCGGCCGAAGCGACACGCGGCGGCTGCGTGGGGGTGGTGGCCAAGGTCGCCGCCATGGCAGGCGCATCCGAGCGTGCCGGGACGGGTTGGGTCGGGTCGGCCGTGAGGTCGCCCTGCCCGCTTTCACGCTGTTGGACGGGCGTTACCGCAAAGGCGGCAGCAGGCGCAGACATCTCGGCGTCGGGGGCCGGAGGCATCGCGTTTGGCAAAGTCGCCATCGCGTTCGGTGCCAGGGTCACGGCGTCCGGGGTCAAAGCCGTCGCGCTCGGCGGGGTGGTCGCCGCGTCGAGCAGTTGCGCGAAATCGGGGAGGCCCGGCGTCGGGGCGATGCCTGCACCCTTCCCTGTCCCACCGGCGGGTGTCGGGAAGAGCAAGGCCTTGATAGAGGCGAGCATCGTCATGTCAGGCATCCCCTGTCCGCTGCATGCGGCGATAACGCGGCAAGGCCGCCAGCTTGTTTTCGCGCCATTCTTCAAGGGTCGCGCGGGCGCGGTCCTTGAGGCGGGTGGCGATTTCCTTTTCGCGGTTGGCGGCGAGCGTCACGCCTTCCTTGCTCTCCACCTTGCGCCGCGCGTCGTAGAGCGCGCCGTCGAGTTGGCGCCCCGCCTGCTCCAGCCGGGTGGCGAGTTCCTGCATAGCGGCGAAGGATGCGCCGGTGGCGGCCCCTTGGGTTTCGAACAGTTCGTAGCGGACCTTGTTGAGCCGCTCGATATTGCGAGCCAGCCCATCGGCTTCGTCGCGCGCACGCGCTGTCTCCGCGACGGCCATGGCATGTTGGACGTGGCGCACGCGCAGGACGCGATGGCGGCGGGATACCAGGCCCTTCATGCGCCGAACCCGGCGATCAGCGCGTCGGCGCTGGTGTCGAGGTCGATGCGGCTTTTCTGATCCTGCCGGATGAAGTCGAGAATTTCCTGACGGCGCTGGACCGCTTCATCAATCACCGGATCATTGCCGGGGCGATAGGCGCCCATCAGGATGAGATCGCGATTTTCTTCATAAGCGGCCCAGAGCCGACGATAATTGGCGGCGGCCATGCGATGATCGTCAGGCACCACGTCGGCCATGACGCGCGAGAGGGATTTGCCGACGTCGATGGCCGGGAAGATGGATTGTTCGGACAGGTGGCGCGACAGGACGAAATGGCCGTCCACGATGGCGCGGGCCGCGTCAACGATCGGGTCGTCCGTATCATCGCCATCGGCCAGCACTGTATAGAGCGCGGTGATCGAGCCGCCAGTGCGGGCGTCCACCCCGGCCCTTTCGACCAGGCGCGGGATGAGCGCGAGGGCCGAGGGCGGATAGCCCTTCATCGCGGGCGGTTCGCCAAGCGCCAGGCCGATTTCGCGCTGGGCATGGGCGCAGCGGGTGAGGCTGTCGATCAGCAGCAGCACCTTCTTGCCACGGGCGCGGAAATATTCGGCGATGGCGGTCGCGCGCGCGGCGGCGCGCAGGCGCAGCACCGGGGGATGATCGGCGGGCACGGCGACGACGATGCTCTTGTGCATCGTATGTTTGAGCTTGGTTTCGAGGAAGTCGCTGACTTCGCGGCCGCGCTCGCCGATCAGGCCGACGACGACGATATCGGCTTCGGCCCCGGCGATCATCTGGCCCATCAGGACCGACTTACCGACGCCAGACCCGGCGATGATGGCGATACGCTGGCCGCGCCCGGCGGTGAGCAGCGCGTTGACGGCGCGGACGCCAAGGTCGAAGGGTTCGGTGACGCGGCCGCGATCGAGGACGTTGCCCTTGACGCCGTTGAGCGGCCAGACGCCGCCAGCGATGATCGGTCCCTTGCGGTCGAGCGGCTGGCCCATGGCATCGACGACGCGGCCGATCAGCCCTTCGCCGACCTGCACCATATTGGCCTGGCTATCGGGTTCGACCCGTGCGCCATTTTCGAGCGGTGCGTCGCTGTCGAGCGGCACCAGCAGGGTGCGGCCGCCGCGAAAGCCCGCGACTTCGGCGCGCGCGATCGTGCCGTCGCTGGCGATCACCCGCGCGCCTGCGCCGATCGGGCGGCGAAAGCCGGTGACTTCGAGCATCCCCGCGTCATGGCTGACCAGACGGCCGACATGGCGCGGGGCGCGATTCTGCACCTGCAAATGGTCGAACAGACTTTCGGCCTGGGCCAGCGAGGCGCGAATCAAGGCCTGCCCTCCATATCGTCGAGCAGCGCGCGCAGGCGCGAAAGGCGCACGTCGGGGCCATCCTCGACCCAGCCTTCGGCAGTTTCCAGCCGGACGCAGCCGCGCTGCATAGCCTTGTCGGGCACCAGCTTCACGCCGATCTGTTCGCCTTCCAGCATAACAATGTCGTCGGGGTGCAGGTGAAGCGCGCCCTTTTCGTCATTATCTTCGATGAAGGCAGCGACGGTGTCGCAGCGCTGCACGAGGCGTTCGATGTCGATCTCGACTTCGCCCACAATCTGTTCGACCAGGCGGACGACGGTGGCGGAGAGCATGGTGGACAGCATGCCGCTGGGCGCGGGCGCCAGCGACGCCAGCGATTCCGCCAGCCGTTCGCGGATTTCCGTGTCGGCACCATGGGCTTCGGCGGTGATGCGGCAGCCTTCGTCGAAGCCGAGTGTGAAGGCTTCCATCCGCGCTTCTTCGACCAGATCGACCACGGGTTCAGCGTCCGCCATGGCAGCGCGGATCGTCGCGGTCTGCGCGCCGGGATGGGCGGTGTAGAGGCTGCGAAAACCGCTGCTCTCGCTTTGTACGAAACCGGCAACCGCGACTGGCGCGAAATCACGGGCTGCTTCGGCACCCCAAATCCTAGACAAAATCATTCCCCTTGCCACCGAGCATGATGGTGCCTGCATCCGCCATGCGGCGGGCGGTGGCGATGATCAGTTTCTGCGCTTCCAGAACTTCGGCGAGGCGGATGGGGCCGCGCTCTTCGATCTCGTCGGCGATTGCCTGGGCCGCTCTCGCGGACATGCTGCCGAAAATCTTGCCCTTGAGCATGTCGTTCACGCCCTTGAGCGCGACGACCAGAACCGTGTTGTCGATGGTCCGCATCAGTGCGCCCAAATTCTTGTCGTCCATGTCGATCAGATTATCGAAGACGAACATCTCCTCCTCGATGGTCTGGGCGATCATCTTGTCGCGCTTGGCGACGGCCTTCATGATCCGCTGCTCATTATCCTTGCGGACATTGTTCATGATCGCGGCCGCTTCGACCGTGCCGCCGCGCTGCGACGCCGCGCCCTGCTTGCCGACCGGGCCGCGCAGGAGCAATTGCTCCAGATCCTCCAGCGCTTCGTTCGACACTGGCCCCAGGGTGGCGATGCGATAGACGATCTCCTCCTGATATTCGGACGGCAGCAATTGCAGCACGTCAGCGGCGACGGGTGCTTCGAGATGGGCGAGCACGATCGCCATGATCTGCGGATGCTCCGCCTCGATAAGCACGGCGATTTCCTTGGCATCCATCCATTTGAGCATCTCAAGCTGGGTGGAGCGGGTCGGCGGGGTGATGCGCGCGAGGATGGTTTCGGCGCGTTCCTCGCCCAAGGCCTTGGTCATCGCGCCGCGAATATGGCGGGTCGCGCCATAGCCGATGGTGGTGCGCTTCTTGGCCTTGGCGACGAAATGGTCGAGCGCCTCGTTCACCTCTTCGGGATCGACATCGGCGACGTCATACATGGCATAGCCGAGCTGGCGCACTTCCTCCGGTTCCAGCCGGGAGAGGATTTGCGCGGCTTCATCCTCGTTGAACAGCATCAGCAGGACGGCGGCGGCGGCGCTGCCCTTGAGCGCTTCGGGACGACCGGGAACGATCTCAGGCATTTTCCTTCTTCCCCTCCTTGAGGAGGTCGCGGACGACCAGGGCGGCGCGGTCGGGGTCCTGCTTCACGAAGTTGCGAATGAGGTCGGCGCGCTGGGCATAGTCATAAGTGGAGGAGATCATGTCGAGCGTGACCGGCTTTTCAGGATCGGGCGCTTCGACCACCTGCTTGGTGAGTTCGGACGAGATTTCCCGGCCGATGCGCTGGCCTTCTTGCGCGGTCTGTTCGGTGGCGGCAGCCTGGGCGGCGGCGCGGCGCTTGAGCAGCGGGCGGCCGATGCCGAATACCAGCAGCAAGGCGACCAGCAGGGCGGTGCCGTTGCGCACCAACGGGTTCATCCAGTCGGATTCATACCAGGGGATGACGGTTTCGGGCGTCTTGAGGAAGCTGCGCGAGGAGAGCGCCACCACGTCGCCGCGTGTCTGGTCGAAACCGACCGCGCCCTTCACCAGTGCTTCCAAAGCGGCGATTTCCTGCGCGGTGCGCGGCTTGCCATCCGCCCCGGTGTCGAGCGCCACGGCGACCGACAGGCGCTTGACGGTGCCGATCGCGTCCTTGGTCACGGACACTTCACGGCCGAGTTCAAAGCTGCGGTTGAAGGTTTCCTGCGTCTTCATCAGCGGATTGGGCGGGGTGCCGGGGGTTTGCGCGGCGGTTTCGCCCTGCTGCACGGCCTGGCCATTGGGGTTGGTCTGGGTGACGGTCGGGTTGACCGGCACCTGATTGGTCAGCGCACCGGGGATGCCCGACGCCTCGCCGCCTGCGCCCTGGCCGCGCGGGTCGGATGCCCAGGTGCCTTGTTCGACGCGCAGCCGCGCTTCGTCCTGCGGGAAGGTTTCGCGGGTCGCCTGCCGCTCGGCGAAATTGAGTTCGGCATGGACTTCGGCGGAGAAATTGCCCTGGCCAAGGATCGGCGTGAGCAGCGCGATCACCGACTGGCGATAGCGATCCTCGATCCGGCCCTGGATCGAGAGCTGGCGATCATCGGCGGCGTCGCCGTCATTATTGCTGAGCAGGCGGCCATTCTGGTCCACCAGCGAAATCTGGTCGGGCGAGAGATCGGGAATGGAGGAGGCGACGAGATGCACGATCGCGCTGACCTGCGCATTGGTGAGCGTGCGGCCCTGCGCCAGCCGCAGCATGACGGAAGCGGATGGCTTGGCCCGGTCGCGCAGGAAGACGCTGGGCGGTTCGACGGCGAGGTGGACCTTGGCGCTTTCGACGCTGTCGATCGCCTCGATCGTGCGGGCCAAGTCCATTTCACGGGCGGAGCGCAGCTTTTCGCCTTCCACGGCGCGCGAGGCGCCCATCGGCAGACTGTCGATCATGCTGTTGCCGTCGGGCGCGCTTTTGGGCAGGCCCTGGGCGGCGAGCATCATCTTCGCCTTGAAATAATCATCCTCGCCTACGGTCATGCCACCCGATTTATCGAAACCGAAGGGGATGCCGGCCTGCTCCAGCACTTGCGCGACGGCCGATTTGTCGGCGTCGGGCAAGGCGCGGAACAGGTCGCGCTGGGGCGGTTCGCGCAGCGCAAGCCAAGCAAGGCCCGCCAGCGCGACGACGCCGAGCATACCGAGCAGCGGCAGGCTTTTGGCCACCGCCGGTTGCTGGATGAGGCCGGTGAAGCGCGCTTTGAGTGCAGCCATGCCGGTGAGGCCGTTGCGGGCCGCCGAAGCGGGGGCCGGGAGGGCGGGCTTGCCGCCGTCGATGGTGAGTGCGTTGTCGCTCATGGTTTAGACCGGCATGCTCATAATGTCCTTATAGGCGGACAGAAGTTTGTTGCGGACCTGAAGGGTCGCTTCGAAGCTAACCGACGCCTGCTGCTTGGCGAGCATGACGGCGGCGATGTCGGTGGTTTCGCCGCGTTCGAAAGCGGCGGCGGCTTCACCGGCCTTGCCCTGAAGGCCGTTGACCTGTTGCAGCGCATTGTTGAGCGCATCGGTAAAGCCACCGGGCGCAGTGCCCTGGGCCGCGCCTGCACCGCCGACCGGGCCGGTCGAGCCGATGTCGCGCAGCGCGGCGTTTTTTTGCAGGATGGCGTTGCGGATCGCCATCACGCTGTCGGTCGGGGAAATGCCGTTCATATCCTATCCTCCCCCTTATGCTGCGGCCAGCTCGCGCATTTCGGCGAGCCGATAGCGCAACGTGCGTTCCGAAATGCCGAGCTTGCGCGCGGCAGCGGCGCGGTGGCCGTCCGTTTCGCGCAGGGCGCAGCGGATGGCTTCGAGCTTGGAATGGCGCGCGACGTCGCGCAGGCGAATGGGTTCGGCGGGCAATTGTATCGGCGCTGTGGCGCGGAAGGGCGTCACCATCTGCGCCGCGCCTGCCAGATGCAGGTCGTCCGCCTCGATCTGATCGCCATCGCGCAGGACCAGCGCACGCTGGAGGATGTTGCCCAATTCCCGCGCATTGCCCGGCCAGCTATGCGCGGCGAGCTTGTCGAGCGCGGCGGCGGTCGGCCAGACGAAGCCCGCCTTGCCATCATCCTGATGCCGCAACAGCATCGCGGCGGTGATGGCGCTGATGTCGCCGCGACGCTCGGCGAGCGGACGCAGTTCGAGCGGCATGACGTTGAGACGCCAGTAGAGATCTTCACGGAAGCGGCCTGCGGCGCATTCCTGCGCCAGGTTGCGGTTGCAGGCGGCGATGATACGGACATTGACCGGCACCGAATGGGTCGCGCCGACGGGCAGGACTTCGCCTTCCTGTAGCGCGCGCAGCAGCTTGGCCTGCAGCGCGAGCGGCAGTTCGGCGATTTCGTCGAGAAAGAGCGTGCCGCCATCGGCGGCGAGGAACAGGCCTTCGGACGCACTAGCGGCGCCGGTAAAGCTGCCCTTGCGATGGCCAAACAGCATCGCTTCCATCATGGTTTCGGGCAGCGCCGCGCAGTTGACGGCGATGAAGTCATGGCCCGACCGGCCCGACTGGGCATGGAGGAAGCGCGCCATGCCTTCCTTGCCGGTGCCGGTGTCGCCCTGAATGAGGACGGTCGCATCGCTGCGGGCGACCCGCCCGGCGAGCGTCATCAGCCGGACGCTGCCGCTATCGCCCACCGCCGGGACGGCAGCGGGCCGTGCCAGTTCGGCGATCAGCGCGAAGGCAAAACCCATGTCGGCAAGGCCAAAGGCGACGCGGGCGGGCAGGCCATTGGCCGCCGCGATCAGCGAGGGGGCACCGTCGATCAGGTTGATGAGGATGTCGCGATGAGTCGCATGGCCGATCTCGGTAGCCAGCAGGATGCGGCGGCTGTCCTTGGTACGCGGGCTGGCCGCATCGACAATGCAGACGGTAAAAAGTGCGTTTTCGAGCCAGTGCTGCAGACCCGGAACGAGCGCGCAGACTCCACGGCTCACGTCAAGCGATGACATGATCGTAACCCCAATAATCGGTCAGCTTGTGCCCCCGCACGCCCCGGACCCCTTCGATGGGACAATATATATATTTTTGTGGTTATCAGATGGTTAATGCGCACGTCCGTTTGCCGCAAAACGGCAATTTTCTTCCGGCAAAAGCGGCAAGGCGGATCGGTGCCACCCCCACCTTCACTCATAAATGCATGAAAAACAATATTTTTAAAAAATATGTGCCTGCCGCTAAAGGCCGGTTGCGCCCCGCCGTTATCCCCTTTCGAGGCCGCAAGTGCTCCATAGCAGCGACCTGATGTTGCATAGAAAGGGAACAACATGACTGTTATCGGAACCAACTCTTCGGCACTGCGCGCTGCCAACGCTTCGACCATGGCCAGCAAGGGCCTGAGCACCGCGATGGAGCGCCTGTCGACCGGCAAGCGTATCAACAGCGCGAAGGACGACGCCGCCGGCCTCGCCATCGCATCCACCATGACCGCGCAGATCAAGGGCATGACCCAGGGCATCCGCAACGCCAATGACGGCATGAGCCTGGCGCAGACCGCGGAAGGCGCGCTCGGCGAAGTCAGCAACATGCTGCAGCGTATGCGTGAACTGACCGTCCAGTCGCTGAACGGCACCAACGACGATGATGCCAAGGCGAACATCCAGGCGGAAGTCGCTCAGTTGCAGACGCAGATCACCGACACGCTGACCAACACCGAATTCAACGGCACGAAGCTGTTCGCCAGCGATCAGACGATTTCCATCCAGGCCGGTGCCAACGCCACCGACAAGGTCGACATCGAACTGACCGACATCCTGACCGCCATGGCCGACCCGCTGGCCGTGGACGCCAGCACCCCGGTCGATGCTGACCTTGCCACGTTCGACGATGCGCTGGCGGCCATCGCGACGGCCCGCGCCGACCTCGGTGCGGTTCAGAACCGCCTCGAATCGACGGTCAACAACCTGACGAACAACGTCACCAACCTGACCGACGCCCGCAGCCGCATCGAAGACGCCGACTTCTCGACGGAAACGACCGCGCTCGCCAAGCAGCAGATCCTGAGCCAGGCATCGACCGCGATGCTGGCACAGGCCAACCAGAGCCAGCAGGGCGTTCTGAAGCTGATCGGCTAAGCCAATACCCCATTGGTCGGCTGAGGTCTGGTCACCTGACAGCCGCCCATAGGCGCCCGGCGCATTAACAGTCCCCACCGCGCCGGGAGCCAATCTTCGATCAAACGACCAGCATCCGAAGCCTCCGTCCCCCCGGACGGGGGCTTCATCGCATATGCAACATAGGGGGGTTGGTTTTGCGTGACAGGCTCGCCATGGTGAAGCCATGACCCATATTGACCGGCGCGCGTTGATCGCTGCCACGGGCGCTGCCCTCCTCCTCCCCCGCGCGCTGCACGCGCAAACGCAGGCTGGCCCCTTTTCCTGGGAGCGGCTGATCGGCCAGGCGCAACGGCTGGCGCGCGCGCCCTTTGCCGAAACCCCGGCCCATCCGGGCGCCGCCAAGGTCGATTATACCGCGCTGCACGAGGCGCGCTTTCGCGAGGAACGGACTTTGTGGAGCGACCTGCCGGGGGATACCGGCATCCGTTTCTTCCCGCTGTCCGCCACCGCGCCGCAGCCCGTAGAGATCGCCATCGTCGAAAAGGGGCGCGCCACGCCGCTGCGCTACGATCCGGCCATGTTCGATGCGCCAGCGGGCAATCCGGTGACCGCCTTGCCGCCGGGCGCGGGTTTTGCGGGATTCCGCATCATGAATGCGGCGCGGGATGGCGACTGGCTGTCCTTCCTTGGGGCCAGCTACTTCCGTGCCCCCAGCCCGCAAAAGCAGTTTGGCCTGTCGGCGCGGGCCGTTGCGATCAACACCAGCATCCAGGGGCGCGAGGAATTTCCGCGCTTCACCCATTTCTGGCTGGAACGGACTGGGCCAAGCAGCGTCACCATCTTCGCCCTGCTTGATGGGGCGTCGATCACCGGTGCGTTCCGCTTCGTCAGCCGCGTGGACAAGGATGGCGTGCGGCAAGAGGTGACCGCCGCCCTGTTCCCCCGCCGTGCCATCCCCGAATTGGGGCTGATGCCGATGACCAGCATGTTCTGGTATGATCAGGCGAACCGGACGATCGGCACCGACTGGCGGCCGGAAATTCATGACTCAGACCTGTTGTCGATCGCCAGTGCCGATGGCACCGCCCATGCCCGTCCGATCGTCAATCCCACGGTGCCGATGGTAAGTGCCTTTGCCGAGCGCGATCCCAAGGGGTTCGGCCTGCTGCAGCGCGACCGGGATTTCGACCATTATCAGGATGATGGCGTTTTTTATGATCGCCGCCCGACTTTATGGGCCACGCCCGCCCGGCCGCTGGGCGCGGGCGAGGTGCGGCTCTATGCCTTTCCGACCGACAGCGAATATACCGACAATCTGGCCGCCTATTGGACGCCCGCCGCTGCGCCTGTGCCGGGCAAGCGGATCGACCTTTCCTACAAGCTCGACTGGACGGCGGACCGTTCGCCCGCCGCGACGGGCACCGCAATCGTCGAGAATGTGTGGCGCGGGCGCGGCGACCAGCCCGACGTTGCGCGGCTGGTGATCGACTTCGCCGGTGTGGCGGAGGGTAGCAAGCCCGACCTGTGGGTGGACATCGCCAACGGTACTTCGGTCAAGCAAGCGGGCTATCCGGTTCTGGGCCGCAAAGGCCTGTATCGCACAGTGCTGGACCTGCGGCCCAATAGCGGCGGGACGGCGGATGTGCGGTTGCAATTGCGGTCCGGCGGTCGCGCGGTGAGCGAATATGTGCATTACCCCGTTGGCGGATGAACGGAACCGTTGGCGTAACGAACGGTTCTGGCCGTTGGGTGAATCGCTATGGGTCTGGATGATATGGGTAATGGACAGGTGCCGGTGGCCGATGCCGCCGCCGGGGACGTGCCGGTGAGTCCGGCCTTCGAACAGTTGCCGCCCGAAAGCCCGATCGCGATGCCGGAGCAGGATTTCGATGCACGGCCACCGCTGATCGCGCCACGCCGCTTCAATATCGACCTGTGGGCGCGGCGCATGCTGGTCGTGCTGCTTGCCCTCATCCCCACCGGCATGGCCGCGCATGAGATGCGCCGTTCGATCGGCCTGGACGGGATTTCGCTGCTGGAGGGCGTCTATCTCGCCCTGTTCATTCCGCTGTTCGCCTGGATCGCGTTCGGTTGTGCCACCGCGATCATCGGCTTCCTGCTGCTGACCGTGGGCAAGGGGCGCAGCGTGACGCCGCGCCCGCTGCGCGCGTCGCAGCCGTTGCAGGGCAAGACCGCGATCCTGCTGCCGGTGTGCAACGAGGATTTTCTGGGCGTGCTGGGCCGTTTGTCGATCATGGAACGATCGTTGGCGCAGGTGATGGGGCGCGAGCGGTTCGAATTTTTCATCCTGTCCGATTCCAATGTGCAGAGCGGCGAGACGGAGCGCGCGGCCTATCTGGAGATGCGCGGCGCTTTCTCCCGCCCGGTCCATTATCGCCGCCGCGCGCGCAATATCGGGCGCAAGCCCGGCAATATCGCCGAATGGGTCGAGCGGTTTGGCGGCGGCTATGATTATATGATCGTGCTGGACGCCGACAGTATCGTTAGCGGCCAGACCATGGCCCGGCTGGCGTCGGACATGGAGCGGCATCCGCAGGTCGGCCTGATCCAGACCGTACCGACCGTGATGGGTGCGGCGACGCTGTTCGCGCGCTGGCAGCAATTTGCGAGCCGCCTGTTTGGGCCGATCTCGGCCGCCGGGATGATTTGGTGGGCCGGGTCCGAAGGGATGTTCTGGGGCCATAATGCCATCGTCCGGGTCAAGGCCTTTGCGCAGAGTTGCGGTCTGCCCGAACTGCCCGGTCGTGCGCCCTTTGGCGGGCATATCATGAGCCATGACATGCTGGAAGCGGCGCTGCTGCGGCGGCGCGGCTGGGACGTGCATATGGTCACGGCGGACGATAGTTTCGAGGAATTTCCGCCGTCGATGCCGGACCTCTTCACCCGCGACCGGCGCTGGTGTCAGGGCAATATCCAGCATGTGCCCTTGCTCGTTCGGATTGCGGGCCTGCATCCGGTCAGCCGGTTCCAGTTGCTGGTGGGGGCGACGGCCTATTGCACCTCGCCCATGTGGCTGACGCTGATGCTGGTCGTGCTGGGCGGCGGGGCGAGCGGGGTGTGGCCGCCGACCGATGTGCTGCCATCGGGCGGATTGCTCGCGGTCACGGCTTTCCTGTTGTTCGGGCCGAAACTGCTGGCGATGCTATGGGCGTTGCTGGACCCGGCGCGGCGAATCGGCTTTGGCGGCGCGGCGCGGATGACGCGCGGGGTGATTGTCGACATCATCCTGTCGATCCTGATGGCGCCGGTCGCGATGCTGACTCAGACGATCAATCTGTTCGGCATATTAATGGGCCGCAAGAGCAGTTGGAACGGCCAGACCCGCGACCGCGACGGGATGGCGATCGGCAGCGCGATCTGGCTGTTCAAATGGCATATCCTGCTGGGTGCGTTGCTGCTGGCGCTGGCGATCAAGGCGGGGAGCGGCATCGGCTGGATCATTCCGGTGACGGCGGGGCTGTTCCTTGCGCCCGTGCTGGCCGCAGTTACCGCGCGCAAGGATCTGGGGCGCAGGGCCGAGGCGAGCGGGCTGTTCCAGGTCGCCGACCCATGGTGGCGGACACAAAGCTATCGCCCGTTGCGGTTCCGCTGGCCCAATGGCGAAGAACGTCGGGTCGGACGGCTGGCGGCGAACGACGAATAGGGTCAGTCCCAGTCGCGCAGTTTCTCGCGCAGCTTGTCGAGCGCGGCTTTCTTGATCTGGCAGACGCGCGCTGCGCCGATGTCCAGCGTGTGGCCGATTTCCTCCAGATTGAGTTCTTCGACGAAATAGAGTTGCAACACCAGCGCCTCGCGCTGGGGCAGTTCGCCGATACAGGCGGTGAGCGCCTTTTTGAGCGATTCGCGTTCCATGACGTCGTCGGCGCGATCCTCGACATCGGCGAACCACATGGACTGGTCCGAATAGACCTCGTCCATGCTGGTGTGCTGCACCATTTCGACGCTGTCGGCGAGTTCGCGATAGTCGGACGGGTCGAGGCCCATTTCGGCGGACATTTCCGCCTCTGTCGGTAAGCGGCCAAGCGTTTGTTCCAAACCATTGCGGCACGCGGCCAATTGCTTGCGCTTGGCCATGGCGGAGCGGCAGATGGTCGCCTGTCGCCGCAGATGGTCGATCATCGCGCCGCGCACGCGCAATTGAGCATAGGCGGCAAAGCCGAAGCCGCGATCTTCGAAACTATTGGCGGCCTCGACCAGCGCGAGCATGCCGATCTGGAGCAGATCCTCTACCTCGATCGCGCTCGAAACGCGGCCATGGACGTGCCAGGCGATCTTGCGCACCAACGGCATATATTGGCGGGCGAGCCGCTCCGGGCTGTTTTCGCCGGGCTTGGCATAGGTATGGGCGCCGGCCGCGATCTTGTTCATATACATGGCTCAGCCTCCTTTCAGGCGACTCGTTCGCGCGCGTGTTCCTGGCGGGGTGCCGGGTCGTGGCGGGGCGTGGGGCGCTGTTCGCCGCCGACGACCGCGACCACTTCGACGCCCTTGCCATCGGGAATTTCGAGGAAGGACAGCACCGGCGTTTCGGGCAGATGCGGCTTGAACAGCCGCGCCAGCGCCCGCCTGGCCAGCGGCGAGGTAACGATGGCGAAGTTGCGCGCCTGCCCCAGCAACGGGCGGGCGGCCTGCACCACCGCTTCGACGATGCGGTTGGCGAGTGCGGGTTCGATCGGGTGCCGGGCGTCGCCCGCCACCCGCATCGCCTGCGCCAGCATCGCTTCGAGATCGCCGTCCAGCGTGATGACCGGCAGCGGCATCTTCACAGGAACCAGCCCCTGAATGATGAGCGCGCCGATCCGCTGGCGCACAGCTTCGACCAATTGTTCGTGGCTCATGTCGGGCCGGGCGGCGTCGACCATCGCCTCGCAGATGCGGCGGAAATCCTTGAGCGCGATGCCTTCGGACAGCAATGCGCGGCAGAGCGCGCTGATCTGGGTGAGGCTGAGCGTGGCGGGCGTCAGGCCTTCGACCAGTTGCGGCGCGGCGTCCTTCAAAGTGTCGAGCAGCTTGCGCGCTTCGTCCAGGCCGAACATTTCGGCGGCGTTCATGGCGATGAGCTGGTTGAGATGCGTCGCCACCACGGTCGGCGGATCGACCACGGTATAGCCCGCGATTACCGCTTCGCTGCGCTTGGCTTGCGAAATCCAGACGGCGTCGAGGCCGAAGGTCGGGTCTTTGGTCGGGCGGCCGACGACGACGCTTTCGAGCGCACCACTGTCGAGCGCGAGCAGGTCGTCGGGCCAGATTTCATCCTCGCCCACGACGACGCCGGCGATGGTGATGCGATATTGATTGGGTTCGAGCGCCAGATTGTCCTTCACCCGCACCATCGGCACGACGAAGCCCAGTTCCTTGGAGAGCTGGCGACGGATGCCGGTGATCCGCGCCATCAGCGGCGCGCCCTTGCGTTCGTCGACCAGGGCAATGAGGCCATAGCCGATTTCGAGGCCGAGGATCGCGCCGTCCGACACGTCATCCCATTCGATCACCGCCGGATTCGGCGCGGGCGCCACGGGTGCGGGTTCGGCGGCCTTCTTCTGGCTGGCCTTGCGCAGGTTCCAAGCGATGCCGCCCGCCACGGCGGCGGCGGACAGGATGATGAGATGCGGCATGCCGGGCAGGACGCCGAGGAAGCCGAGGATCGCTGCGACCGGCACCCAGGCGCGGCCCGACCCGAACTGGCCGGCGATCTGCCCGCCCAGATCCTGCTCGCTCTTGACGCGGGTGACGATGGAGGCGGCAGCGATCGAGAGCAGCAGCGCGGGGATCTGCGCCACCAGCGCGTCGCCGATGGCGAGGATGATATAGGTCTGGGCTGCTTCGCCGATGGCGAGGCCATGGCTGACGACGCCCAATATGATGCCGCCGATGATGTTGATGACCAGGATCAGAATGCCCGCGACCGCGTCGCCCTTCACGAACTTGCTGGCACCATCCATCGAGCCGTAGAAATCGGCTTCGGTCGCGACTTCGACGCGGCGCTGCTTGGCTTCTTCCGGCGTCATCAGGCCGGCATTCAGGTCGGCGTCGATCGCCATCTGCTTGCCCGGCAAGGCGTCCAGGGTGAAGCGCGCCGATACTTCGGACACGCGGCCCGCGCCCTTGGTGATGACGACCAGGTTGATGATCATCAGGATGGCGAAGACGAAGATACCAACGACATAGTCGCCGCCGATCAGGAAATGGCCGAATGCCTCGATCACCTGTCCGGCCGCGTCCGAGCCTTCATGCCCCTGAACCAGCACGACGCGGGTGGAGGCGACGTTGAGCGCGAGGCGCAGCAGCGTGGCGAACAGCAGGACCGTCGGAAAGCTGGAAAAATCGAGCGGCTTGGCGGCGTTCAGCGCCACCATCAACACCGCGAGGCTGATCATGATATTGGTGATGAAACCAATGTCGAGCATGACCGCCGGAACCGGCACCATCATGAACAGCACGACCATCAGCGTCGCAAAAGGCAGCACCGCCCCCTGGGCGGCGCTCATCCAGATCTTCGCTTTGACTTGGGTGGGATTCATGAGGAGCCGTTACCTTCCGAGGGTGGCGAGCATGAGATAGGCGAGGCGCGCGGTCTGCGGCTGGGGCCGGATGCCGACATCGACCTGTTCGCTGAGCCGCTGGGTTTCGATCCGCACATAATCGGCGGGTTGGACCGTCTTTGCGCCCGATGGCAGCGCGGCGGCGGCATATTGCACCTCGCCGCCGAGGCTGCCGGAGCTTTTTTCGAGCTTCGCGGCAAAGCGGTCGCGAATGTCGGCGAAGCTGCGCGCGCTGCCCGACCGGTCGTAGAAGATCGACCGGTTGGCGCGCGCGGCGGCGGGAAAAAGCGAAGCGGCAGTAGCACCGGGCGCGCGATCATGGACCGACAGGAATTTGCTCGCGCCGCCAACGCCCAGGAAATGCGCGAGATAGAGATCGACGGGTTCGGCTTCGCGGCCGAGCTTCTGTTCGAGATAGGCCTTGTTGTCGGCGGCATGTTGCGCCGCCATGACGGAGGCGGTTTCAGGGTGTTTGCGCAGGTCGAGAATTTGCTGGCGCAGTTGCGGGTCCGCCACATGATAGCGGCCGTTGCTGCCCTGGCTGATCGCATCGGAGGCCCAGCCAAGCCCATAGTCGCTGCCATGCTTGTCGATGACGGCGAGCCAGCTCTGGTCGATGAATTGATAGAGGCCGGTCGCCGACGATGTAGTGGCGCGCGCGGTGGGATTGAGGCTGCTTTCGATCTTCGCCTGACCCAGCAGATAGGAGAAGTCGACACCGGTACGGCGGCTCGCCATGGCGATCGCGTTGGTCACGCGATTGCCTGTCGATGTCGCCCCGGTAGTGATGTCTGCGAAAGCCGACACTTGACCCTATTCCCCAATCATTGCGGGGATCATTAGAGCAAGGCTTGTGCCAAGATTTGGTTAACGCGGCGTCAGGAAATTTAGCCCGCAACGCAAAACGGCACCTTTCGGTGCCGTTTTAGGGACAACAGGAAATAAAGTTCAGCGGCCGTAAGTGAGCGGCGCGTGGGTCGATCCATGGGCGGCAAGCATGGCAAGCCGTTGATTCGCATGGTCGGCCAGCAAGCTGACGCGCACGCGGGCGCTTTCGAGCAAGGGCAGCATGGCGTTCAGCCGTTCGATCACGATCGGTTCGGAGCGCCAGGCACCAACGGCGCGCACGGTAGCTGCGGCCCGGCTGACGCGATTGCTGGCCAGTTCGATGGCGACGGCATCCGTGCCGTCCAGCACGTCGCGCAGATCCTCGAAAGCTTCGAACAGGTCATCCAGCGCGGCGAGCCCCAGCGGCATGATCGTTACCCCGCAGCAGACAGGTCGAGCGCGACCATGCGATCGGCGATCGCGGCGGCATCGACCGGATAATTGCCCGACGCGATCGCCGCCTTGATCGCGGCGATGCGATCCATATCGACCGGCGCGCCTTCCGCCGCCATTCGGGCGGCGGGGCTGGCCGAGGCCGAGGCGAATGCCGCCGTCGCCGATCCTGTGGTCGAAGACGCGCGCGTCTTGCCCCCTTCGCGCAGGCGGGTCGCCTCTATGGCGGCGCTGATGCTTTGACCGACAGATTTGATCATTGGCTTCAATCCTTCACTCGTCCCTATAGGCGTATAACGGACAAGTTCAAAAATCCTTAAACCCCGGAACACGTACAAGGCCCATTTCCACGACCTGCGCCAATATAGGGGCTGCTTTCTTGTCCTCGCGTACGCGGATCGTGTCGCCGACCGCGCCATCTTCATCCGCGATCATGCTGCGCGAGACGTTGAAGAGCGCGTTGCCCGCCATCAATTGCACCGGATCGCCCTTGCGCACGACGCTTTCCTGCGGCGTGGCGCGGGCGGCGGGTGTGAAGCGGCTGGCGGTGCGCGGCACTGGCCCCGATGCGGCAGCCGATGCGCCCGCAACCAGCGGCACGCGGATGCGCCAGCCGAGTGCTTCGCATTTGACCATGGCCGCGCCGAATACCGGGCCTTCGACCTTGGGCATCGTCGGGCAGGCGGCCAGCTTCAAGCGGCGATCGACCGGTGCCATCGGGCCGCCCGGCTCGCCCAGATTGGCACCCACCGTCATGGCGACGAGGCTGTCGATACGATCGAGATTCTCGAACCGCTGCTGCGCCTGCACGGGCGCGGCGACAAGCAGCGCGGCAGTAGCGAGAAGGAACGGATAAGCGCGAGGCACGGCATGTCTCCTGACAAGGTCGGCGGTTCTATGTCGGGATTTTCAGCAATATCCGTGCCAAGTTGGTTAACGCGCGTCCGTCTGCCCCGGCGCGATGCGAATCATCTGCCCCTGCCCGCTTTTGCCATCCGACTGGTCGAGGCCGCGGATCAGCAGCCGGTCCTGCGCGATGCCGTCCAGTTTCAGCGCGCGGGCGACGGCGCCAAGCCGGGCGGCGGCGAGATCCCAATCGTCGAAGCGCTGGCGGGCGCGGTCGGAGCCGCGACTGCGTATCTCGACGCCGCCCGGTTCGTCCGCAAAGCGGCGGGCAATGGCGGAAAGGCGCGACTGACCCTGCCGCGTGAGCAAGGCTTCACCCGGCTCGAACAGGTCGGCCGCGCGCAATTCCACGCCCGGCCGCATCGCCCGACCGCCAAATTGCTGGGCAACGCCCGCCAGCACGACATCGCGCCGCGCGCCGCTGGCCTGCAACAGCACGAAGAAGGCGAGCAGCAGCAGCAGTAGGTCGGCAAAGCTGACGGCCCAGCGATTGCGTCGGACGATGGCGGATGTGCTGCCGGTCATGCGACTTCGCGTATCGCGCCGCGTCGGACCGGCGCATTTTCGCGCCGCGCGATTGCCAGCATTCGTGTCACCACTTCGCGCTGCCAGGCCAATTCCTGTTCGGACAGGTCGATGAGGCGCGCGGCGATCGGCGCGGCGGCGACATTGGCTATAATAACGCCGTAGAGCGTGGTGAGCAGCGCCAGCGCCATGGCTGGCCCTAGCGCGGCGGGATCGTCCATCGCCGCGAACATGCCGACGAGGCCGATGATGGTGCCAGCCATGCCGAGGGCGGGGGCGGCGTCGGCGATCGACAGCCAGGCCTTATGCACCGCGCCATGGCGTTGCGCGCGGTCGGCCAGCACCTGCCCTGCCCACCGTTCGAACTGGTCGGTACGGTCGCAATTGGCCAGCTTGCGCGCCGCGTCGGTGAGGAAGGGGGAAGCGGTCTTGACGCGATCGGCGCAGGAGAGGCCGCGCAATTGCGCCACTTGGTCGATCTTGAGCATGGTTGCGCGGGCAGCGTCGCGATCGCGCGCGGGATCGGCCGTGACCAGCGGTCGCAGCGCCAGCATCGCTCGCCCCAGCGGTCGCGCACCATTCTGGAAAAGGGCGACCAGCGCGACCCCGCAGAGCAGCGCGAGCAGCGTCAGGGGGTCGAATAAATGGCCGATAATCGCGAGCATATATGCCAGTCCCCTTTGGCCCGTGGCGCAGCGGCAAGCCACTGCCGCACCCCGGCAATTTTTTGCCGTCCTTGCCGCCCTGACCCGCAAAAGCCCGGATTTCCGGGCATTTCCACCTTGCCGTTGCGTCACCCACGCAAATTGGCACGGCTCTTGCTGATTTCAGGCTGGATCACCCGCAATGGACGCCATCAGGGGTCAGAACGGCGGGGGACGCGAAACTTTTAGGGCCAGCAGGCAAAAAGGGCAGGATCAGTGGAAGACGGTTTGTTCGGCATTCATGGAAAGGCGCTGGCGCTTCGCTCGCAGCGGCTGTCCCTGTTGGCGTCCAACATCGCCAACGCATCGACCCCCGGCTACAAGGCGCGCGACATTGATTTCGACGCGGCGCTGCAAAAAGCGACGACGCAGGCGAGCGGCAACGCCGCCGACGTGTCGAAGGTCGTCGATGACGCCATGGGCTATCGCGTGCCGCTCCAGCCGAGCCTTGATGGCAATACCGTCGAGCTGAGCACCGAACAGACGCTATTTGCCGAAAATGCGGTCAAATATCGCACCACCCTCTCCTTCCTTGAGGGTCGCATCAACACCATCAACCGTGCGCTCAGGGGAGAATGAGCATGAGTGGCTCTGGTCCCATGAACATATTCGACATCGCCGGGCGCGCCATGAGCGCGCAACTGGTGCGGTTGAATACCACCGCGTCCAACATGGCCAATGCGGGCAATGTCACCGGCAGCGCAGCCGAGGCCTATCGGGCGATCAAGCCGGTCTTCACATCGGTCACCGACAGCCCCGGCATGGCGAGCGTCAAAGTGTCCGAGATCGTCACCACCAAGGCCGAGCCGACCAAGCGGCACGACCCCAATCATCCGCTGGCGGACGCCAATGGCGATGTGTGGGAAGCGGCGGTGGATAGCAATGCGGAGTTGATCGACATGATCGAAACGTCCCGCATGTACCAGAATAACGTGCAGGTGCTGAACACCGCTAAATCCCTGATGCTCGAAACCATAAGGATCGGCAAATGAGCACCACCTCCACCATCACCGATACCGCCGGGCTATCGGTCTATAATCCCAATGCGAAGGTCGGCACCGGCAAGGCGGAAATGGGCCAGGCCGATTTCCTGCGCCTGCTCACCGCGCAGATGCAGACGCAGGACCCGTTTGAGCCGGTCAACAATGCCGAAATGGTGTCGCAGATGGCGACCATCACCAATTCAAGCGGTATCGCCGAAATGAACGCGACGCTCAAGAATCTGGCCGCCGATTTGGGCGGCACACGGCTGGGCGATGCGGCAAGCTGGATCGGCAAGTCGATGCTGGTGCAGAGCAATATCGCAGCTCCCGATGCCAGCGGCCTGTATGCGGGGCAGATCACCCTGCCCCAGGCCACGGATGGCGCGAGCATCAGCCTGGTCGATGGCAGCGGCAATGTCGTCAAGACGCTCGACCTTGGCGCGCAGCCGGCCGGCGACGTGACCTTCTACTGGGACGGCAAGAATGACGCGGGTGATACCATCGCCACGTCCGCGCTGCAGGTGAAGGTCAATGGCGCAACGCCGAGCCGGGTCGCCACCTGGGCCACCATTGCCGCGGTCCAGTCCCCCGCCGACGGATCATCGTCCAAACTCATTACCGCGCTCGGCAGCTACAGCCCGTCCGACGCGATCAGCCTGATGTAATCTCACCCCGTTTTTCTTTCCTTTTCACCCAGGGAGCAACGCCATGTCCTTCTATATCTCGCTGTCCGGCCTGAAAGGTGCCCAGACCGATCTGGCCACCATTTCCAACAATGTCGCCAACGTCAATTCGACCGCCTTCAAGAAGAGCAAGGTGCAGTTTGGCGACATTTTCGCCGCCGCGCCGATGCAGACGACCAGCCAGGTCGCAGGCCAGGGCGTGCGCGTGCAGGGCATCGCCCAGCAGTTCACGCAAGGGACGATCGAAACCACCGACAAGACGCTGGACCTCGCCATCACCGGCGAAGGCTATTTCACCGTCAAGGCACCGGACGGCACCGTCAGCTACACCCGCAATGGCGCCTTTGCCGTCGATGACAACCGCTATGCTGTTGATACCACGGGATCGCGCATTCAGGTGTTCGCGGTTGATCCTACGACTGGCGCGTTGACGACACCCCCTACGTCCGCAAGCAGCCCCGCCGATCTGACCGATCTCCAAATCCCGACCACCTATCTGGGCGTCGATGGCGCGGCGCAGCTTACCAGTGTCGGCGTGGCCAAGAACGGTCTGGTTTCGGCGATTTATGCCGATGGCAGCACCGCCTATCTGGGCCAGGTCGCCATGGCGTCGTTCAACAGCCAGGAAGGCTTGCGCCAGGAAGGCGATGCCCATTGGTCCTCGACCGTCGCGAGCGGCAACCCGATCCTGGGCACCGCCAATACCGGCATGTTCGGCGCGGTCAACAGCGGGTCGCTGGAGCGCTCGAACGTCGACATCACCGAGGAACTGGTGGCGCTGATTTCCGCGCAGCGCAATTTCCAGGCGAACAGCAAGGCGATCGAGACAGCGAACACGCTGACCACCACCATCGTCAACATGCGCACCTAAGCATCCCAGGGTAGAAGGCTTCGTCCATGGACCGGCTCGTCAACACGGCACTTACGGCAATGCGCGGCGCGATGGCGCGGCAGGCGTCGATCGCGAACAATCTCGCCAACGCCAACACCATCGGCTTTCGCGCAGAGATTGCCAATGCCGAGACGCGCTGGCTCCAGGGCGACACGTTCGATACCCGCGCGCAGGCGTCCGAACAGGTCATTGCCGCCAGCATGGAGGGCGGCGCCGTCACCGCGACGGGCAATCCGCTCGACGTGGCGATGAATGGCGACGCGCTGCTGGCCGTGCAGGGCGCGGACGGCAGCGAAGCCTATACCCGCCGGGGCGACCTTAAAATCTCCGACAGCGGGCTGCTGACCACCGGCGACGGCTTGCCGGTTTTGGGCGCGGGTGGACCGATCACCCTGCCCCAGCTCGACAGCGTGTCAATCGCGCAGGATGGCAGCATCTGGGGCGTGCCGCAGGGCGGCGACCCGGCCAATCCGCAACTTGTCGATGCGCTCAAACTGGTCAGCCCGGTCGGGTCCGGCATCGCCAAGGGCACCGATGGCCTGTTCCGCGAAGTCAATGGCGGCGCGCTGCCGCAAGACCCGCTGGCTACCGTCACGGCTGGTTCGATCGAGGGGTCGAACGTCAATGCCACCAAGGCGCTGGTGCAGATGATCGAGGCGAGCCGGGCATTCGAAACGCAGGTCAAGCTGATAGATACCGCCAAACAGATGGACGATGGCGGCGCGTCGCTGATGCGGCTCGATAGCTGAAGAATATAGTTAATTTTGGCACGCATCTTGCTGTGTCTGACGCATAAGCACCCTTCCAAGGGATGCCGCACGGAGAAATGAACGATGAGCAACGCCGCCCTTCATGTCGCCCGCACCGGCCTTGACGCGCAGAACACGAAGATGCGCGTGATCGCCAACAATCTGGCGAACGTCAACACCACCGGCTTCAAGCGCGACCGCGCCGATTTCGAAACGCTCGCCTATCAGCAGATGATCGCGGCAGGCGCCAATTCGGACAGCGAAAACAAGTTCGCGACCGGCCTGAACCTGGGTTCGGGCGTCTCGCTGCAGGGCACGAGCAAGATCAACACGCAGGGCACACTGAGCCAGACCGGCAATGCGCTGGACATGGCGATCGAAGGGTCCGGCTTCTTCCAGATCCAGCGTCCCGATGGGTCCATCGCCTATACCCGCGCGGGCAATTTCAGCGTCACCGCCGAAGGCAATGTCGTCACCAGCGACGGCCTGCCGCTGATCCCGCAGATCACCGTGCCCGAAGGTGCGACGTCGGTGACGGTCGGCAATGACGGCACGGTGTCTGCGACCTTGCAAGGCGAGGCGGAACCCACGCAGCTTGGCCAGATCGAACTGGCGACTTTCATGAACGCGGCAGGACTGCAATCGATCGGCGGCAACCTGCTCGCCGAAAGCGCGGCCAGCGGCGTGCCGCAGATTGGCGTCGCGGGGCTGGAAGGGCGCGGGTCGATCCGATCGGGCAGCCTGGAAACGTCCAACGTCAATATCGTCGAGGAGCTCGTCGAGATGATCGAGACGCAGCGCGCCTATGAGGTCAACAGCAAGATGATCAAGGCGACCGACGAAATGCTCCAATATGTCAATCAGAATATGTGATCTGAGATGATGTATAATAATCAAAACCCGTTCGGGCTGAGCCTGTCGAAGCCCTCCACTGAGGAGCGCGAAGTAGCCTCCCTATCGGTCGGCCGAGCCCTTCGACTTCGCTCAGGGCAAACGGCGATGCTTATCGTATCGGCGGCAACGCTGGTGGCCCTCGCCGCCTCCCCTGCGCTGGCAGGCAAGAAGCGCGATGCCGAGCGCGCCCATTATGCGCCGACCGTCATCGCCCAGCCGCCCGTGGCGCAGGCCAATGGGTCGATCTTCCAGACATCGGTTGGCTATACCCCGCTGACCAGCGGCGCACGCGCCACCACGGTCGGCGATATCATCACCATCGTCCTGGTCGAACGGACGCAGGCGACCAAGCGGAACAGCGCCGACACCAGCCGCAACGGCAATATCGGCCTGACCCCGCCGACCACCGGCATCCTGTCCAAAGCCTTTTCCGCCAGCGATGTGGCGATGGGCGGCCAAAATAATTTTGCAGGCCAAGGCGGTGCAACCCAGTCCAACGCCCTGTCGGGCGAGATCACGGTGACGATCGCGGCGGTCTATCCCAACGGCACCATGCTGGTGAGGGGCGAGAAAGCGCTGACGCTCAATCGCGGCGACGAATTCATCCAGATCAGTGGTCTCGTCCGTCAGGTCGATATCAGCCCGGACAACCGCATTGCCTCGACCCGCGTGGCCGATGCCAAGATCATCTATACCGGCAAGGGTGAGATTGCCCGCGCCAGCAAGCAAGGCTGGTTGCAGAGCTTCTTCTCGATAATCAGCCCCTTTTGATGGAGAGCATCGTGAAAAGCATCTTCGATCGCGTGGCCTCCATCCTCCCCTTGCAGGGGAGGTGGCAGGGCGCAGCCCTGACGGAGGGGTATAACCGTGGCGAGAGGGGGACACCCCTCCACCACTGGCTTCGCCAGCGGTCCCCCTCCCCTTACAGGGGAGGATTTATTGGTGCATTGTTCGTCAGTCTGTTCCTGATCACCACGCCGGCGCAGGCCGAGCGGGTCAAGGATCTGGGGACGTTCCAGGGCATCCGGCCGAACCAGCTTACCGGCTATGGCATCGTCGTGGGCCTGGCGGGTACGGGCGATGATAGCCTGCAATATGCGACCGAGGGCATGAAGGGCGTCGTGTCGCGCTTTGGCCTGACCTTGCCGCAGGGCATGAACCCGGCGCTCAAAAATGCAGCGGCGGTGCTGGTAACGGCCGACCTGCCCGCTTTCGCGAAGCCCGGCCAACGGCTCGACGTCACGGTGTCGGCACTGGGCAAGGCCAAGTCGCTGCGCGGCGGCACGTTGATCATGACGCCGTTGCGCGGTGCGGACAATGAAATCTACGCCATGTCGCAGGGCAATCTGGCGGTCGGCGGTCTGGGCGTATCGGGCGCGGATGGCAGCCAGGTGTCGGTCAACATCCCCTCGGCCGGTCGCATCCCCGGCGGCGCGACGGTGGAACGTGCCGTTGCCACGGGTTTCGATACCGCGCCGACCCTGACCTTCAATCTGGCCGAAGCGGATCTGACCACCGCCTTGCGCGTTGCGGACGGCATCAACCGGGCCTTTGGCGACCGGCGCGCGCGCGCCATGGATGCCGTGTCGGTCGCGATCGACGCCATTCCGGGCGCGGAAGACCGCATCCTGATGATGGGCATGATCGAGAATATCGAGATTTCTCCCGCCGATGCCGCCGCCAAGGTGATCGTCAACGCGCGCACCGGCACCGTCGTCATCAATGGCGCGGTCCGCATCCATCCGGCCGCCGTCGCGCATGGCAAATTGACCGTCAACGTCAATGAAGCGCCGCGTATCGTCCAGCCTGCGCCGTTCAGCCGAGGGGAGACCGCGGTAGAGCAGCAGAGCGCGATCAGCATCGACGAAGAAAAGAAACCTATGGTTAATTTTAAAGGTGGGGCGTCGCTGGCCGATATAGTGAAGGCGGTCAATGCGATCGGGGCTTCCCCGGCGGACATGGTCGCCATCCTCGAAGCCTTGAAACAGGCAGGCGCAATGAAGGCGGAACTGGTGGTGCTATGATGCAGGTGACAACGACCCCCGCCGCCACGGCGCCATCGGGCGCAGGTGCCGCGAACAAGGCCGCGCTGGAAAAAGCAGCGCAGCAGTTTGAGGCGATCTTCCTGCGCCAGATGATCGGCGCGATGCGCTCTGCGAGCCTGGCCGAAGGGATCAGCGATTCCAGCGCGACCGAGCAATTCCAGTCGATGGCCGATTCTCGCACCGCCGATGCGCTGGCGGGCAGCAACAGCATGGGCATCGCCCAATTGCTGATCCGACAATTTGGCGAACGGGTCGCGCCCGCCGCGCCGAGCACCGGCGAATGAGCGATCTATTCATCATCGGGGCATCAGGCACCCGCGCTTATCGCACGGCGCTGGCCGCGATCGCCGAGAATATCGCCAATGCCAGCACCGAAGGCTATACGCGGCGCAGCGTAACGACTGCCGAATCCGGCGCGTCCACCGCCACCATGGCCTATTACACCGCCCGCGCCAATTTCGGCGGCGTCCAGGTGATGAGCGTCAATCGCGGGGCCGATCCTTATCTCGACGCGACCGTGCGGCTGACCACGATGAACCTCGCCAGCGCGAGCGCCCGACTGCGCTGGCAGGGGGACACCGAAATCGCGCTGAATGACGGCAGCACGGGCATCGGCCAGCTCATGACTGGCATGTTCCAGAATATGGACAAGCTGGCCGCCGCACCGGGCGACACATCGCTGCGCGTCACGACGCTGGACAGTATAAGCCGCATTGCGGACGCTTTCCGTCAAACCGCCGCTGACCTGGATACCGTGTCCAGCGGGATCAAGGCCGAAGGCGATTCCGCGATTGCAAGCGCCAATGCGTCGCTCGCGGCGCTGGCCGACATCAACAACAGCCTGCTTCGCGCCCAGCCCGGCACGTCGGCCTATGCCCAGTTGCTCGATAGCCGCGACGCAGCATTGCAGACGCTCAACGCCAATCTGAACGTCAATATCAGCTTCGGTGCGCGAGGCGTGGCAGAAGTCAGCTATGGCGGGCAGACGTTGGTGAGCGGCGATAGCGCCGCCAGCCTGTCAATCGCCGCCGATGACAAGGGCCGCCTTTCGCTCAGCCTGAGCGATGGGACGGCGCTCGCCGCCCCGGCCAACGGCGCGCTGGGCGGACTCTTTTCCGCCGCCAGCACGGTGGCCGACCGCGCCGCCGATCTCGATACGCTGGCCGGCCAATTTGTGGCCAACATCAATGCCTGGCATGCGCAGGGCGTCACCGATGGCGGCGCGGCAGGGGCACCGCTGCTCGCCTTTGGCGGCAGCGCCGCCAGCGTGACCGCGCTGGGTCTGCAGCCTGAAGATCTGGCGCTGCGTTCCACCGATGGGGCGCTCAATGGCAATCTGCTGACAATATCCTCCACCCTGCGCGGCAATGGCAGCGTCGAACAGGGCTGGACCGCGCTGATCGCGACCCATGCCAATCTGCTGGGCGCGACCAAGGCGGAATATACCACAGCGCAAGGCCGCAATGATCAGGCCGTAGCCGCGCGCGAAGCGGTAAGCGGCGTCGACCTCGACATGGAAGCGGCCGATCTGCTGCGCATCCAGCAGGCCTATTCGGCCAGCGCGAAAATTCTCCAGATGGCAAAGGAAACCATCGATTCGATCCTTCAGATCGTCTGACCGGCAAAGGGCTGAACCATGGTAGGCATCACGCACAAGATCATGCTCGCGGAGATCCGGCGGCAACAGGCCCTGTCGAAAAGCATTGTCGAGGGACAGACGGCGGTTTCCACCGGCGTCACGCTCAACAAGGCGTCGGACAATGCGCTGGCATGGGTGCAGGTGTCGGACATTGCCCGCGCCCAGTCGCAGCAGGCGGCCTGGCAGAGCAATATCAGCTATGGCACGACCCGCGCCACCAATGCCGAAGCGAACCTGTCCGAGGTCGACAATCTGCTGCAACGCGCGCAGGTGCTGGTCACCTCCGCACGCAACGGGTCGCTCAACGACACCAGTCGCGCCGCGATATTGGAGGAAATGTCGACGATCCGCACGACGATCGACGAATTGTTCAACCAGAAGGATTATCAGGGCACGCCGGTCTTCGACGAGGGGCAGAGCGTATTGGTTCCGGTCAGCCGTGGCCTGAACCTGGCGGTCGTTGCAACGCGGCAGCAGGTGTCCGAGGGCATTGATGTCGATGGCACGCCCATGTCTATCGATGCGATATTGGGCCAGACCATGGCCGCGCTGGAAGGTGGCGACGATGCTGCCCTGGCGACCGCGCTCGATGCCGTGAAGGCGGGGCAAAGCCATATCGTCGTAGAACAGGCCCGACAGGGCGTGCGCAGCGACCGGCTGGATGTCATCGGCACGCGGCTGACCGATATCGGGCTGGACTATACTGAACGGCGCGCCGATCTCGAATCGACCAATCTGAGCGAAGTCATCGCCAATGTTTCGGCGCAACTGCTGCAACTCGAAGCGGCGCAGTCGGCCTTTGCCCGGATCAACCGGCAGACCCTGTTCGACCTGATCGGCTAAAAAAACGGCTGTCCTAAACCTGCCGCTAACCAGTCCGTATTAACCAAGTGATGGCCCCTTTCATCGGGTCGAGGCCCTAGGGCAGATTTTTCGGGGATTACCATGTTAGCAGTCATCGGCCTTGTCGTCCTGTTGGTCATGGTATTTGGCGGGTTCATCATCACTGGCGGCGATATCGGCCCGGTGTTGCACGCCCTGCCCCATGAAATGATGATCATCGGTGGCGCGGCCGTTGGCGCGCTGATCATCGGCAATTCGGGTGCCGACCTCAAGGCGCTGGGCGGAGGCCTCGCCAAGGTGTTCAAGGGGCCGCAATATAAGAAGCAGGATTTCCTCGACTGCATCTTCCTTGTCAGCAAGCTGATGAAGACGTTGCGGGTCGAAGGCCCGGTTGCACTGGAACCGCATATCGAAGATCCGGCCAGCTCGACCATCTTCACCGAATATCCGCGCCTGATGAAGGACAAGACGCTGATCCACCTGATCAGCGACACGCTGCGCCTGGTGGTGGTGTCGTCGGGCACGCTCGATCCGCATGCGGTCGAGGATGTGATGGATAACAGCCTCAAGACCCATCATCATGAAGCGATCAAACCCGCCGACAATCTGCAAGGTCTGGCCGACGCCCTGCCTGCGCTCGGCATCGTCGCCGCCGTGCTTGGCGTGGTCAAGACGATGGGGTCGATCGACCAGCCGCCCGCGATTTTGGGCGCGATGATCGGTTCGGCGCTGGTCGGCACCTTTCTCGGCGTGTTGCTCGCCTATGGCATGGTCAATCCCTTCGCCAATCGGTGCCGCAGCGTGATCGAGGCGGACGGCGCAATCTATCATGTCGTCAAGCAGATCATCGTCGCCTCGCTCCACGGTCATCCGCAGCCGCTGGTGATTGAGGCCGCGCGCTCCAGCCTGCCCCATGCGAACCAGCCGGCCTTTGCCGAAGTGTTCGACGGCATGCGGGGCAAATAAGCCGTGGCAGCAGGGGACAAGAAGCGCGGCGCGAACGAGCCGGAACCACGGCCGATCATCGTCAAGAAGATCATCGTGGAGGGTCATGGCGGTCATCATGGCGGTGCGTGGAAAGTCGCCTACGCCGATTTCGTGACGGCGATGATGGCCTTCTTCCTGCTGATGTGGCTGCTGGGCGCGACCACGGAGAAGCAGCGCAAGGCGCTGGCCGACTATTTCACGCCGACGCTGGTCGAACTCAAAATGGCGTCGGCTGGCTCCACCGGACTGATGGGTGGCGACTCCATCATGGGCAAGGAAAATTATCCGACCACCGGCGGTCAGGGCAATTTGTCGATCACGATTCCGAGGGACGCGAGCGGCACCAAGGACCAAGGCGGCAAGGCGATGCGCGCCGCCGACCGGCAGAAGTTCGAATCGATCAAGAAAAAGCTGGAAGCGCAGATGATGCGCAAGGGACTGGAAAAACTGCGCAAACATGTGCGGTTCACCGAGACGCGCGAGGGATTGCGCATCGACCTGATCGACGAAGCGGACTTTGCGATGTTCGCGATGGGCACCGACCGGCTGGTGCCGCAGGCCCGCGCGCTGATCGCCGAGGTCGCCACCGCCCTGCAGACCATGCCCAACCTGCTCATCGTGCGCGGCCATACCGATGGCCTGCCCTATGCGTCGGGACGGACGATGAATAATTGGCTGCTGTCATCCAGCCGCGCCGAATCGACGCGTAAAGCGCTGGCTGACAGCGGTATCGGCAACGCCCGCTTCGCCCGGATCGAGGGGGTCGCCGATCGCGAACCCTTCATCAAGGGCGACAGCTATGACCCGCGCAACCGGCGCATGTCGATTATCCTGGGCTGGACCCGTGGCGGCGACGGCGCGGAGGATGCGGACATGGACGCGGAGACCAAGGCCGCGATCAAGGAACGTGACGATCCGGTTCGCGTCGCGACGGAACAGGCCAAGAAGCTCGACATGGGCGGCACGGCGCTGCCAAGCGGCGCGGCGCTGATCAACCCGTCAGCGGCGGGAACGTCGAGCAAACCAGGCCAGCATTGAGGTATTGGAGAGCTCAAGCCGGAGGGTCGGCGGGTGTCTCGGTCAAGTCCAATATATCATAGCCGCCGGTTGCGATACGCCGTTTAACAAGGCTTCCGTGAGGGATCCTATACTCGCTGCGCTGGGTGAAGCGCTCTATACGATAGTGCCCCTGACCATTGTCCGGGTCTACACTTGCGGAGTAACGACGGCCGGCGATTTGCTGGAGAGCCGGTTGCACCCAGCCTTTCGATACGGAGCCCCGCAGAATTTCGATGTCCTCGGTGCGTCCGTCGGGGCGTACCCAAAAGCCGATATCGGCCCAGCGGATGCCGCTATAATCGCTCCCTCTGGCGTCAGCCAAATTGGGTGTGCCAAACATTCGGGCCTGCGCATCGGCGGCCTCTGCTGCGTTCGACTCATAGGGTGGCGACCAGATGAGCAACGAGTCACTGTCCTCACGCGGGCCGAGTTCGGCAATGAGCCGGGTGATTTCCTTCTCATCGGCTTGGCGCGCGGCCAAGCGAAGACGGAGAACCCGCAATGCAGTTTGATAGCCCGCGTTTTGGGCAAGTGGGCGGCTTTCCAGCTGATCGAGCAGTTCGGTGGACGTCCGGTCATCACCCCGCGCAGCGTTCAGCCATACGCGCTTCATGCCCGCCAGCATGGCTGCCTTGTCCTGACCCGACGCTAACGCGGCCTGTTCAATGCTACGATATGTTATCTCCGCCTGTCGATAATCGCCCAGCTTGATCCACATGTCGCCCAAAGCCGTCGAACCGGAGATACGGGAAGGATCATCTTCTGGCAGGTGCTCCCGCAAGATTCGCACCTGATTGACGACGGCGCGCCGATAGGTCTCCTTGTCGCCCTCATGAAGTGCAATTGTCGCATAGGCCTCATACAGAGCGGCAACGGGCCTGGGTGCAGCGGTGGCTTCCTTCTTGTTGCGACCAATCGCGGCGGACAATAGCTTTTTCGCATCACGATAGTCGCCATCCCTGAACTGCACTTCCGCCAGGGCAATCGTCGCCTGTGCATCGCGCAGCGGCGTGCAGCCAGTCTGGACGCACTCCGCCTGCGCCTCGACAAGGCGCTGGCCCGTAACCACAATATCGCTGGGCATCTGGAGAAGAAGCATAAGGCCAAACATGGGGCATATCCTCGGTTGGGCACCCCAATGTGCGCGATCAGCAGGGTGGATGCAAGGCCTCCACCTTGCCGACTGACGGGTCGGCGCATCACGCGCTTAGATCATGCAGGCAGCACGAGGCTCGCCTCCAGCCCGCCTTGGGGGCGGTTGGTGAGGCGCAACTCGCCCTGATGTTCGGCCATGATCGCGCGCACCAGCGCGAGGCCCAGCCCTGCTCCGCCTGTCTCCCGGTTACGCGATCCTTCGAGGCGGGTGAAGGGTTCCAGCATTTCTTCCATCCGGTCCTCGGCGATGCCGGGGCCGTCATCGGCAACGACCAGCCGAATGGAACCCGCTTCGCGCACCACCGACACATGGGCGCGCTCGCCATAGACGATGGCATTTTCGATGAGGTTGCGCAGGGCGCGGCGGATCTGTTGGGGGCGCACGAAGGCGACGGCGCGGTCGCTTTCAGTCATATCGACGGGCGATTCCAGTTCGATGAAATCCTCGACCACGGCATCGGCGAGCGCAGCGAGATCGACCTTCTGCACCGCTTCCGTGCTGCGTCCAGCGCGCGCGAGCGAGAGGATATCCTCCAGCATCCGGTTCATCTCATCAATGGTTTCGGACATGCGTGCGCGTTCGGCATCATCCTCGACCGATTCGGCGCGCACCCGCAGCGAGGCGAGCGGCGTGCGCAAATCATGGCCGATTGCGCCCAGCATCCGGTCCTTCTCGTCCAGCATCGCGATGATGCGCGACCGCATGGCGTTGAATGCCATGGTGAGGTCGCGCACATCGCCGGGGCCGCGTTCGTCCACGGCATCGGCCACGCCGGTTCGGGCAAATTGCTGCGCCGATCCGGTCAGCTGCTTCAGGGGGCGGGCGAGACGGCTGCCGATCCAGAGCAGCGGCAGCAGGACGATGACATAGAGGATGAGGGTCTGGCCGATCAGCCAGCCGCCAAAGCGGGCCGGGCGATCGCCGCTGCGGGCTTGCGTGACGACCCATTTGCCCGGTTCATATTCGGCCGCCAGCGTGAGACGCGCGACACGGTGATCATGCGGCCGTTCGTCGCCAGCACGGACCCGTATCCGCTCCCAGCGCCGCATCGGCATCACCGCATCATCCTGCACCACGCGCACGGTCAGGATGCGCAGCCCCAGATCCTCGAACATCGCGGCGGCCCGCTTTTCAATGTCGGGACGCGCATCGCCGTCCAATTGCGGCACGCCCTGTACGAAGCGCGCCCGCATTCGCGCCGGACCGGGGCGGTCGGCTCGGTTGTCGAGCGCATCGACGACCCGCGCGACGACGGGGGCGGTCTGTGCGGTCAATTGCAGGCGTATCCGCTCGCGATAGAGCAGGCCGAAATTGATCGCCTGCGCCACGAACAACGCCAGCGCGACGAGCGCGATGATCTGCCCGACCAGGCTTTGCGGCCAGAGACGGAGGCGCTTCACAGCTTACGCACCTCGGCGGACAGGGTGTAGCCCCCGCCCCATACGGTCTTGATGAGGGTCGGATTTTTGGGGTCCGGCTCGATCTTCTTGCGCAGGCGGCTGATCTGGTTGTCGATCGCGCGGTCGAAAGCGTTGGCCTCGCGGCCCTGGGTGATGTCGAGCAATTGGTCGCGGCTCAGCACCGAATTGGGGCGGGTGGCAAAGGCCAGCATCAGATTATATTCCGCCGTCGACAGCGGCAGCGACACGCCCTCGCTGTCTACCAGCGTGCGTTCCTGCGTCTTGAGCAGCCATCCGGCAAAACTGTAATTGGCGCCGTCGGGCGCGGTCACGCGCTGGCCGCCGGTGGCGACGCGGCGGAAGATCACCTTGATCCGGGCGACCAGTTCGCGCGGAGAGAAGGGTTTGAGCACATAATCGTCCGCGCCCATTTCAAGGCCCACGATGCGGTCGGTTTCTTCGGTGCGGGCGGTAAGCAGGATGACAGGAATTTCGCTGGTCTCGCGAATGTGGCGGCAGAGCGACAGCCCGTCTTCGCCCGGCATCATGATGTCGAGGATCACCATGTCGATCGCATTGGCGTTGAGGCGAATGCGCGCCTCCGCCGCGCTATCGACGGCGGTGACGCGAAAGCCATTGCGCGACAGATATTGCGCCAGTGGCTCGCGGATCGAACGCTCGTCATCGACGAGCAAGAGATGGGGTTTTTCGCTCATTGCGCCTGTCTGTCATGGGCGGGAAAAAGTTGGAAGGGCGAAGGCATGGCGGGGGAGCCAGCCTTCGTCCTTCCTAGAGGGTTCACGGTCCGGTTCAGGGGTGGCAGGGGATGCCGGGCCTGACCGTGAACAGGGAGGTGTCACATCAGCCCGCGGGCGGCGGCGGTGCCTTACGGTCCTTCCAGGCACCCCGCATGGCGTCACGCGCGGCCTTCATTTCATCGGCGGTGACCTTGCCGTCCTTGTTGGTGTCAGCCTTGTCGAACATGGCCATCGGTCCGGCCATGAA
The DNA here is from genome assembly GCF_031457465.1 of Sphingobium xenophagum. Lineage (GTDB taxonomy): Bacteria > Pseudomonadota > Alphaproteobacteria > Sphingomonadales > Sphingomonadaceae > Sphingobium > Sphingobium xenophagum_A. Next base: position 72,657 of record NZ_JAVDWV010000006.1, read on the forward strand.
TTCAGCCTTGGTCACGGTGCCATCCTTGTTCGCATCGGCGCGGCCGCCCATCATCATGCCGCCCTTGCCGGGGCCGCCATGATGGCGACCACCCCAGTTGCGACCTTCCGGCCCACCGGGCTTGCCCGCTTCGGCGCGCTTTCCCGACCGGCCGTCCTGCGCGGCGGCCATTTCCGCCTTGCTGATCTGGCCATTCTTGTCGGTGTCCAGCTTAGCAAAGCGGGCGTCGAGGCGCTGGGTGCGCATCGCATCGCGGTCCGCCTGGGTCAGCTTGCCATCCTTGTCGATATCCATCTTGGCGAAGCGGGCTTCGAGTGCGGCGGTCAATTCCGCCTTGGTGATCGTGCCGTCCTTGTTGGCATCGGCCATCATCATCATGCCCCCGCCACGGCCACCCCGGCCGGGACCATCACCCGGCTGGGCGAAAGCGACGTGGGAAGCGGCAAGGCCGCCGACAACCAGCGAGCCGAGCGCAACGGTTCCAAAAAACTTGCGGATCATGTCCTGTTCCTTCCAAAGCATCTATACCGAACGACGTGTCGCCGTCCTTGAAGATGCTTATCGACCCATTTTGTCCCGCAACTATGTCATGGCATGGGTGACTTTGTCGCAACGTGTAACAGGCGCGATCAGCCGGAGATCACGGCACGCGCATCTCTGGTCGCGCTTTGGGTGTCGAGCGCCAGCTTCTTGACCTCAGCGGCGACGACGGAAAAGCCCCGGCCCGCCTCACCCGCCCGCGCCGCCTCGATCGAGGCATTGAGCGCCAGCAAATTGGTCTGGCGGGCTATGCCGTCGATCGCATCGACAATACCGCTCACTTCGCTCAGCACCCGTTCGATACTGGCACGGCGATCCCTCTCCTGACGTCCCAGTCGCTGTTCGGCATCCTCGCGCGCGGCGATAGCCTCCTGCTCGGCGCTGATGTCGGTCGCGAATTTTATGATGCCGGTCTGAACGCCATGTTCATCGAACATCGGATTATAGCTCCCCCGGATCCAAATGAGACGGCCATGCCGATCCTGTCGGCGATAGACGCCCGTGTCGAAATGGCCCGACCGGAGCCGATCCCAAAAAGCGGTATATTCCGCCGTGTCGGCATAGCCGGGCTCGCAGAAGAGACTATGCGGCCGCAACTGGATATCGGCAAAATCATAGCGGAAGAGGGTGAGGAAATTATCATTCGCCCCGATGACCCGGCAGGCCATGTCGAAGCTAACGATCGCGGTCGATCGTTCGATGGCGCGAAAAACGGACGCCGTTTCCAATATGATGCCATGCACGCCCCATGTCTCCTTGCAAGCGACATGGGGCCATAGTGGTTAACGGATCGCAAACCGTGCGGTGAGTTGCAGTCCTGCGCCAGACGCGACCGAATTAACGGTCGCGACGGCCCAGCAGACGCAGACGCAATGCGTTCAATTTGATGAAGCCCGCCGCATCGCGCTGATCATAGGCACCGGCGTCGTCCTCAAAGGTCACGACCTTTTCGCTGTAGAGCGAGTAAGGCGACTTGCGCCCGACGATATAGACGCCGCCCTTGTAGAGTTTGAGGCGGACCGTGCCGGTGACCTTTTCCTGGCTATGGTCGATCGCGGCCTGCAGCATCTCGCGCTCCGGCGAGAACCAGAAGCCGTTATAGATCAGCTCGGCATAGCGCGGGGCGAGTTCGTCCTTCAGATGCGCCGCGCCGCGATCCAGCGTCACCTGCTCGATGCCGCGATGGGCGAAGTGATAGATTGTGCCGCCCGGCGTTTCATACATGCCGCGCGACTTCATGCCGACGAAGCGGTTTTCAACGAGGTCGAGGCGGCCAATCCCATGTTTACGGCCATAATCGTTCAGCGTTTCAAGCAAGGTCGCGGGGCTCATGGCGACGCCGTTGATCGCGACGCCGTCGCCGCGCTCAAAATCAATGGTGATATATTCGGGCGCGTCGGGCGCGTCCTCCGGGTTGACCGTGCGCGAATAGACATAGTCAGGGACTTCATCCCACGGGTCTTCCAGCACTTTGCCCTCGGACGAGGTGTGGAGCATGTTCGCGTCGGTCGAGAAGGGACTTTCGCCGCGCTTGTCCTTGGCGATCGGAATCTGGTTCTTTTCGGCGAACTCGATCAGCTTGGTGCGGCTGGTCAAATCCCATTCACGCCATGGTGCGATCACCTTGATGTCGGGCGACAGGGCATAATAGCCCAGTTCAAAGCGGACCTGGTCATTGCCCTTGCCGGTCGCGCCATGCGACACGGCGTCCGCGCCAACCATCTTGGCGATCTCGATCTGGCGCTTGGCAATCAGCGGCCGGGCGATCGACGTGCCGAGCAGATAGAGGCCTTCATACAGCGCGTTGGAGCGCATCATCGGGAAGACATAGTCCGCCACGAACTCTTCGCGCAGGTCGTCGATGAAGATATGCTCTTCCTTGACGCCCATCAGCCGCGCCTTGGCGCGGGCTGGCTCCAGTTCCTCGCCCTGCCCCAGGTCGGCGGTGAAGGTCACCACTTCGCAGTTATAAGTCTGTTGCAGCCATTTCAGGATCACGCTGGTGTCGAGGCCACCGGAAAAGGCGAGGACGATGCGGTTGATCTTGTCAGACATGGTGGGCGACTCTTCTGTTCGGGAATGGCGCGGATGATGCGCGCGCCGGTATCAGGCAAGGGGCAAAAGCGCAACCGGAACAGGGGCCGGCGGCCCGGCCTTATTCGAGGGTGCGGTCTTCCCGATAGGCCGCGTCGACCGCCGCCTCCTGCCGTGCGCGCTGGGCGTCGTCCGCCTGACGCTGCGCCTTGGTGCGGCCGAACTTCGCGCGGTTGGCGTCGGCCTGCTGCGCCTTGTCCGTGCGGGCCTTTGCCTTGCGCGCCTGGCGCAAATTGATCACGTCACCCATGTCCTGCCCGTCCATTCCTTGTTGTGGTGAAGCATAGGGCGCATGATCGCGACTTGCCAAGCGCCGCCTTTGCGCCGCATGACGAACGCTTCCGTTGTTTCGAGCCAGACTATCCATGACCAGCATTCACGACGTCGCTGCCCTCGCCAAAGTGTCGATCAAGACGGTATCGCGCGTCGTCAATCAGGCCCCCAATGTCAGCGCCGAATTGCGCGAGCGGGTGCAGGCGGCGGTGCGCGAACTGGGCTATCGGCCCAATCAGTCGGCGCGGCGGCTGGCAGGCGGGCGGTCGTTCATGATTGCCTATCTCTACAGCAATCCTGCGCCCGGCTATATCAGCGGCATCCAGTCTGGGGCCGCCGCGCGCTGCCGCGAATTGGGCTATCATCTCGTCGTGGAACCGATCTCGCCGGGTGGAGAAGAGCGGTTCGACGTACTCGACCGGCTGGTGGCGGCCCTGCGCCCCGATGGTGTGTTGCTGGTGCCGCCCTTGTCGGATGATGAGGCGCTGCTGGCGCGCCTCGCCGAGTTGCGCCTAGCTTGCGCGCGGATCGCCGGGTCGGTGGTCGGGGCGGGCTTCAATATCCACACGCCCGAACGCGCGGCCGGGCGCATGGTCGCGGACCATCTGATCGCGCATGGCCATCGCCGGATCGGCATCATCACCCCGCCCGCCAAGCACCGATCGGCATTGCGCCGGGTCGAAGGGTTTCGCGACGGGCTGGCCGCAGCGGCGGTGCCGATCGACGAGAGCCTGTTCGTCTGCGGCGGCTTCACCTTCACGTCCGGCATTGCGGCGGGCGAGGCCTTGCTGGCGCTGCCCGAACCGCCAAGCGCGATCTTTGCCACCAATGACGATATGGCGCTGGGCGTGCTGACGCTGGCGCATCAGATCGGTTTGCGGGTGCCGGAAGATCTTTCGGTGGTCGGCTTCGACGATACGCCCGCCAGCCTGACATCCTGGCCGCCGCTGACGACGGTGCGCCAGCCGCTGGAAGATATGGGCCGCGCGGTCATAGACGCACTCGCCAACGGCCCAGAAGATGCGCCGGAATTTCTGTTCACGCTGATGGAGCGGGCGAGTTCGGGACCGAAGCCGGGCTGATTTCCGGGTTTTTCTGCTGGAGCGGGTAGCGGGGATCGAACCCGCATCACAAGCTTGGAAGGCTAGTGCTCTACCATTGAGCTATACCCGCATCGCCTTGGCTTAACGCCAGCATGCACCAAGATTTTACAGCATGGTTCACGCCGCTAACCTGATACGCGGGGCGATTGCCATAACTGGATGGCTCTGGTCAACATATACCCGTCGGATATGCGCAACTTTGTCCGGTACCCAGTCATTGATGTCCGCAATCTCCCGATTCCTCCACATCGCTTGCCCAACGCAACCTTACCAGTCGGTGCCCAAGGACGGCGATGTCCAGTTGGCCTGCGCTAGCGTCTCAGGCCCATTTTCGGGCCTGAGGGTCAATCACGACCAGGATATCGCCTGCCACCGCTTCCAGAAGGCGCTGGGTCATGCTGCCGATCAGCACGTCGAAAAGGGCGGTTCTGCCATGGCTGCCAATGACAGTCAGGTCCGCCCCCCGGTCACGAACATAGTTCGACAAAAGCCGTTCGGGGATGCCATGTTCGATCAGCGTAGGAATGTGGCGACGCCGCTTTTCGTCCAGCGGGGTGGCGGAGAGAAATTCTTCTCCGCACTCTTTCTCCAGCGCACTCACCTGATCGCGCAATCCGCGTTTGTCGAGAAAGCTTGCAAACGGAACATCATAGCCGTGGAAAAGCGTGAAGGCTGCGTCGGGAAAACAGCCCACGGCGGTCATCAGCGCATGGCGAGAACTTTCCGAGAAATCGGTCGCGACCACAATCTGCCGATAGGGACGGACTGCCCGCCGCTTGACCACGAGCAACGGAACGGAAGAACGTCGAACAAGCTGGTTGACCGTGGTTCCCAGCAGCATGCGGCCAAACGGTTCATCCCGCGCCATGCCTGTGATGATCAGATCGCACCCTTCCCGCTGGGCGATGTCCAACAATTGTGGCGCGGGCTGTCCTTCATCGACGCGGATTTCTATATTCGCACTATCGACACCCAGTTCCCGGCGGATCTGCTGCCTGGCTCTTTCCAGAGGGTCGATGCCGCGTCGCCAGGATGGCAGGGCGGGCGCAGAGATATCATCATCCATGCCATTGGGTTCAACGACATGGGCAATCACCAAGGTCGCATTCCAGCGCTGTGCAAGTTCGACAGCGCGATCAAGCGCCCGGTCGCACCGGCAACTAAGGTCAGTGGCCAGCGTGATCTTTCTTGGCGAGTGCAGGGTTTCGATATCGTTCAATGCTGCTCTTCTGGCTTTTTCGGGAGGTTAATAGCGTCCTCCCCTCCTGATCAGAGGCTATGAATAGGCCTTCGCTTCCTTGTCCGGTCTAGCAGATAGACAAGGACCACCCTATCGGTAACACTCCCTATCGCCGCCGGACCTGGCTGCCACGCCCGATTTTGGTCTGAGTTGGCAAAAGCTTAGATGGTAACATACCGGAACATTAGATCATGTCCGAACAGCCTGAAAGCCCCGGCCTGGTGAAGCGTGCCCATCTCGGCGTGCTGATCGCAATGCAACTCGTCATGGCCCTGGAACTCCTGTTCCTTGTCAGAGATGCCCGATGGATGCACGTCTTTCTGGTGGTCAGCGTGATGGCGGCAACCCTTGTCCCGGTTGTTGCGCGCAAACGCCTTCCGGTCGTCATTCCGTCGGAACTTCAACTCCTGGCGATCCTGTTCATCTTTGCCACGCTCTTCCTGGGCGAGGTCAGGGACTATTATGAATGGCTATGGTGGTGGGATCTGGCACTGCATGGCACGGCAGGCCTGCTGCTGGGCCTGCTCGGCTTTCTGATCGTCTACATCCTCAACGAGAATGAACTGGTCGATCTGCGGATGCGTCCATCCTTCATCGCCCTCTTCGCCTTCTTTTTCGGGCTTGGCATCGGGACGTTGTGGGAAATGTTCGAATTTGCGATGGATCAGCTATTCGGCTTCACCATGCAGAAGCCGATGCTTGGCGATCCGTCGGGGCTGACCGATACGATGTGGGATCTGATCGTCGATGCGATCGGCGCTGCGGTGATGAGCTTCATCGGATGGCGAACTATGAAGGAACAACGCAAGGGCCGGATCGACAATTGGGTTCGTCGCTTCATCCAGAGGAACCCGCAATTATTTTACCGGGGAAAATAGCACCCTTCCCCTTTTCGGGAGCCCATCGTCGTTTACGCCATACGCATTCTACAATTGCTGCTGATCCTCCTGCTCCAACGAACTGCGGCCGGGCAACGTCTTTGCCATGAGCATCTCCGCCGCGCGGTCGGCGGCATCGACATAGGGTTCCAGCACCAGATCGACCCCGGCCGATGCCAGTTGCGCGCGATCACCGACCAGCCCGGTCGACATCGCCGTCTGGCCAGTGAAGCCCGCTTCGCGAAGGGCCTGGATAAAGACCGGGCCAGTATCATGGCGATTGATGCCGACATCCGTGTGGGGAACAGTCAGCACCGCCCATTTCGCTTGCCTGAGCGGCAGGCTCAAAAGAAATTCAGCATCGGACGCATCGCCATAGACCGCCGGTAGCCCTTCCTTTTGCCAGCGAAGAACGGCTTCGGGGCTAAAGTCGACACCAAGGACGGACTTTCCCTCCGCAATCAACCGCCGGCCAATGGTTCCACCATAGCGGCCGATCCCGAACAGGATGATGTCATGACCGGAGGCCATGTCCTTGGTGCCCTCGCCTGCCTCCTGCGCGTTTTTCGTCCTGCGTTCGAAAATGCGAAGATAGGGATCAAACAGCCTGAAAAGCTGATGGGAATAGGTGATCATATAGGTGGATGCGGCGATCGTGATCAGGCCGACCAATGTCACAAGGCCCAGCGCCTCTGTGGAAACATGGCCCAGCGTCACGCCCATCGCCATAAATATGAGCGAGAATTCGCTGATCTGCGCGACCGTCAGCCCAGCCAGGAACCCCGTGCGGCGGCGATAGCCGAGGGCACCCATGATAGCGACCACGATCAACGGATTTCCGATGAGAACGAACAGCGAGAGGATGATCGCTTCGACGCTGCTTTTCCCCAGATTGGCGATATCCAGGCTCGTTCCAAGCGAGATGAAGAAAAAGAGGAGCAGGAAATCCCGAAGCGGGGACAGGCGTGCCGCTATGGCATCGCGAAAGGGCGTGGAGGCCAAGGCGACACCGGCCAGCAGACCGCCCAATTCCTTACCGAAGCCAAAGGCATCGCCCATCGCCGCGAAGATCGCCGCGAGAGCAATGGAAAAAGCGATCAACAGTTCGGGCACCCGCGCCAGACGCTCGGTCAGGGGGTCCGCGACATAGCGAATGAAGATCAGCACCAGGGCAAGCAATGCGAGGCCCGCGCCGAAGATCGCCGCGATATCGCTCGTCGATGCCTCGTCCCGCCCCCCGACGCCGACAGCCGAAAGGACGATCATCGCCAACACCACCACCAGATCCTGCACGATCAGGAAGCCGAGAGCGATCCGGCCATGCAGCGCGTCGATCTCGCGCTTGTCCGACAGGAGTTTGACAATGATGATGGTGCTGGAAAATGTCAGCGCGACGGCGACATAGACGCTCGTCCGCGCGTCCAGCCCCATGGCGAGGCAGATCAAAAACCCGAAAATCGATGTGAACGCCACCTGCCCCAGACCCGTCGCAAGGGACACCGGACCAAGCGTGCGGATGAGCTTTACGTCCAGCTTGATGCCGACAAGGAACAGAAGGACGGCGACGCCCAGTTCGGCGAGCAGATGGATCGCTTCGGTGGAACGGGCAATGTCGAACCCCGACGGACCCGCCGCGATTCCAACGGCGATGAAGCTGACGATGAGCGGCTGACGAAAGAGCGCGCCGATAAGCCCGACGCCCGCCGCCAACACCAGCAGAGCGGCGATTTCGTTAAAAACCGAACCCGTGATCCATTCCGTGAACATTCACTCTCCCTTGCATATCGAATGCTTCTCCAGCATCGGCGCGGCCACGGCAAGTAAGGTCGGTCGACGCGACGACATCGCGATGCCGGACAGGGCGAGATGGCAGACGCCAAGTCATGCTCAGCAATCTTGGACCGGCTTCGTCAAGATCGCGCTTACACCGGCTTGGCATTTCCTCTATCAGGCAGGGATGGACACACCATCCCTGCGCCAGTTGGACCTTTTCGCGCAGATGGTAGCGGCGGGGAATTTGGCGCGTTGTGCCAATGACATGGGCCTGTCCGCCGGGGAGATCGCGCGTGACCTGGCGTCGCTGGAAATGCGACTGGGCTATCGGTTGTTCGAGGATTTGGAGGGCGCGGCCCGGTTGACCCCGGCCGGGCGTAAGACCGCCGAGGCAATGACCCTATTATCGCAGGATGCCAGCGACGATTGGGATCGCCCGGCGCTTGTTCCCTTGCCCCCCGCCATCGCGCCTCCACCTGCCGCCCCGGCCATCCCCGAATCGCCGCGCCGCACCATTTTGCTGGCTGCGCCTGCACCCGTGTTCGGCCATTTGCAGGATGCGCTGGCCACTTTTGAAGCCGCCAACGAAGATATCGCGATCGCGCTGGACCTGCATGTCCAATCAGCGGCGGACGCCGATGCAGCGCTCAGGCGCGGACGCGCGGATATCGCCTATTTCTATGCCCTCGGCGCGCCAGAGGATTTTCCATCGCGCTATGGTTGGTCAGAGCCGGTCAATATCTATGCGGGGACGGAGCATCCGCTGGCGCGGTCGCTCAGCGTATCGCGCGCCGATCTGGCGGCAACGCCAATGCTGGCGATGGAACGCGACAATGCCATGCGGGGCGTGATCGAAGCCGCGCTTGCCAGAGCAAAAGCCCAAACCGGCCCCATAGCGCTGGAAAGCGATAATATGGCGTCCATCATGGCGTCCTTGCGCGACGGCGTCGGGCTGTTCGCGGCCTTTGGCCCGCTCGCGCGGGATTTGGGCCGTATGGAAGGCATAAAGAGGCTCGCGCTCGACATGCCGCTGCCCGCAGTCGAGGTCCGCCAGGCCATACGGCCCGACGCAGCCGATATTCCGGCTGTAGAGGCACTGGCGGACTTCCTGTTCCTCTAAAGACACAGTTTGTGCCGAATTGATGGTGCATTGCGGCAGAAAAATACGCCGCGATGTTGATATGCTATATCATCTTGGTTACAGGGTCTCATTCCCTCCGTTGCCAAGGATGACTATCGTCAATGTCCCGTCTCCTCCCCCTGCGCGCCGGTTGCGCCCTGTCAGCACTATGTGTCGCACCCGCCGTCTTTGCCCAGAGCGGCGATGCCGCGCCTCAAGCCGCTGACCAGGCCTATCATGACAATCGCGCCGACATCATTGTCACGGCCCTGATCCCTCGGCGGCAGGGCGACATATTGTCTGGCACCACGGTTCTGACCGGCGACAAGCTGACCCAGCAGATGCGGACGACCATCGGCGAGACGCTGGCGCGGCAGCCGGGCGTGTCGGCGACGTCCTTCGGTCCCAATGCGTCCCGCCCGATCCTGCGCGGGTTTCAGGGGGAGCGGGTGCGCATCCTGACCGATGGGATCGGCAGTTTCGACGTATCCAATACCTCGGTCGATCATGCGGTGGCGATCAATCCGTTGACCGCCGACCGGATCGAGATATTGCGCGGTCCTGCTGCCCTGCTCTACGGATCATCGGCGATCGGCGGCGTGGTGAATGTGATCGACAGTCGCATTCCACGCCGAGTCCCCGACGAACCCGTGCATGTCGAAGGGCTGGCCACCTATGGCAGCGCCGCCAATGAGCGGACCGTGAGCGGCGAGATCGAAGCCCCGCTGTCCGAAAATTTCGTGGTTCATGTCGATGGTAGCTGGAGCAAGAGCGACGACCTGCGCACGGGCGGCTATATCCTCTCCAAGCCGTTGCGCGCGCTGGCGGCAGAATCGGACGATGCCGAAATCCGCGAAGACGGCATGTTGAAGGGCAAGCTGCCCAACACGGCCGCCAAGACATGGGAAGTGGCCGGTGGCTTTGCCTATGTTGGCGAAGGCGGCAATCTGGGCGTGTCGGTGTCGCACACCCGAAACCGCTATGGTGTACCATCGCGGATCGACGTGTCGGAGCATCATGATGACCATGATGATGATCATGATCATGATCACGATCACGATCACGATCACGATCACGATCATGACGAAGAGGGACACAGCCATGAAGATGTGACCCTGTCCATGCGCCAGACCCGCGCCGATATGCGCGGCGAAGTGGCGACCGGCGGCGGGTTCCTCGACAGCATCCGCCTGCGCGCGGGCTGGGCCGATTATCGGCACCAGGAAATCGAGCCGACGGGCGAAGTCGGCACCACGTTCAAGAACCAGTCGATGGAAAGCCGCCTGGAATTCATCCAGGCCAAGCGCGGCGGCTGGGACGGGGCGTTCGGCGCGCAATTCTTCACCCGCCGGTTCCAGGCGGATGGCGAAGAGAAGTTCCTGCCCAAGAACCAGACCAACCAGTTGGGCGTCTTCACGCTGCAGTCGGTCGATCTGGGCGACACGCGGCTGGAAGCGGGTGTGCGCTATGAACATACCGACCTCAAGGCCGATCCCGACGACGATCTGTTCGTCGATGGGCGGCAGCGCAGCTTCAACGCCCTGTCCGGGTCGCTGGGCATCAGCCAGACGATAATACCGGGCTGGCGCGCAGGCCTGAATCTGTCGCGCAGCGAGCGCGCGCCGTCGGCGGAGGAATTGTTCGCGCGCGGCAATCATGCCGGGACGCAGGCATTTGAACTCGGCAATCCCGATTTCGGCAAGGAGCGCAGTTGGGGTGTGGAAGGCACGTTGCGCGGCGCGGGCGAAGGCTACAGCATCAGCCTGTCCGCGTTCCACAACTGGTTCGACGGCTATATCTATGACGCGATCGTCGATGACAGCGTGTGCCAGGCAGCCAATGGCGGGACGGAGCTGGAATTCCCCTGCTTCGCCTATGCCCAGGCCGATGCCCGCTATTATGGGTTTGAGGCCGAGGCGTCGGTGAAGCTGGCGCAGGTGGGTAGCTATGCGATCAATGTCGATGGCGTGGCCGATTATGTGCGCGCGCACATCAAGGGCAATGGTCCGGCTCCGCGCATTCCGCCGCTGCGGCTGTTGGGCGGAGTGGAAGCGCGTGGCGAGCGGCTGTCGGCGCGGGCCGAGATCGAACATGCCTTTGCACAGGAGCGGATCGCCGATTATGAAACGACGACCGACGCCTATACGTTGGTCAATGCGTCGCTGTCGTTCAAGCCGATTGCTGGCAATGATCGCACCACATTGATGCTGTCGGCCAATAATATCTTCGATGTCGAAGCGCGGCGGCATGCCAGCGTTCTCAAGGATTTCGCGCCGCTCGCCGGACGCGACATTCGGGTGACGGCACGCTTCTCGCTGTAAGGCGGGTATCCAGGGGCGCAGGCGGGGTCAGCTTGCGCCCCTGGACGGCCGGCCGTCAGGCGACCCGACCAAGCCGGTGATAGAGATTGGCATATTTGACCGATTCGGGCTGGTCCTGAACCTCACGCAGATAATGGGCGATGGCTGTGCGGATCAGGCCGAAATCCTCCTGCGAGAAGACCGCGCGCGAACGGGCGGGCTGGGGATGGCCGGTAGTGTCGGTGGTCATGTCCTTGTCCTTTCAGATGCGCCGTTCATCGGCTTGCGTACAGCGATACGGACATAGGTTGCGCGTTTGAAGGACGGTTAGTGGCTGCGTGTCATGATTGGATTTGGTATAACTGTCATTCTATGACAATATGTCCATATGGCAGAGCTGACTGATCGCAAACTCTATCTAGGACCCAAGTTGCGCGTGCTGCGCCGGGAGCTGGGCCTCAACCAGACGCGCATGGCGGAGGAATTGGGGGTTTCGCCCAGCTATCTCAACCATTTGGAGCGCAACCAGCGGCCATTGACGGCCCAGATGCTGCTGCGGCTGGCTAATACCTATGACATTGATATTCGTGACTTCACCGCGACTCCGGCCGAGGGCGGTCCCGGCGAGTTGAGCGAAATCTTGTCCGATGCGCTGGTGCGGGACATTGGAATCGCGCGCGACGAGGTGCTGGAGGTCGCGGAAAATTATCCGGGCGTGTCCGAAGCACTGGCCCGATTCTATCGGGCGCTGACCGATTTGCGGCGCTTGCCGGGCGAGGCGGTGGCAGGCGCGCGCGGCCCGGCCCCGCTGGTCGCGCCGGTGGACTGGTTGCGCGAGATGATCGCACGGGCGGGCAATCATTTTGCGGAGATCGATGCGGGGGCGGAGAGCCTGGCCGCGACGATGAGCGACGATCCGGCGCTGTTGCAGGCGGAATTGCGCGCGCGGTTGAAGGAGCGACATGGCATGGCGGTGCAGGTGGTGCGCGCCGATGTGTTGGCGGGGACGCTGCGCCATTATGACATGCACCGGCGGCGGCTGATGCTGAACGAGCGAATGCCCGCGTCGGGGCGGCTGTTTGCCATCGCCTATCATCTGTGCGCGCAGGAGCTGGCCGAAGCGATCGCCGCGCAGGTGGCGCGCGCCGCGCCGCCCGATGAGGATAGCCGCCGCATCGCCACTATGGCGCTGACCAACTATGCCGCCGCCGCGCTGATCATGCCCTATGACCGTTTTCGTCAGGCGTGCGAGCAGAGCCGCCACGACCTGGCCCTGCTGCGTGATCGATTCGGGGTGTCGACCGAACAACTGGCGCATCGGCTGACCAGCCTGGGGCGCACGGGCGCGCGGGGCATCCCCTTCTTCATGGTCAAGATGGACCGGGCGGGGCTGGTGTCCAAGCGGTTCGATGGCGAGGCCTGGCCCTTTGCCCGCTATGGCGGGGCGTGTCCGCGCTGGGACGCTTATGACGCGGCGGCAAGCGACACAGTGGCGTGTCAGTTGATCGAGACGCTGGACGGGCGGCGCTTCGTCACGCTGGCAGTGGGGATAGCGGGCGCACCGGGCGCGCGCGGCCGATCGGTGATCGCGATCGGGTGCGAGGCGAAACATGGGGGCCGGATCGTCCATGCCGACGGCATCGACCCGGACAAGGACGGCGCGACGGAAGTGGGGCCGACCTGCCCGCTGTGCGAACGGCGCGCCTGCGCGGACCGGGCCTTGCCGCCGGTGACGCGGGCGCTGGATTTGCACAGCTATGAGCGCACGGTCGCGCCGTTTCCGTTTCGGCGGGTTTGAGGGGGGATTCGCTGAAACGCAGGTTAGCTACTGGCGCGCAACCTCACAGGGGCAACCTTACGGGCCGCAAAGTAGCATTGATTTTTAACGTAATTGCTATATTCAGTCTTGCAACTAAATTTAGAGAATGATTATGACAACACAATTTTCTAATCCATTTAAACCAGGCGCAGGTCATATGCCGCCTTATCTTGCGGGGCGCGGTGATGAAGAAGCACAGTTTCGTAAGCTTCTTACGCAAACAGAAATCCTCGAAAATTTAGTCCTGACAGGGCTACGAGGGGTCGGGAAAACAGTCTTATTGGAGACATTCAAGCCCATTGCGATTCAGGAAAAGTGGCTTTGGGTAGGCACAGATTTGTCTGAAGCTGTAAGCCTGAATGAAGCCAATTTAGCTTTACGAATTATAACTGATTTAGCAGTAGTGACATCCACATTTTCGCTTAAATCCGGTGAGAAAGTTGGGGTAGGATTCGGAACAGAACCAAAAGATATTCTGCAGCCTGTGAATTTTGCATTCTTGTCCAATATGTATGAGCAACAGCCGGGAATGGTTGCTGACAAGCTTAAGCATGTCCTTGAATTTGCGTGGTCTCTTGTAAGCCATACCGACAGGAAAGGCATTGTTTTTGCTTATGATGAAGCACAAAACCTATCTGACAATGCTCCTAAAGACCAATACCCTTTATCTATTCTCTTGGATGTTTTTCAGTCAATCCAACGGAAGGGCGTTCCCTTCATGTTGGCTCTAACTGGATTACCAACGCTATTCCCTAAGTTGGTAGACGCAAGAACATTTGCTGAACGTATGTTTAGAGTTGTAAGTCTTCAAAAACTGGGCCGAAAAGATACTATTGATGCCATTAGCAATCCCGTTAAGGCATCAAATTGTCCAATTGCTTTTAATAATACGTCCATAGAAGCTATTGCGGATTTGTCTGGAGGGTATCCATATTTCATCCAGTTCATTTGCCGAGAGGTTTATGACATCTGGATTCAAAGACATGATACTGGCGAAGAACTCGGTATTCCAATAATTGAAATAACTCGAAAATTGGATACAGATTTTTTTGCAGGTCGTTGGGCAAAAGCTACGGATAGGCAACGTGAGTTGATGTGGGTGGTTTCACTGCTAGAAAATTGCGACGAAGAATTTTCGGTTCAGGAAATTGTCGCTAAAGGCGATTTAGTTTTATCTAAGGCATTTACTAGCAGCCATGCTAACCAAATACTTTCTACACTTGCAAGCGCTGGCTTAATCTACAAAAATCGTCATGGAAAATACATGTTTGCTGTTCCCTTAATGGCCGATTTTGTAAGACGACAGGCAGACAGCGGTGGCAGTTCAGCAATCCCGTTCGACTGAGGTCATTTATGGCACAATTTACGGTCAGGGTGGAGTTGCACGGTGCAACTGCTGCTCACTATGAAACTTTGAACCAAAGAATGGAGGCTGCAAATTTTAAGCGCCTTATTTCTGGCACTGATTCAACCGGAGCAAAGGGCTGGTGGCGACTACCCAGCGGTGAATATGATTACGAAGCTGATTCGAAGCCTGAATTAGTAAGAGATCTCGTTAAAATACTCGCTGACTCAGTTAAATCTGGGGCATGGGTTTTGGTCACTCAAGTTAGTGCTAGAAGTTGGAATACCGAGAGAATTCGCAATCAATAGAGTAGTTCAATATACAAAAAAGGGCCGCCCTTTGGGGCGACCCTTTTTCTATCCTCTCCCCGTGTAACAGGGACAGTCAGGAGGCCGTTTAGTCGGCCTTCGTCTGAAGGTTGACGGCGGCGTATTTGCCGCGGCGGTCTACTTCCAGTTCGAAGTCGAGACGGTCGCCTTCGTTGAGGGCGGCCATGCCGGCGCGTTCGACGGCGCTGATGTGGACGAAGGCGTCGGGCTGGCCATCATCGCGCTGAATGAAGCCGAAGCCCTTCATCGCGTTGAAGAATTTGACCGTGCCGCTGGAGCGCTCGCCGGTCAGTTGGCGCTGGGGACCACCGCGTTCCGCACCGCCGAAGCCGCCGGGCGCTGCGCCAAAACCACCGGCGCGGGGTTCGCGCGGTTCGCGCGGCGGGCCGCGATCGACGACCGGGAGCGGTTCGCCTTCGATGACCAGATCGGTCGCCGACACTTTGCCACCACGATCGACCAGGGTGAAGCCAAGCTGCTGCCCTTCGGCCAGGCCGGTCAGGCCAGCCTGTTCCACGGCGCTGATATGGACGAACACGTCTTCGCCGCCATCGTCACGGACGATGAAGCCGAAGCCCTTTTGCCCGTTGAAGAATTTGACGACGCCCTTGCCTTCGCCAACGACCTGCGCGGGCATGCCGCCACGACCGCCACCGCCGCCGAAACCACCGCCGCCGCCGCCGAAGCCGCCGCTGCGCGGTGCGCCGCCGCCGAAGCCGCCACGGTCACCGCCGCCAGCGCCACCGCCGAAGCCGCCGCGATCACCACCAAAACCGCCGCCGCCGCCGCCGAAGCGGTCACCGCCGCCAGCGAAGCCGCCGCCAAAACCACCGCGACCACCGCCGCCGCCGCCGGCACCCTGATCGTAGAAATTGTCGTCGCCGAAACCGTCGCGCTTGTCCTTGCCGCGCCCGCCGCGGCGACCTCTGTCAAAACTCATGCCCTGTTAGTCACTTTCGCTTCGCCCCAAGACCATTCGGACACACATGTCGGGCGAATGACATGCAAAATCCACCGCAAAGGCGGGTTTGGGAATCACTATATCAAATTTTCAAGGGAGCGCGAATGATTTTCACACTGGCGGTCCCGTTCCGTTCCTTTTGCTTTGGGCGCTGTGACTTGGCGGCACTATGGCCCTTCTGCCCGACCATGCAACGCGCCGATTGCGATATGCCCGCTTTACCCATAGAGGGAGGCCTATGACCGTCCATTTCCATGAAGAAGATCTGCCCGCTGGCGTGCTTGCCCCCGGCCCGATCGCCGTCGATACCGAAACCATGGGGCTGATCACCCCGCGCGACCGTCTGTGCGTCGTCCAGATAAGCGATGGCCAGGGCGACGAGCATCTGGTGCGCTTCATGCCCGGCAGCGACTATGCCGCGCCCAATCTGCGCGCCGTGCTGGCCGACCCGGAACGGTTGAAACTCTATCATTTCGGGCGGTTCGATATCGCCGCGATCCAGCATTATCTGGGCGTGGTGGCGGCGCCTGTCTATTGCACCAAGATCGCGTCGCGGCTGATCCGCACCTATACCGACCGCCATGGCCTGAAAGAACTGGTGCGCGAATTGCTGGGCCAGGACATCAGCAAGCAGCAGCAGTCGAGCGACTGGGGCAACCCCGTGCTGAGCGATGCGCAGAAGGATTATGCGGCGTCCGACGTGCGCTATCTGCATGCGTTGCGGGCCGAGCTGGACAAAAGGCTGGTGCGCGAAGGGCGGATGGAATTGGCGCAGGCCTGTTTCGACTTCCTGCCGCACCGCGCCGCGCTCGACCTGGCCGGATGGCCGGAGATCGACATTTTCGCGCATATGTGAGGAAAGCAGAGCGCCGTGTCCGTCCAGGCCGATCAACAACGCGATGTACGCCGCCAATGGGCGCGGCCGGGGGGCAGCCATGACCGCATGGTCAAGCTGCTGAAAAACTGGCTGCCCGTGGCTGTGGGCGTGCTGAGCGCGCTGCTGGCGACTGCGCCCTTCACCGGCGGGGACAAGGTGAGCTTCGTCCTCGACAAGAATAAGGTCGAGGTGGCGAAGGAGCGGATGCGGGTGACCGAGGCGCTGTATCGCGGCGAGGACAGCAAGGGGCAGCCCTTCTCGCTGCGCGCGGGGTCTGCCGTGCAGAAAAGTTCGCGTGAGCCGATTGTGGACTTAAACGCCATGTCGGCGCGCATCCTGCTGTCCGATGGCCCCGCCGTGCTGAGCGCGCAGAAGGGCCGCTATGATATGGACAGCGAGCGGGTCGGCATCGAGGGGCCAGTGCAGTTCGAGGCGGCGGGCGGATACAGGCTGACCACGCGCGATGTCGGCATCGACCTCAAATCGCGGCGGATGCAGAGCGCAGGCCGGGTCGACGGGCGCATCCCGATCGGCACGTTCAGCGCGGACCATCTGGAAGCGGACCTGGGCGCGCGGACGGTGACGTTGAATGGCCGGGCGAACTTGCGTATCGAACAAAATGGTCTCAAAGGGCGCAACTGATGACACGCTCCTTCCTTTTGCTGACGATCGGTGCCGTAGGCGCTGCCGGGATGATGATCGCTGGCGCGGGCGCGCAGGTGATGCAGAATCATGACAGCAATGCGCCGGTCAATTTCAACGCCGACCGGATCGAGGTGCAGGACCGCGCCGACCGCGTGGTGGTGTCGGGCAATGTCGAAGTGACGCAGGCGGGCATGACGCTGAACGCCGCGCGGATGACCGTCGCCTATCGCAACCAGCCGGGCAGTGGCACGAGCGGCGTGGAGATCGACCGGATCGACGCATCGGGCAATGTCGTGGTGACCAAGGGCGACCAGACCGCGCGCGGCAATGTCGCCATCTACGACCTCAACAGCAAGCTGATCACGATGCTGGGCAATGTGGCGCTGACGCAGGGCGGCAATCGGCTGACCGGCGGGCGGCTGGTGATGGACCTCAATAGCGGGCGATCGACCGTGGACGGGCGCTCTTCGGGCGGCGCGGCGGGATCGACGACCAGTCCGAGCGGGCGCGTGTCGGGCACCTTCACCGTGCCGCAGCGGAAGAATTGACGCGCGCCGAGCGGGCTGTGCGCGACCGGGTGCTGGGCCGGGCGGAGGTCGAGGCGTTGCTGGCGGGGGCGGTGCCCCGGCACCTTATCGATTGCGATCTGGAGGGGGCAGACCTGAGTGGTCTCGCCCTGCCCGGCTGGACGTTCGAGACGTGCCAGTTGCGGCGCGTGGATTGGACCGGGGCGCGGCTGGAGGGCACGGTGTGGCGATCCTGTCGCGGGGCGTTTGCGAATTTCGTGGGCGCGGACCTCAATGAAGCGCGCTTCGTCGCCTGCGACCTCAACAACAGCCAGTGGCGCGGGGCGCGGTTGGGCGCAGCCTTGTTCGAACGGTGCAAGCTGACCGGGGCCGACCTGTCGGAGATCAAGGCGTTCGACCTGCGTTTTGACGAGACGCTGCTGATAAACGCCAAATTGCATGGCTTTTCCTTTCGCCAGCAAGTGCTGCAACGCATCGATTTCAGCGCGGCGGACCTGCGCAAATGCGATTTTCGCGACGCGCGGTTTGAGGATTGCAGCCTGCGCGAGGCGCATCTGGCCGACGCCCGATTCGATGGCGCGGATTTGCGCGGGGCGGATCTGGGGGGATTGCGGCTGAACGATGCCAGCCGTTTTCGCGGCACGACAATATCGCGCGCGCAGGCGAGCCAGTTGCTGGGCGAGCTGGGGCTCAAAGTCCTGTAAGCCGCACAAAAACAAGCCCGGCGCTCTTGCGAGGCACCGGGCAGGATTAGGGCCTATGGCTGGGAGCCGACCCAATAAATTGCTGCGTCAGCCCTTCTTTTCGGGCGGCAGGGTGATCTTCACATCCTCGCCATTCTGGCCAGGGAAGTTGGTGAACATCGCGTCAATCAGGTTGGGGACCAGATAGGTCAGCTTGTTCGACAGCGACTGAGCGCTCGCCTTGCCTTCGAACAGGCGAAGATTGTCGGCCGCGCGGTCGATCTTCATGCTGAGGCCGCTGGTATAGACGGTGTAGCTCGACACGTCGTTAAATCCACCGCCGCCAAAGAGCCACGGATCATAGAAGCCATAGCCCCAAGGACGACCCCAGCGACCGCCAAAGCCACCGCCCCATGGGCCACCAAAGCCGCCGCCCCACGGGCCGCCGCCAAAGCCTGTCGAGCGGACCTTTTCACGGCCATTGTCGACATCATAGGCGACGCGGACGATGAGATCGGCGCGCGCGGGATCGCTGGCCGGGACATAGCCGGTCTGTACGAGACGTTGACCAACCATATCGGCATAATGGGCGAATTCGAGGCCGCCCGCGAGTTGCGGATTGTCGGCGACGATGGTGTAGCTCTGGCCCGCGGGGGCCGGGAGCTGCTGGAAACGGGCGACATCGGCCTTGAACGATGTGGCACAGCCCGACAGCGCAACCAGCGCTAGGGCAGGCGCTGCGAACAGACCGAACTTTTTGAAACGGGTCATTTTTCTGCGTCCTGTATCAGGCATGAATCTTTGTGCATCATTGGGGCCTGTTCTAGCAAGCCACAACTGAACATCATTTGAACGCACGAGAAAACCGAACGGGCGCAAACCATGTCCTGTTACCTTAGGGACGCCACGGCCGGTCACAACCCGTAGATTTGGTCAGCGCATCAGCCCCATCGCATCATAGGCCGCGCGCAGTGTCGGTTCGGCCGCCGCCGCCGCCTTGGCCGCGCCCTTGTCGAGAATCGCGTCGAGCGCGGCGTCGTCGGTGCGCAGTTCGAGGAAGCGCTGGCGAATCGGGCGCAGCGTTTCGACCAGCACCTCGCCCAGCGCCGGCTTGAACGCGCCGAAGCCTTGGCCTGCAAATTCGGCGCAGACGGCATCGGGGGTGCGGCCGGTCAGCGTGGCGAGGATGCCGACGAGGTTGCTCGCCTCCGGTCGGCCCGCCAGGCCTGCCGCGGTTTCGGGCAGGTTTTCCGGGTCGCTCTTGGCCTTCTTCACCTTGGCCATGATCGCATCGTCATCATCGGTCAGGTTGATGCGGCTCATGTCCGAAGGGTCGGACTTGGACATTTTCGCGCTGCCATCGCGCAGCGACATGATGCGCGCCGATTCCTTGGGGATGATCGGGTCCGGCAGGGTGAAGAGATCGACGCTGAAATCGCTGTTGAACTTGGCGGCGATGTCGCGCGCCAGCTCCAGATGCTGTTTCTGGTCCTCGCCCACGGGGACATGGGTCGCATTATAGGCGAGGATGTCGGCGGCCTGCAGCACCGGATAGACGAACAGGCCGACCGACGCGCCTTCGCGGTCCTTGCCCGCCTTGTCTTTGAACTGGGTCATGCGGTTCAACCAGCCGATGCGCGCGGTGCCGTTCAGCAACCAGCAGAGTTCGGCATGGGCGGGGACGCGGGCCTGGTTGAAGAGGACGCTGCGGTCCGGGTCGATCCCGGCTGCGACGAGTGCTGCGGCCATGTCGCGCACATTGCGGATACGCTGTTCGCGCGCTTCATGCACGGTGATGGAGTGCATGTCGGCGAGGAAGAAGAAGCACTGGCTATCTGCATCCATCTCGTCCTGCATCTTCACCCAGTTGCGGATCGCGCCGAGATAATTGCCAAGGTGCAGATTGCCGGTGGGCTGGATGCCGGAAAGGACGCGCATGGGATGATCCGTTCTATTGCGTTATGGTCGTGCCGCGCCGACGCATCAGCGCCTTGATATCCGACAGCCGGTAAGCGCCGGTGACGAAGCAGGCCAGCCCGTAGAGCGTGACGCCCGCGCCGACAAGTATGGCGAGCGCGATATAGCGCTGGACCATGGCTCCGCTGAGCCAGGGATCAAACAGGCTGGCCCCCGCGATCAGTGCGCCGCCCATGATGAGCGCGGCGAGCGCGAGACGCGGCAGGCGACGGCGTAGTCCCGCATCGGCGGCGAAATGCCCGCGCTTGACGAGGGTGCGATACAGCATCGTCACATTGACGGTGGAGGCGAGCGCGGTGGCGAGCGGCGGGCCGATATGGCCGAGCGTCGGGATAAGCGCGGCATTGCCGATGATGTTGATCAGGATCGACAGCATGGCGTAGCGCACCGGTGTCCGCGTATCGCCGCGCGCATAATAGCCCGGCGTCAGCACCTTGACGAGGACATAGGCGGGCAGGCCGATCGAGAAGGCCGACAGCGCCCAGCCGCAGCGCATGGCGTCTTCGGCGGTGAAGCGGCCATATTGGAACAGCCCGCGCACGATTGGTTCGGCGACGGTCAGGAAGGCGATGGTGGCAGGCAGCGTCAGGAACAAAGCGAGTTCGATGCCCCGGTTCTGCGTTTCCATCGCTGCCTCATCCTCGCCCTTTGACAGCATCCGCGAAATGGTGGGGAGCAGGATGGTGCCAAGGCCGATGCCGATGAGACCCAAGGGGAGCTGGTTCAGCCGGTCGGCATAATAAATATAGGTGATCGAGCCGGAGGCGAGCAGCCAGCCTGACAAGGCGGTGGAGACGAGCAGATTGACCTGCTGCGCCCCTGCCCCGGCCGCGGCAGGCACGATGAGGCGGAGCAGTTCGCGGACATCCTTGTCGAGGCGGGGGCGCTGGAGCTTGAGCGAGACGCCCGCGCGGCGGCAGGCCCAGATCAGCCAGAGCAGTTGCAACGCGCCGCCCACGGTGACGGAAATCGCCTGCACTCGCGCGGTTTCATATTCGTCGGCGCCGTGGAAGAACCACAGGCCGCTGATCATCGCGACGTTGAGCAGGATCGGCGCGGCGGCATTGACCCAGAATTTGTCGAGCGAATTGAGAATGCCGCCCAGCAGCGAGGCGATGGAAATGAGCGCCAGATAAGGGATGGTGATGCGCGAGAGCGTGACCGCGAAGGCGAACTGGTCCGGGGTCGGATTCTGCCGCGAAAAGCCGCCCGACAGCGCCCAGGTGATCGGCCAGGCGGCGGCGATCAGCGCGAGGGTGAAGAGGATGAGGACCGGCAGCAGCACGGCGAGCGCGCGCTGGGCGAAGTCATAGCCCGCAGGCAGCCCGCCCTCCCCCGCCGCTTTCTTGTTGAAGAGCGGGATGAAGGCGGCGGAAAAGGCACCCTCGGCAAAGAGGGCGCGGAACATGTTGGGGAGGCGGAAGGCGACACCGTTGAAGGCGTCCGACGCGAACCCCGCGCCGACATAGCGGGCCGCAAGGGAATCGCGCACCAGCGCCAGGATGCGACTGACGAGCGTCAGCCCGCCGACCGATCCCAGGGCGCGGATGAGTTTCATGGCATTGCCCCCGTGCCCGTTCGCCCTGAGCTTGTCGAAGCCCCACACTTCCTCTTCAAAGACATGTGCGGCCCTTCGACAAGCTCAGGGCGAACGGAGACAGGGGTCATCCTGCTTGTCAGGCGTGACCGGCGGGTTCGCCTGCGGTCTGTTCCAGTGCCTGGGCCTGTTGCAGGTAGAGCGCGCCGAAATCGATCGGGTCGAGAATGAGCGGCGGGAAGCCGCCGTCGCGGATCGCGTCGGCCAGCACGCGGCGGGCGAAGGGGAAGATGAGGCGCGGGGCTTCGGCCAGCATGAAGGGCTGGATCTGCTCTTCGGGAACGTTGCGCATGCCAAAGATCGCGGCATAGAGCAGGTCGACGGCGAAGGCGGTGCCCTGCGGTCCGACGGCCTTGACGTCGATCTTGAGCGAGATTTCCATCACTTCTTCGCCGACGCGATCCGCGCCGATGTTGAACTGGACGTCGATCTGCGGCTGATCGGGCCACTGGTAGACGGCCGGGGCGTTGGGATTTTCGAAGGACAGATCCTTCACATATTGGCTGATCAGCGCGATTTGCGGCGCGGTGTCGGCGCCGTTGGCCTGGCTGTTGATATAGGGGTTGGTGTCGGCTTCGTCGGCCATGGTCCGTCCTTATATGGTCAATAATGTCCGGTGGGCCGCAACCCCCCGCGATGTGACCCGCGCGCTTAGCAGGGGGCGGGGAACAGGGCAATGGCACCGGCACGAAGGGGCTATTTGAAGTTGGGCACAAACATGCCTATGTTGGTGGGAACATTCTCCCCGCACAAAGGGTATAGATTTCCGTGTATGTGATCGTCATCCTCGCCATGATAGCCGGTTTTCTGGCGCTCCGGCTCTATTCCGTGCTCGGCAAACGTACCGGGCACGAGCAGGAGCCTGCGCTCCGCCCCGCCGAAGATCGCGCCAAGGTCACGGTGCTGCAGCCCCGGCCGATGGCAGATGGCTCTGGCGATTCGGTGCGTTTGGCCGAAGGGCTGATTGCGCCGGGTGCGGAAAATGGCGTGCGCGCTTTGATCGCCGCCGATCGCAGTTTCGACGTGCCGCAGTTCGTCGACGGGGCCAAGAGTGCCTATCGCATGGTGCTGGAAGCCTTTTGGCGCGGCGACCGGGACGAACTGGCCTGGCTGTGCGACGATGATGTGCGCGCGTCCTTTGAATCGGCGATTACCGCGCGGGAGGCGGAGGGCCATGTGCTCGACAACCGTCTGGTGCGGATCGAGAAGGCGCAGATCGTGGAAGCGTCCGTCAATGGCGGCGTCGCCCAGGTTGCGCTGCGGTTCGAAGCCGATATCGCCGCCGTCACGCGCGATCAGGATGGCAATGTGGTCGCCGGATCAATGACCGATGCGGTCGGGACCAACGATATCTGGACCTTTACCCGCGATATCCGCAGCGCCGATCCCAACTGGAAGCTCAGCGAAACCGACGAAGCGTGATCGGGGCATGATGCTGCGTTCTAGGGCGGGCGCGCTGGCCGCCGCCCTGCTGCTGTCGGCCTGTTCGGGCAGCATGATCCCACCGTCCGCGACTGGCCCTGCGCCTTCGCGGCCGGTGCCGTCGGGCGAGGTCGCTACCCGCCCTACCCCGGCCACGCCACGTCCCACCCTTCCTGTCGATATGCCGACCGATCCGGCCCTGGTGCCGGGCACGGCTGCTGCGTTGGGCGTGACGCGCGGGCCGGAGGTTGGCAGCCTGATCCCTTCGGGCGAACGATCGCGGCTGGCTTTGCAGGCCTTTCGCATTTCCTGCCCCACGCTGATGCGGCGCACCGATACCAGCGGGCTGACCAGGGGATCGGACTGGAACAATGCCTGTGCGGCGGCATCCAGTTGGCCCGACACGAGTGCCAGCGAATTTTTCTCCCGTTATTTTGAAGCGGTGCAGGTGGGCGATGGCGCGGCCTTCGTCACCGGCTATTATGAGCCGGAAATTGCGGGATCGCGCATGCGCCAGCCGGGCTATGACGTGCCCATCTATCGCCGCCCTACCGACCTCATCGACGTGGATCTGGGCCAGTTCAGCGAGACCCTCAAAGGCCGCACGATCCGGGGCAAGGTCGCGGGCACCAAGTTCGTGCCTTATGACGAGCGCAAGCAGATCGTGAGCGGCGTGCTGGCCGGGCGCGGGCTGGAACTGGCCTATGCGGCCGATCCGGTCGAATTCTTCTTTTTGCAGGTGCAGGGCAGCGGGCGGTTGAACCTGCCTGACGGCGGCGTCATGCGCATCGGTTATGATGGGCAGAATGGCCGCGATTATACCGGCATCGGCAAGCTGATGAAGGATCGCGGGCTGATCAAGGCCGGGTCGATGCAGGACATCATGCAATATTTGCGCGCCAACCCGGTCGAGGGCGCAGCGATCATGAACGAGAATAAGAGCTTCGTCTTTTTCCGTGAACTGACCGGCGCAGGGCCGATCGGGGCGCTCGGCGTGCCCGTGACGGCCGAAGGGACGGTCGCTGCCGAT
Organism: Sphingobium xenophagum; assembly: GCF_031457465.1. Lineage (GTDB taxonomy): Bacteria > Pseudomonadota > Alphaproteobacteria > Sphingomonadales > Sphingomonadaceae > Sphingobium > Sphingobium xenophagum_A. The sequence continues at coordinate 97,190 of NZ_JAVDWV010000006.1, forward strand.
CCCAAATATGTGCCGCTGGGCGCGCCAGTTCTGTTGTCGCTCGACCGGGCCGAACCCAATGGCATGTGGATCGCGCAGGATACCGGCGGCGCGATCAAGGGCGCCAATCGTTTCGACAGTTTCTGGGGTGCGGGCGCACGCGCGCGTGGTATTGCAGGCGGCATGTCGGCGCGGGGCAGTGCGCTCATTCTGCTGCCGATCGGGTCGGTCGCCCGCCTCACCCGACCCTGACCGGGGTGGCGATGGCGCGGCGGCATCTTTCCACGGATGAGCAGGCGCTGTGGAGCGCGCTTGCCCGGACGGTGCGGCCGCTGCGTCCGCAAAATCGCGCTCCCGTCGCGGTGCCCGTGGTGACCATCGACCCGCCAGCGAAAAAGGGCGTTGCGCCGCCCCCTGCCCGCCTCGCCCCACCGCCTGCGCCGGTCCGCACGCCAGCGGCGGTGCTGGACACGGGCTGGGAAAAGCGCATCCGCAATGGTGCGGTCAGCCCGGAGATGAGCATCGACCTGCATGGCCATAGCCTGTCGGCGGCCCATGCGCGGCTGCACCAGGCGCTCGGCGCGGCGCTGGCGCAGGGGGTGCGGGTGATATTGGTGGTGACGGGCAAGCCACCCAAAGGCGCGCTGTCCGACAGCGCGGCGCGGCGCGGGGCGATCCGGGCCGAGATCGGCCATTGGCTGGAAACCAGCGCTCATGCCGACCGGATCGCCAGCGTCCGCGTCGCCCATCCGCGCCATGGCGGGGACGGCGCGCTCTATTTGATATTGCGGCGCAAAAAATAGCGTTGTCATCGCAAAGACGCTGACCCTTTCTTAACCACCGTCCTTCATATCCTTGCCCCCTAAGGCTTCATCATGGAGCGTGCGCCGGGACAGGGACAGACGATGCGGGGGGTGACGTTAAAAAGCCGCGCTGCTGCGTTCGCCTGCTCCGCAGGCGCGCTGGTCTTCATCCTGTCGCTCGTCCTGGGTTATACGCCGGGCCAGCCCGATGACATCGGGCAGATCAGCCGCGCGCTGATCATCGCCATATTATGCGGGACGATGAGCTGGGCTTCGGCGCGCCAGACGGTCGCGACCACCGCCACCGCCATCGACATGGCGACCGAACGGCTCGTGTCGGCTGCGCATGGCGACTTGCAATCGCCCGTACCCGGTGAAATCGGCCGCGAAATGCCTGACCTGTCAGTCGCGATGGCCAGCCTGTTCAGCCAGGTCCGCACCAATATGGACCATGTGCAGACGCTCGCCCTGTTCGACCAGATTACGGGCCTCGCCAACCGCACCAGCTTTTGCCGTCAGGTCGAACGCCATCTCGCCGAGCGCGTCGAGGGGGACAAGGCGGCCTTGTTCTTTATCGACCTGGACGGATTTAAGAGCGTCAACGATACACTGGGCCACGCAGCGGGCGACCAGTTGCTGGCGCGCGTTGCCGGGCGGCTGCGCGAGGTGGTAATGGCGCAGGTCGCTGCCGGATCGGGCGATGCGGTGATCGGGCGGCTGGCGGGGGACGAGTTCACCATGTTCTTTCCCAACCTGCCCGGCCATAGCGCCGCCGCGCGCATTGCCCGCGCGATCCAGTTTGCGCTGGGCGAACGGTTTGATTTGGGCAGCCAGCATGTCGATCTTGGCGCGTCGATCGGCATCGCCTGCTACCCCGATCATGGCGAGACGCTGACGGCTTTGCTGCGCGCGGCTGATGTCGCCATGTATCACGCCAAGCATGAAGGGCGCGGCCGGGCCGAAATGTATAGTGCGGCACTGGCGCTGGAGGCGGCGGATCGTGCGGATCTGGAACGCGACCTGATGCTGGCGCTGCAACGCGACGAGTTCATCCTGGAGTTTCAGGCGCAGATTGATGTCGCCAATGGCAGCGCGGTGGCGGCCGAGGCCCTGGTGCGCTGGGCGCATCCCGACCGTGATCTTGTCATGCCGGGATCTTTCGTGCCGGTAGCGGAAGAAAGCGGTGTGATCGTCGCGCTGGGCGACTGGGTGATGGACAGGGTGTGCGAGACGGCGGCGCGCTGGGCCGCGATGGGCATCACGCAACGCATTGCGATCAATATCTCAACCCGCGAACTGAGCCAGGCGGATTTTTTCCTGCGCCTGCGTCACGCGATCGCTACGCACCAGACGCCGCCGACGATGCTGGAGCTGGAAATCAGCGAATCGCTAGCGATGGAGATGGAGCCGCGTATATTGGAACAGCTCGCCGCGCTGCGACGCGACGGGGTGCGGGTGGCGATGGACGATTTCGGGACGGGCTATTCCAACCTGTCGCGGTTGAAGGAACTGCCCGTTGATCGGGTGAAGATCGACCGCAGCCTGGTGCGCGACATTACGACATCGGCCGAGGCGCGGACCATCTGTTCGGCCGTGGTTGGCCTTATCCAGGGACTTGGCCTGGAAGTGGTGGTCGAAGGCATTGAGAGCGAGGCGCAGATGGACATGCTGCGCGTCATCGGCTGCACCCAGTTTCAGGGCTATCATCTGGCAAGGCCAACTGGCGAACAGGCCTATCTCGACCGTTTTGGCGGCCTATTGGACAGCGCCGAGCCGGACGCCAAGGGCCGCGTCCTGTTCCTGCGCCAGCCCGACCCACGCCGGGGCTGATCAGCGCCGCAGCGCCCGTTCCACGATCAGCGCATAGATGCGCTGGAGATCGCGCAAATCCTGCACCGCGACCGCTTCGTCCAGCTTGTGCATCGTCGCATTGTTGAGGCCGAATTCCACCACCGGGCAGAGGCGCGAGAGGAAGCGGGCGTCGGACGTGCCGCCCGTCGTGGATAGCTCCGTAACGAGGCCGGTCACGTCGCGGATCGCGCCGCTGACCAGATCACTGAACGCGCCCGGCGGGGTCAGGAAGGGTTCGCCGCTGATCTTCGCCTCGACCGTGCCGCCCTCGGTCGCGGCGATGGCGGTGATCCGTTCGATCAGCGACGCGCCGCTATGCCGGTCGTTGAAGCGGATCGAAATACGCGCGGTCGCAAGGCCGGGAATGACATTATGGGCGGGATTGCCGACGTCGAGATCAGTGATTTCGATATTGCTGGGCTGGAACCAGTCGGTGCCCTCATCCAGCGTCTCGGCTTCTATGGCGGACAGGATGCGGACCAGCTTGGGGATCGGATTGTCGGCGAGATGAGGATAGGCGACATGGCCCTGACTGCCCGCCACGCTGATCCACATATTGACCGAACCGCGCCGCCCGATCTTGACGACATCGCCCAGTTGCGCCGATGAAGTTGGCTCGCCAACGAGGCAGAGGTCGGGGCGCAGTTCGCGCGCGGCCATGCGCTCCATCAGCGCCAGCGTGCCATGGACCGCCGGGCCTTCCTCATCGCCGGTGATGATCAGGCTGATCGTGCCGGGCAGGTCGTCGGGCAGATCGTGCAGCGCCGCGACGAAGGCGGCGATCGAGCCCTTCATGTCCACCGCGCCGCGGCCGTAGAGCAAATCGCCGCGCTGTTCGGGAACGAACGGGTCGCTGGTCCAGCCCGGCCCCGGTGGCACGACGTCGAGATGGCCGGCAAAGGCGAAATGCTTGCCGCCGCCCGTGGTGCGCCAGGCGAGGAGATTTTCGACCGGACCGTCAGGCGCGTCCCCGGTGACGAAACGATCGACGGTAAAGCCCAGCGGTTCCAACATAGCCTGCAGCGCGGTAAAGACGGCGCCGGTCGCGGGTGTTACGGAGGGGCAGGCAAGCAGTTGCTCGGCAAGCGCCACGACATCATGATTGGCTCTGGTGCTGGTCATGCCCAGGCGTTAGCGAAAGCCGGGCCGCTTGGCCAGCAGGAGGAGATAAAGGCCGTGCCCCGGATCGACCTGGATGCCATCGCGCAGACCAATGCCACCGGCTATCCCGCGCCCCATGCCGACATCGTCGCCGGGCGGTGGGTCAGGCGGCTTGGTCCTGCAAGCGATCTCTCCGATTTCGGCGTCAGCCATGTCGTGCTGAAACCCGGCGCGGCGTCGTCCAACCGGCATTGGCATGAGGATGAGGATGAGTTCGTCGTGATGCTGGCAGGGGAAGCCATGCTGGTCGAGGAGGCTGGGCGCACGCTGCTGCGCGCGGGCGACATGGCGGCCTTTCCCAAGGGCGAGCCGAATGGCCATCATCTGGTCAATGAAAGCGACGCCGATTGCGCCTTCCTGGCGTTCGGGCGGCCACCGACCGGCGATTGCCATTATGCCGATATCGACCTGCGATGGTCGAGCGGTCAATATCGCCACAAGGATGGGAGCGGCTTTTGACGATGCGGATGGATCGGCGCGCGCTGGTGACGGGCATGGGCGCGATGTTGGTGGCGGCCAAGGCACCGCCAGTTGCGCCTTTGCCTGCGACACTGGTGAAGCCGCCGCGCCTGCGGCCGGGCGATGTCGTCGGGCTGATCGAGCCAGCGGGTTTTACCGACGATATGTTCGACCTTGATCTGGTCAAGGAAACGATCGTGGCGATGGGGCTGGTGCCTCGGCCTGCGCCGCATCTGGCCGCGCGCCATGGCTATCTGGCCGGGACCGACAAGGATCGCGCCGCCGACGTCAATGCGATGTTCGCCGATCCGCAGGTGCGCGCAGTGTTCGCGGTGCGCGGCGGATGGGGCTGCGCGCGCATCCTGCCTTTGCTCGATTTCGCGACGATCAGGGCCAATCCCAAGCTGCTGATCGGCTTTTCCGACATCACCGCGCTGCACATGGCCTTTGCCGCGCGGGCGGGCTTTACCACTATCCATGGTCCCAATGCGTCGAGCAATTGGGGGCGCTTTTCCTGGGACGGGTTCCGCGCGGTCGCGTTCGACGGGGCGATGCCGACCTTTGCCAACCCGGTCAGCAATGAGGACCGGCTCGTCCCTCGTGCGGGGCGCATCCGCACCTTCCACCCCGGCAAGGCGAGCGGGCGATTGCTGGGCGGCAACCTGACCGTGCTGGCGGCCTTGATGGGCACCGGCTGGCTGCCTGATTTCAGTGGCGCGATCCTGTTTATCGAGGATATTGGCGAAGCGCCCTATCGTATCGACCGGATGCTGACGCAGCTAGCGCTGGGTGGTGTGCTGGGCAGGTTGGCAGGGGTGGTGTTCGGCCAATGCACCGATTGTGGGGCGAGCGGGCCGTCTTATGGCGGATTTACGCTGTCGGAGGTGTTGCAGCAGCATCTTGGTTCCCTCGGCATCCCCGCCTTTCAAGGGGCGCAGTTTGGCCATGTCGCCAACCAGTTCAGCCTGCCCGTGGGCGTGCGGGCGGAGATGGATGCGGACGCGGGGACGATTCGCTTGCTGGAACCAGCGGTCGCCTAAGGTCGCTCGTCCCAGCGGAGCAGCGTCACCGCGCCGTCGGGGGCAATGGCCAGTTCACCGAACGCCCCGGTGCGCAGCTTGCGCGGCGGCAGGCCCAGCGCCAGTAGCGCGAAGCGGGCCGCGCCGTTGGAGGTGACGAGCAGGTCGGCCCCCTCCCCGGCTTGCGCGAAGAAGGCGCGCCAGGCGGCGATGCGAGAGTCGGCATCGACGATCCAGCCATCGGGTGCGATGCCCTGTTCTTCCCAGTCCGCGAGCGCCTGCGCGCCGATGCGGGCGAGGACGTCGGCTTCGGGGCGGCCTTCGTCCGGGCCATGATCGATCTCGCCCAGCCAGTCGCGCATCCCATCGAGGCTATGGCCGGTAGCGGCGGCGATCGCTGCGGCGGTCTGGCGCGCGCGGAGGAGCGGGCTGCTGAGCAATTGGTGGATGGGGAATGATTGCTGCGCGAACCAGGTGGCGAGGCGTTCGGCCTGGGCGTGGCCGCTTTCGACCAATGGAATGTCGGTGCGCGACCCGATGCGGCAAGCCTGTGCGCTGCTGGCGAAAGTATTGCCGTGGCGGATGATGAAGAGGCGGCGCATCAGAGCGAGGGCGTGGGGTCGCCATGTTGGGCGATCAGCGCCTCGACGCGGCTGATATCGGCTTCGGTATCGATGCCCGAACTGTCGAAAGAGGGCGGATCGACAGGGACGGTCATGACCGGGATGCCGAGTTCCAGCAAACGGAGCTGCTCCAGCCCTTCGAGATTTTCAAGCGCCGTGGGCGGGCAGGCCTCGAACCGGCGCAGCGCGTCCAGCGCATAGCCGTAGAGGCCGACATGCCGCCAGACCGGCGAGCGCGGCAGGCGGGCGCGCAGGCTGTCTTCGTTGCGGATGGCGGGGATGATCGCCTTGGAAAACCAATAGGCATGACCATCGGGCGAGCGGGCGCAAGTGGTGCCGCTGAAGGGCGAGCGGGTCTTGTGATCGCGCAGGGCGTCGAGCGCGGGCCAATCAAGCGCGATGACCGGGGTGGCGACGTGGGCGCCGGCTTCCAGCGCAGCGATGACGGATCCCAGCGCGCCCTTGGGCTGAAAGGGCGAATCACCCTGGAGGTTGATGACGAAGCGGGGCGCTATGGGCTGGGCCAAGGCGGCGGCGAGCGCGCGGCCAGAGCCGGTGGCGATGGCGCTGTCGGTCATCACCGCATCGCAGCCCACGGCGCGGGCATGATCGGCTATTTCCGCGTCATCGGTGGCGACGGTCAGCGCGACCCCATCCCGATCACCGATCGCCGCGCGCGCCATGGCGATCGTGCGATGCAGCAGCGTGCGCCCCGCGATCAGGCGCAGGGGCTTGCGCGGCAGACGGGAAGACCCCGCCCGCGCGGGAATGACGACGAGATGGTTCAGGCGACCCCGGCGTGCAGCAGGTCGTGCATATGAACGGCACCAACCAGTCGGCCCCGGTCGCACACGAACAACAGCATGATATTGCGTTCATGCATGACATGCAGCGCTTCATGGGCCAGATCATCGGGGGTGATCGCCTGGGGTGTCACGGTCATGAAGCGGCCGACCGGCTCGGTCAGATTCTGCTTGGCGGTGACGGCGCGGCGCAGATCGCCATCGGTGAAGGCACCGATCAGTCGCCCTTCATGATCGGTGATGGCCGTACCGCCCAGACGCGCGCGGGTCATTTCGATGGTAGCATCCAGCAGCGAGGCGTCCTGACGCACCTGCGGCACATCGTCGCCCTTCGCCATCAGTTCGCGCACCTTGAGCAATTGCGCGCCCAGACGACCATTGGGATGAAATTTATGGAAATCGTCAGCGGAGAAACCGCGCATTTCCATCAGCGAAATCGCGAGGGCATCGCCGAACGCCATCTGCACTGTGGTCGATGTGGTGGGAGCCAGCGCATTGGGGCAGGCTTCCTGTACTTCGGGCATCAGGATGCAGATATCAGCGGCCTGCGCGACAGTGCTTTGCGCACGGGCCGTCATCGCCAGCAACGGAATGGCGAAGCGTTTGCAATATTGGATGATCGGGCCGAGTTCGGTCGACTCGCCCGAATGGGACAGCATCAGGACAACATCATCGGGAGTCACCATGCCCAGATCGCCATGGCCGGCATCAGCAGGATGCAGGAAAATGGCTGGCGTTCCGGTGGAGGTAAGCGTCGCGGTCATCTTGCGCGCGACGATGCCGCTCTTGCCGATGCCGGTGACGATGACACGGCCGCGGACCTGCATCAGGACGCCGACGAGACGGAGGAAGGTAGCGGCAAATTCCCGCTGGCCAAAACGGGATTCCAGTTCGTTAAGGCCAGTCGCGGCGATGGAGAGGCTTCTACACGCCGTCTCCACAATACGACCACCTGAGCCGAACGGCACGATCTTGGATACTGATGTTGACACGCGCTTGCCCTTTTTTCCGCGCTCCGCCGCGAGCTTATCTCACTGGCGGAGACGGTGGACGAACCGCCGATTTCGGCGTGCTGTCCTCCCTTGTTCCGCGACCTCCCGACGGGAATTTTCTTCCTGCTGGGTGCGACTGTGTACGCCGTTTCAGGGACTTATGGCAATCATTTTTGCAGTTGCGAAAAGATCAATACGATAGAAAGACTGCGTTTGCGGCGCATTAAATCCGCCGAAGCGATGGCTTTGAGCGACCAGTTGCGCAGCCAATTTCCACTTCAAACGTGTATTGCGCCGCAACCTTATGAGACGCCATGATAATCGCGAAACCATTGCACGAATCGGGGAACGCCTGATTCGATGCTGACCGAGGGTGCGAAACCGATGTCGCGCGCGATGGCGCTGATGTCGGCGAAGGTGGCATGGACATCGCCCGGCTGAATCGGCTGGAAGTCAATCTGCGCCTTCATCCCTATGGCATCCTCCAGCACGGCGATGAGGTGCATCAATTCTTCGGGCCGGTTGTTGCCGATATTGTAGAGCCGGTGCGGCGCGCGGCTGCCGCCCGCCTTGAGCGCGCCATCGTCCGCCGGGGGATGATCGAGGCAGCCCAATATGCCGGTGACGATATCGTCGATATAGGTGAAGTCGCGCTGCATCCGGCCATGGTTGAACACCGGGATCGGCTGGCCCGCGAGGATCTTGGACGTGAAGATCCACATCGCCATGTCGGGGCGACCCCAGGGTCCATAGACAGTGAAAAAGCGCAGGCCTGTCATGGGGATACGGAAAAGATGGGCGTAAGTCTCGCTCATCAGCTCATCGGCGCGCTTGGTCGCGGCGTAGAGCGAGACGGGATGGTCGGCGCGATCCTCGACGCGGAACGGCAGCGCGTCATTGCCGCCATAGACCGACGAGGAGGAGGCATAGACCAGATGCCGCACCCGCCGTTCGCGCGCCAGTTCGAGCATGTTGACATGGCCTGCCAGGTTGGAGCGGACATAGGCGTGCGGGTTGATCAGCGAATAGCGCACCCCCGCCTGCGCGCCCAGATGCACGATCGATTCGATCACCTGATCCTGGAGCGTCGCATTGAGCGCATCCATGTCCGCGAAATCCAGTTCGTGGAAGGTGAACAGCTTGCCATGGGCGGCGGACAGGCTGTCGAGTCGCGCGCGTTTGAGCGACACCGGGTAATAATCGTTGAGATTGTCGATGCCGACAACGGCATGACCCTGCGCCATCAGGCGATCGGCGACATGCATGCCGATGAAACCTGCCGCGCCAGTGACCAGAATCGTCATGCCTTTACTCCATGCCTGCGATCATCGCTGTCTGACGATCCGCCCTTATATGTAAAGCCCCGTCAGGTCGCGTCTTAGCGGCGAGGATTTAGCCTTTCCCTAATCTTTCCGATCTAAAGCCTGGCACCATGGACATGGCATCCCATCCCCTGCCCCCTTATCCCCAAGCGGCGGCGACGGCGCAGCGTGCGCGCTGGGAGGAATTGGCGCTGCATGCAGCGGAAGCCAATGCCTTTTATGCGCCCGACATGCTGGCCGCGGCGATCGACCATCTGGCAACGGACAGCCATGTGCGCCTGATCGAGGCGCGCGACGAAGAACTGCTTATCGGCCTTTTGCCCATCACGGTGCGATCGCGCCATGGACGGTTGCCGATCGGCTGCGTCGCCAATTGGATACATGATCATTGTTTTCTCGGCGCGCCGATCATTCGGCGGGGCCATGAAGCGGCGGCATGGCGGCGATTTCTGGTTCAACTGGACGATGCCCCCTGGGCACCAGGTTTCCTGCATCTTGAAGCGCTTGATGCAGCGGGGGCCAATGCCGCCGCCATTGAAGCGGTCTGCGTCGAGCAACGGCGCGGGTGGCGCGAGATTCATCGCTATGATCGGGCCATGCTACGATCTGAGCTGACCGCCGACGCCTATTGGGACAGTCAGGTCAGGGCCAAGAAGCGCAAGGAGCTGCGTCGCTTGCAGAAGCGGCTCGCGGACCTGGGTGTGGTGGAAAGCCGCTTGCTCAGCAACCGCGAGGATCTCGCGCGCTGGTGCAGCGAGTTTCTGGCGCTCGAAGCATCGGGCTGGAAGGGTCGCGAGGGCACGGCGCTAGGCTGCAAGCCCGCCGACGCCGCCTTTTTCCGCGCGGCCTGCGCGGCCGGGTTCGATGCGGGGCGACTGCATATGCTCAGGCTCGACCTCAACGGAGAGGCGATCGCAATGCTGGTGAATTTCCGCCATGGCGCAGGGGCCTTTTCCTTCAAGATTGCGATTGACGAAGCCTATGGCCGTTTTTCGCCGGGTGTATTGATCGAGATCGCCAATTTGCGTGCCGTGCAGGATGATCCGGCAATCGAGTGGATGGATAGCTGTGCCGCGCCCGACCATCCGATGATCGACAGCCTGTGGGCCGAACGGCGCACCATCGTCCAATATCGCATCGCGCTTCGCGGCCGGGGCGCGACGCAGTTTCAGCGGGCGGCGGCCTTTGCCATCGCCAATGGCGTCGAAAGCGCCGCCAGACTTTTGAAAGGACAGGGATGACCGCCCATAGCCCGATCACAAACGCGCAGACCATGACTTTCCCCGAAAGCGCGCGGGCGGCCTTCGCCGCCGCCTATCCCGACCAACCTGCCCGGCTGTGTCATGATCTGGTCGGACATGACCTGCTGACGCTCGACGCCCTGGCGACGCTGGCCGAGCGTATGCCTGCATCGTCGGTGGAGTATAATCTGGGCAAGCTGCCGCTCGGCGTGCGGCCGGAGGATACGCCGTCCAACGGGCTAACGCTGGGCGAGACGATCCGCACGATCGAGACCAATGGCAGTTGGGCGGTGCTGAAGAATGTCGAGCGCGATCCGGCCTATGGCGCGCTGCTGGATGCGGCGCTCGCCGATCTGGAGCCGATCGTCCGTGCCGCGACCGGGCCAATGCTGCATCGCGAGGCCTTCATCTTCCTGACCTCGCCGGGCAGCGTTACCCCGTTCCACATGGACCCGGAGCATAATATCCTGCTCCAGATCATGGGGACCAAGGTGATGACCGTCTTTCCGGCGCGCGACGAAGCGCTGGTCCCGGCGCAGAAGAGCGAGGATTTCCACGGCGGTGGGCATCGCAATCTGGTGTGGCAGGACGGGTTCAAGGCACGCGGCACCGCCTTTCCGCTGGCGCCGGGCGAAGCGATCCATGTGCCGGTGAAAGCGCCCCATTTCGTCGAGAACGGCCCGGCCGTGTCGATCAGCCTGTCGGTGACATGGCGGTCGGAACGCAGCGTGGCGGAGGGCGAGTTGCACAGTTTCAACGCGCTGCTGCGCAAACGCGGCCTGCCCACCGGCACGGTCAGCGCCCGGCCGGAACGGCAGGGGCTGCGCCGCCTCATCTATCGCGTCATGCGGAAGCTGGGCGTTTAAGCAGACGGCGCAATAGCGCTTCGGCTTCGAGGCGCGGGCTGAACCGTTCGATCACCCACCATTCCAGACTCTCCTCGCAGGTCGACAGACTCTGTTTGTAGCGATCCTTGCCCGCCAGCAGCGAATAGAGCGACAGGTCGCACGCGGCATAATGGCCGACGGCGGCGGCATGGCAGAGCAGGCCCGGCTTGTCCTTGGCCGTGCGCGGTTCGGCGAAGGCGGATTGATAGTTCATCGCCACGCCGCGATGGATGAAATTGACGAGCAGGCCAACCACCCCGCCGGAATCGCTGAAGCGCAGCAGCTCGACCGATCCGCCCGGCAAGCCGCGCGCGGCGATGGTGGCGACGAAGGCGCGGAAACCCATATCGTCCCAGGCATTGTCGGCATGGCGACCGCTGTTAAGCGCCACCATCTCGTTCAGCCAGGGGGTGATATCATTAAGACCAGCGACCGCGACGCCGGGCAGCGGGCCGCCATGATCCTTCATCGCGCGGCGGATCTGGCTGCGCGTGTTGGCGCTGAGCAGCGACAGATAATCGCCATTCGCCGCGCGCACGGCGGCGAGATCAACCTGATAGACGGGTGACACGTCCGCGCGCATCTTGCGGCGGGCGGGAAGGTTCAGCAGCGGCGAGTCGGGCGCAATGCCGCTGAGGCGCAGCGCGCGCCAGTCGCGGCGGCGGGTGAGCGCTTCGACGGCGGCAGCGGCGGCTTCCACCTCCCGCCCTCTCTCTGCCAGCAGGCCATTATATTCGACATAGGGGCGGTCGGCGGCGGGATCGCCCGACTGGTTGAGGCTGAGCGTGGCGACGCTGCCCAGCAGGCGCGGTTGCATCGCGTGGCCGACCAGTGCGAGGGCGACGTCATTGCCATCGACATCGGTTACCGCGAGCAATTCGGGGCGGATGGCATGGCTGTCGAGCCAGGCACCGGTCCAGGTCCAGCCGAGGAAGAAGGCGGCGTCGGCGCGCGCTTCTAGCGCCTGCCAACGGGTTGCCAGCGCCGCGCGATCGGGCAGCGAAAAGGATGCGGTGAGAGCCATCGCGCTCCTTGTGGCAGAGCGTCCGGCCGGGTCAAGCGGCGGCTATGCCACCGTCCGCCGTTCGGGGTCGACCGTGCCATCGGGGCGGACTCCGGCGCGGACGAGATCGCGGCTGATATGGCCGGTCAGGAACCGCTGCCACATCACGAAATCGGCGCGCAGCGACCAGAGCGGATAGCGGAAGGTGGCGGGCCGGTTGCGCTCGATCAGGCCATGGCCCGCCCAGGCGAAACCATAGCCGACGATCGGCAGCGCCGCCGCCATCCACCAACGGCCAGCGACCGGCGCCGCCGCCGCCAGCAGCACGACAAGGCTGGTCCCCGCATAATGGAGCGCGCGCGTACCGGGGCGCGCATGTTCGCGCAGATAATGGGGCCAGAAATCACGGAAACGGGTCAGACGGGTCACGGCAATCCTCTCAAGGAAGGAGCCTAAAGCCATCCGGGATCGCTGTTAAGGCCTATGCGTCAGACCGTGGCGCGATCGGGCGCGAACAGGAAATAATCATAGGCGGCGCGGGCGGCCTCCGCCATGATCCGGTCGCGCATCACCCGGCCGCGATGATCCTGCATGACGAAGACGGTGATGGCGAACATCCGCCCATCGGGCAGGGTGATAACGCCCGTATCGTTGCCGGTGCCGTTGATCGTGCCGGTCTTGTGCGCGATGGTCGTGCCGGGCGGCAACATGCCGGGCAGGCGCGCCTTGCCGGTGCGGCACTGTTCCATGATGGTGATGAAGGCATGGGTGCTGGCGGGCGAAAGCGCCTTGCCTGTGCGGATGGCGGCAACCAGGTCGGTCATGGCAGTCGGCGTCGCACTGTCGCGCGGATCGCGGGCGAAGGCGATGTTGGGCAAGTCGCGGATGTCGCGGATGCGCAGCGCCGGGTCGGCGGCCAGCGCGGCGGCGACGTTGCGGTTGAAATTGCCCGGACGCGGCGCGAGGTCCATAGCGCGGTAGAGCAGGTCGGCGGTGTTGCTGTCGACGCGCAGCCCCTTGATCCCCAGCCCCGCGACCCAGCCATTGACCGCCGTCGGGCCACCGGCGCGGGCGACCAGCATGTCGGTGGCATTGTTATCGCTCTGCGTCAGCATCAGGTCGAGCAATTGCGCCACCGGCAGCGGGGCGCCCGGCCCCATGGTGGCGACGTCGCGCGGCACGATGTCGTCCAGCACCAACTGCCCGGCGTCGATCATGGCGAAGATCTTGCCCGCGACCGCGACCTTATAGGCGCTCGCCATCGGGAAGAGCGTGTCGCCATTGAGCGAGAGCGTTTCTCCGCTGGCAAGATCGCGCACGGTGATGCCGACGGTGCCGTCGGTGAGGGTTGCGAACCGCTCAAACTGGGCGATCAGGCGGGTCTCGGCGGTCTGCTGCACGCTCGATTTGACAGGACCGAAGGCGTCAGCGCTGGGCAGCGGGGCCAGGAACAAGCCGAAGGCGGCGGCAAGGGCGATCGGGCGATGGAAGCGCATGGCGTCTGTTTTGCGGATGTGGCGGTGGCGTGCAAGGGTGTTTACCCTGTTGCGCGCGATTGACAGGGCTTTGCGCGCCGGGCCATCAGGCGGCATGAGCGGAACCATCAAGCTGCACGAAAGCTGGCGCGAGGCGTTAGCCGACCAGTTCGCCGCCCCGCATATGCAGGGGCTCAAGGCCTTTCTGGAGGCGGAGAAGGCGGCGGGCAAACGCATCTTCCCAAAGGGCAGCGAGTATTTCCGCGCGCTCGACCTGACCCCGCTCGATCAGGTCAAGGTCGTGATATTGGGACAAGACCCCTATCATGGCGAGGGGCAGGCGCATGGCCTGTGCTTTTCGGTGCAGCCCGGCGTGCGGACGCCGCCATCGCTGGTCAATATCTATAAGGAAATGGAGAGCGATTTAGGGATTACGCGGGCCGGGCACGGATTTCTCGAACATTGGGCACGGCAGGGCGTGCTGCTGCTCAACAGCGTGCTGACGGTCGAAATGGGGCGGGCCGCATCGCATCAAGGCAAGGGCTGGGAGTTGTTCACCGATGCGATCGTGCGGCTGGTGGCGCAGAAAGAGGAGCCGGTCGTGTTCCTGCTGTGGGGCGCCTATGCCCAGCGCAAGGCGGGCTTCGTTGACCAGAGCCGCCATCTGATCCTGAAATCCGCCCACCCTTCCCCGCTATCGGCGCATAATGGCTTTTTGGGATCGCGGCCTTTCTCACAGGCCAATGCCTTTCTGGAAGCGAAAGGGCGCGGCGGCATTGATTGGGCGCTGCCGCCCTTATGAAACATACCCGGCTTAGCGTCTGCGCGCGCAAGCGACGCTATGGGTCGGAAGAGGAAGCGCGGGCGGTGGTTGCCGGAGCAGCGATCGTGCTACGCCCCTATCGCTGCGACCGATGCGGCCTGTTCCACCTCACCAGCCGGACGAAGGGCAAGCGGATCGCGCGACCGGTGGGGTGACGTGCGTTACGTCCGGCGCGGTTCATCCACATCATAGACGCGCAGGTCGCGATCACCAATCCCCAGTTCAGGCCACACCGACCGCCACTGTGCTATATGGTCCATCAGGCCATGCCGATCGAGCGAAGCCTGATCGACCCACAGTTCCTTGATGTGAATGAGGCCGGGATCGAGAATGTCCTCGGCATAGCAATATTCGAGACACCCGTCTTCCGCGCGGCTTGCCTCCACCACCTGTTTCATGGCGGGGCGCGCAGCCGCAAGATTTTGGGCAGGCAAGCGAATGGTTCCGACGATCAAGAGCATGGATGCAGCCTAGCGACGCCGACGAGAATAGGAAAGGGGGGCATGGACAAGACCCGGCCTGAAAAAGGTTGAGGCCCGGTCCTGCTTGCGCAGGCCGAGCCTCTTTCCCTCTCCAAACGGATAAGGCGATCAGCCGTCGTAGTCGCCGCCGATATTCTGGTTGCGCGGCGGTGCGGCGGCGGTGAGGCGCAGGGCCTCCGCCGACTGGGCGATCGAGCCAATTTCATCGGGCGTGTCGTCATCGTCAATCTGCACCTTCTGCAGCGACGCAACGAGCGAGTGATGCAGTTCGTCAGGCAAGACGGTCTCTTCCGCGATTTCGCGCAGAGCGACGACGGGATTCTTGTCGCGGTCGCGATCGACCGTCAGTTCGGCCCCGCCGGAAATTTCCCGCGCGCGCTGAGCGGCGAGAAGGACGAGGTCAAAACGGTTGGTAACTTTGTCGACGCAATCTTCGACGGTGACGCGGGCCAAACAGGGCCTCCTGAATACAGCGAAGGGAAATTTCGAATTCGCCGCCTAGCAGCATGGCCCGGCTGAGTCAATGAAAAGGGCATAAGGCCTTGGCAAATCATGAGGCAAAGGGGCATGAGGCGTGGATGGCGATCAACGATCAAGCCCCGCCCCTGGCCGATGCGGACAGCGAAGCGGACAATATCACCATCATGCTGGCGGGCAACCGGCTGCGGCTCATCACGCAGGGCGCGGCGTTGCGCGCGGCGCTGATCGGCCTGATCGAAGGGGCGCGGCACAGCCTGAAGCTCTATTATTATATCTTTGCCGATGATGGCAGCGGCGTTCTGGTGCGCGACGCGCTGATCGCGGCGCGGGGGCGCGGTGTCGCCGTGACCTTGATGGTCGATGGTTTCGGGTCGAGCAAGACGCCAGACAGCTTCTTTGCGCCGCTCGTTGAGGCGGGCGCGCATTTCGGGCGTTTCGGGACGCGGCGCTCCACCCGCTACCTGATCCGCAATCATCAGAAGATGGCGATCGCCGACGACCAGCGGCTGATGATCGGCGGCTTCAATATCGAGGATGGCTATTTCGGTATTCCGGCGGAGGATTGCTGGTGCGACCTGGGGCTGGTGATCGAGGGCGATCAGGTCGAGGCGATGACCCGCTGGTACGGACAATTGTGGCGCTGGGTCTCGACGCGGAAGCAACGGTTCCGCACCTTGCGGCGGATGGTGCGGGGCTGGCATCCGAGCCTGCATCCGCAACAGGCCGACCCCTTTCGCTGGCTGGTCGGTGGCCCCACGCGGCGGCTGAGCCCGTGGGCGAAGGTGGTCAAGCATGACATGGAACAGGCGCGGCGGGTGGATATGGTCGCGGCCTATTTTTCGCCGGGCCGTGGCATGCTCAAGCGCATCGCGCGGGCGGCGCAGCGGGATGGCGCGCGCCTGATCCTGCCTGCCAAGTCGGACAATGGTGCGACGATCGCGGCGGCCAGGCTCTTATACGGGCCGCTGCTCAAGCGCGGGGTGGAGATCGCCGAATATCAGCCGCATAAATTGCACATGAAGCTGTTTGTCATCGACGATGCGGTGTTCGTGGGGTCAGCCAATTTCGACATGCGCAGCCTGTTCGTCAATCTGGAGGTGATGCTGCGGATCGAGGATGCGGGCTTTGCGGCGGCGGTGCGGCAGATGATCGACCGGCAGGCGGCGCTGAGCCGTAGCATCACGCTGGAGGACCACCGCGCCAGCCGCACGCCGCTGACGCTGATCAAGCAATGGATCAGCTATCTGCTGGTGGGGGTGCTGGACTATACCGTCACGCGGCGGCTCAATTTCCGCAACCCGGACGCGGACTGAGCCCTTGTTCAGCGCATGATGAGGTAGAATCCGACGGCTGCCTTGCCGCCATTTTCGATCACAATGTCATAGCGATCGGTAAAGAGCGGCAGCCAGGCGCAATCGGCCTGCGGTCCGCCGACCGGCTTGGCGCAGAGCGTTTCGCCATCCGCGCCATGGACGCGGATCGAGAGTTTCGCCGCGCTGCCATTTGCGGGCGCGACCGATATCTGTGCGCGTTGGCCGCCCAAGAATAGCTGGCGCATCGTCACGCTGCCGCCGGGCACCAGCGACCCGCGCCGATAGGCGGGACCAAGCGCGCGGCCGCGAAAGGCGAGCGTCGATGGGGCCGCGCCATGGGCCTGCGCCTCATGCGTCCAGCGGGCGGCGAGATCCTCCTGCCCCTCGGCCGGGGTGGCGCCAAGCGCCTTCAAGGCCTGGACAGTGTCGAGTAGGGCGGCGTGGTTGCCGCTCGCATTGGCGGCATCGCCCTCCAGCAAGGTCCGCAACACCGGATCGGCCGGCCGCATGTCCGCCGCAGGCGCGGCAGGCGCAGCGCCGAGCAGCAATACGGGCAACAGCCTGATCATCCATCATCCTCCGGCCGGACGACGAAACGCGCGCCGGGCGCGGCGTCTTCCACATGAAGGGAAAGCTCATGCCGCTGTGCGATCGCTCTGGCAAGCGACAAGCCAAGGCCATGGCCCCCGCCCTGTGCTCCATCGAGCCGGATATAGCGTTCGAACACCCGATCGCGATCGGCGGCGGGGATGCCCGGTCCATCATCCTGGACGACGATATGCGGTCCCGCCGACAAAGTGAGCGACACGGTGCCGCCGCTCGGCACATATTTGAACGCATTGTCGAGCAGGTTGGAGAGCAGGCGCGTCATCTGCATCGGATCGGCGCGCAACATAACGCCGGGCGCGATGCGGGCATGGAAGCCAATGCCCAATTCCTCCGCGCTCGCGCCGTAGAGGTCGGCCAGATTGTCGGCGATCTCGCTAAGATTGGTATCGAGCAGGCCGCGCAGGTCGCCGCGCATCGCCTGCGTCCCCGCAATATCGAGCAGCGAATCGAGCAGGCGCACGACATTGCGTATCTCGCCGCGCGACTGGTCGAGCGTGCGCAGCAAGGCTTCGTCCTGTGTCCCCTGCATCGCTTTGAGGATGCGGGTGTCGAGGTGCATGAGCGGGGTGCGGATTTCATGCGCGGTCTGGTCCGACACGGCGCGCTGCGCTTCGATCAGCCGCTCCACCTGATCGAGCATCGCATTGGTGTTGGCGGCCAGTTCGGCCAGTTCGTCATTTTCGCCAGCGCCCGGCGCGCGTGCGGTGATGCGCCCCGCGCGCACGGCGGCGAAGGCGGCGTTGACCGTTTCGACCCGGCGGCGCAGCCGGCGCGCCGCGAAATGGCCCGCGGCAAGGCTGAGCAGCGCGATGACCGCGCCCGCTCCGGCAAAGGCCATGGCCAGCCGCGCCAGCAGCGCTTCGCCCCGATAATTGCTGCGCCCGACCAGCAGCCGCGTGTCGCCGCCCAGCCGGGTCGCGCGCGCAAACATCGTGTCGCCACCGGGCAAGGGCACGAAACGCGCCTCCGACACTTCAGGCGCGATGGCAGGCCAGCGGTCGAGATTGCCCGCCAGGCGACGCCCGGCCCCATCAACCAGCAGATACCAGCCCCGTTCGCCATCTTCGCGCTCCACCGCCATCCGATCGGCAATGCGCGCGCGCAGTTCGGCGGTGCCGCCACTGACATGGATGTCGGCCAGCCCGGCGAGGTCGGTATCGACCTCGCGCGCCAGCATCGCCCGACCGTCGGCCGCGACGATGTTGCGCACCACCAGGAACAGGGCGAGGGTCGACAACAGGCTGACCAGCAGGGACGAGAGCATCACCCGGCCAAAGACCGAGCGGAACAAGTCGGGTCTAGGCACCCGGTGATCCCGCTGCGATCAGGCGATAGCCGGTGCCCCACACGGTTTCGAGGACGGGGCCGTCAAACCCCTCCTCCAGCTTGCGGCGCAGGCGGCCGACATTGACGTCCACCACATTGGTCTGCGGGTCGAAGCTGAGTTTCCAGACATGGCGCAGCAGCATCTCGCGCGTCACCACTTCGCCCGCATGGTCCATCAGATAGCGGAACAGCTCGAACTCCTTGGGCGAGAGCGCGAGATGGCGACCCTGGCGAAAGGCGGTGCGCGCCTTCACATGGCATTCCAGGTCGCCGAACAGCAACACCGGATCATGGGTGGAGCGGCTGGCCCGGCGCCAGAGCGCGCGAACGCGGGCGACCAACTCATCGGGCTCGAACGGCTTGGCGAGATAATCATCGACGCCGCTTTCAAGGCCTTCGACCCGATGTTCGCTGCGGCCGAGCGCGGAGAGCATCAGCACTGGCGCGCCGATCCCGGCGACGCGCAGGCGGGTGACGATGTCGATGCCCGTCAGGTGCGGGAGCATCCGGTCGAGGATGATGACGTCGTGCGCGCCGCTGCCCGCGCGGTGCAGGCCGATGCGGCCATCCTCCGCCTGATCCACGACCATGCCTGCCTGGGTGAGGATAGCGGTGATGTTGGCGCGCGCTGCGGCGTCATCCTCCACCACCAGCACATTGATCGATTCCTGTTGCGCCATATCGTCCCCCGCCTCGCAAATACCGGCAAAGGCCGCCAGTTACAAAGGCTGTTATGGGGACGAGATGAGGCGCGATGGTCAGATCTTGAGCGCGTTGCGGAACATGACGAAGGCGATGACGATCAGATAGACGCCGAATATCTTCTTGAGCGGCTTTGCGGGCAGCGCATGGGCGACGGCCACGCCCAGCGGCGCGGTCAGCACCGACATGGAGGCGATGGCGAGCGTCGCAGGCACGTTGACATAGCCGAGCGATCCCCAAGGCAGGCCGCTTTCCTTGAGACCGATGAGCGCGAAGCCGATCGCACTGGGGATGGCGATCAGCGTGCCGACGCCCGATGCGGTGGCGATGGCGCGGTGGATGGAGCGACCGCACAGCGTCATCACCATGATCGCGATCGTGCCGCCGCCAATGCCGAGCAGCGCGGAAAAAGTGCCCAGCCCGCCCGCGATGCCGACACGGGCGATGCCCGATGGCATGTCCTGGCTGATCACCTTGTCACCGACCTTGGGCAGCAGGAAGTTGAGCGACATCAGGAACACGCCGCCCGCAAAGATCATCGTGAGGATATGGCCATCGACATGGCCCGCGAGCAGCACGCCGACACCATCACCCAGGATGATCCACGGTGCCCAGGTCTTGAGGATTTCAAACTCCACCGCGCCACGCTTGGCATGGGAGAGGAGCGAACGGATCGAGGTGACGATGATGGTGGCGGCTGACGTGCCGATGGCGACATGCGCGATCGCTTCGGGCGTACCGCCGAGCAGCGGGAGTACGACGAAGAGCGCGGGCACGACGACGAAGCCGCCGCCAATGCCGAAAATACCCGCCGCGAAACCCGCGAACAGGCCAGCGGCCAACATGGAAAGAAGCGGCACCAACCAGGTCATGAGATCGCCGTTCATCAGCGCGCTCCTGTGGCTGGCGTCAGGCCGGTGGCCAGGCTGTCGGTGCCCCGGACAAACAAGGCGGCGAATGAAACTAGATCGACCATGTCGTAAAACCATGCCTCTCTTCGGCGGAACCAGAGCAAGGGGCTGACAGGACAGGTCCCTTGGCTGGCTAGACGAACAAGGTCGACAAATCCGCACCTTGTCCGACACAAGTCGGACAAGGTTGGCGGACGGACCGGGTCAGCCGAGCAGATCTTCGGCCGGGGTATAGGGCAGGTCGAGCGCGTCGGCGACGGCGCGATAGGTGAGTTTGCCCTGGGCCACATTGAGGCCCGCGCGCAGGTGCAGATCGGCGCGCAACGCGCCCTTCCAGCCGAGGTCCGCAATCCGCAGCGCATGGGGCAAGGTCACGTTATTGAGCGCATAGGTGCTGGTGCGCGCAACGGCGCCGGGCATGTTGGCGACGCAATAATGGACGATGCCATCGACGATATAGGTGGGGTCGGCATGGGTGGTGGCGTGGCTGGTTTCGAAACAGCCGCCCTGGTCGATCGCGACATCGACCAGGACCGCGCCTTTCTTCATCGTCTTGAGCATATCGGCGCTGACCAGCTTGGGCGCGGCCGCGCCGGGGATCAGCACCGCGCCGATCACCAGGTCCGCATCGGCCACACAGTCGGCGAGGTTGGCGCGGTTGGAAAAGCGCGTCTTGGCTCGCGCCTCGAAATACATGCCGAGCTTTTCCAGCACTTCGGGGCTGCGGTCGAGGATGGTAACGTCCGCGCCCAGCCCCGCCGCCATCTGCGCCGCGTTGAAGCCGACGACGCCGCCGCCGATCACCGCGACCTTGGCAGGCAGCACGCCGGGGACGCCGCCCAGCAGCACGCCGCGTCCGCCATGCGCCTTTTCCAACGCGGTCGCGCCCGCCTGGATCGCCATGCGGCCCGCAACCTGGCTCATCGGCTTGAGCAGCGGCAAACCGCCATGCGCGTCGGTCACGGTTTCATAGGCGATGCCGATCGCGCCGCTGGCGATCAGGTCGCGTGTCTGATCAGGATCGGGGGCGAGGTGGAGATAGGTGTAGAGGATTTGGTCGGGCGGCAGCATCGCACGCTCGGCGGCCTGCGGCTCCTTGACCTTCACGATCATTGCGGCGCGGGCGAAGATGTCGGCGGCGGTGGCGACGATCTGCGCGCCCGCCTTTTCATACAGGGCGTCGTGCGCGCCGATCCCCTCCCCTGCCCCGCTTTCGACCAGCACGTCATGGCCGTGGGCGGTGAGTTCATGGACGCTTTCGGGGGTCAGTCCGACGCGATATTCGTGATTCTTGATTTCCTTGACGGTGCCGACGATCATCCCATGTCTCCCGATGGCGCGGCGCGTGACGGGGCCGCTTTCCTGCAGGATGACATAGCGCGGCGACGGCCGCGAATGTTCCCTTTAGGCAGCCGGACGGACCGGCACCGGCGCATTGCAGATATCGACGCCGCCCGCAGGCAGATCGTAGAAATCATCCTTCCGATTGGCGCGCAGGCGCAGATAGGCGGCGAAGCTCGACGAAGCGACGTCCATCGCCTCGAAACGGGGCTGTTCCGCAGGCGTCAGGTCGCTGGCGAGGCGGACCGAGAGGATCGGAATTTTACGTTCGGTGGCGGTGTAGAAGCCAAGCTCACCGCTGCCGCGCGGCAGGCTGGACAGATGCGCCATGCCTTCGATCACGCGGCCGACGACGGCGATATTGCGATCGAGCTGGCGCGGGGCGTGGCCGATGACGGTGTAGAGTTCAGCGCCTGTGCCCGCATCGGGCGAAAGGTTGCGGCCAACGCCGACAGAGCCATAGCAATGGGGTAGCCAGGCCGCGTCCCCGTTCATCGCCATCGGCCAGCCATCGACATAGCCGGTCGCGGGCGCATAAGCATCGGGAAGGGACAAGGGTGTGATCGCAAGCCGCACATTGGCGAGCGAGCGAACATAGTCAGCCGCGCTGGTGGGCACGAGGCCGGTCGGCATCGGCTTCTTCTCGGTCGCGTCGCCCCATTGGGTGACATAATTGTCCTGCACCCGGTTGATGCTGGTCCCGTCCCACCAATGCGCCCGCGCCAGCGTGCGGATATTGCCGACATGGCGCGGCGCGAAGGCTGGGGCGAGTTGGATCACGACGTGCTTGCCCCCTTCGATCGTCATGACGAGCAGGTCTTCGGGCGCAATGGCGCGCCAGGCATCAGCAGGCGCGGCCGACACGACGGCGGCGGGGGTCGTCGGCGGATCAGCCGCGATGGCGGTGGAGGCAAGGAGAGTAGCGAGCAGCGCGGGCGCGAAAAAACGGATCATGCCGCAATCAGAGCGCGGCCGCGCAGGAAAGTAAAGCATCCCCTTGCCTAGCCGCCCGCGCCGCGATAGGGAGCGCGACTTCCAGTGCAATGCGGAGCGGTGGCCGAGTGGTCGAAGGCGCTCGCCTGGAAAGTGAGTATACGCCAAAAGCGTATCCAGGGTTCGAATCCCTGCCGCTCCGCCAAGACCTTGTTTTCCCACATCCCTAGCGAGCCGAAAAGGCCCAGCATTTCTGGGCCTTTCGGGCTGATTCGCGTCCCACCTCATCCCATCGCATCTGTCGGCGACCGATTTGGCGTGTGGGAAAAAGCGTGGGAGAATATCCGCATGGGAAAGCTCTCCGTAACAGGTGTGAAGGCAGCAAAGCGACCGGGCCGTTTCGGTGACGGCGATGGCCTGTTCCTGGTGGTCGGCGCGACTGGCTCGAAAAGCTGGGTGTGCCGCGTCCAGAAGCACGGACGCAGGCGTGACATCGGATTGGGCAGTGCGTCGAAGGTGACGCTGTCTGTCGCCCGCGACCGGGCGCGCGAGGTGCGGACCTGGGTGGAGCTTGGCCTCGACCCGGTTTTCGAGAAGCGCAAGGCGGGCGGCATCCCAACATTCAGGGAGGCGACAGCCAAGGTCTATGCGGCGAACCGCAAGACCTGGCGCAACGAAAAGCATGAAGGGCAATGGCTGCGAACGCTGGAAGCCTTCGCCTACCCCATCATTGGCGATATCCGGGTATCCCTTGCAGCTTGCGGCCTTATACCGGCCGTCTGCTTGCACTTATCGCTTCAAAGGGGACGTGCTGAGCCGAGTTGTTCATCAAAAACAACATGTGCTCAGTGTCTTTATGGGCGGCTGAAAGGGTTGCGCGCGCTCGCAACACGAGCGCGCGCTGGCTATCAGAAGCGGAAACGGACACCACCTTTGAACGTGCGGCCGAAGTTATCGTAATAGGCTGTCCCTTCCGCAGGCTGCGGCGGATCACGATCGAACAGATTGTCGACGTTGAAATAGACCTGATAGCGTCTGTCTGGGCCAAAGCTGTAACGCAAGCCCAGATCGACATATGTCACCGCAGGGATATTGTTATCGTTGATGCTGGTGGTCAGCACCGGATCGTAGCCGGCCTGATCGGGACCGAACAAACCGTTATTCTGGCGCGAACGCGATATGAACCGCACGTTGGTGTTTATACCGAACCCTTCGATCTCGTAATCAAGAGTCACGTTAGTGAGCCAGCTTGGCAGGCCCGCCGCGCCGCCAAAACCGGCCCCCGTCTGCCCGGCACGATTAATGCCATTGGGGAACAAGGTCGAAACATCTATCGACGATTTGAACGTCATCACATGCGTTGCCATCAGATTGATGGACAGCATCCCGGCAAGTCCCACATCCTCAAGAGGTTGTTGCAGATTGGCCTGAAAATCCAGGCCGCGGGTCTTGAATTCGGCGGCATTCGCGGTGCCGCCACGGACCCCCGTCAACTGTCCCGCGACCGGATCATTGTTCGCAAAACTGATCAGCGAGCAGAAAGAATTGCCACTGTAGCTGCCGCCAACGAAGCAGTTATTCACCACGCCTTGTGTGCTGGTCGACGTGATGGCGTCCTCGATGCGGATGTTATAATAGTCGACGGACAATTTGAGGTTGCGGAAGAAGTCCGGGCGATAGGCAACGCCAACGGTTTGCGTCGTCGACTTTTCCGGCGTGAGGTTGGTATTGCCGCCAATCAAGAATCCTGCGTTGTTGGTCGGGCGATCAATGCCTGGCCTCGGATCGCTCGGCAAAGGCAAGGACTGCGTTTCAGGCGTGAACAGTTCGATCAGGTTGGGCGCACGAATATCGCGCGACCGCGTTGTTCTGAACATCAGACCGTCGATCACTTCCCATGTCAGGCCCGCCTTCCATGTGGTGACGCTCCCCGACGTGCTGTAGTCGGTACGGCGCACCGCGCCGTTAAACTCGACCTTCTTTGCGATCGCCGTGTCGGCCAACAGCGGCACGATCGTTTCGGCGTACACTTCCTTCACATTCTGGCTGGTGGTTGGCAGTGAAAAGCCGGTGCCGGAGAACCAGCCAGCCGTCTGTGAGAGGGCATCAGTTGTGAGCCGGATCGATTCATTGCGATATTCCGCGCCAATGCCGACGGAAACAGGGCCAGCCCAGGTTGAGAATGGCTCGCCCTGCAGGTTTGCCGCAACATCATGCAGTTCCGTTTTGCCAGCGCCCGTCGCCGTGCCCATAAAATAGCTGCGTGCCGCGTCGGAAGCATTCAGCGTGCCCAAAATATTGATCGGCTGGCAGCCTGCGGCCACTGCGGCGGCGCTGCGGCAAACGATCTGGCCATTGACCGAAACGGCATCAAGGGCTTGGCGGAAGCGCGCATTGTTGAAGTTGTTCGCGATACGGACGTCGGATCTGTTCTGTCCATAGATATAGGAGACATCCCACTTCCACGACTCGCCAAAGCTTCCCTTCGCTCCGGTCTCCACACGAAACAGTTCGTTGGTGATAGTCCGTTCCACCGGGCCGAAATCCGAGCCGACATAGCCTATCGTAAGCCCACCTGCTGGCACCAGCGCCAATTGCGCCGGCGTCAGCGCCTGCGCCAGATAGGGATTGTCGCGCGCGATCGGCAGACCCGGACCAGCGCCTGCCCCATCGCGCCGCGTCAGGATGCTGACCGTATTCGACGAATGCGAATACATCGGCGTCATATAAAGGGTCAGATTATCGTTTACGTCAAATGTCAGCTTAGCCATCGCATTATAGCGTCGTGCTTCCGGGCGCAATTGCACGAAGGCAGCATGATCAATCCCGGCAGCCTTGTTCGCCGCAATAGCTTCAGGCGTGAAGGCATCGAAACTGGCGGTAAGGTTGCCAAGGCCGCGCGCCATGGTGGCCGTCGTGACATTGCCATTTGCACCAGTAACGAAAGCCTGGCCCTGCAATGCGCCTGGCGTCAGGATGAGCCCGCCCGTGGTGCCGGTGCCGAAATAATTGAAATTGGGCAGGATAAGATTGAACGGTGTGCCCGCAGGGCGGTTTGCCAATGTTCCGACACGGAAGAACTCTTGGCTCCATCCGCGCGTCTGACTGCCATATGCTACGCCGCTATTGTCGTTAAATTCAAAGCCAGCGACCAAGTGACCGCGGCCCCCGGCAAACTTCGTTCCACCTGCGATTGTCGCGAAAATGTCTTTCGCGTCCTTGTAGCGGGTTTGGCCATATTGTGCCGACCCTCTGACGCCGACGAAACGGTCGTCGATCTGGAAGTTGACAACGCCTGCGACCGCGTCCGAGCCATAAGCGGCCGAAGCACCCCCCGTCACGACGTCCGTATTGCGGATCAGCACGGTCGGAATGACGTTCAGATCGACTGTGCCGGCCGAGTTTGCATTGCCGGGAATGATCGTCTGCGGCAACCGGCCGCGCTCAAGCAGCACCAGCGTCCGGGTCGCGCCAAGACCGCGCAAATCTGCAAGGAAAGCCCCGGTATTGCCGATGCCACCGGCCGAAGGCGAAATGGCGGCGCGAAAAGCCGGAACGAGGTTGAGCACATCGCCGACATTGGTGATCGCGCGCTGCTGAATGAGTTCCTGGCCCACCACCGTCGTCGGCGTTGCGGACGTATAGCCATCACGCGCAATACGCGATGCAGTTACGACGATGGCCGACGTGTCAGGCTCGGCCGCCTGGGGCGCGCTTGCTTGCTGCGCAAAGGCCGGAGCGGAGAAAAGAATGGCGGACGCGCCGGCAAGCATGGCTTGGCGAAACGCTGGCGCCCGCCGACGCGCGATTCTGGTCTGCAACATATGGCGGCTCATGTCTGTCCCCTCCCGAAGATGCCTAAAGGCTTATTGGTTAGGCCGATCTAACCCCAGAGGTTGGATTATTCCAATAGATTTTATCGCTGCTTTTCCATTCACAGAATTTATCTATCTATGTGAAAATGGCATATTCTTGTGAAATTATGTCAGAAATAGGCAATGTGATCGTGTGGTTAGGGGCGTTTCAGACATCCGCCCGGCATCGCTGATTTATTGGCGTATGACCAGATTGAGATGTCACAGCCCTGGCAAATTCATTCTCATTGACCGCCGGTGGATATCATACCAGCTATCAGGTAAGGCCGGTTTTTACGAATTGGCTTGATCGTGACGCCTCTTAGGGTAGGTCTGCGCAAACACTCGACTCATCAGTCTGAGGCGAAGTGAATTTGGGGAGAGAGGCAGGCTATGCGGATCACGTCTATGTTCAGCACCATCCTGGCCATGGGCCTATGTGCAGCTCCGGCAATAGCTGACGCACCTGTAAGCAAGCACATCCCATCCCATCCAGTCATGATCCAAAATGGTGCCATCGCCGGGACGGTTTTGGATTCAGGTGTGCGCGCCTACCTCGGCATTCCCTATGCAGCACCGCCGGTACGCGATCTGCGCTGGCGGGAACCGCAACCCGCCAAATCCTGGGATGGCGTGTTTCACGCGGACCGCTTTGCGCCCCAATGCTATCAGCCGATGCGAAACAGCAACGCCAACCATTATTCGGGCGCGGACGTGGTTTCCGAGGACTGTCTCTACCTTAATGTCTGGACGCGCCCCGGCCTGCGCAAAGCGCCGGTGATAGTTTATATTCATGGCGGGGCTTTTTTCATCGGTTCGGGCAGCGCCCCTCTCTACGACGGCGAAAATCTCAGCCAGGAATCCGTGGTCTTTGTAAATCTCAATTATCGCCTTGGTCCTTTGGGCTTTCTGGCTCTGCCTGAACTCAGCAAGGAGTCCTCCAATCACGCCTCCGGCAATTACGGCTTGATGGACCAGATTTTCGCTCTTCGCTGGATCCGCGACAATATTGACGCCTTTGGCGGCGATCCGGCGAATGTTACTATTGTTGGCCAGTCCGCCGGATCAATGTCCGTTCTGGCGCTCCAGGCCAGTCCACTCGCCAAAGGCCTGTTCCATCGGGCTGTCGGCATGAGCGGAGCGATGATTGATGGTCCCATCCGAATGCCGTCGCTTGCGCAAGCAGAGCAGGATGGCGACAAACTGAAAGCCGCCTGGAAAGCGCCGTCGCTTGCCGAATTGCGCGCCATGCCGGCCGACCGATTGATGGTGCCGCGCGTTCCGGGCGGACCGACGACCGGCCCTGTGGTTGATGGGCATGTGCTACCCGCCCCGATCCCGGACATATTTGCGCGCGGAGCGCAGAGCGATGTCCCCCTGCTCGTTGGGTTCGCCAGCGATGAAGCGCTGGGTGGCTTGGGGCCGGTCAGCGGGCTTGCCGACTATATGGACAAGGTTCGCACCTATTTTGGCAGCAGGGGTGACACCGTCCTCAATCTCTATCCTGCCAATAACGATAGCCAAGCCAAGGCCGCCGCACGCCGTGCGGACCGCGACGCAACTGTTGTAACGAGCATGTATGGCTGGGCGGCGCTGCAAAGTGCGCATGGAAAGGCTCCGGTCTATGGCTACGAATTTTCCCGGCCCCATTCCTACATACCCGGCCTGTCCTTCTCGGATCTCGACCCCGACACCGCGGGCGCCTATCACACGTCGGAAGTGCCGTTTTGGCTGGGCACGCTCGACGCATTCAACCGCTATCGCCCAACACGCCAATGGACCGCGCAGGACCGCGCGATGAGCAAGGCCATGATGCGGGGACTGGTGAATTTCGCGCGCACCGGAGTCCCAACTGCGCCCGATGTCGCTTGGCCACGCTATTCGCCGTTGCGTCCGAAATTGGTCGAATGGGGCACGGCAACTGGCGTAAAACCTTGGCCGGAACAAAAAAAGATGGAGTTTTTCAAGGCCTTTCATTCCACGCCCGCGCTGGAGAGCAAGGCAAAATCCAATTAGGCAATCAGCCTATAGTCCCATCTCCCTTTGAAAGGCGATAGCATGACGCATAGCCGCCGCGACGCGATAAAATTCGGTGCCCTCAGTCTTGGCGCTGCAGCGACGCCGCTTGCAGCGCTTCCTGCAAAAGGCGATTTGCCGAACATTCTGTGGCTCGTGAGCGAGGACAATAATCCCTATATCGGGGCCTATGGCGACAAGGTCGCGCACACGCCGCATATCGACGCCCTGGCCAGGAAGGGCATCCTTTATCGCAACAGCTATTCCGATGCGCCCGTCTGCGCCCCGTCACGCTTCGCAATTCTGACCGGCATGAATCCAGAAAGTTGCGCCCCCGCCCAGCATATGCGTGCCAAAGCTGCGCTGCCGAAGGATTTCCAGACCTATCCCGAATTGATGCGGCAAGCGGGCTATTTCTGCATCAACAATCCCAAGACCGACTATAATTGCGGGGTCGACCCCAAGGAAATCTGGGACATTCAGGGGCCTGAGGGCCATTGGCGCAATGCGCCCAAGGATCAGCCGTTTCTCTGTGTGTTCAACACCGGCACCACCCATGAGCAGCACATCTGTCAACGCGATGGCGGCCGGGTGAAGCCAGCCGACGTGCGCATACCGGCCTTTCTGCCAGATACGGATGTGATCCGGCGCGACTATGCCGAATATTATAACATAATGGAGCGCATGGACGGCGAAATCGGCAATTGGCTCAAGCAGCTCGAAAATGATGGCCTCGCCGACAACACGATAATCTTCTATTATGGGGACAATGGCGGCATTCTTCCGCGATCGAAGCGATACTGCTATGAAGAGGGCCTGCGCGTCCCCCTGATCGTTCATGTGCCGCCCAAGTGGCAACATCTGGCACCGGCGCGTCCGGGCAGCGAAATCAACGCCCCGGTGACGCTCATAGATCTTCCCGCGACATTGTTGTCGATTGCAGGGATCGCCCAACCGGCCCAGATGACCGGAAAGCCGCTGCTAGGTCGGCGCATCGGCAAGCCCGCAACCTATGCTTTTGGTTTCCGCGACCGGATGGACGAACGCTATGACCTTGTCCGCACGGTAACGGACGGCCGCTGGCGCTATATCCGCAACTATATGCCGCATCGCGCGCTGGGCCAGCATGTCGGGTTCGAGTGGGAAGTGCAGGCGGCCTATCGGGAATGGCACGCGCTTTACCTGGCCGGCCAATTGACCGATCAGCAAAGCGCCTTCTTCCGCCCCAAGCCGTTCGAGGAACTATACGACCTTCGCGCCGACCCGGACGAGGTTGTCAACCTGATCGACGATCCGCGTTCGAAAGCGACCGCCGACCGGCTGCGCAAGGCGCTTGACCGGCATATGCTGGCGATAAATGACAATGGCTTCCTGCCCGAAGGCGCACCCGGCGAGGGCTATTTCGAAAGCCGCGATCGCGCGATCTATCCGCTCAAATCGCTGATGACGATCGCGGCGTCGGCCGCACGCCGCGACCCACGCAATGTCGATCGCTTTATCGCGCTGCTTGACAGCCCGGTCCTTGCCATCCGCTTCTGGGCTGCGCGCGGCCTGCTGATGCTCGGCGACAGGATGCCAGCTGAAAAGACGCAGACGGCTAGGACACGACTGGCGCGCATTCTCCGCGACGACTCCGCAAGCGAAGTACGGATCGTTGCCGCCGAGGCGCTGGTGAGCCTTGGCGAGACGAGCGAATCCGTCGCGCTGCTCGCCACCCTGGTCGATGACCCCAATAGTTTACCAGTCCGGATGCAGGCGATGGACGCCCTGTCCAATATCGGCCGGGCCGCGCTTCCCGCCCTGCCCATCATTCGCAAGATCGCCAATGCCGAACTTCGCCGCTTTGTCGATGTCGATTACCCCAAGCGCATGGCAAAATATCTGCTCTCGACGCTGGAAGGCGGTTACGATCCCAGCACGGAAGGGTTTTCGGCGCAAGCCTGCCTGGGCGCGAATAAGGGTGCCCCGATGTTCATGGGGCCGCCAGAAAGCGCAGGCTGGACCTCCTGATTATGCGGTATCCGCGATCTGCCTGACCAGAAAAGCATAAAACTTGCATTTGATAGTTATAGTCCGCATAGAATCGGACTGACCAAAATGTAAAAATCTGGAGACGCCGGGATGTCAGCACGATCGGGACAACGCCTCATCAATTGCCGCAGAATGATGCGGTCGTCGGGGGCGTTGGCGCTGCTGGCACTGGCGCTCCCTGCTGCCGCGCAGGAAGCGCGGGTGGTAACCACGCTCGATACCGGCTGGCGTTTCCTCAATGACGACGCGCCAGACGCGCATGTCCCGACCTTCGACGACGCGCAATGGCCGGTTGTGTCGGTTCCCCACACATGGAACCGCGTTGGCTATTATCACCATGCGCTGGGCGGCACCAATAGCGCCGAAACGGTCGACAAGCGGCAGGGTGCAGGCTGGTATCGGCTCCATTTCCCCACGCCGCCCGCCAGCGCGGGCAAGCGCCACTGGCTTGAATTTGACGCGGCCAGCCGGGTTGCCAAAATCTGGCTGAACGGCACCTATCTGGGCGAGCATCGCGGGGGCTTCTCGCGCTTCCGGCTCGATGCGACGGCGGCGATGCGCGCGAGCGGTGACAATGTGCTGGTCGTGCGCGTGGACAACAGCCAGCCCAAGGCCGATGGCCCTACCGCCGATGTGCTCCCGCTGACCGGGGATTTCTTTGTCCATGGCGGACTGTATCGCCCCGTGCGCCTCGTTTCGACCGCACCGCTGCACATCGACCTTGCCGACTTTGGCGGCCCCGGCATAAGGGCGACCACCGCTTCGGCCTCGACCGACAATGCCAGCATCGACGTGGCGGTGCGCGTGGCCAACGATGGTACGCGGCCCGCCAAGGCGTCGGTGCGTATCGCGCTGGTCGACGCCGATGGGCGTGAAGCGGCGGCAACTACGGTTCCGACAACATTGGCGGCCGGCAAGGGCGGCGAAGTCACCGCCAGGCTGGACGTGGCAAAGCCGCACCTGTGGCAGGGAACGACCGCCCCCTATCTTTATGATCTGATCGTCCAGGTGGTGCAGGCGAACGGCGCGATCAGCGATGCGCTGCGCCAGCCCTATGGCATCC
The DNA here is from genome assembly GCF_031457465.1 of Sphingobium xenophagum. Lineage (GTDB taxonomy): Bacteria > Pseudomonadota > Alphaproteobacteria > Sphingomonadales > Sphingomonadaceae > Sphingobium > Sphingobium xenophagum_A. The sequence continues at coordinate 128,692 of NZ_JAVDWV010000006.1, forward strand.
GTACGATGGCGTTCGATCCTGATCGCGGTTTCCTGCTCAATGGTCAGCCCTATCGCCTGCGCGGCGTGGGCTATCATCAGGACCGGGATGGCAAGGGCTGGGCCATTTCGCGCGAGGACGTCGCGGAGGATATCGCCACATTGCGCGAAATGGGTGCCAACAGTATCCGCCTGACGCACTATCAGCATGGACAGGATGTGCATGACCTGGCCAACCGCGCCGGAATGGTGGTGTGGGACGAAATACCATTGGTTTCGGCCTGGACGCTGGGCGGCAAGCGCGAAGCCGATCCGGCGCTGGTTGCCAACGCGAAGGCGCAACTGACCGAACTGATCCGGCAAAACGAAAATCATGCTGCCTCGGCGATCTGGGGCATCGCCAATGAGGTCGACTTCGGCAATTCGCTACCGGCGTTCCTGACCGGCGGAACCGATGGCAAGGAGCTTGATCCCTTGCCTTTGCTCGCCGAGCTTCAGGCGGTGGCAAAGCGCGAAGACCCATCGCGCCCCACCGCGCTTGCCACCTGTTGCGAAGGGCGGTTATTCGGCAGCGACATCGAAATTCCGATCACCGCGCCGGCCGCCGATCTGGGCGGTGCCAACCGCTATTTCGGCTGGTATTTCGGTGCAGCAGGCGACCTTGGACCACATCTGGACGGATTGCGCGCCAAGCGCCCGCAACAGCCCCTGGCCGTAACCGAATATGGCGCAGGCGGCGCACTGACCATCCACACCGATAATGTGATGGGTGCGCCGGTGGATTCGCGCGGTGCCGCGCAGCCGGAAGAATATGAAAGCTACATCCACGAAACCGCCCTGGCACAGCTTGATGCGCGGCCCTGGCTCTATGCCACATGGCTGTGGAACTCATTCGATTTCGCCACCACGGTCCGCACAGAAGGCGACGCGCAGGATATCAATACCAAGGGTATAATCGCCTATGACCACAAGACGCGCAAGGATGCCTTCTACTTCTACAAGGCGAACTGGAACCCGGCACCGATGGTCCACATCACCGGTAAACGCTACGCCAATCGCGCCTATCGCGTGACCGACATCAAGGTTTACAGCAACACGTCCAGCACGGATCTGATGCTCAACGGTCGATCGCTGGGCGCAAAGAGCGATTGTCCGCAGAAAATCTGCGTGTGGAGCGGGGTCACCCTGGATGAAGGCACCAACGCGCTCGTCGCGCGCGGCAGCCATAGCGGCGGCATGGTCGAGGATCAGGCGGCATGGACGCTTGCGCCCGAAACCGCGCGCGTCATGGTCATTGATGCCGGTGCCCTGGTGGCGGGCAAGGGCAATGGCCGCGTGCTTGGCTCCGACAACTGGTTTGAAGGCGGCAGCGCGACGTCGCTCGATACGCCCGCCAATTATGGCAAGCCATCGGTGCCGGCCGAGATTGGCGGCACGCAGGAGCGTGATGCGCTGGCGACTTACCGCACGGGCAGCTTTGCCTACAATGTGCCGGTGCCTGCTGGCCGCTATCGCGTGACGCTGTGGTTCGCGACGTCATCCACGCAACAGCCGGGCACATTTGAGGTGAAAAGCGGCAACAAGACGCTGCTCCGCCAGTTCCAGCCCACCATTCCGACGGAGAAAGCCGTGGCCGAAGCCAAGCGCTTCACCATTGCCGCCCAGGACAGGATCGCGCTCGATTTTGTCGCCGGCGCTGGCGATGCCCGCGTGTCGATGATCGAAATCGAGCGGCTTCGCTGACCTGCTGACGCAACGGATACCCACATGATGTTCAGGAAACTCCCGCTGCGGTGGTGGATCATCGCGCTGATCACGCTCGGCACGATTCTCAACTATCTCGCCCGCTCGACTCTCTCGGTGGCAGCGCCCACGCTCAAGACCGAATTCGGGATGACTACCGAGCAATATAGCTGGGTCGTCCTTGCCTTTCAGGCGAGCTATACCGTGATGCAGACCGTGGCGGGCGCGGTGCTCGATGGGCTTGGCACGCGGCTGGGCTTCTTCATCTTCGCGGTCGGCTGGGCATTGAGCAATATGGCCCATGCCTTCGCCACCGGCTGGATGAGCCTTGCCTTTTTCCGCTCGCTGCTGGGCGCCACCGAGGCGGCGGCCATCCCGGCGGGCACCAAAACCGTGGCGCAGTGGTTCCCGGCAAAGGAGCGCCCGCTGGCCACCAGCCTGTTCCAAATGGGTACCAGCGTCGGCAATATGATCGCGCCGCCGCTCGTTGCCTTCTGCATCCTCGCATGGAACTGGCAGGCCGCCTTCATCGTGACCGGCGCGCTGAGTCTGGTCTGGGCGGGGATTTGGTGGTTCGGCTATCGCGATCCTGCCGTCCATCCACGCCTCTCGCAGGCCGAGCGCGACGCCATAACGGCGAGGAATCAGCCCGATGCTGCCAAACCCGCAACAAAGGGCGATGTTTTACGCAGCCGCTCCTTCTGGGCGATTGCCGTGCCCCGCTTCCTGGCGGAGCCTGCCTGGCAGACCTTCAATTTCTTCATCCCGCTCTACCTTGTGGCGGTATGGCAGCTTGATCTCAAATCAATTGCCTTATGGGCATGGCTGCCCTTTCTGGCCGCCGATTTCGGCAGCCTTGCCGCCGGGCTGCTGCCGCCCTGGCTGATGGCACGGGGCAAATCAATGCTATCCTCGCGCAAGATCACGATGACGCTGGGCGCGCTGTGCATGATTGGTCCCGCGTGCATTGGCCTGGCCACCTCGCCCGGCATGGCCATCATGCTGTTCTGCGTGGGCGGCTTTGCGCATCAGATGCTGAACGGCGCGCTGATCACCCTGTGTGCCGATGTGTTCGATGCGCGCACCGTAGGAACGGCCAGCGGCATGGCCGGGACATCGGCTTGGATCGGCGGCATGTTGTTCACGCTGCTGATTGGGCAGAGCGCCGATATTTTCGGCTATAATCCGCTGTTCGTGGCGCTGGCCGCGCTCGATCTGCTGGCCGCCATCGTGCTATGGACCCTGCTCAGGAAACCGGCGCAGTCCTGACGGCCCGACGCTTGATCGGCCAGCCCGGCCATGGTGGCGGTGGCAACGCCCGGCCACATATCCGCCGCGCCGTCTTGTCGCCTGGTTAGTAATTGATGCTGCGATCGGAGACTACGCAGTCCTGCGGCACCCCCCCGCTGGACCGCGCCTACCTGCGGCGCCCTTACCAGTTCCACATGGTGCCGTCTTCCAGCCTGGCGACGGGCAGATAGGCGGGCTTATAGGGGTATCTGGCGGCCAGCGCCTCATCAATATCGACGCCATGGCCCGGCGTGTCGCCGACGAACAACTCGCCCTTTTCGAAGCGATAATCGTGGGGGAATACCGCGTCGGTTTCCTCGGTATGGCGCATATATTCCTGAATGCCGAAATTGGGTACCCAGGTGTCGAAATGCAGCGCGCAGCCCATCGTCACTGGCGAAAGATCGGTCGCGCCATGACAGCCGGTACGGATTTGATAGAGGCTGGCAAGGTCGGCGATCCGGCGCAAATGCGTGAGGCCGCCCGCACCCACGACGGTAGCGCGGATATAATCGATCAACTGGTTCTGGATCAGATCCTTGGCGTCCCAGATCGTGTTGAATATCTCGCCCACCGCGAGCGGCGTGACAGTATGCTGGCGCACCAGCTTGAAGGCTTCCTGATTTTCGGCAGGGGTGCAATCTTCCAGCCAGAACAATTGGTAAGGCTCCAGCATCTTGCCCAGATTGGCGGCCTCCTGCGGGGTGTAGCGGTGATGGCCGTCATGCAGCAGGTGATGATCGAAGCCATAGGTCTTGCGCAGTGCCTCGAACAGTTTGGGCACATAGTTCAGCGCCTTGCGCGTGTCCCACCCGGTGACCGAAGGCAGGCTGGCATCGGCCGGTTCGTAAAAAAGCTTGCCCCGGCCCACGCCATAGGCATCCTTGACCCCCGGAACCCCGGTCTGCGCGCGAATGGCCTTATAGCCCATGTCGATATACTGGCCGACCGCTTCGACGGTTTCGGCAATGTCGGAGCCGTTAGCGTGGCCATAGACCATGATCCCGTCGCGGCTGCGACCGCCCAGCAATTGGTAAACCGGCATGCCGGCCATCTTGCCCTTTATGTCCCACAGCGCCATGTCGACCGCTGCGATCGCTCGCATGGTGACAGGGCCGCGCCGCCAATAGGCACCGCGATAGAGATATTGCCAGATATCCTCGATCCGCCGCGGGTCCATGCCGATCAGGCATGGTATCACATGCTCTTCCAGATAGGCGACGACCGAGAGTTCACGCCCGTTGAGCGTGCCATCGCCAATACCATAGACCCCCTGATCGGTTTCGATCTTGAGCGTAACGAAGTTGCGACCCGGACAGGTGACGATGACGCGGGCGGCAGTGATTTTCATGGCAGAGGTAACTCGCTTTACAAGAGGCGGATGTGGTATGACCGATTGACTTGCCCATTTCGGCCTGTCAAGTTCTCGATATTGGTATTACCAGAAAGCGCATATGGCAACCGTCAAATCCAAGGATCGGCTTTATCAGGACGTGGCGCGCGCCTTGCTCGACGAACTGACCGGCGGCCACTATCCGGTCGGCACCCGCCTTCCGGCCGAACGCGATCTGGCCTTACGGTTCGACGTGAGCCGCCCGACCGTGCGCGAAGCGATCATCGCGCTCGAAGTGCAGGGGCTCGTCGAGGTGAAGATCGGATCGGGTGCCTATGTGCTGCGCCTGCCCGGTGAAGATGACCGGCCAGGCTTCAACGTGACCGCCTTTGAACTGACCGAGGCGCGGCTGCTGTTCGAAGGGGAAGCCGCAGCACTCGCGGCTACGCAGGTCACTGACGAGGACCTTGCCGAGATCGCCGTGCTGGTCGAGCGCATCGCCGAGGAAAATAACGACGCCAACGGCACCGAACGGGCCGACCGCGAATTTCACCTCGCCATCGCCAGGGCCACGCGCAATCTTGCGATAGTCAACGCTATCGAGCATTTATGGGATGTGCGCGCCACCTCCCCCGAAGCCGCGCTCCTGCATGAAAAGGCGCGGCACGCCAACGTCAAGCCAGTGGTCGAAGAGCATATGGCAGTACTCGATGCGCTGCGCGCGCGCGACCCGGTCGCGGCCCGCACCGCAATGCGCGCCCATCTGTCAGCCGTACTCGACGGGCTGCTCTTCGCCACCGAAGAGCGCGCGCTGGCTGAAGCCCGCAAAGCAACGCAAGCCAAACGCGACCGCTATGCGCGAGCGACCGCCTGAAATCTGTGCGGCATGAGAGCGTACGGGCCGACGGCCGCCCGCTAAAGGAAGCGCACTAGCGCATTGCCATAGGTGCCTATCCGAAGGTGCGCGGCGCGGGCACCCTGAAAGCGCGAAGAGTGCCAACGCGCCAGCCAATGCCGTGCAGGAGCCTCTAGGAAGCCCGCTGAGCGCCTTTGCTGAGAAATTTGCGCTTGCCCGGTCGAATCTGATGCACCCCCAATGACTCTCCTCAGGGCAAAATGAGGTATAAATGCCCGTGGACGGAAAGTCATCTTTTCTTGCCTATCCTGTTCGATGGACGAGGGAAAATCCTTCACGATCTGGGGAACAGGATCAGGACGCAGCGAAAAAGCATCGGCCTGACACAGGAGGCGCTTGCGCTTGTCGCGAACGTGGATCGCTCATACTATGGGGCGGTTGAGCGTGGGGAGCGCAACGTCACCTTTACTGTCCTGTGTCGCCTCTGCATCGCCTTGCAATGCGACGTAACAAAACTGACGGTCGGCTTACCCAAAGCCGGTTGAACGGCAAACAGTCAGAGAATGGCGGAATTCCCTGCTTCTCAATACGATAAAGGCCAATTCGGCTGGTGATGCGGGGCCGTGGCGGTTGCAAAATGCGACGTCAAAGGGCTAGGTGCGTCAAAAGGGGGCCGTGTGGCGAAGTCGAAGAAAACAACTGAAAGTCCATTCGACGAAGCAATCCGCACGATTCGCGAGACGAAGAAGGGGCAGGAAGCGGCCATGTATGGCCCGCTCCGTGATCTCTTTTGCGATCTACTCGGCTATCCCCGTAGTTCTGTTCATATTGATATCGCGGGTGAAGCAGGACGCCCGGACGTGACTTGCCGCGCACCAAGCGGAATTAAGGATCGGAACGGAAAGTCACTCGATATCGACTGGATGGTTGTCGAGGCGAAAGACGAACATGACGCCTTTTCGACTTCCGGCAAGCGTGAAACCATCTTTGCCCAGAAAGCCAAATACGTCCGTCCCGATACCGCTTGGTTCGTGATGGTCGATCCAACGGTTTTCGTTGCCAGGCCGGTGATGACTTCGGCGCATGACAGCGCGAACGACATTGTGCTGGCTTTGAACGATACGGTCGATGAAGCGACCTTCCGGGCCAAGTTCGCCCGCATTGCCTATGGCGTGGCAGGTGTTCCCCAACGGCTCAAAGCCTTCCGGGAAGGCGATATCACCCTGATCGCAACCGAGAAACTGACTGCCCCCGATACGGCCGACAAGAGGCAGCGCAATCAGGTCGCCGTCGCCCGTCGCAACTTTTACGAAACCCTGCGGAACACGACCGGGCACTTGCAGGAATCCACCCTTGGCACCCTGCAATCGGTGTTGAGCATGGCAACCGACGTTTCGACCGCATGGGAGGAGTTCGGCAAGAAGTATCCTGAGGCGGCGTTTGATCCCTACACGCTGACCGCCTCTGCCAGACCGGGCAATTACGAACTGGCGATGAGTTACGGCGGCGACGTTGCCCGCCTCAATCGTAAGCTGAAAAAGGCCGGAAGCATCGCCCGTCTGGCGCTAGATGGCTTGCCCGAATTCAGGGCACGGGTGAACGCCAAGGACGACAAGCAGGCGCTGGAAATGTTCGCCACGGAAACGGCGAACCTGATCCTTGCCCGTATCCTATTGATCCGGTTTTTCGAGGATCACGGCTTTTTTGGCCCCAACCGTTTCCTCTGCAACGGCGGCGTGGAAGCCTTTCAGAAGCTGAGAGAGAAATTCACCTTCGGCTATACCCGCCTGCTCAAGATGGCCTACGAAAAGGCACAGGCGCTATATGCCGCCGCGTTCGATGAAACCGAACTGGATTGGGTGTTCGCCACCAATGACGCGAACCTGTCCAACGCTATCGAATGGGCCATGTACCAGCTTTCCCGGTACGATTTCACGACCGTAAAGGGCGATATCCTGACCGGCGTTTATGACCGCTTTCTCGACCGGGAACAGCGCAAGAAATTCGGGGAATATTACACGCCCCCGTCGATTGCTCGTTACATCGTTGACCGGCTGGAATTGAAGCCGGAAGATCGCTTCATGGACCCGGCCTGCGGTTCGGGCACCTTCCTGATTGAACGCTACCAGCAGGTTGTAGGCGAGGATGCCGATCAGGGTCTTGCGACCTATCCCGAAGTCGTGGCCGCGTTGGAGCGGCTGGCCGGCAACGACCTCAACACCTTTTCAGCGGTCTTGGCGCAAATCCAAATTCTCTGGCACGTCCTCAGTTTCAAGGACGATTTGATTGTTGCCGATGAATTTCCCGATATCGCGATCAGCGACAAGGCGAACAGCATCATTCGTCCAGGTGTCGAGTTTGCCCAGCATGGCCGCTTCGTGGAACTGGACCAGCCGGAATATGGCGGGATCGGCGGCAACCCTCCCTATGTTCGCCCCGAACGCTCCGGCGAACTGGACGATACAACGCGCGAGTATTTTGAAAGCGATCACCACGGTTGGAAGGGGATTTCAGCCGAAGCCAATCTCTATGCGCTGTTCATCTACCGCGCCCTTGATGGCTGGTGCCGTCGCCCGAACAAGTGGGGAGAGAATGCAGGCCGCTTGGGCTTCGTTGTCCCGCTAGCGATCTGTGGCACCAAGGAAAACGGTGATTTGCGCCGCCTGTTCGGTCCCGATGGACGGTGGACGATCAAGGAAATTGTCGATCTTGAGGTTATCTGGCGCAACATTTTCGATGCTGATGTTCTGCCTATCGTCCTGATTGCAGAGGCCAGACCGCCCCGGCTGCCTCTTGATACCAAGTGGCTGGACAAGGCCGAACCACTGCCGGACGGTCCGAAGGGGCAACAGGTGAAAGCAGCCCGTCTGCAACCGTGGATTGATGCAAGGCTGGCAGCGACTACGCCGGAATATCAGGACGCATGGGAGCGGCTGGCAACGCGCAACCGGGCACGGTGGGAACCTGATCAGGTTATCATCAAGCTGGCGGACAAAAGCTGCATCGACTTTGGCGACGGCAGCAAGAGGCCGACGTTCGATCTTGCAGGCATCGCGCCATCGTTGATCGACTATGCAGACCTGTTCACGCCCGATGGCCGTATTGTTACCCGCATCACGCCCGAGCGTCGGAACATCATTAAGAAGCTGCGCGCCAACCCGCCAATGTCCTCTGCCTTTCAGGAATATTGGTACAAAAAGAAGGGCGAGGGACGCGGTTCGGTTAGCCTAGACCCGCCTAAGCTGAATCCGCTCATGTGGGAAAAGCGGAGCCTCTGCGGATATGGACTCGCATTCCGTGGTAAGAAATTTCATTCGTCAGACAACAGCGGACGAGACGTTTATAAGGGCGAGAACATCATCGCCACGGCTATGGTTGGCAAACCTCTGGATACGAATATTGACATATCCAAAGCAAGCGACATGGGCATATTTAAATACCAATCGGTTTTTCCTGGCGTTTCATATGCGGTAGCAAAAATCGAGCGCTGCCCTAACGCAACAAGGTTTAATCCCAAAACTTCGGTATTTACCAACACTGCAATCGTATTTTCGCCAAATCAAGAAATGATTGAAGTCCCTTTCGATCTTGTTCTGACGTCTAGGATATATAGGCATTACTATGCCTTGTGCGGAAGATCATCCTATCTAAATACCTATAGAAGCGACATATATCCGACATCTATCCGAAACCTTCCTTGGAACGATAGCATCGCCAAAGTTGCTTTGAATCTAGAATCGTTGCGTGGCGATCTTGTCAGTGCCTGCGAAAACCATTTCCGTACCGAAGCCGCCATGTTTGCCGCACTGGCTGCTCTGTCGCTGCGTCCCTTCCGCGATGTGGTCAAGGATGGCGTGAAAGGTACAGGCGGCAAGGTCGAATGGTCGGAAAGCCTCAACAAGGGCACGGACAAGATTGAACTGTCACCGGCCTGCAAGGCGCTGGTGGCGGATGATTGCTGGCATATCGGCATTTCAGATTATCTGCTCGATTGGGTGAAGGTTCCCGATGAGGCCGCCGCGCTTGGCTTGGCAACGGCGCTTGCTGCCCGTGCCGGAACCGAACAGAGAATGGTGGATCGTTCCATCCTGCTCGACATGCCTATCCCGCCCGATGCTGCTACGCGGACCAAGTTTGATGCCATCGTGAAGGAATATCGGGAAGCCGATCACGCCAAGGCCATTGACGCGGTGGTGGACAAGATCGACGCCCTGATTGGTCCGGCCCTTGGCTTGGATACCGCCGATATCGCGTCAATCCGCAGTGATATGACGGACGACCCGTTCCTAAAAAACATCACGCCACGCTGGCCCGCCACAGAAACCCGTATCCACGGCTACCGGACCGGACTGGACAGTTCGAACCGCTACAACTGAGAAGATTTGCATGTCGATTTTCACGCCCAGCAATGTTCCGATCACCTCCCTGATTGAAGATATCGACATGGGCAAACTCGGACTGCCCGAATTGCAGCGTCCGTTTGTGTGGCCGAACGTCAATGTTCGCGACCTATTTGATTCCCTCTATCGCGGCTATCCGGCTGGCTTCCTGTTGTTCTGGAAAACCGGCGGCGAAGGCGGGTTAAAGAATATCGGGACCGGGCCAAAACAGCATGTTCCCGAACTGGCAATCGTTGATGGGCAACAGCGTCTGACTTCCCTCTATGCCGTCATCAAGGGGGCGGAAGTCCTAAGGGCGAACTTCAAAAAGGAAAAGATTGAGATCGCCTTCAATCCGCTGTCACAACGCTTTGATGTGGCGGACGCGGCTATCCGCAAGGATCGCTCCTACATCACAAATATCTCCAAACTTTGGGAGCCGGGTTTCGATACGGTTGATTTCCGCGAGGCCTTTGTCGAGCAACTGTCTCAGAGCCGGGAACTGTCCAAGGATGACAGCCGGACAATCGAAAAGTCGATCAACAAACTGCGGAACCTCACCAGCTACAGCTTCACCGCATTGACGTTGAACGCCTCGGTTGACGAACAGACCATTGCTGAGGTTTTCGTTCGCATCAACGGCAAGGGCAAGGCGCTCAATCAAGCCGATTTCATCATGACGCTGATGTCGGTGTTCTGGGAGCAAGGGCGCGTTGAACTGGAGGATTTTGCGCTCAAGGCAGCAATGCCCAGCGATGGGCAATCCTCGCCCTTCAATCACTTTATCAAGCCATCGCCCGATCAGATGTTGCGGGCAACCGTAGGGCTGGCGCTCAAGCGTGCCCGTCTGGAAAACGTCTATAGCGCCTTGCGTGGTCGCGATGCTTCAACCGGCCTCGACAATGCAGAGAAACGAGAAGGCCAGTTCTCCCTCATGCGGGAGGCGCAGAAGGCCGTCCTCAACCTCGCAAATTGGCATCATTATCTCGATGCCTTGAAGCTGGCGGGCTATCGCGGGCAAAAGATGATCAGTTCGGAAGCTGCAATCATCTATTGCTATGTCCTCTATCTGATCGGCATCCGCGATTACGGCATTGACCGGACGACGGTGCGCCAGCTTATCGCAGAATTTTTCTTCATGGCGGCGATGACGGGCCGTTACACCAACTCCCCCGAAACGCGGTTCGAGTCTGATCTGTCGATGGTGCGGGGCCAGGTTGACGGGGAGGCATTCATTGCCCGCCTCAGGGAGATTTGCGCCACAACGCTGACAGGGGATTATTGGGATATCACGCTGCCAAGCCAATTGGCGACCTCTGCCGCTCGCAGCCCTTCCCTGTTCGCTTATCAGGCCGCGCTCATAAAGCTGGATGCTCCGGTGCTGTTCAGCCCCATGAAACTTGCGGCAATGGTCGATCCGGCAATCAAGGGGTCAAAGGCATCGCTTGAGCAACACCACCTGTTCCCGCGCGGATATCTTGAGGACCAAGGCGTTAGCGAACTCAAGCTGATCAATCAGATTGCCAATTTTGCCCCTGTTGAATGGCCTGCCAACATCAAAATCGGCAAGCAGCCTCCTACGACCTATGTGCCTGCACTCGACGCGGCTTTGTCCGGCCAGGAGCGGGAGCATGTCTATCACCTCCACGCCTTGCCGCCTTTGTGGTGGGAAATGCCCTACAGCGAGTTTCTTGTCGCCCGGCGTCTGCGGATGGCCCAGGTTGTCAGAGACGCTTGGCAGCGGCTTACAGGCAATTTGAAAGCCGAGCCGATCAAGACGGCCAGCATAGCGGAACTGATAGCAGGAGGGGAAACAGGGGCCGTTGAATTCAAATCGACGCTTCGCACCAATCTGCATACCGGCCAGCCGGACGAGAAAATGCACCTGTCGGCGCTGAAAACGATAACAGGATTTTTGAACGCAAAGGGCGGGACGCTCCTGATTGGCGTCTCCGACAACGGCGAGGTTCTAGGTTTGTCTGCAGATGGCTTCCCCAACGAGGACAAGATGGGGCTGCATCTCGTCAACCTGATCAGGGATCGCATTGGTGACATTTTCCTCCCCTACGTTCATCCCCATTTCGAAGAACAGGACGGAGTGCGGGTCTTGGCAGTTCGCTGCGAACAAGGCCCCAAGGCTGCTTTCGTGAAGGATGGCAACCAAAAGAGGTTTTTCGTTCGCGGCGGTAACGCAACGACCGAACTCATGGGCAACTCGATCACTGACTATGTGAAACAGAGATTCGGCTGATCAAGGCGGAAACGCTCCGGCCAATTTTTTTATTTGTCAGTCAGACACGAGGCCGCTTTTCTAACAACGTTAGGGAGAGGCGATTTTACCCTCCCCCCACCGGGGGCACACCCTCTTTGAAGCAAGTAGAACGGCAAGGCACCCCTCCCCGACGGGGGCGAACAGCAAAGCGCGCCGGTGGAGAACCGCGTGGGGATTTCAATGCTGACGAGTGGGGATGTGGTGGGGCGTTATTCCGTAGGGTCCGCCAGACGGCGCTTAAACCCTTGAAAAACTGGAGCGGGCGAAGGGATTCGAACCCTCGACCCCAACCTTGGCAACCCGATCTGAGCCGTTACGCCAGAATTCGCCATTCTACGATTTTCTGCGCCTTTTCAAATGGATATTGCCATCGCAGCTACGACGCAGTAACCTCTGATTTGCCACGAAACGACCGATTTTTATTACGTCCTTATTACTTTTCGGTTTTTCAGGGCACGCGTAATAAAATGGAGGAGGCGCGCATGGCGCAGGCCAAGCTCAACAAGCGAACGGTCGATGCTCTCAACCCGCCCAAGGCGGGTCAGGCGTTCATCTGGGATACTGAGATCAAAGGGTTCGGGGTCCGCATCGGACAGACCGGCACCAAGACCTTCGTCATCCAATATATGAACAAGGAAGGCCGTATCAGGCGCGTCAAGATCGGTCGTTTCGGCGTCATTACGGTGGATCAAGCGCGCGATCTGGCGAAGATCAAGCTGGGGGAGGTTGCGGCCGGCGAAGACCCCGCCGAAGCGGCGCGTCGTGCGCGCAAGGAGATGACGGTCGCGGAGTTGTGTGACTGGTATCTGACCGAAGCGCGGGCTGGCAGGATTCTCGGTCGCAAGAATCGTCCGATAAAGGAATCCTCGCTGGCGATGGATGAAAGCCGGATCAAGACGCATATCAAGCCCCTGATCGGCAAGCGCATAGCGCGGCATCTGACAATCGCCGACGTCGAGGCAATGCAGGACGACGTCAAAAATCACAAGACGCAGAAGGGCCGCAGCGGCGGGCGCGGTGGTAAGGCGACCGGCGGTCCCGGCGTTGCTGCGCGCTGCCTCGGAACGATCCAGGCGATCCTGGGCCATGCCAAGCATAAGGGGTTGCTTTCCGAACACCCCACCAAAGGCGCCAAGAAGCTGGCGGGCAATAAGAAGACCCGTCGGCTCAGCGTTGCAGAGATCGAAACGCTGGGCAAGGCCATGGTCTATGCCGAGCAGCAGGGCGTTAGTCCGACGGGGATTTCAGTGATCAAATTGTTGCTCCTGACTGGATATCGCCGTGAAGAAGGCCAAGCCATGGAGCGCGCATGGGTGAACCCGATGGGCGGTTTTGTCGCCTTCCCCGACACCAAAACCGGCGGACAAATCCGGGCGATCGGACCAGAAGCAATCAAGGTGATCGTGGCGCAGCCACAGGTTGCAGGTAATCCCCATGTTTTCCCGGCCACGACAGGCGACGGCCCCTTCACGGCGGCCAGTGCCTGCCTTCAACGTATCTGCGGATTTGCAGGCATAGTGGGCGTTACGCCCCACACCTTGCGGCACACTTTCGCCAGCATTGCTGCCGAACTCGGTTTCTCTGAACTTACGATCCGCGCGATGCTGGGTCACGCATCACAGAATGTGACGCAGGACTATATTCACGTCGATGAAGCCCTAAAATTGGCCGTGCGACGCACGTCAGATGAAATCGCCAAGCTGCTGGCACAAGGGGCCGCCAAGCTTGACCGCCTGCGGCTGGTCGCCTGATCGCAGACGCTGGACATATGGTAACACATATGTTACTTGAAAGGCAATGAGTTGATAGTTCAGGAATATATCCGCGAGGACAGTTCCTGTCCGTTCCGGTCATGGTTCGACGGTCTGGATCCACAGGCCTCCGCTAAAGTGGCGACAGCCATATTACGGCTGGAGTTGGGCAATGTATCGAACGTAAAGTGGATTGGCGGTGGCCTGGGAGAGTATCGGATCGATTGGGGGCCAGGCTACCGACTCTATCTCACTAAAGATGGCGATGAACTCGTCATCCTGTTCGTAGGTGGGACGAAGAAGCGGCAACAGTCAGACATCGATCAGGCTGGGGTGCTGCTGAATGAATACAAGGTCCGCAGGGCGACCGGCAAAAAAGGCAGGAATTAGCGAGATGGCGCTGACCAGAGATTTCAAGGAAACGGTGAAGGAACGCGCCATGCGCGACCCCGCCTTCTCCAAAGCCATGCTTGATGAGGCGGCGAACGCTTTCCTTAATGGCGAACCGCATGTTGCGCGGCTCATCCTGCGTGATTTGGTCAACGCCTCGGTTGGCTTTGAGGCGCTGGCAGAGGAGACCAGGCATCCGAGCAAAAGCCTGCATCGGATGCTCTCTGAAAAAGGCAATCCTAGCATGGATAACATTGCGGCTATTTTTGGTGCGGTCCGTCGGCGTCTTGGCGTGACCATAGAAGCCCATGCTGTAGAGGCGTTATGATTCATCTTGGATTTTGTTTGATCACATATGCCCCAAGTAGCACGGCATCTACAATTGTGATCACTAATTCAGATATGGAAACCGCAATCTTCTGAAGGCCAAGATCACTAATAATGCCCGCCGATGCAGCGATGCTCTAATTTCTACTGCATCTTTCGTTGATATCTTTTCGTGTTGTGCAGTCATAATGGTCCGGATTAAGGCAAACAAGTCCCTCATTCATCTGTTCAGATTTTTCAGTCTCCTTTCTATTTTCTGACAATGCTCTCATGGTGTCCACACGTACACTTAAATGTCAGCTCCGTCAGAACCTGGGAAAAACCGGGATCGGAGCGATTATAAGGGAAACAAGACCGTAGAGACTTATAATCAAAAGAGCGAATCCGATCATCAAAATGAGCAATTTTGACGGAATTCGTTTGGCCAGATAGGCCCCGAGCGGTGCAGCGACTATACTTCCGATCATTAACCCCGACACAGCCATCGTAATTGCCTGAATACCAAGGGTGCCAATGAAGCCAGCTAACACGGTAATGGTCACAAAAAATTCGGCTGCGTTGGCTGTGCCGATTGCAGTACGAGGGGTGGCTCCTTGAGCTATCAGACTACCTGTGACAATCGGACCCCATCCTCCGCTGCCTGACGAATCCAGGCAGCCTCCCAAGAACGCAAGAGGACTGACCATTCGCATCCTGCGGAATGCGTGAGGTCGGCGCTGGCCCCGCCATATTAGGTAGATGCCAACTGCAGCAAGGTAAGTCAGCACGACCGGGCGCGCAACGTTGAAACTGATAGACGTAAGCAGCCAAACACCGACAAAACCGCCGAGACATCCAGGAATGACCATACGGCTAAATAGCGACCAGTCGATGTTTCCGTTGATGGCCTGGCTAAGGCCTGACACGCCACTGGCGAAACTCTCAGCAGTTCTGGAGGCCGTAGCGGCTGCAGCAGGCGGTAGCCCAAATGCCAAGAGAAGATTGGTGGAAAGCACGCCAAATGCCATGCCAATTGTGCCATCTACAAGTTGGGCAAGAAATCCGACAAGGATAAATGGCGCAAGATCAGACCATGACAAGGCAAATACATCTATCATCGACGTTTGACGGCAGCTGGTGGAATAACAAAGTTTCTGATCCGACCTGATGGTGCAGTAATAAGAAATATTATTGGGAAAAGAAGTGAAATTACCGAAATTGTCCCACTAATTGCAGCATGGCCGCCCACCAGCCAAGGAAGCGCGGCGGCCCATATTGAAACTATGAGCGTCACAATAAGCGCTCTCTCTTGTTCGCTGTCATCGAAAAACGAAGCGTTTGTATGGGCCTTGCCTTCAAATAGAGTTTTTAGACCAACGTTTGTCCTGCTTTTCCCATCAGTCAAAAAGGTCGGTAGTATTGACAAGGCGAGGCTGGTCACTCCGGCAGCTACCAGTCTCATCCCGATAATGCCAGCAAAGCGCCGGTAATTGATGCTTCTATCGCTTATTGTTCGTACGCCAGTTCGTCCACCCAAAACGAAATCAAGCAGCGCTTCGCTTTCTGCTGGAAGCTGATTGGAAGACACCGGGGAATGAGTTGCTTCGATCCACCCAAGTATAGCCGCTGGCACATCAACGCCGCAGGCCTGCTCAAGACCCTGGAAACCAGGTGCGGAATTTGCTTCACAAATCCGATAGCCATCCTCGTCGAACAGAATGTCAATGCCCGTAACGTCCAGATCCAGAGTCTCGGCTGCGAGAACGGCAAGCTCCGCCATTTCTGGTGGCGGATTATAAGCAACGCCAACCCCGCCTAGCGAGACGTTCGATTTGAATCCGCCAGTCAGTGACCGTCTTTCCATCGCAGCGACCACTCGACCGCCAACAACGAGAATCCGAACGTCACGACCGTGACTGGCCCGGATATAATGTTGCATTACAAAGTCGGCTTGAGCGTCTGCGCTTTCAAGCAGTCCGGCAAGGTCCTCGAACTGGCTGCGATTTTCGCATTTCAATACACCTGCTCCCCGAGTTCCTTTCAGGGTCTTGACGATAACTGGGAAACCCAACTCACGCTCAATAAGACCTGCGTCAATGGGAAATTTTCCAAGAATTGTCCGGGGAATGGGAAGCCCCGCACGGATTAATCGCTGAAGGCTGTGCAGTTTATCAGCGACCAGTTCAATAGCTGCTGGACCATTGATAAGCCGGATACCGCGGCGCTCGAAATGACGCAGCAAGGCCAAGGTAAAATAGTCGGTTTCCGCGCCCGTTCGGCAGAGCACGAAGTCTGGCCGTTCCATTTGCTGTTCCTGATATTTGACAGCCCAATCATCGTCCGCGCCGACTATAAGATCGAAATTATGAGGATTGAGAACATGCAACTCCATTCCCATTGCCGCAGCGACATCCTGAAATCGGAATATCTCTGGAACCTCAGGAAGTGCGGGATCCAACTCGCGAGCAAAAATTAGCCAGCCTCGCAAATTTTATGTCTCCTTTGCGCCGCATCGACGCTCCATCAATGGCAACTTGACCAGTTCTCTATGTCTAGAACCCCCTTATGGTGCCGGTCGTTCCTAAACGGAACGACAATCACTTCGCCATGGCAGCGCTGGATAATCTCTGGAAACTAAGCTGTTAAAGTCGCTTGCGTTGCGTACTCATAAACCTCTTACATGCCGGATCGGAGCGCATCTTACAATTTTGCGCCGAGATCAGGCTCCCACACCCATGCGTGATAACATATTGTGGACGACACGTGTGAAACGGCCCGTCGCGACTAAACGCCTATAGCGCCCTGATGCTAGGCGGGGAGGGCTCCACCAAACTATCCTGCGGCACGTCGCGATTAAGCCATATATTACCACATATTATCGACCGTGCACCAATGGATATTCGACCCACAAGGGTAGCATTCGCATGGATCACGACATCGTCACCGATCACTGGATGGCGAGCGATCCCTTTGGATTCCCCACCGCCCGATAGCGTGGGATCTCCGCCAAGTGTCACTCCCTGGTACAGGCGAACGCGTTCTCCGATGATAGTCGTTTCACCGATAACGACGCCGGTGCCATGGTCGATAAAGAAGCTGCGTCCGATCTGGGCACCGGGGTGAATGTCGATACCGGTTTTCTCATGCGCAATCTCCGCGATGACCCTTGCGACAAGAGGCGCGCCCAACCGATATAGGCGGTGAGCGATCCTATGGTGTATGACGGCTGTAAGAGAAGGATAAGCCAGAAGCACCTCATCGACGCTGCGAGCGGCAGGATCAGCAGCATAACCGGCTTCGACGTCGGTATCGAGTAAGCGCCGGATCGCAGGCAGCTCGGATGCAAAGGCACCGATGACTTGTTCGACCTCATTTGCGACCGCCTTCTGATCGATGTCAGGTCGATGATAGCCACGCTCGAGCCTGATCTGCGCAGCCAGCTGCGATAATGTCGATTCAAGCGCCGCATCGACATAGGCATTTTCATTTTGGACTGTCAGTTCGGGCGGTCCAAAGCGCAGCGGGAAAAGGGCAATCTTCAGTTCCCGACTGATACGTTGCAGCGCCTGTCGGGATGGGAAATAAACACCGTGCTCTGCGTGGCGATCATGAGCGAGTCGCCAATCGACACGAGCCTGTTGCAGTCGTGTGACGACCACCCCGATCTGTTGCGGAAAGGCTATGGCTTCCAGCGCCTGATCGACTTCCGGGTAAGAAGGCACGCTAATCTCCTGTTTTTGCGGATCAAGCACACTGGCGCACATCCATGGAACTTTTCAATCAATGAGATTGTTTTTATCTATCTAAATGGTAGTAATAGGAAGCGCGGATATATTTACCCGCCGATAGCTGGGTTTGTGGCCGCCCGAAGGGTTCAATCAAGGAGAGTTGATATGGCAATTGACGACCGACTCCACGCATTGAAGCAATCAATGGTGAAGGCTCAGAACGACGACACGCGTTACGCTGTGGCAGAAACCGTCAGGGACCTGGGCTATATAGACTTTCGTGATTTTTTCGAGGCGCGACCAGCTTTGTCCCATGTTGAGGTTATCGAGCGGACATTGAATTTGCATCCTTAGGATCGGAATGGCGGGAGATAGGCACATGCTTATCTTCCGTCGGCCAATTTCAAGCTACAGTCCTGCGCGCATCTGCAGTGCTGTAGCGGTTGTCGGGCACATCGAGTCCAAGTTGCTCGCGAAAGGTCGTTCCTTCATAATTCCGCCGGAAGATGCCTCGTGCCTGCAATATCGGAATTACTTGATCGACGAACAGATCGAGTTGACCGGGTAGTGGTTCGAATATCACAAAACCATCCGCCGCTCCCGCTTCAAACCACTGTTGTAATCGGTTAGCTACAGTCTCCGCCGATCCAACGAAGGCCCCACGCGGCGTGGCCAGCCGCTCTGCTACCTGGCGCAGGGACAGATTGTCTGCCCGCACTTCCGCCAATATGCGCAGCGTGCTGCTTTGCTGGCTATTGATACCGATATGCTCAACATCCGGGAATGGGCCGTCCAGATCATATTGGCGAAAATCATGATCGTTGAAGGTACGTGACAGGAAGCCAAGACCGGTGTCGATTGATTCCAGCGCTGCCAGTTCATGATAACGCCCCTCCGCATCTTCGTCCGTATCGCCGATGATCGGCGCAATGCCTGGCAGAATGAAAAGCTTGTCCGGGTTGCGGCCCACGCCCTTGGCACGGGCTTTCACGTCGGCAAGATAGGCCTGCCCCTCCTCTAAAGTCGGAGCGTGCGTGAAGATCACTTCTGCCCGGCGCGCAGCAAAGTTGCGGCCATCGTCGGACGCCCCGGCCTGAAATATGACCGGCTGCCCTTGAGGCGTGCGCTTGATATTGAGAGGGCCGCGCACCTGGAAAAATTCTCCCCTGTGGTTGAGACGATGAAGCTTTTCAGGATTGACGAACTGGCCGCTGTTCTTGTCTGCGACATGCGCGTCTGCTTCCCAGCTATCCCAGAGCCCCTGAACGACGTCCAGATATTCGCCCGCAATGCGGTAGCGCAGATCATGCGCGGGATGCTCGGCCTTGCTGAAGTTCGCAGCGGTGTCACCCAACCAGGACGTCACCACATTCCAGCCAGCCCGTCCCCCGCTCAAATGATCCAGTGAGGCGAACTGCCGTGCGACGTTGAACGGTTCGGAATAGCTGACCGTCAATGTGGCGACCAAGCCGATGCGGCTGGTCGTCGCCGCAAGCGCCGACAGGATCGTGATCGGTTCGAAGCGGTTGAGATAGTGGGGACTCGATTTTTCCGTTATGGACAGACTGTCGGCGACGAATAGAAAGTCGAATTTGCCGCGTTCGGCGATCGCCGCCTGCTTCTGATAGTGCGCCAGACTTGTGCTGGCATTGACGTCCCTGTCGGGATGGCGCCAGTCGTTCCACGTCCGCCCTACGCCATGGAGGATGAAGCCAAGTTTTATCTGCCTGTCCGTCATGTTCGTGCCTCTCGGAATATGATCATTCCCTTGGCATAGGCGTGAGGCATATTTGCCGACCAACGCGAAGTTCTGGTCTGCTTATGATTTGGAGAAATAGAGCAGCGTCTATTTGTCGGCAGGATTGAGAAGGATGCAAATTGCTATTTGGCATTGTCATGCCTCGGCGGCGTTCGCGACTGCTAATGTCGTAACCTCACTGTCCATGCAGGATTGGTTTCATGCCCATAACCCCGCGTCTTCTAACCCGCCGATCAACCCTGAGCCTCATGGCAGGCGCGGTGACAGCAGCCTGCACCAGCGGCGCCACCCGATCGGGCAAACTGTTCGTTGGCGATCAACGTGGAGGTTCCAGGGTCGTGTTGCAGGGGGCGGACAGGCTGGCCAATGTGCCTTACGAGATTATATGGTCGCAATTTCCCAATGCTGCCCCACTTCTTGAAGCATTGAACGCGGGTGCAATCGATAGTGGCATAGGAGGCGATTCTGCCTTTATCTTTGCGGCCGGAACAGACGCCAAGATCAAGGCGATCGGCGCACAGGCGACGCGGGGGATGGGGCCGGTTGTACTTGTAAGGCGAGATTCGAGGATAGGTTCGCTTGCCGATCTGGCAGGCCGAAAAGTTGCAACGCCGCGTGGATCCATCAGTCACAATCATGTGCTCGCCGTGCTGGAAGCCTATGGTCGATCCTATGATGCGGTCAGCTTCGCTTTTCTGTCGCCATCTGACGGGCGCGCTGCTTTGCAAAGTGGGGCAGTCGACGCCTGGGCCATCTGGGATCCTAATGCGGCCATGGCGGAGCAGGAAGGCGCACGAATATTGCCGGGCAAGAAAGATCTGGTCCCTGGCTATGGTCTGATGTTCGGACGAGAAGGAGCCATCCAGGACAAGCGATCGTTGCTTCAGGATTATCACGACCGTCTTTATGCCGGATGGGAATGGGCCGCGCGCAACCGCGAACCCTATATAGAGCTGATGCACAAGGATACCGGCCTCGCGCTGGACATATTGCGTATCACCCATGGCCGGGCGGATCGCTTTCCTGCCAAGGTCGATGCCACGCTGATCGCGCAGCAGCAGGAGACGGCGGATCGCTACCTGCGCGCTGGCGTCATCAGCCGTAAGCTGGACGTCGCCGGATTGTTTGACACCAGCTTTTCCTGAGCGCGTGCTTTTCTGCCGCTCTTTGGACTGTCTGTCGGCTTGATCTGCGGGCGGAAGGACGGTCGCCGCGCTGCGCCGCCGGTTGAGATATTCGTCCCGCCAGCGATAATCCGTCTTGCCTTGGCATAAGTCTGCTCCGCTCCTATGCGAGAGCGGAGCACGAAAGGCAGACTATATTTTGCCGCGCAGTGTCAGGCCATAGAGACGAGGCTCCCCTATTGCCGCGAGTGCCACGCCGTAGGTCGAATTGACGGAAATCGTGTTGTAGTAATTTTTGTCGAACAGGTTGCGCACCCAGAAGGACAAATCCCATTTGCCGTCCTGACGGCGCACACCCGCATGTGAGCCGAACAGGGCAAAGCCGGGTACGCGGGAGAAGGGATCGAGGTTCACCGTGGCATAATAGCTTGACCGATAGCTGCCATCGCCACCCACATAGACGTCCAGCCCGTTGCCTGCCGAATGGACATATTCCACCGTGCTGCCCAGCGACCATTTTGGTGCGCCCGAAGCCTGCCGCCCTGACAGGTCAACAGACGTTCTGTAGGATTCCAGGAAGGAGGGCACGGCATTGGCATATTTGAGATATTTTGCGTCATTATATGTCGCGGCAAATGTGGCGCTCAGTCCCTCGGCCGGGGCAATACGGGCGTCCAGTTCCACGCCGCGCGAACGCAAGGTGCCGACATTGGCAATGTACGATGCAGCAGGCGTCACCAGCGTATTGACGTAATTGGCCTGATAATCCTTGTCCTCCGTCCAGAATAGCGCACCGTTGAGTTCCACCGCGCCGCCTGCAAAACGGGTCTTGACGCCCAGTTCGAACGCATCGACCTTTTCCGGCTTTACGAAAATATCCACGCCCAACGTCTGCCGCACCAAGTTGATGCCGGGTGACTTATAGCCACGTGAATAGCTGTAATAGGCGTGAGCGCCGTCGGAAATATCCCAGGCTGCGATCAGCGTGCCGGAGATGTTGTCGGTGTTGCGCTTGGCATAATAGCTGCCAGTCGGCGCATAGGCGGCACGAAGCGCGACCGCGGTAGCCTGATATTCGACGGGCAGGCTGCTGATAGAGGCAATGTCTCCGCGCGCTTCTGCCGCATACAAGCCTGTTTTATGCTCATAGGTGTAGCGCAAGCCGCCGGTCACCCGGAAATTTGAGGCGATATTCCATGTCGCCTGTCCATAGGCAGCGTAGCTGTGTGTTGCCGGAACTACATGCGCAAAGGATTCAAGGCCGTCCAGAATCGCAGAAGGCAATGGCGAAACGGATGCGGTCGGCGTATTGGCGGTCCGCAGCCATGCGACTGCGTCCTTGCCATAGACTGTCCGCTGCTTGTCGTCAGCTTCCTGCCAGAAGAAATAGAGACCGGCACTATAGTCGATTGTACGTTCGCCCGTTGATGCGACACGGAATTCCTGGCTGAACTGCTGCTGATCTGTATCGACCACGCCCAGGGTAGATATTTCGGCACCGATCTGGTCGCCGTCATAATTGGGAATCCATTTCCAGTTGCGATAGGCCGTAATCGACGACAGCGTTACGCCCGCCAGATCCAGGTCCGCCTGCGCCTGAAAACCGTAGCTGGGCATCTCGTCATATTGTGAACTGTTGAGATCGACCTTGCGATCGAAGGCATTTACCGTGCCCGGCACATAGCCGACGTCGGCGGCGCGACGATAAAAGCCACGGACCTGCGTACCGTTGTTCAGCGTCGTCGGCAGGACAGCGGCGATGCTCTGGAATCCGACATCGCCCTTCTGGATCGAATAATCGGCGATAAAGCGAAGCCGGAAATTGTCGGTCGGCTTGTATAGCAGGTCGAACCGCGCAGAATGGTTGTCGAGATTGTCCCAGTCTTTCTTGTAAACTGTATTTTCGATCAGCCCGCCCCGCGACGTGCGCAAATAGCTGACCCGGACCGCCAGATCGTCGCTCAGTGCCGCATTCAAGCTGAAATAGCCCCGGAAATAGTCATAATTGCCGTAGGATATTTCCGCCCTCGCCTCGTTCGTGAAGGTCGGCGCGCGGGTCTTGATGTCGATCGCGCCGGCGACGGTGTTCTTGCCAAACAGCGTGCCCTGCGGCCCGCGCAGAAGCTGGATGCTCTCCACATCGATGAGGTCGGTGATGACTGATCCGGTGCGCGGCCGATAAACGCCGTCGACATACAAGCCGACGCCCTGTTCCAGTCCGTCGTTCGTGCCGCCCGCATTGGTGCCGATACCGCGGATCGTGATGGTCTGGTTCCGACCACTGAACCCCTGAATATTCAGGCTGGGAAGTTGCTGTACAACCTGCTTCAGATTGAAAGCACCCTGCGCGCTGATCGTGTCGCCGCTAATCGCACTGATGGCGATCGGCACCTTTTGCGCATCTTCCTGCTTGTAGCGGGCTGTCACGACGATGGCGTCTACGCTAGATTCAGCAGTGCCATCATCGGGGATAGATGTTTGCCCGCTGGCGATGCTTGGCAGAGCGCAACTCGCCAGCAAAGCAAGGGTGAGGTGAGGCTGCGAGGTCCGCTTTTTCTTGATGCTCAACATTGGTTCCCTTTGGCATGAGTTTAAGCTGCCTTAGGGAGCCGGAGGGCCGCGGTTCCAACGCGGAATGTATCGCGGTCTATGCGTATTTTCAAAGCATTGAGAGCTGCTCAATCCATTGGCCGCAGTGGTGATAGGTCAGTCGACGCTTCTATCGTTATGCTTGCAACCATCAGTTCGGCCGGGCAGGTGGCCACCCATATATTGCCGCCTGTGCAGCGATAAGGAAAAATCGGAAGTCCGATATAGGCCTCGCCTAGCTGTTCATTCCGCCGCGATCGCCTGCGCTTCTCGCTCGCGGGAGGCGTAGCGGTTTTTCGGCACGGGCAGGCCCAGATGGCCGCGCAGCGTGTCATACGCATAGTCGGTGCGGAACAGGCCGCGCGCCTGCAGGATCGGCACCACGCGTTCGCGGAACAACGCAAAGTCGCGCGGACGGGTCACCCGCAGCAGGAAACCGTCAGCAGCGCGGCCGGTGAACCAGCGCTCAATTTCATTGGCGATAGTTTCGGGCGACCCGACAAAATCCAACCGCCACTGGCCGAAGCGATAGGCGGCCTCGCGCAGCGTCAACCTGTTCTCTTGCGCCCGCCGGATGATGCTTTCTGCATGTCCCTTATAGCTGTTGAGCGTCACGCCAGACAAATTGGGAAAGGGGGCGTCCAGATCATATTGACTGAAATCATGATAGTTGAAGGCGCGGCCCAACTGAACAAGCAGCTTGTCGATGTCGAGCGCGCCCTGCGCCGCCTGCGCAATGACCTGCGCTTCCTCATCGGTGTCCGCAATGATCGGGACCAGACCTGGCAAAATCTTGATGAGGTCCGGGTTACGACCCAGAGCGGTCGCGCGCGCTTTCAAATCGACATAATAGGCGTGCCCCGTCTCGAAATCCTGCGCGCTGGTGAAGGTGCCCTCAGCGATGGCAGCGCCCAGATTGCGACCTTCGCTGCTGTCGCCCGCCTGAAAGATAACGGGCTGCCCCTGCTGCGAGCGGCTGAGCGCCAGCGGCCCCGCGACCGCGAAATGTTCACCCTTATGATCCAGGCGATGCTGCTTGCGCTTGTCCAGGAACAGGCCTGCTTGCCGGTCACGGGGGAAGGCGTCATCTTCATAACTGTCCCACAGGCCCTGCACGACATCGACGAATTCACGAGCGCGGGCGTATCGCACCTTATGATCGAAATGCTCTTCGCGGCCATAGTTGCGAGCCGCACCCTCCAGTCCGGTCGTAACGACATTCCAGCCTGCTCGTCCGCGACTGATCTGGTCGAGCGAACCGAACTGACGCGCGACATTATAGGGCTCCCAATAGGATGTTGTCAGCGTGCCAACCAACCCGATGCGCGACGTGGTCGCTGCAACCGCCGACAGCAGGGTCAGTGGTTCCAGCCGGTTCAGGAAATGCGGCGCTGTATCGGGCGTGATGTACGGCGAATCCACCACGAACACGAGGTCGAACTTTGCCGCTTCAGCGAGGCGTGCGTTGTCTATATACCAGCCGATGTCGATGCTGGCGTTGCCTGGCAGCTCTGGATCAAGCCAGGAGCTATGATCCGCGCCGACGCCTTCCAGTATCGCGCCCAGATGCAGTTGCCGCCCAGCCGCGCCAATCTCGCTTGTGTCGCTCACGCTCTCGTCCTTTTCTAGATCAGGACTGGATCATTAAGTCAGCGGCAAGCACAGGAATATCGAGGGCTTCTCATAGACTGATGGGAATAACTGATCGTCAGGGGCAGGGATCGGGGATTTCGCGATGAACCCCCTCGATCGCAGCTATGGCTTCATCAGGCAGCGTCAGGTCGGCACTGGCGATATCGATCTTGAGTTGATCCATGCTGGTTGCGCCGATGATGGTGGCCGTTACGAATCTGCGGCTGTTGACGAAGGCCAGCGCCATCTGCGCAGGGTCGAGACCAAATGCCTGGGCGATTGCCACATAGCGCGCGCTGGCGACCGGCTGGTTAGGCAAATCATATCTTACAAATTGCTTTGAAACGTCACGACGGGATCCGGTCGGAATAACGCCGCCAAGATATTTGCCGGTCAGGTTGCCACCTGCAAGTGGCGAATAGGCAAGCAGGCCGACATCTTCGCGCAGCCCAAATTCGGACAGGCCCTGCTCAAATGTGCGATTGAGCAGATTATAGGCGTTCTGGATCGATGCGACACGCGGCAAGCCTTTGTCCCGGACCAGGCGCAGATATTCCGATAATCCCCATGGCGTCTCGTTAGAAACGCCAAACGCCCGGATTTTGCCCGCCTGGACGAGATGTGCCAGCGCGTCGAGTGTGTCCTCGATCGGCACGGTGTCCGGGCCATCGTCGATCCGATCGAGCCCGCGCCGGCCAAAGGACGGGACGCTGCGATCGGGCCAATGCACCTGATACAAGTCGATATAGTCCGTTTTCAGCCGGGCAAGACTATCTTCTACGGCCTGCACGATGTTGCGCCGGTCGAGCCGGTTGTTACCGCCCCGGAAAGATCGGATCGGATCACGCGTCGGTCCTGCGACCTTGGTCGCCAGAACGATATCGTCGCGACGCCCCCGTTTTTCGATCCAGTTGCCGATATAGGTTTCGGTGAGAAATTGCGTATCCTTGCTGACCGGGGTCACAGGATAGGCTTCGGCTGTGTCGATGAAATTGACACCCTGCCCGACGGCATAATCCATTTGCTCATGGGCTTCTGCCTGGCTGTTCTGCGACCCCCAGGTCATCGTTCCCAGGCAGATGAGGCTGACTTTGATGTCGGTGCGGCCAAGCGTGCGATAATCCATGCGTCGGTGCATCCTTATTGTTGCTTGGTTGCTGCATAGTCCCGCCGGGGGAGAAGAAAAGTCGCGCGACGGTGGTTGAGTAGAACTCAACAAGCCGTCAACGGATATTATAACCCCTCGGCCTCGACCCAATGCGCCCCGGTGATCTGCCGTGCGAGGGCCCATACCTGTCGCCGGATATCCGGCACCGCGACGATTTCCCAATGCGCGCCGCGCGTCATGGGGCCTACGACAAACAGGCGAGACTGCGCCGATCCGCCGCGTGCTATAGCGTGGCATTGCTGATCTACATCTATACCGATGGCCAGTTGGTCGGGCCGGATCAGCCCTTGTGAAAACAGATTTCGCAGCAACGGGTCGGCTGTCCGCCGCAGGTCTCCAAGAGGACCTGTACAGTTGACTACTCGCGCAACTGTAAGCCGCTTGGCCCCGTCCTGTCCGCGATCGCGTATATCGACCGCGACCGCACCCTTTTCGAGCGCAGCCGCCAGCACCTTGGCGGCGCGGATGTCCAGCCTTCCTTGTGCCTGCATCGCATTAAGCCGTAAAGCGACAGGTGGTGCGATGCGATGACGATGGACGTCCCAATAGGGACGCAAATGGCGAAGGAACCGCCCACGTTCGGCAAGCGATGCGGCGCGCCACATGTCGGGCGTGAAAGGACGCAATTCATCGATTGCGTTGCGCCACCCCGTCTCGTCCGCACGACGACGCACTCTGTGCACCAACCTCGACAGGCTCCCCTGCGGCCGCTCCTGGCATGGAGCAAAAGGCGGTGCCGGGGCATGGCTTTGCGGGGCGAGCCCGCGCCGTGACAGCGCAATGATCCGTCCCATAAAGCCAGCGCTGTCGAGGCTGAGCGCACAATCTACGGCGGTCAGCCCACTGCCTAATAACAAAATGCTATCTGTATCGGTCAGCCCTTCGGCCAGATCAGCGGCCCAAGGGTCATCGGCATAGGCAGGGCCGTGGAAATCGGCAAAGGCAGGCAGTGTATGCGGAGGCAGGTTGCCTGGCGCAATGATGACGCTATCGGCTGCAACCATCTTACCCGATCCCAGTAGCAATCGCACGCCGCCCGGATCGATCGCTATGTTGATCGCTTCGTCACTCAGTACGGTCAGCCGATCTCCGGCCAGGAGACGCGCGTCCTCCAGCATAGCGCAAAGATAAGCGCCATAATCGCGGCGCGTTGCAAAACTGCTTTCCTGTCCCAAACGATGCTGCATCAGCCAGTCAGCAAAATGACCGGGTTGATCGGGCAACGCGCTCATATTGGCCGCACGCACGTTGAGGATATGTTCCGCCTGCGCCGCACCATAGGCAAGGCCGCGACCCAGGCGACCCAGATCACGCTCAATGAGCGTCACGCGAAGCGCTCCATGGCGCAGCAGATTTATCGCCAGCAGCGTACCGCTGAAACCGCCGCCTACGATAGCGGCATGGTCGACCTTCATCATGGATCAAGCATTTCTAATATTTGGCACAGCATTGCTTGTGAGACTTATCTCTACCGTTGCAATAGATAAAGCCATTATCTGTATGATGAAGGACGACCATGGCATTATTGCATTCTTTAGGGGCCCGCTGGCGTCGCCTGCGCGAGGCTGCGCGCCGCGAATTTCTACGCGATCCCAACGTGATCCTGTTCGAGCGTGGCGTCGAGTCTGGTCAGAGGGGCGAGGCGAGCCGCTGATATGTGGCCAAGACGCCAGTTTCTGGGTGCCGGGGCAGCGGCCTGTCTGATGCTGGCCAGCTGTGGCCGCGACCAGAGCGACCGGCCCCGGTTGCGTGTTTCCATTACGGGCAAGGGCGAAGGCGACACGCGCCTTCTGTTCAAGGCCGCAGGGATCGGGCCGGAAGGCTTTGATCTGCACTATAGTGAATTTCAGTCCGGTCATCTGGTGATAGAGGCGCTCAATGGCGGCTCGCTCGACTATGGCGGGATGAGCGAAATACCGCCTATCTTTGCGGCCGCCTCCACGATTCAGAGCTTCCGCCAGATCGCGGTCGCCCATGGCGATGTCAACAATCAGGTCGTTCTGGTGCCAAAGGACTCCAGAGCGCGTTCGATTGCGGATCTCAAGGGCAAGCGCGTGGGCTATGTTCGCGCCACCACGACCCAATATTTCCTTATCCGCATGCTGGAGGAAGCTGGCCTTGGCTGGGATGACATCATCCCCGTGGCCATGGGCGTGACAGATGGTGCCGCGGCCTTTTCGCAAGGTGCGCTGGACGCGTGGGCGATCTATGGCTTCCCGATCCAGCGCGCGATCGCGACCGAGGGCGCGCGCATCCTGCGCACGGCCTATGGTATTTTGTCGGGCAACTATCTAGTCGCTGCCCATGTCGATGCGCTGGCCGATCCTGATAAGGCGAAATTGATCGGCGACTATCTGGGACTTGTCCAGAAAGCCTATGGATGGGCCGCCACACATCGGCAGCAATGGGCGAACATCATTGCCCAGGATATTGGCGTGCCGCGCGATTATGTGCTCGACCAGTTCAAGCGCCAAAGCGCGAGCTATGAATTGCGACCGGTCACCGATGCCGCCATCGCTTCGCAACAGCAGGTCGCTGACCTCTTTTTCAAACAAGGCCTGTTGCCCAAGCCAGTCGACGTCCGCCCGCTATGGGACGCCCGTTTCAATTCCATCATTCCCAAGAAAGGCTGAGACCATGGCCAGCCAGCCGATAATCCTCGATACTGTCCCGTCCTACACGCCTGTCGCCGCCGGGTTACTCGATCATATCACGCGGCAACTGGGCGCAACTGCCGAGCGCTATGACCGCAGCGGCGAATTCCCCCGTGCCAATTTTGACCTGCT
This sequence comes from Sphingobium xenophagum, assembly GCF_031457465.1. Taxonomy (GTDB): domain Bacteria; phylum Pseudomonadota; class Alphaproteobacteria; order Sphingomonadales; family Sphingomonadaceae; genus Sphingobium; species Sphingobium xenophagum_A. The sequence continues at coordinate 157,776 of NZ_JAVDWV010000006.1, forward strand.
CGCGCAGGAGGGGCTGATCGGCCTCACCGTGTCGCGCGAGTTGGGTGGGCGTGGCGCGTCCCTGTCCGAAGCTATCCGCGTTTTGGGAGCCGTTGCGAAGGGCGAGCCTTCCACCGCTCTCATTCTTTTCATGACCTATCATTATCATGCCAGTCCGGCGCGAGCGCAGGGCTGGCCGAAAGCCATATACGAGCGCCTGGCACGAGACGCCATTGCGGGCCGCGGGCTGATCGGCGGCCTGCGGGTAGAACCGGAACTGGGCACGCCCGTGCGCGGGGGGCTTCCTGCCACCACCGCACGACGCACCGCCGATGGCTGGGCACTGACCGGCACGAAAATCTACTCCACCGGATCTACGGGGCTCGACTGGTTCTCTGTGTGGGCGAAAACCGACGAAAAAAATCCCCGCGTCGGCAATTTCCTGGTGAAAGCGGACAGCGCCGGGATACGCATCGAACCGGTATGGGATCATCTGGGCATGCGAGCGACCGTCAGCCATGCTGTACATTTTGCAGATACCCCTACGCCACTTGACCACGCGGTTGACATCCGCAGGCCTGAGCAATGGTCGGTCGGCGCTGGGGATCCGGGGCTGGCGATCTGGAACGCACTGTCGATTTCGACGATTTATGATGGCGTGGCGCGGGCTGCGCGTGATTGGCTGCGCGCCTATCTCAACGATCGGGTGCCAACCAATCTTGGGGCATCGCTCGCCACGCTACCGCGCGTGCAGGAAAAATTTGGCGAGATCGAAACGCTCCTTCAGATCAATTACACGCTGATCCGCGACGCAGCGGGTCGTTTTGACCACGGCTCGCCGCCGAGCGCAGTGGAGGTGAACAATATCAAATATGTCACCACCGCCAATGCGATCCGCGCGGTCGAAATCGGGCTTGAACTGACGGGCAATCCTGGCATCAGCCGGAAAAACCCGCTCGAACGCCATTATCGCGACGTGCTGTGCAGCCGTATCCATTCGCCCCAGACCGACACGATCCTGATCGCGGCCGGCCGCGCGGCCCTTGGTAATTAAAGGGACACGGCCATGTCGCTGATCATTGCCAGCCAGATGGAGGCTGATTTCAACCGGAGGCTGGGCCAGCATCCGTGCGCCCCCACGCTGATCGACGTGGCGGAGGACGAGCCCTGGACAGCCGCCGGTGAGGCGGACATATTGCTCGCCCGCCCGTCGCAGGCCTGGCGGCAGTCGCTCCATGCGCGACCCCATATCTGGCCGGGTCGCCTGAAATGGGTCTATAGCGCATCGGCCGGGGTGGATTTCTACCCGGACTGGCTGCTCGACGCGCCGCTCGTCACCTGCGGGCGGGGCGTCGCGTCGGAAGAGATTGCCGATTATGTCGTCGCCGCCATCTACGCTTATGCCAAAAATCTGGAAGCGGTAACGGCGCGTTCGCGTGCGCAATGGGTCCACGCCCCGCTCGGCCGGGTGTCAGGCACCACCATTGGCATTGTCGGCCTTGGCGCGATCGGCTGCTCGGTTGCCCGGCGCGGGCTGGCTTTGGGCGCGCAGGTCATCGGCGTCCGCCGTGTCGGCACGCAATCAGGCCTTACCGGGGTCGAACTTGTCCGCGACATCGAAACATTGGTGGGACGCGCCGACCATATCGTCATCGCCGTGCCCGCAACCCCGGAAACCCGTAATCTGTTCGATGCGGCTTTATTGGCAAAGGTGAAGCCTGGCGCGCACCTGATCAATGTCGCGCGCGGCACCGTGATCGACCAGCCTGCCTTGGTCGATGCGCTCGATCACGGCCCGCTTGGCTTTGCTACACTCGACGTGACCGAACCGGAGCCACTGCCCGAAGGCCACATCCTCTACACCCATCCCCAGGTGCGTCTCACTCCCCACATCTCCAGCAACCACACGCTGGTCCGCCACCGATTGCTGGAAAAGGTGCAGGGAGATCTGACCCGCTTCGTGCGCGGGGAAAAGCCCACGGATATCGTTGATCGAGCGCGGGGCTATTGACGATTCAGAGCGCCTGAACCGTCTCGCGCGCCAGTTCCGCCAGACGGCTCGCCGCCTTGTCCAGCCGGTCCCCGGCACGTAGGATCGCGGCGACGCGGGGTAGCGACGGCAGGCGATCATGATCCAGAATCGCGTCATCGCCCAGGAACAAATGGGTGCGGCAGGTGATGCCCAGTCCCGCGCCCACGGCGGCCTTCAATGTCGCCAGATTGGGCGTCTCCACCGTGATCCGCCATTGCAGCCCGGCATCCTCCAGTGCGCGGATCGCTGCCTCGCGGAACCGGCACGGCTCTTCCAGCACGGCGAGCGGGATGACCTCGCGCTCCACAAGCGCCGCTTCACCATACCAGCTCATCGGCGCGACGGTCACCGCATTGGGGTCGTTGGGGGCCGCAAAGCCCAGCAATATATCCAGTTCCCGCCGGTCGAGCAATGTCTGCAACTCCGCCGTTCCGGCAACGCGCGCGTAGATTTGCGCGTCGGGATGCAGTTCGGCAAAGCGCGAAAGCAGGCCAGTGAGCAGTGTATCGGCAAAGTCCTGCACCATGCCGATACGCGCGGGACCGGCAAAGCGTCCGGCACTGACTGCTGCGACCGCTTCATCGTGGAGGTTTAGCACCCGCCGCGCATAGTCCAGCAATACATCACCAGCACTGGTCAGCGTAAGCCGCCGCCCTTCGCGCAGGAATAGCGTCTGCTGCACCAGTTCTTCCAGTCGCTTGATCTGAAGGCTGAGCGCCGATTGGGTGACGAACACCTGTTCCGACGCATTCAGCATCGACCCGGTGTCGACGATGGCGACAAAGCTACGGAGCAAATTGGTCGGCAGATTGACCGGCACGATGGACCTCACACATTTGAAAGAAGCGTCTGCCGTCATTGGCCACCGCCACCGATAGCGCATGGCAATATATCTATCAAAATAGTAGAGATTGTCGTGGCCCATTAAAATCTTGGGTCGATGGCCGATAGCCCGAAATGCCCGATATTCCTGGATCTGCAGACCAGGAAGGGCTCCCAATCCCGACCTATAAATTTTCCCAATAGGTCAGCCATCCAAACTCAATTGAATTAGTAGAGAATTCATGTTGGGCTTGCGACCATGTTCACAAGGGCGAGACTATGACGGCTGCGACGATAGGAAACAGAGGATCGGCATATACTTCCCGGCGCACATTCTCGCTTTCGAGATTTGGCGGCCGCTGGCTGTCGCCTGTCCTTCTCTTGCTCCTGTGGGAACTGGGATCGCGCAGCGGCCTGATCCCGGAACGGACGCTTGCCGCGCCTTCGGCAGTACTCGGTACGCTACTGGAAATGGTGGTGTCGGGCGAACTCCCATCCAACCTTTTGGTATCCTTTGTCCGTGTCGCAGCCGGGCTTCTGATCGGTGTCAGCCTGGGCTTGGGGCTAGGCCTCATCGCGGGGCTTTCACGCGCTGGCGAACTCGCCGTCGATCCCCTCATGCAGATCAAACGGACTATCCCAGCGCTCGCCCTTACTCCGCTCTTCATCGTGTGGTTCGGCATTGGCGAAACCCCCAAGATTGCCCTGATCGCCTTCGGCACCGTTTTCCCTGTCTATCTCAACCTCTACAGCGGTATCCGCGGAGCCGATCTGCGCCTGCTTGACGCGGCCAAAAGCTTCGGTCTCAGCCGTTGGGAACAAGTCTGGCACGTCATCCTGCCCTCCGCGCTGCCTTCGCTGCTCGTGGGACTGCGCTACGCGCTGTCCGTATCCATTCTGGTGCTGGTCGTAGCCGAACAGATAAACGCCTCGGCAGGGCTTGGATATCTCATCAATAACGCCCGCGATTTCATGCGGACCGACATCATTGTCGTCTGCCTCATGGTCTATGCCATTCTCGGCCTTGGTGCCGATTGGCTGGTCCGTTCGATCGAAGCCCGCGCCCTGATCTGGCGCCCCAGTATAGTGGAGCAATAAGCATGGACGCTCGCCTAGGATTTTCCGCGCTGCAGAGTGCTGCCATTCCCGACTCTCCCCACCCCGAGCCGGTGGTGCGGCTCCGCAATTTCATACGGCGCTTTGGCGCCAACACAATCATCGACGGGCTCGACCTGGATATCGCACCGGGTGAGTTCATCGCCCTGCTCGGTCGCTCCGGCTCTGGCAAGACCACGCTGCTGCGCACGCTGGCTGGCCTGGACGAAATAGGCGGGCAGGATGTCGAGGTTCCTGCCAGCCGCGCCGTCGTCTTCCAGGACGCACGGTTGTTACCCTGGAAGCCGGTCTGGAAGAACGTCGCGCTCGGCCTCAAGGGCGCGCAGCCACGCGAACGCAGCGAGGCAGCGCTCAAGGAAGTCGGTCTCGGCCATCGTCTTAACGCCTGGCCACTCACCCTCTCCGGGGGCGAGGCGCAGCGCGTGGCGCTGGCCCGCGCGCTGGTGCGCGAACCCAAATTGCTGCTTCTCGACGAACCCTTCGCCGCACTCGACGCGCTGACCCGCTACCGGATGCACGATCTCGTCCTCTCACTCTGGCGCAAGCATCGCCCCGCCGTGCTGCTCGTTACCCATGACGTCGAGGAAGCGATCGCGCTCGCCGACCGGGTGCTGGTCCTCGATTCCGGCCGTATCGTCGCGCAGGAACGCATCACCGCCCCGCGCGGCGAGCGCGCCAGCTTCGCGCAGCGCCTTCGGGAAAAGCTGCTGTCGCATCTGGGTGGTGACGATCATGACGATGCTGTCGTCCCATTCCCGATCGCTGAGGCAGCGGAATGAACGCGGTCACGGCGATCGACCGTCCCGTCCAAATGGACCGGCTGCGTGGCTTCGTCACGGCTTTTGCCGATCTGCTGGCCGCCACGCGTGACGAAGGCGCGATCCTGCAAAGCGGTGCCGCGCTGCTTACCCGGCTGATCGCAAAAGACGATTGGCTGCCCGATGCCTTCGCTCGCCCGAACCCCGATCGTTACCAGCAATATCTGCTCCACTGCGACAGTCGGGAACGTTTCAGCGTCGTCAGCTTCGTCTGGGGGCCGGGTCAGTCCACTCCGATCCATGACCATAGTGTCTGGGGTCTGGTCGGCGTGCTGCGCGGTGTCGAGAAGGTCGAGCGCTTTCGTCGACTGCCGACCGGCGGTCTGATCAACCAGGGCGAAGACTATCTGCGCGAGGGTGAGGTCGACGCCGTCTCCCCCCGCATCGGCGACATTCACCGTGTCACCAACGGTCGCGCCGACGCGCCGTCCATCTCCATCCATGTCTATGGCGCCAATATCGGTGCCGTCGAGCGCGCCACCTACGCCCTCGACGGCACGCCCAAAAGCTTCATTTCGGGTTACGCCAACAGCGTGATCCCCAATCTCTGGGACAGATCGAAAAGCACATGACCACTGATACACTTGACCGCACCGCGACCTCGACCCCGCAGGACATCCGCCGCGCCCTGCTGATCGGCAGCGAAATCGCGCTGATCGACGTGCGCGAGGAACATGACTTCGCCCAGGGTCATCCGCTGTTCGCCGCGCAGATCCCGCTCCGCCGCATTGACGAGGAGGCGCGCTGGCGCATCCCCCGTCTGGCGACGCCGATCGTGGTATATGACAATGGCGAAGGCCTTGCACGTAAGGCCGCCGTCCGCCTCGAAGCATTGGGCTATACCGACGTGCGCGAACTGGACGGCGGCCTGTCGGGCTGGCGCGAGGCGGGCTATGAACTGTTCGAGGACGTCAACAGCTACTCCAAGGCCTTTGGCGAACTGGTTGAACATCGCCGCCACACCCCTAGCCTGCCCGCTGAAGAAGTGCAGGCGCTGATCCGGGAAAAGGCGGACATCGCCATCCTCGACGCCCGTCGCTACGACGAATATAACACCATGAGCATCCCCACCGGCACCAGCGTGCCTGGCGCGGAACTGGTGCTGCGCGCGCGGAGCATCGCGCCCGATCCCGACACGACGATCATCGTCAACTGCGCGGGCCGCACGCGCTCGATCATCGGCACACAGTCTTTGGTCAATGCCGGTCTGCCTAACAAGATCTACGCGCTGCGTAACGGAACGATCGGCTGGACGCTGGCGGGGCAGGAGCTGGAAACCGGCCAGACACGCGTCGCCCCCGACATCGACCATCAGTCTGCCGAGGAAGCCCGCGTCCATGCCCGCGACGTCGCCTATCGCGCCGGGGTGAAGCGCATCGGCTGGGACGAGCTGGAACAGCTCAAGGCCGATACCAGCCGTACGCTCTATCTCTATGACGTGCGCCAGCCGCGCGAATATGAAAGCGGCCATCTCCCCGGCTTCCGCAACGCGCAGGGCGGCCAGCTAGTGCAGGAAACCGATCACAACGCGCCAGTGCGCGGCGCGCGTATCGTCGTCACCGACGATGTCGGCCCACGCGCGGACATGACCGCGTCCTGGCTTGCGCAGTTGGGCTGGGACGTATCGATCCTCGACGTCGATTGGTCCGCCGTCGCGCTGGAAACCGGCCCTGATGGTGCCCCCACGCCACGCACGCGCGAAGGCCGGTACAAGCGACCTTATGAAGGCACCGACAATCAGGCCGAAAAAATGCAGGCCTATCTCGATTGGGAATATGGCCTCGTCGCCCAGCTGGGGCGCGACGGAACCCACGGCTTCTACGTCATCTGAATTTTTGCAGGAGGCTCCCATGAGCGTCAAGTTTATCGGCTATATCGGTTTCAACAACGGATCGGAAACGCAGGCTGCGGTGCGCAGCCGCGCGCTCGACAAGGTGTATGTCGAGGCAGCGGCAAGGGCACAGGAAGAGGGCGGGTTCGACCGCGTTCTCATCCCCTTCGGCTCCAACAGCCCGGAAAGCCAGATCGTAGCCGCCCACGCCGCCGCCATCACGACACGGCTCGGATTCCTTGTCGCCCATCGCCCCGGTTTCACCCAGCCGACCGTCGCCGCGCGCCAGCTTGCGACCCTTGACCAGCTGTCGGGCGGTCGGGTTGCGGTTCACATCATCACCGGCGGCGCCGACGATGAAATGGCGCGTGACGGCGACACCAACAGCGTCAAGGCGGAGCGCTATGCCCGCACCGACGAATATCTCACGATCTTGCGGCAGGAATGGACCGCCGCCCAGCCCTTCGATCATCAGGGGCGCTTTTACGCTGTGCGCGGCGCGTTCAGCGCGATCAAGCCTGACAACCTGCCGGTATTCTTTGGCGGGTCGTCGGAGGAAGCCATCGAGGTGTCGGGCCGCCATGCCGATGTCTATGCTTTGTGGGGTGAGACGCTTGAGGCCGTGCAGGACACGGTGCGACAGGTGCGCCGCGCCGCGGCGCGCCATGGTCGAGACCCGGGCTTTTCCCTGTCACTGCGCCCCGTGATTGCGGACACAGAAGAAGCCGCCTGGAAGCGCGCGGCCGAGATAGAGGAACAGGTGCGGGAAAACCGCCTGGCCGCCGGCTTGCCGATCTCTGGCCATCGCCCGCCCAATGCCGGGTCGTTGCGCCTGCTCGATACGGCCAGCAGCAACCGGCGCGATACCCGGCTGTGGACCGGCGTAGCCGCGCTAACCGGTGCTGCGGGTAACAGCACCGGCCTTGTCGGTACGCCTGAACAGGTCGCCGACGCCATGCTCGACTATTATGACATCGGTATCGACCACTTCCTGATCCGCGGGTTCGATCCGTTGGGCGATTCCATCCTTTACGGTCGCGAACTGCTGCCGCTCGTGCGCGCAAAAGTCGCCGTGCGCGACAAGGCCCGGCTGGCGCTAGCGAGCTGACATGGAGAAAAAGACAGTCGCCATCCTGTCGGCGACCCTGGTCGCGGCGGCAGGCATAGCGTTTGCCGCCGCGACTTTTAACCGGTCCAGCGAACCGGTTTTACGGGTCGCCAACCAGAAAGGGCAGGTCAAGTCCATGATGATCGCCTCAGGTGCGCTGGAAGGCGCGCCCTACACGGTCGAATGGTCGGAATTTCCTGCAGCCCAACCGCTCCTTGAGGCAGTCGGCAGCGGAGCGGCAGACCTGGGACTGGCGGCCGATGCCCCTTTCATCTTCGCCTATCAAAGTGGCAGTCCGGTCAAGGCGATTGCCGTGCAGGCTCCTGTCAATCAGGCGGCCGATGCGCTGGCGGTGCTTGTCAAGAAAGGGTCGCCCGTCCGCTCGGTGCGGGATCTGGCGGGCAAATCCGTCGCCACGACGCGCGGATCTATCGGTCATCATTTGCTGCTCCAGGCGCTCGAACGCGCCAACATCCCGGTCGATCAGGTTCGCGTCACCTTTCTGCCACCGGGCGACGCCAAGGCTGCATTCGACAGCGGGGCGATCGACGCCTGGTCGACTTGGACGCCCTATACCAATGTCGCGATCAAGGAAGGCGCACGCGCGGTCGTTGACGCGAAGGATTATGGCCTGCCGCTCTATATCGACATCGCATATGCTGGTGCGATCACACCCAAGCGCGCGCAGCTGGCCGATTTTCTGAAGCGGGAAGCCAAGGCCGTTGCCTGGGCGCGCGCCCACCCGGACGCTTCCGCGCAGGTTCTGGCGAAAGAAACCGGCCTGCCGCTCGACATCGCCCGTGCAAGTTTTGACCGCAACAACCGACTGTCGCGCCCGATCGACGCCAGCATCATTGCCCATGAACAGACCATCACTCGCCGTTTCCAGAAAGCTGGCCTCACCGAGGGTCAGCGCGATGTGAAGCAGGCGTTTGACAGCAGTTTTGGAACAGATAGGTGAAACTAAAACTGTTGCATCGCAAAGATAATGTGAAAATTAGTTTTAATCATAGATTAAAATCTAAATTCATTATTCCAACGCAACAATTGAAATTAGATCGCCCCATCTAAATTGGGGATGGTAAATCATGAAAAATTTTGGGCCTTATTTGACATCATCGGCTATCGCTGCGGTTCTCTTGGCCAGTGTGCCAGCAGCGGCGCAAGGCGACGTGTCGGCGCAGCCGGATGCCGCAACCGCCGCCGACGCAGGAACCATCATCGTCACAGGCGTGCGTGGCGCGCCGCGAACCGTCGCGGAAAGCCCGGCACCGATCGATGTCGTCAGCGCAGACAAGCTTCAGGCCACAGGGTCTGCCGAGTTTGGCGAGGCGCTGTCCAAGCTGCTGCCGTCGCTTAATTTCGGCGCAACCCACGCGGGCGTCTTCTCGATTGGTCGGCCTGTTACCAATCGCGGCCTTGCGCCCGCCTATACATTGGTGCTCGTCAACGGGAAGCGCCGCCATAACGGCGCTTTCCTCAACAACAGCACGGCTGATACATCAGGCGCCAACCCTGTCGATATCGATCTTATCCCAACAGCGTCGATCGACCGGATCGAAGTGCTCAAGGACAGCGCGGCCGCCCAATATGGCACTGACGCCATTGCTGGCGTCATCAACATTCAACTATCCGAAAAAGAGGGGCTGAGCAGCGACTTCACTTACGGCACCCTCTATGAGGCCAATGGCGAGCCCGACAGTTGGAAGGGCACGATCCGATATGGCACGAAGATCGGCGATGACGGTTTCCTGACGCTCAGCGGTGAGATCCGCAAGCGCGGCGGCGCATGGTGGAACCTGCCTGCTACCGATACCAATCTCTATGGCCTGCCTGCCGGACGCACCATCGATCAGGTCGTCGCGACGAGCGGTCTGACCCGCGATCAGGTGGTAGCGAATGTCGCCGCCGCGAACGCGCGTAACACCCAATGGGATCGCGATGGCGCGCATAATGGCGATCCGCAGATCAAGGCATTCAACCTCTCCTATAACGCGCAACTGCCCGTCACCGACAATGTCACGCTCTATAGCTTTGGCACCTATGGCGAACGGGACGCCCAGGTCGGCAATAATTTCCGCCGTCCTAACAGCACCGCGAATTTCACCGCCCAGTTCCCCGACGGCTATTATCCGCTCAACAATATCGACGAAAATGACGTGCAGATCGTTGCAGGCCTGCGCGGCGAATTGGTGGGGTGGGATTATGACCTGTCCTCCTCTTTCGGGCGTAACTACAGCCATCAATTTTCAAAATTGTCGGTGCGCCCCTCCCTTGGTCCCACAGGCCCGACCGAGTGGCCAAACCTTGCCAATTTCGAGTTTCGCCAATGGACGCATAATGTCGACCTAACCCGGGAGTTCGAGATCGGTCTGGCGCGCCCTCTTCAGGTCTCGGTCGGCGGCGAATATCGCCTGGACCGTTTCCGTACCTTTGCGGGCGATCCGCTCGCCTACGAACCGGCAACCTACACGTTCAAGCCGGGTGATCAGCAATATGACTGGAACGTGGGACGTATTGCGTCGCCTGTCGTCCAGGGCGCGATCGTCCTCTCGCCGGCGGACGAAGCGGACATCAGCCGCAAGGTCTATGCAGGCTATGTCGACCTGGGCATCTACCCTTTCGACGCCTGGTATATCGGCGCTGCCCTGCGGGCGGAACATTATAGCGACGGATCGGGCAGCCCTGTCGGCCTCAAACTCAACAGCCGCTATGAATTCAGCCCCGCTCTCGCCATTCGTGGTACGGTCGGTACGGGCTTCCGCGCCCCCTCTTTGACCCAGATCGGCTATGCCCAGACGGACGGGCGCACCTCCTCCTTCTTCAATTCGGCGACCGGGCAAACCGAATTGCGGCCTACCGTTGCCAAACTGGTGACGGCGGATTCAACCGTCGGTCAGCTCCTGGGTGCCAAGCCGCTCAAGGCGGAAAAGACCTGGAACGCTGGTCTGGGTGTCGTATTCACGCCTCTGCCCTCGCTCTCGATCACGCTCGATGGCTATTATATCCGCATCAACGACCGCATCGAACGCACCGGTCGCCTGTTTGGCACGGGCATTTCCGCAATCCTGGCCGCCAACGGCCTGTCGGATATCGAGCAGGCCGAATATTTCATCAACGCGGCCGACACCACGACCAAGGGCTTCGATTTCGTCGCCGACTATTCCACTGGCCTTGGCGATTTGGGCAAGCTCGGCGTCACGCTGGCATTCAACTATTCCCGGACCAAGGTAACCGACGTCGTCGCGACCCCGTCGCAACTATTTGCCGCCAATGGTTCGTCCCTGCTGGGCGCGGGATCGGTATTTTTCGGCGGCGACAAGATCGGCGAACTGGAAGTCCTCCAACCGCATACCAAGCTGGTGAGCACGCTGAACTGGTCGAAAGGCATCTTTGGACTCAGCCTGACCAACACGCGCTACGGCAAATATACCCAGCGCACGGCGGCAGGGGATGACCGCTATTTCGGCGCCAAGATCATCACCGACGCAACCATCAGCGCAAAGGTGACCGCCTTTGCGACGCTGTCGGTCGGGGCCACCAACCTTTTCGATGTTCGGCCGGAAACCAACGGGCCGGGCAATCCCCAGACGGGACAGGGCTATTATGGCCCGTCTCCCTTCAACCCTGCAGGCGGATATTATTATGGGCGCATCGCGCTTAACTTCTGATCGCAGAACGGTGCTTGCGGGCCTTGCCGCGCTTGGCCTCGCCGCATGTGGTGGGGATGGGAAAGGCGGGCGGACCAAACTCGTCCTGGGCGATCAGGTCCACCTCCTCCAGTCCAAAGCGGAAGCAGCCGGGGTTCTCGATAATCTCTCCTATGATATCGAGTGGGCGAATTTCGTCGGTGCCGCCCCCCTGCTGGAAGCCCTGAACGCAGGCGCGGTTGATACTGCGCCTGCGGGCGATATGCCGGTGGTGCTGGCGGCTGCGGCTCATGCGCCGCTCAAGATTATTGCCGCAAGCCAGTTTTCTACACGCAGCATCGCCCTATTGGCTTCAAAAGGATCTTCGATCCGGAAGGTCGCGGATCTGTCCGGGCACCGGGTTATCATATCCAGTGCACGGGGCAGCATATCGCATTATCTTCTGCTCGAAGCGCTCAAGGAAGCGAGGGTCGATCGGCGCAAGGTCGAGATGGGTTTCATGCTCCCTAACGACGCCGCAGCAGCTTTTGCCGCAGGTCAAATAGAAGCATGGGCAACTTTTGGCACCTACCAGATCGCCGCTGAACTGGCCGGTGCCAGGCTGCTGCGCGATGGAGAGGGGATCAACAGTCCTTATGCCCTCATCGCTGCATCGCAAAAAAGCCTGGACGATCCCGCGAAACGCTCTGCCTTGCGTGACCTTATCGCCCGGCTGAAAAAGGCAGCTTCATGGTCGCAGGCAAATCCTGACGCCTATGCAGCGATTTTCCAAAGGCAGACCAAAGTCGATGTCGAAGTGGCCCGCATCATGGCGGAACGCCAAAACGGTTTGTTGGTGGCACCCGATGCAGCGGTCGTTGTACCGCTGCAGCGCATCGTCGATCGTTTCTACGCCGATGGCGAATTGCCTGCCCATGTCGATGTCGCGTCGATCGTGGATGCCGGGATTTTCCCCGGATGAGCATTCGCCCCATTCACTTCAGTTTTCCTCATTGGGCGCTGCCCTGCCGCCCGCCTACAATTGCCTGCAAAGGAGTCTGACCCATGGCCACTATCCTCAAAGACGACCGTTTTCGGGAAAACCCCATCAGCGACGCGGAATGGAAGGTGCGCTTCAATCTCGCTGCCTTCTATCGCCTCTCTGCGCTCTATGGCTGGGACGATTTCATCTACACCCATATTTCCGCGCGGGTGCCAGGCCCGGACCATCATTTCCTGATCAATCCCTTTGGCCTGATGTTCGATGAAATCACCGCATCCAGCCTGGTCAAGGTTGACCTCGACGGCAATGTCATCGGGACAAGCGACTATGGCATCAACTATGCTGGCTATGTTATCCACTCGGCGATCCATGGCGCACGCGACGATGCCCATTATATCGCCCATTTCCACAGCGCCGATGGCATGGCCGTCTCCGCCCATGCGGAGGGACTGCTGCCACTGAACCAGCGGGCGCTGGCGCTTATTCCGCGTCTCTCCTATCATGATTATGAAGGCGTGGCGCTCAATCTTGACGAGCGGGAGCGGCTGGTCGCCGATCTTGGCGATACCAAGGTCATGCTGCTCCGCAACCATGGTACGCTGGCGCTGGGCGCGACACCGGGCGAAGCCTTCAGCGGCATCTATCATCTGGAAGAAGCCTGTAAGGCGCAGGTCCGCACGCTCAGCATCGGTCGCGAGAATGTACTGATCGCGCCGGAAGAAGCACAGGCAGAGGTTCGTCGGCAGATCGGGCGCGAACGTGCACCGGTCGAAGGCGAGCGTTCTCATTATGATCTGGTCTGGGAAGCCGCGCTGCGCAAAGCGCAGCGGCAGGCTCCCGGCTTCGACGCCTGAACGGGATTGCCATCATGACCAAACGTCAACTCAAACTCGGTCTTGTACCCACTGGCGTAGGCGGCCCCGGCGACAGCAATCGCTGGCTGGACACCGACATACCGCTTGATGCCAGTGTCAATATCGACTGGTATATCGACGTGGTGCGCCAGGCGGAGGCGGCCAAGTTCGACCTGGTGTTCATCGTCGACAGCCAGTTCATCACACCCGATTCTCCGCCCCATTATCTCAACCGGCTTGAGCCATTGACGCTTCTTTCGGCGCTCGCCGTGGCGACCAGCAAGATCGGTCTGGTTGGCACGCTCACCACCTCCTATAATGATCCGTTCAACCTTGCGCGTCGCTTCGCCTCGCTCGACCTTATCAGCAAGGGTCGTGCAGGGTGGAATGTCGTGACCAGCGGCGATGCCGGGACAGCGGGCAATTTCAGCCAGCCCGAGCATTTCGACTATGACACGCGCTATAGCCGGGCCGTCGAGTTTCTGGACGTAGCGCGGGGCCTGTGGTCATCGTGGGAGGATGGTGCGCTGGTACGTGATCGCGCGACCGGCCAGTTCCTCGATCCTGATAAACTGCACCGGCTGGATCATCGGGGCACATTCTTCCAGGTCGCAGGGCCGCTCAACATCCAGCGGTCACCCCAGGGCGAGCCGGTCATATTCCAGGCGGGTGACAGCGATCAGGGACGCGATCTTGGCGCGACCATCGCAGACGCCATCTTCACCCACGCAGCGACGATCGAACAGGGACAGGCCTTCTATGCGGACCTGAAAGGCCGGGCTGTGCGCCGGGGCCGCGATCCCGACCAGATCGTCATCCTTCCCGGCTTTTCGGTCATAGTCGGCGACACGGATGACGAGGCGCGGGACATTGAACGCCACTACCGGTCGCTCGACCAGAGTTTCAATCAGGCGCTTGCCGAATTTGGTCGCCCGTTTGGCTGGCACGACTTCCGCAGCTACGATCCCGACGCACCCTTTCCGGTTGAGTCGCTCGAACATGCCAAGAGCAGCTTCTACACGCAGGCGAAGAAGATCACGGATCTCGCTATCGCAGAAGGGCTGACGCTTCGCCAGACGGTCGAGCGTTTGCGCGCCGGGCGCAGCAGTCCTTTTGTCGGGTCGGCACGGACAGTCGCTGATGAGATACAGCGCTGGTTCGAAGGGCGGGCGCTTGATGGCCTGAATGTTCATCTGGGGCACCCGAGCCAGTTTGCCCGCTTCGTCCGTGAGGTCGTTCCTATCCTTCAGGATCGCAACCTGTTCAGGCGCGATTACGAGGCGGATACGTTACGTGGACATCTGGGCCTTGCTGTGCCATCCGGTATCGCAGCAAACGGCTCGGGACGCCGTGACGCAGCCTGACCCGCTCCATCTATAAAAATTTGTCGTTCTTCTTCCCGCAACTCTCATTGGCCTGCTCACCCCTCCATCGCCAATAATCAGGGCGTTGCGGGAAGGAGATCAATATGGCGACGATCCTCAAGGACACACTCGAAACGCGGTTCGCTGCGTTGCAGGCTGAGCGGGCGCGCAGCTGGCCGGCCGCACAACTGGAGGGGAATGCGCGGCAGCGGCAAGTCCTGCGCGACCGGTTCGACCCTGCCTCTTTGGCGCAGGTCGGTGACATCCTCCCGCCCCTTGCCTTCGAAGGGGTCGATGGAGAAACCCTCGACATCGACGCGTTGACTGTCAATGGCTCCGCATTGTTCATCTTCTTCCGCTTTGCCGGCTGCCCGGCCTGCAACATTGCTTTGCCCTATTATGCTGAGGCGCTTGTCCCTGCATTGCGCGACAGAGATATTCCCCTGGTTGCTCTTAGCCCGCAGACGCCAGAACGGCTTACCGACATCAAGAAGCGGCACAACTTGCCCTTCGCTGTCGCGACAGACAAAGACAACCGCCTCGCCCGACAGATCGGCATCGCGTTTCGGCCCGACGACCGCCCATCACCGCCGCCTGCCGGCTGGATCGGCGAAGTGACGGGCACGGGCAGCTGGGAATTGCCGCAGCCTGCCGTGCTGCTGGTCGGACCCGGTCGAGTCGTGCAATGGCTTCATGTCAGTCCAGACTGGCTGGACCGGCCAGAAGCTGAGGAAATCATTGCGCTGATCGATGCGTTCCGTACCGGGCTTCCTCGCCGATACGGCGCGGCACATGGCACGCCACCTGGACACTTGCGCGGACATTGAGGCTGCTCATGCCGTGACGCCTGCTCTTTACGCCATGCGGCAAGGCTCTTGATCATGCGATGCAAAACGCTCTCGTGGAAGGATGAAGAAGGCCTTTATCCGAACATAGCATAAATTTGATGTCTACTATTTTGGTTGAGTTTATGGGGAGGTGTCTGAACAGGGGAGTAGCTATGGCGAGCGACAATGAGCAACCGGCGCTGGATCTGGAACGGGCGCGCCTCCTTGATCACGCCTTGACGACCACGCGTGACGCTCTGACGCGCTTGCGTTACGGGGCGATCACATTGACCGTCCATGACGGAATATTGGTCCAGATGGATGTAACCGAGCGATTGCGCTTCAAAGAACGCTGAGTGCGTACACGCTAGGATATTGATCCATGCAATTGCCAATTTGCCCGTTCCTTATTGCCGATATGGCAGGTCCATCCCAAACCGAGAGTCAAAAGAAGGCTCAATGGCGATATTTTCAGGAATCGTCTCATGGCTCGGCCGATGATGAAGATCATACACTGGAAATTTTTGGCTTACTGAACGGGCCTTCATGATGTTGAAAAGGCGAAGGGCCTGATGAGGCAGAAAACCGCTCTGATAATCCGGCATGTTCCCTATGAAGGCGTAGCTGCCTTTCGTGGTCCGATCGAAGCTGCGGGCTACAGCGTTGATCGGATAGATGTTACTGATCCAGGCTTTCCCTCGATCGATCTGTGCGCCCATGATCTTTTGATCATGATGGGTGGCCCGATGGGGGTTTATGAGCAGGATCGTTATCCATGGATAGCCTGCCAACTGCGCCGCCTGGCTGCGCGACTCAACGCGGAAATGCCGACATTGGGCGTTTGCTTTGGCGCGCAGATGATTGCTGCAGCGCTTGGTGCCAGGGTCTATCCGGGGCCCGTCAAGGAGGTCGGCTTCCACCCGGTGCAGATCCATGACAACGCCAGTGATGGACCATTGCGACACCTTGTTGATGTCCCTGTACTCCATTGGCATGGCGACACCTTCGATTTGCCGAAGGGCGCAGAGCTTCTGGCATCCAGCCATGTCTATGACCATCAGGCCTTTCGCCGTGGTTCGAATCTTCTTGCCCTGCAGTTTCATGCCGAAATGGGTTTGGATGAACGCTTCAATGCATGGATTGAGGAGTGGCCGGAATCGGTTATTGAAGCTGGTGGTACCGAAAGCGACCTGCGCGCTTCCCATGAAAAATTCGGCCCAACGGCCGTGGCCGCAGGGCAGGCAATGATTGGCGAGTGGCTCGCTGGTCTAGCTAATCCGGACTGACTGACAGGCAGCCACGGTCTTGGAAGCGTCATCAAGGCGTAGGCGACCTGCAGTACAGGTGCGCGATTATACCATGCCGTCCGCGTGGGCGCGTTCGAAAACATCGCGCTGCAATGTCGCAGGCCAAACGCCATTGATCCCGACATTCCAATCGGTGCGGCAGCACGCGTTCACAGAGCAAGCTTGTAGACGGCACCAAGCGCAGCGCAGCCACCCAATACCGTCAATACACCAAGTCTGAACCGGAAAATGGCGATGGCAGCAGCGAGCGCCAGCACGACGGCCACCAGGTTCACCGACCGCAATATGGGCACATCGAACGTGCCGGTCCAGGAACGGACCAGCATCGTTTGACCGAACAAGGTGTGGATGGCGAACCAGATGGCGAGGTTGAAGATCACGCCGACGACCGCAGCCGTGATCGCGGTCAGGGCGGCGGACAGTGCCGTGTTGCCGCGCAGCCGTTCGATGAATGGCGCTCCGGCAAATATCCACAAGAAGCATGGCACGAACGTGATCCAGGTGGTGAGGATCGCACCGAGCGTCGCCGCCAGCAAAGGCGGCAGGGTGCCCGAGTCGCGAAAGGCTGCAAGGAAACCGACGAACTGGGTCACCATGATCAGTGGTCCTGGGGTCGTCTCCGCCATGCCCAGGCCGTCGAGCATTTCACCTGGCTGCAGCCATCCAAAAGTCCCGACAGCCTCCTGCGCCACATAGGCAAGCACGGCATAGGCGGCAGCCTCGGAGAATATCGGATCGACTGGGGACCGGGCTATCGACTCTATCTCGCCAAGGAAGGGCATGAGCTTATCATCCTGTTCGTAGGTGGGACGAAAAAACGGCAGCAGTCCGATATCGATCAGGCTGCGGTGCTGCTGAATGAATACAAGGTCCGCAAGGCGACCGAAAGAAAAGGCAGAATGTAACGAGATGGCGCTGACCCGAGATTTCAAGGAAACGGTGAAGGAACGCGCCATGCGCGACCCCGCCTTCTCCAAAGCCATGCTTGATGAGGCGGCGAACGCTTTCCTTAATGGCGAACCGCATGTCGCGCGGCTCATCCTGCGTGATCTGGTCAACGCCTCGGTTGGCTTTGAGGCGCTGGCAGAGGAGACCAAGCATCCGAGCAAAAGCCTGCATCGGATGCTGTCGGAAAAAGGCAATCCTAGCATGGATAATTTGGCGGCAATTTTCGGGGCTGTTCGCAAGCGACTTGGCGTGGCATTCGAAGCGCATGCCGTAGAGGTTGCTTGAACCGCCCCAAGGTTTGCCGTAGGCCATTTGGCTTAAGCGAGCGGCGATGGTACGTTGCCCAGTATGGCATCGTAGCTCTGTTTGGCTTCGGCAGCCGCATAAAGCACTGTTCCGCAGTCATCGGCGGAAAACCTATCGAAAAACATGATTTGCGAGAAATAGTTGCGGCAACTCGCGACCAGTTCCGGTTGGTCACTACATCTCCGGTAAACGTCCTCAGGCATCCCCTCATTTCTGAGATGACGTAGGGCGGGAAAGATGCTTCAGCATTTCCGTATCGAACGGAGCGCAGGATCGCATGGCGCATTGGACCGCCAACTTGACCAATTCGACAAACATGCAAGCGCGAAGAAAGGGAATGCGGGTATCGATATCTTTGTCGCCCAGCGGGCCCCATCTGTGGGGCTTGAGAATTTCACCTCGTTTTGAGGTGCGGGACAGAGAGGAAAATCCTCCGCGCGGCGACGATGCAGAAGAATCGTCGCACGGCAGGCCCATCTATCGACCATATGCTCGTGACGGCGATGTCTACTATTATCGCGCGCGCGATTGGTGGCAGGACGGGGAGTATCCGACCGCCGCAACGGTGATGATGACCACGACTGAAGCTGTCCCGGCGGCCGTAGCGCGCGAGGTGGTGCCCGATCTGCATAGAGCAGCGGCGGACATTCTGTTCGGGTGACTTTGGCCAGATGCTCATTGCGTGCCGGCCCTGCCCAAACGCTCGACAAGGGCATCAGATGGGCAAGGTTCAACGTATAGACCAGCGGCTGCCGGACATTGGCATAGACATGGCCGGGGCATAGACATGGCAGCGACCCCAGCCAGGCTTCCACCGCATACACCCTCTCGCGAATGCAGGTGAAGCCGAGGCCATTGACGAAGCGCTCGACGATGCCATGGCCTGCCATGAAGGCGAGCGCGGTCTCGAAGAAGTCGAGCCGACCGAGCGCCGGAAATTCATCCAGCATCATCAGGAGCTGATGCTTGCGGCTCTTATGCGGATCGGCCTCCAGACGTTCGGTCAGACGGTGCCCGATCTGGTTGAGGACGAGACGGACCAGCGGCTTGGTCCGCGAAATTTCGGACGGCGGAATGACCAGATAGAGTGAGACCGGATGGGCCGCATCGACAAGATCGCTGATGCGCCAGTCGCAGGCCGTCGTATTGCACGCCACGATCGGATCCCGGTGCAACCCAAGGAACGACATCGCGGTTGAAAGGACGCCGCTGCGTTCGTTTTCCGACTTGTTAAGCACCTCGCGAGCTGCGCTGGCAACCATCGGGTGGACCTGCGGCTGTTCCTTCGTCCCCAGATGGTTCGTCGCCATCATCCGTCGCAGCGTATGCGCGAACGAACGCTGGGGATCGGACAGGAAGGTCGCTACCCGGGCAAGGGTCTTTTCTTCCTCGGCATAGAGCACATGGAGGATCGCGCCGACGAGCAGCGAGTGCAACGTCTTTTCCCAATGGCTATGACACGCCAGCGCGTTCATGCTTTCTCTTCAAGCGCAATTTTTTAGCGGTCCTGAACATCGGGCTCACGATCTGTATTTGCAAGTTTCTCCCTCACAGGGCCCGCGATAAGGTAAGCGAGACTGTTGCTCCTTGGGTCTGCTTGCGCGTTTCCTTCCCGGAATAATCGCCGGCTCGGTTGGGAACGAAGAAACTCCGCAAGCGATCGCTGTTGTCTCCCGTGATCGCGCTGGCCCGCAAGGTCGTCTTGAACCCCGGCACAGCCGTCGTCTCTACGAACACGTCCCACACGGGTCTTTCCCGCCAGAACAGGCGCTCGCTTGTATAGAAAATCTCGGCCTTTTGTGCGGACTCGTAGCTGAAACCCCATGACGACCGCAGACGAGGCAGATCATGACGAAACTCGGCCTCGAAACTGGCCGAGGGCAGATCGTCCATCGCCCGGACCTCGCCTGTCAGGGGATCGCTAAAGCGGGAATCGCAAAGCGTACCTGAAACCGTGATCCGTGCGCCCTTGAGCAGGCTGTGCAATGGAAGGGTTGCGTTGCCGGTGAGGCCCCATTGCCGTGCGTCGCCGATGGTGCCGAGCGCCTCATCGCCCGTGTCGAGCACGAGATAGCCGAGCAAGCCCTTGTGCCATTGATGGTAGGCCTCGAGCGCCAGCGCCGCGCCCATGCCCCAGCGATGGTCCAGGCGCAGAAAGGCCCGCGTGACCTGTGCTGGGCGCAGCCCGGAATTGCCGCCCATGGGCCGCCCGTCGGTCTGATCGACCGAAGCGGCGAAATCCGCGAAATCGAGTTGATCGATTGTGCGTCGCATCGCGAGGCGAAGCTGCGTGCTGTCCCGTGGCGACCAGACCAGCGCGGCGGACGGCTTGAAGTAGGACAGGCTCTGCGCATGATCGCTGTCGCCATCCACCCTGAGGCGGGACAGTTCGAACGCGCCGCCGACTTCCAGATCGAGGCGCGACGTCAATCTCACCGCAACATTCGCGAAGGCCTCGCCGCGCTGTTCAGAGACGCGCGTATTCGCGTTGCTTAACACGACCGGCATCATGCTCTGTCCGGTGTCCTCGGCGTAATCCAGGTCGCTGGTCAGGCGGTTATATACCAGTTCAAGGCCGAGTTCCGGGCGAATGGCATAATCGCCCTGACGCGCCAGTGTGACGCGCCCGATCAGTTCCAGCGGCTTTTGCCGCAGGTCCGAAACACCGCGATAGTCCGGCTCCTGATAATCCTCGTCGACCCCGCTCGTCGCCATCTGGCCGAGACCGACGAGCTTCAGCATCCAGCCTGCACCCAGTCCACGCGTCCAGTCGAGCCCAAGCTCGCCACTGCTGCTCTCCTCGCGATACGCGATGAAGCGGTTGGCATAGGTCGCACCCGCTATCTCTCCGCCATAGAGGCCTACATCGGTCGCGGAACTATATACATCGTGATTGAGCCGCAGGTTCACCGTCAGTGTGCCGCCGCCCAGCGGACGGGAAGCAGACGCTGCCGCCCCATATTCCGGTGCCTTGCCCAGCGACTCCTGAAGCCGCCCCAGCGTCAAGGCGCCCGCTGCATCAAGATTATGGAACCGCGCGGTGGAGGGATAGCGCGCCTCACCCGCCATCAGCTCAACACTGGCCTGCCACGCGCCGATTGCCTTGGCATAGCTGGCCTTGGCCGTTGGTGAGAGACCGCCATCGGCCGCGCGCTCCAGCGTCAACGTCGCCGTCCCGGCGCCACGTGCATCGGTTTTGAGGATGACATTGGCGACCAGCGTCTGCCCCTGCGCTTCGGCTGCATCCGATCCACGCAACAGCACGATGCGTTCCACCTGAGCGGAAGGAATGCGCCGCAGCACCTCGCTGATACCGCCTGCCTTCACGCTAGGACGCTGCCCATCGATCAGCACATTGCCCGCCGCCCCGCCAAAGCCGCGCACGCCACTGCCATCGGAGATGGAGAAACCGGGCGTGCGTTCCAGCATCTCAAGAGCGGTCTGGGGCTGGAACGGGGTATAGAATTCCGCCGGATAGGCTGGATCGGACCCGGCGGCCGCCACAGGCCGAGGCAGGCCTTCACCCTTGAGGTCGGGCTGATCCGGGCGTTCTTCCATCGCCCCCGCCAGAGCGGCGAGGCTGGCAAGCAGCACTGCAAAGGCGCTCATCGCATGAAGAACTCGACCGGGACGACCAGTTCAACGGTGTCGCCCGCCACCTCCTTGGGTGGCTTTGGCAGCGGGGCCGCGCGCTTGGGCAAAGCGAGCGCTTCATTGTCGAGCGCGCGGACACCGGACGACCGCTCGAGGCGAACCGAGAGCACCTCGCCGTTCCGGTTCATCACGAAACGGATATAGGGCACGCCCTGCTGGCGCCGGAAAGAGGCTTCGCGCGGGTAGCGCTTCACCTTGTTCAGCGCGCCGAGCACGAGCACTTCCCAGGTCGGCTGGCCGCTGGACATCTGCGGTGCGGGCGGCGCGGGCTGCGTCTCGGGCGCCGTCGTTTCCTTTGCAGGCGGTGCCGGATCGGGAACTGGCTTCCAGACCGGAACCGGCAGGGGATTGGTGCTCGGCACGCGAATTTCCGGCGGCTCGATCTGTGGCGGCACAGTGTCAGGCATGTCTTGATCCTTCTCCACCTCTTCCGGCCCAGGCGGGATCTCCCGCGCAGGCTCTGGTGGGGCAGCAGGAGGCGCGACGTCGAACACGCTCAATGTCGCGGGCTTCTGAACGGCCTGATAGGTCGTCCAGGTGAACAGGGCGCCGCCGGCGATGAGTAAGGTGATCCCGCCGGTACCGCCCATGCCGAACAGACGCGTTTTGAGGCTCATCGGTTGATCCGAATAGCGCGTCGCTGGCTTCCATGGCTCAATGGTGGCGGCTGGCGAGAAGCCGGGCTCGGTTATCTGCCCGGCCGCGCTAGCGCTGTCTTGCGTAACCGTTTCTTCATCGTCCGCAATATCGAACATGATGGAGTTCATCCTCTCACGCCAGGCAGTAAGGCCAGCAGGGCCGCGCCCACGGGAATGGAAGCGCCGATCAGCCAAATCCATGCCCGCACCGCGCTGCGGGCATGGAACACGGCCATGGCGATCAGGGCGAAAACGGCAAAGCTCAGCAAGGTGGCTGCCGTCACGGCCTCGACCCGATCCATGCCGATCCGTGCCAGCAGCAGCGAGAGTGCCGCCGTGAACAGCGCGGTCACGCCGTAAGCACCCAGCGTCCCGGCAAGGCTGCGTGCCGCCACGGACCAGCGATGACGGGCCTGCTTGCTCATGGCGATCGCGCTGGTCATCAGTGCGCGACGAAGCTCAGCGACGCAATGTGCTGCAGGCTCGCCACCCGCTGCCCGGCGATCTCGACATCGGCCGGGGCCTCATGGCGGGCGACGAGGATATAGCGGCCTTTCGCGGCAACCGGCACGGTGAAGCGCCCTTCCCCATCCGTCTTGAAAGTCTTTTCCCAAAGATCGGGATTGATGACGGTGATGCCGGTGTCAGCAAGGGGCTGCCCCTTGAAGGTCAGGATGAAGCTGTCGCTCCCCGACGCGACGGGCACCAGCTCGAATGCGTGGACCGCCTGCGTGCTATCGCGCCCTGCTTTCGCCTGGAAGGCGGCTGCCTGATAGTCGCCTTCGTCCGTCTTCCAAGGCGCCCAGACCTGATCGTTATAATAGCGCAGGTCCCCGGCACCGCCGACATCGGCTGCCAGATGATCGGACTGTGCCGTCACAGCAAAGGCCCGGTCCGGCTGCGTTTCGTACAGGCGGGAGGTGGCGACGAGCTTGGCGATTTCCTCGCCCTTGTCGCGCTCGCCCGCAGCGTCTCCCACATGGACCCGCGCCGTCGCGCCGTCGCGTTCGATCCATATTTCATGAGCGGAGGCACTGGCGGCAGTTCCGGCGAGCAGTACGGTAGCAATAAACGTCTTGAACATGGCGATCTCCAACATTGGCAGGGTAAGAATTGCAGGCATCAGGGCCGGACCCTGGGCAGAAGGCGGTCCCGATTGAGGTTGGCGACGACGATCAGGGCGGCGGCGGCGGTCATCCAACCGAACCACGCAATCGAGCCGTAGCCCCAGCCAACGCCCGCCCCCGCAACGAGAAAAGCGAGTGCCAGCATCAGGAAGCCGGACAGACGCAGGGCTCTGCTCCGGCTCGCAGGCAGCTTGCGGCGGAGCCAGTCCTGCTGGTGTCGCGCCATCGCGAGCAGCAAGGCGGCAAAGCCAGACAGCGACAGGAGGAAGATTGCCGCGTGAATCATGCCGCCGCCGCCGCCAGCTCGCGCGTCTTGCGGCGGGGCGCAGTCTTTGGCTTGCGCGTGGCGACTTTCCACGCCGTGAAGCCGCAGGCAGCAGCCATCACCAGCATGGCAAGATCAAAGCCGGCAAAAATCCAGTCGCCAGCGATAAGGCTGGAAAGGAGACCGCGCTGTGTGGTGAGCGCGCTCACCACCGGCACCAGCGCATAAAGCCCTGCGCAGGCCGCCAGCGCCTCGATCCAGGCCTGTTTGACCGGGCGCGCGATGGTCCAGGTGAAGATCGCGCCCCAGGCGATGAACAGGCTGTGGATTTCCCAATCGGCGCGATGCGGCAGTTCGACGGGTAGCAACCGGTTCGCGAGAAAATACACGGCGAGCCCCGCACACGACCCGGCGATCACCCCGATGTTCAGGCGCTCTACCAGCCGGAAACCCAAATGCGGGCGGGATGGGTCGGGCAGCTTGGCCCGGCGCTTGACGGTCCAAAGGACGAGGCCACTCACCACCATGATCGTGCCCGCCACGCCCGACAGGAAATAAAGCCAGCGCAGCACCGCGCCTGAAAAGCGGCCCGCATGGAGGTCGATCATAACCCGTTGCGTGGCCCGGGCACCGCCGGGCTTATCGCCCGTGCCGAGGACGTCGCCCGTGGCAGCATTCAGATACACAGGCTGCCGCCCACCGCCCAGCATTTCCTGCCCCGGCCAGATGCCGGCAACCATGTCCGGCGTGCCTGGATTTTCGATGCTGACGTAACTGGCCTTCTGGCCGATCCAGTTCGCTTCGGCTCGCGCGATTATCTCGCGAAGCGGACGTGGCTGTGACGCCGAGCCGGGCGATGCGCGCGTCGAAGCTATCGTCGGCGCTGGGGGAAAGCTCTTCTCATAAAAAGCATCCATACCGCCAAACGCGGCATTGGCGCCCCAGGGCATGAGCGTGAACAGCAAGGTCACCAACCCGGTATAAGTGATCATCAGATGGAACGGCAGCGCGAGGACCGCCGTTACATTGTGCGCATCGAGCCAGCTTCGCTGCCCCTTGCCGAAGCGCAGCGTGAAGAAATCGGCGAAGATCTTTTTGTGCGTGACAATGCCCGAAAGGATCGCGACCAGCATCGCGAGCGCCGCCACGCAAACGAGGTAGCGCGCCCACATCACTGGCAAGTAATGGAGGTCGAAATGCATCCGGTAGAGGAAGAAGCCGCCTGCGCTTTCGCGCACAGCGACTTCCCGGCCAGACGCGGGATCGAGCTTCATCTCGCCCCTGTCTCGCCAACCCCCGCCTTCAGGCGTCCATGAGAGCACCAGGGCCTCGTTGCTCCGCCCGCTCGGGAGCGACACGCTCCAGCTTTCCGCACCCGATCCACGGGCGCGCAACATGGCATCCGCCCGGTCGAGCGCCTGTGCGGTGACCGGCGCCCGCTCAAGTTCGGGATGCATCCAGCCGTCGATTTCCAGCTGGAAGAAGGCCGTGGTGCCAAACAGGAAGATTACGAACAGCAGCCATCCGGGCAGGAGTCCTGCCCAGGTGTGCAGCCATGCCATCGACTGGCGAAGCGAGTCCTTCACAGCGCGGCTCCGGTCACGTCCACCTCAGAACTTTGCGCGCAAGGTGCCGACGATGCGGCGCGCCTCCCCGAACGTCGCGAAATAGGCAACGCTGGAATAATAACGCTTGTCCAAGAGGTTGCTCGCGTTGACCGACAGCGTCAGGTTGGGCGTCAGCGCATAGCGGGCAAAGGCGTCCACCACCGCATAGGGCTTCTGTTCCGCGATGGTCAGGCCATCGGCCACATAGCTGATGTCGGAATAGGTCCGGCTGTTCCACAGGACATTGCCGCCCACGGTGAGCCCGCGCATGCCAGCACCAGTCAGGTCGTAGCTGGTCAGCAGCCGGAAGCTATCGCGCGGCACTTGCGTATTGAGCGGCACGCCTTCGCGATCCTTGACTGTGACATGGCTGAACCCGCCGGCGATCTTCCATCCCGGCAGCGGTTCGCCCGTCGCCTCCAGTTCAAAACCTTCCGATCGCGTGCCGTCCACCGACTCGTAGACGGAATCGCCCGTCGGCCCCACGACATCGGGCACATAGACCGGGAAGTTCGATTGCCGGATGCTGAACCATGCCCCGGACAGGGCAAGACGCCCGTTCATCAGATCCGCCTTCGCACCGATCTCGTAATTCTTGCCGGTCAGCGGATCGAGATAATCGCCATTGATGTCGCGATAGGATTGGGGCGAGAAAATGCTGGTATAGCTGGCATAGAGCGACACATTGCGTGTCACATCCAGGATCACCCCGACATAGGGCGTGAACTCGCCCTTCACCGATGTCGGGCTGACCGTGCGCCCTTCGCCGGTTGTCTGGTTCCAATATTCGCGGCGCCAGTCGGTCAGGCGCCCGCCCGCAATCACCGAGAGCATCGGCAAGGGCTTGATCCGCAAAGTGGCGAAGGCCGCGGTCTGCTTCTCATCGTTGCCGTATTGACCAAGATAGGGCCAGCCCGGCTCGGGCAAACCGTCGCCCTGCCAGTCGTAATAATTGGGGATCGACGGATCGTAGCCATCGAAAAACCAGATCTGATAGTCGTCGCCGCCTTCCTTGGTGGTGTAATGGCTCGCGCCGACCATCAGCAGGTCGTCATCGCTGAATATCCGCAGCGGCCCGGAAGCTGTGCCGACAAGGCTGGTCATGCGCTGTTTGTCGGCCCAGCGACCGGGCCAGATGCCGGTGCCGGTGCCATCCGGGTTCAACGCGCCCCGCAAGGCATAGCCAAAGACCATGTCATAGGTCTTGCGCGTCCAGTCGAGATCGGCGCGGAGCGACCATTCGCCCAGCTTCTGCTCAATGGAAGCGAAGGCGCTGAGGGAGTCGCGATCATAGCGCGTCCAGTCCGTGACGGTGTTGCGCGAACGGGAAAAATGCGTGGGCGTGCCATCGGTGGTGACGATGGGCACGCCGGCCATGTTGGCATCGTCCGCGCTGCGATTGAGGTAATCGATGCCCGCCCGCAGCAGCGTGGTTTCGGTCAGATCGGCTTCCACCGTACCGTAGAAGATGCTGCGATGGGAGGTGGCGCGATCGATGTTGAGCCCGCCATCCTGATAGGCCGCAACGAAGCGGCCACGCACACGCCCATCCTTGTCCACCGGGCCGCCGACATCGACCTGCCCGCGCACATAATCCCAGCTTCCGCCCTGCGCTTCCAGCTGCATCTGCCATTCGCCCGGCGCACGCTTGCGAACCAGATTGACGGTGGCGGAGGGGTTGCCGGAGCCATTAAGCAGCCCCGATGCACCGCGGATCACTTCGACACGGTCATAAATAGCCATGTCCGCATAGGCATCGCCGAAACCATAGGCCGTGGGCCGCGCGATGCCGTCCACCTGCCAGTTGTTGACTTCGAACCCGCGCGAATAGAGCCCGCTTTGATCGGAATCAGGCGAACCGCCGAGATTGAAATTGATACCGATCGTCTGCGCCAGGGCCTGGCTGATCTCGGTGATGTTCTGATCCTCGATCCGCTGGCGCGTGATGACCGTGACGCTTTGCGGCGTCTCGCGCAGGGTGAGCGGCATACGCAGCGCCGTGGTGGTCACCGGCGAGCGATAGCTTCCCGTGCCTTCCGTGGTACCGAGATCGCTCGTCCTGATCGGTGAGGCAAAAACCACCGCGCCGGAACCGGCATTGCCCTCCACGCGCACGGGGCCGAGCTGGATCGCGCCTTCGGCTGCCTGCGGGGCAGGTTCAACCACCACCGAGCGGTCGGACTGCCAGCGAAATGTAAGGCCGGTTCCGGCCAGCAACTGCGACAAGGCATCGGCGGGGGCCAATTGACCCGACACGCCCTGGGTGGACTGCCCGCGCGTATTGACGCTCTCCGCCGTCACCTCGATCCCTGCCTGGCGTCCGAACAAGATCAACGCGTCGGGAAGCGACTGCGCGGGAATACTGAAAGATCGCGTGGCAGCCGAGGATTGGGCCGTGGCCGACGTCGGGGCGAATGCCGCCACGCCAGACGCGGTCGCCAGCAGCAACGCCATCCCCATCGAGCGGCTGGGTTCATTCCATCGTCCATTTATCAATCGCATTCCGATACCCCTGAGATAATCCAGCTTGGGTCAGGGCTGCGATCCATATGATAATGATTCGCATCCGCATAACCCTCAGTAACAAGGACTCTGCGAAGGCGATCGATTTTCAGATTTTTTCGAGTTTTATGGAGACGAACATCATCGCTTTGAAATTATGTGGTTTTATTCGTGAATAACGATGAGCCACGGCGTGATCTGCGTAACCGCACCGCCCAACGGCAGGATCATCGAACGGATCGCCTTGGATGGGTCGCGCGGATCATAGACGCCATTGACCCGGCGTTTCCCCAACGCCTTGCTCATCACCACGATCTTGCCCCGATACCAGGGCCGGATATCGTCGATCACATCACTTACCGCCCGGTCGCGCGCGTTCACTTCATGCAACGCCCAGGATGCAATCAGTTGCGGCGCCATATGGCCGGTCACGGCCGTGCCATCCTCGCCAATCGCCACAAGGTCTCCGGTTGAGAGGAACACGGGGCTTGCCCCTTGAGCCGTCCGGTCGACCCGTACGCGCCCATGCTGCACGCCCACTTCGGTCCTAAACTGCAGGCGGCGAACGTCGAAGCCGGTTCCCAGAACCGTAATAGTCACGTCATCGGCATGGACCCGGAACGGGCGGGACTTGTCGGGCGTCACCTGAAAGAGCGCTTCGCCTGCCAGCAGGTCTATCCTGCGCTCGCCCTCGGCGTAGCTGACCCGGATTGCAGAGCCCGGCCCCAACTGCGCGATAGAGCCGTCCTCCAACTTGGCGACGTGGAGTTCGCCTGTACCCGTGCGGTGATCGGCCTGCAGGGCAAGCATGGCTTCAGGCACCAACCAGACCGCCAGCGCAACGGAAGCGGCAACCGCCAATACTCGCCGCTTGCGGATGGTTTGGAGCGGATACCCAGTTTCACGCCTGCCCCGCTCCCGCTTCCAGAACCAGCGCCGCGACCGTGCGCGCGCCCCGACTTCCGGCCAGTGCGTTGTCATTTGCGGCTGCGTCTTGCCGATCAGATCATAGCTATCGTTGAGGTTTTCCCAAACTTCGCCATGCCGCCTGTCGGCGGCCAGCCATTGCTGGAAACGTGCCCGTGTCGATCGGTCACCCGGCCTTTCGGTCAGTGCCAGCAGCCAGTCCGTGGCTTCATCGAGGATATGCTCAGCGTCGTCCATTACCGGCAAGGTGCAATCTCGGCTCGCGACAAGCCGCAGCCGCGCGCGCCATCTTGCCGATCCGCTTGGAGGAGGACAGTCGCCCATGTCCTATAGACAGGTCTGCCCGTCCGAATTTTCAGAATAAAGCCCATCGCTCTATCTGTTGCGGTTGCGGCGATGATGGCAATGCTTGATCCCATCGGCAACGAGCGTGTGGGCGAGCCCGACTGAAATCCCCAAGGAGCCGGCTATTTCCGCGAGCGTATGCCCGCCGAACCTGTGCATTTCTACAGCGATCCGCGTACGCTCCGGCAATTCTCCGAGCGCGGTGCGGACAAGCTCCAATTCGCTGCGCGCAATCGCGATGTCTTCAGGTGAAGGCGCATCGCTGGCAATCGTATGGGTGATTGCTTCCACATCCACCGAGCAACGCGACACTTCGAGGGCAGCCCGCCGATTTTCATCAACCGCAAGATTTCGGACGATCCGATAGAGATAATGCAGCGGCTCGCGCAGGGTCACCGCATTGCAGGCGTTCCGGAAGCGCAGCCATGCGTCCTGCACCACGTCTTCCGCTGTGCTCTCGCTGCCGGTAATTACGCGCGCATAGTCAACCAGTGACGCACGATGCGACTGGTACACTTCCAATGCGGCGCCTTCTTGCGACACTATTCTTGAGGCCTCCTTTTGGCGCCTCTCCACCCACTGAGCAGACGCACACGGACTCCAGTCGCACAATTGCGATCCACTCGCAATAGTTCGTATTGTCGACAGCGCTAGCCCTGCAGCTACCAAATTCTTTCTCACGAGCCGACGTTTCAGCGTCCTGCCCCGGGGAACGTCAAATTCACCTTCTAGGCAAGCACCTCATCCATATGGTTGACACCGTCAAGTATTCTGGCGCAATTGATGGCATGAACGACGCCATTGCCTCCATTCGCAGTTTCAACCGCTTCTATACGCAACTGGCCGGGGCGCTCGATGCGCGCTTCCTGGGCAGCAAGGCGACACTTCCCGAGGCGCGGCTGCTGTTCGAGATTGCTGTCAATGCACCGGGAAGCGCCAACGCGCTGCAGGCGAGCCTGGGTATGGATGCGGGCTATGTCAGTCGCATACTCACGCGTTTCGAGGAGCGTGGCTGGATCATCCGGGACCGGGGCGCCGACGCCCGGACTCGTCCGATCCGGCTGACCGAGGCGGGTCGAGAAACATTCGCGCTGCTTGATGCACGCCAGCGCGATGCCGTGGCGGGCATGATCGGGCGGCTCGATCCCGTCGCACAGTCCGACCTGGTCGAGGCGCTGGCCAGAGCCCGCCTCCTGCTCGATGCCACGCCCACATCGGGCTTTACCATCCGCCCGTTCCGGACCGGTGATATGGGCCGGATCGCCGCTCGGCAGTCCATTCTCTACGCTGACAGCCATGGCTGGGGATGCAGCCTGGAGGTGGTGGAAGGCGAGGTCACGACCGCATTCCTGCGTGATTTCAAGCCAGGGCGCGAGCAATGCTGGGTGGCGGAGGTTGACGGCGTAATGGCCGGCTCAATCTTCCTGACCGACGAAGGTGGCGGTATCGCGCGGCTGCGCCTTCTCTATGTCGAGCCGTTCGCGCGCGGACGACGCATCGGCGATGCGTTGGTCAGGACCTGCATCGGCTTCGCGCGGGACAAGGGCTATGCCACGCTGACGCTCTGGACGCAGGCGGTGCTTGAGACCGCGCGCAGGCTTTATACCCGGCACGGGTTCGAGCGGACCGAAACCGCCGTCCATCAGGATTTCGGCGAACCGGTCGACGGGGAACGATGGCAGCTTCGCCTCGCGCGGCCTGCATGATCATAAGACCTTATGGGGCGCTCCAGCATCGTCGAGCCTGGTTGAAGCCTTAATTTCCAGCACAGGGTTGATGAGCCCGTCCCTCATATCATAAACCCATCCATGGAGCTGCAAGGGCTGATCGGCGGCGAAAGCCTGTTGGATTATATTGGTTCGAGCCAACCTGATAAGCTGGTCGCGGACATTGACCTCGACGAACCGGTTCACTTGCGCGCTCATATCGTCAGCAGCGGCTATCTCGTCTGCGTGATCCGACAAGACTTCGCGGGCGTTCGCGAGCCATATGTCGACCGGGCGGCTTGTGCCACCATCGTCGCATATTCTGGTTTAGGTTCATGTTTGCCTGCGATGAGGGACAGGCATAAGGCATGGCAAACCTTGAATTCTCGGTCAGCATTCGAAAAATAATCCGCACCGCCTCAGCACGCCTTGAACCTTATAAGGCGGCGTGGCCGACTTTAATAATGTTATAACGTCCCATTGACATATTGCTGCAGTGGCGAAATGGTCCGAGCCAACAGCCAAGGAGCTTCATTCATGTCCCTGACCGCAACCGGCCAGCGCATCATATTGTCCTACGTCAACTTGTCTTATGGCAGCTATCCTGTGCTGCGCGGCCTTACCTTGCATGTCGATGCCGGGGAGATTTACGCGCTGTTGGGCGGTAATGGCGCAGGAAAATCGACGACTATGTCCACGTTGCTGGGCTTTGCCCGGCCCGACAAAGGCACCGTGCTGGTCGCAGGACATGATCCGGCGAGGGCACCGGACAAGGCGCGCGAACAGATCGCCTATGTCCCAGAAAATGTCGCGCTCTATGAGCATCTGACGGCACGGGAAAATGCCGCCTATCTGTTGGCTCTGGCCGGACGTCATCCTGCGTCAGACGCCATTGACGGCGCGTTCGAGGCGACGGGATTGCAGAATGCTGCCTGGGACAAGCGGCTTGGCGGCTTTTCCAAGGGCATGCGCCAGAAGGTGGCGATCGCCATCGCCCTGCTGCGTGAAGTGCCGGTGCTGTTGCTTGACGAGCCGTCCTCCGGCCTAGACCCGCGCGCTACGGCGGATTTCAACACGCTGGTCCATGATGTCGCACGCAAAGGCGCCGCGGTGCTGATGGTGACGCATGATCTGTTGTCGGCGGCCGACATTGCCGACCGCATCGGCTTCCTTGAATCCGGACGGATCGTCGATGAAGCATCGGCGCAGGGCGAGGAACGGTTCGACGTGCGCGCACTGCACAGCAAATTCGTACGTGAGGTCGTTGCCGCATGAGCGCCATCAGCCTTGTTGCGCGGGACGAACTGCGCCTCATGCGGCGCAACCGGGTCGCTGTCATTGCCTTTGCGCTCCTGGTCCTGTTGACGCTGGCGGCAGCGCTGATCAGTTGGTCCCACCAGCGATCCATTGCTGAAACCCGCGCGCGCTTTCAGGAGGAGGCCAGCGAAGCGTTCGAGGCGCAACCTGATCGCCACCCCCACCGGATGGTCCATTATGGCAATTTCATCTTTCGCCCGCTGGGGCCATTGGCCGCCTTCGATCCGGGCGTGGACGCATTTACCGGCAACAGCATGTTCCTGGAAGGCCATCGCCAGAACAGTGCCAACTTCGGCGATGTTCGCCAATCTTCGCTACTTGTCCGCTTCGGCCAGTTAACGCCTGCCTTTGTGTTGCAGGTCATCGCGCCGCTACTGCTGATCTTCCTTGGCTATGGCGCGGTCGCGCGGGAACGCGAGCGCGGTACATTGCGCCAGATGCTGGCGCAGGGCGTATCCGCACGCGCTTTGGTCCTGGGCAAGCTGCTGGCGCTGTCCCTGATCGCGGCGCTTGTCGGGCTGCCCGCCATGATCGCCTTCCTGCTGATCGCGGGACAGCCCGGCGCGCTGGCTGGACCTATGCTGGTGATCGCTCTCGGCTATGGCGCTTATCTGGCGCTATGGGCGGTCATCGTCATCCTCGTTTCCGGGCTGGCGCAGCGCGGACGCGACGCACTGCTCGCCCTGTTGGCGCTATGGGCTGTGCTGGTGATTCTGTTGCCGCGGATCGCACCGGACATTGCGTCCCACGCTCATGCGCTGCCTACACGTCTTGAGACCGATATCGCCATCGCACATGACCTCCATACGCTGGGCGACAGCCACAATCCCGATGACCCCTTTTTCAAGGCGTTCAAGGAAAAAACGCTGCGCCAATATGGCGTGACGCGAATCGAGGATCTGCCGGTCAATTATAAGGGTTTGCTGGCGCTGGAGGGCGAAAAGCTGACCTCACGACTGTTCAACGATTATGCAAATCGCAGCTTCGCGGTTCAGCAGGCGCAGAGCCGACTGACCGACGGCTTTGGCATCCTCAGCCCCGCCATCTCGCTGCGACGGCTATCGATGGCGGCGGCAGGCACCGACCTAGAGGGGCATCGCCGCTTCCTGACACAGGCCGAAGCCTATCGCTACGACATAGTGCAACGGCTGAACAAGCTTCAGGCCGATGCCGTCAGCTATGACAATGATACGGCCAGCGATGCAGGTGCCGACCAGCGCAAGCGTATTTCTGCCGAGCATTGGCACGAAATCCCGTCCTTCCGCTTCAAGGCCGCCAGTGCTGCCGAGTTGGTGAAGGCCAGTGTGCCGGGCCTTGGCTTGCTTATTGGCTGGCTTATTATCGCCGCGCTGGCCCTGCTGCCTGTCGCCCGCCACCTTCAAAAGGCCCGTCCATGATCCTGATCGCTCACGAACTGCGCCTGTTACTGCGGTCGCGCATGGCTGCACTGTCGCTGCTGCTCGTCACTCTTTTGTCGCTTGCCGCCGTGGGGGCGGGCATGGCGGAAGTTGCCCGCCAGCATGATGTCATCGCCCGCATCCAGCCCAAGCAGGCGCAGGATATCGCCAGCATCGCCCAATGGGTGGACCGGGACAAGGACGCTGGAAGCGCAGCCTATTACAGCTTTCATGCGACATGGGATGCACCCGCGCCGCTGGCGTTCGCGGCGCTCGGCCTGCGCGATGTCGCACCCTATATCCTGCGGGTCCGGGCGCTGGGACTGGAGGCGCAGCTTTACGACGGCGAAGCCTTCAACCCCGAACTCGCGCTGCCCGGCCGGTTCGACTTCTCCTTCGTGCTGATCTATCTTACGCCCCTGTTCGTGATCGCGCTGTTCCATGATCTGGTGTCGGGCGAACGGGAAGCGGGTCGATTGCACATGCTGGATGCCCTTGCGGCATCACGGAGCCATTTGTGGGCGCGGCGCGTGGTTTTGCGCGGCGGCTTGTTGTTCCTGGCGCTTGGACTACCGCTGTCGATCGGCGCAATCCTGTCTCATGTACCCATCACTACACTGCTGACGGTGCTTGCCCTTGTCGCTCTCTATCTCGCTTTCTGGATCGGGGTCACGCTGTTGATCGGCCGGCTGCGCTGGAGTTCGGTCGCCAACGCTGCGACGCTGGCGGGGCTGTGGCTGGTGCTGACTCTGATTTTGCCCACTGTCGCCAATGTTGCCATTAACCGGGCCGTTCCGGTGGGTCAGGGCGTAGAGATAAGCCTGGCCCAGCGAGAAGCAGTGAATCGCGCCTGGGACATCCCGCGCGAAGACACGATGCGCGCCTTTTACGCAAACCATCCAGAGTGGAAGGACAGCCCGCCCCTGACCTCCGCGTTCCATTATAAATGGTATCTCGCTTTTCATCAGGTGGGGGACGAAAGCGTCGCGGGTAAGGTCGCGGCCTATCGCCACGCAATAGAGGCAAGAGATGCCGCTGCCCACAGCCTTGGCTGGCTTTTGCCTTCGGTCGGGGTACAGGCGGTGCTCGCCCGCCTGGCCGACACCGACATGCAGGCGCAACTCGCCTATCAGGATCGCATCCGGGCGTTCCACGCGCGGCTCCGCACTTTCTATTATGGCTATCTTTTTACCGACAAACCCTTTGGCAAGGTGGACTTCGACAAGGTGCCGAAATTCGAGGACTGATAGCGGCATCCGACGTCCCATCCCACCAATATGGTCACATGGATGACATGGTCGAAATCTATACTGCCCTCCCGTGCCGACCGCTGACATAATGCTACGAAATCGAGGATTGAAGTGCGTAGAGAGTTGATGGATCGCCGCCGTTTCACCGTCAATATGGCGGCGGCGCTCGGTGGGCTGGCAGTGGCGGGTTGCGCGCAGCGGTTTGCTGTGCTGGAAAGCGCCGGCATCACCGCTTCAGGCTATGGGCCGACCGTCGCCGACCCGGCGGGACTGATCGATCTGCCGGCGGGCTTTTCCTATCGTGTCATATCGCAATTCGGTGACAGGATGAGCGATGGCCTTGTCGTGCCTGACCGGGCCGACGGCATGGGATGTTTCGCGCTGCCTGGCGGCCGACACGCGCTTGTGCGCAATCACGAGTTGGCGATCAACAGGATCGACGACGGGGCGCTGCGCGGTGGCAATGTCGAATTGCCCGCCTTTGACAGACTGCCTGACGGCCGTGCGCTGCCCGGCGGCACAACGACCATCATCTTGGATAACGCCAGCGGTCAAATGCTTTCCCAGCATCTGAGCCTGGCAGGAACGATCCGCAATTGCGCAGGCGGCGCGACGCCATGGGGCAGCTGGCTGACCTGCGAGGAGGATGTGACGCGCGCGGGCAACGGCGTCCGGCAGGATCATGGCTGGGTATTTGAGGTGCCTGCCGCCGCGCCTGGATTGGCGGCCCCGCAACCGATCCGCGCCATGGGCCGCTTCAACCACGAAGCAGCAGCCGTCGATCCACGCACCGGAATCGTCTATCTTACCGAAGATCGCGACGACAGCCTGCTCTATCGGTTCCTCCCCGAAGAACGCGGGCAGATGGTCAAAGGCGGCCGACTTCAGGCGTTGGCGTTGCTTGATCCCGCCCGCACCGATAGCCGCAATTGGATACGGGAAGACATGCCCCAAGGCGAGTGGCTGCCTGTTCGCTGGATCGACCTCCATGGTACGGACGCACCTGACGACGACCTGCGTTTCCGCGGAAATCAGGCGGGGGCGTTGCGCTTCGCGCGCGGCGAAGGCATCCATTGGGGCGACGGCGAACTGTTCTTCTGCTGCACTTCTGGCGGAGCAGCCAAGCTCGGCCAGATCATGCGTCTGCGACCCGGCCCGCCGCAGGCCGGACGCTTTTCAGACCGCCTCCAGCTATTTGTCGAATCGCGCGCCAAGGCGATGCTCGACTTTGGGGACAATCTGACGGTAGCGCCGACGGGCCATCTGGTCGTTTGCGAGGATCAATATACCAAGGTCGTCGCCAATCGTCTGATTGGCGTGACGCCAGCAGGGGCCACCTACGTCCTCGGCGCGCTTAACACGCAAACCGAACTAGCGGGCGCTTGCTTCTCTCCCGATGGCCGAACTCTCTATGTCAACGCTTACAGTCCCGCCAAGACGTTGGCGATAACCGGGCCTTGGCAGAACGTCGTTCAATAAGTTTCGCTGCCCGCCTTTGCTACGATGGGTTCAGCCTTTAAGCACCGCCATGCCAAGACCATCCTCAGCGCGACGGAAATAGCCGCGGTCGCAAAGAGAGACCGACCGCGCTCCGCCATCAGTCGGCCACTCATTCCTGAACAATGGGTAGCCAAACGGCGCTGGCCGCCTCGCCGCCCCAGTGGATCGTCTCAGTCGCCTTCACATAATCGGCAGGCTTGGCGTTCATGATCGATGGCACCCAGCTTTGCGGATTGCGATCGTAGAGCGGGAACAGACTCGACTGGACCTGCACCATGATCTTATGACCGGGCAGGAACACATGGTCGACATTGGGCAGAGACCATTGAAAGGCGTAGGTCTTGCCCGGCTCCAGCGGCGCGGGGGTAGCGAGGCCGTGGATGTAGCGGCCTCGGAATATCTCGATTCCGATGCCGAGCTGGTAGCCCGCCATGGTGGGACTGGCGGCATTCTCCTGCGGATAAACGTCTATCAGCTTGACAACGAAGTCGCTGTCGCGACCTGAGGTTGCCGCACGCAAATCTACCTTGGGTGCACCTTTTATATGCACCGGCTTGTCGAGCACCCCAGTCGTGTAGCTCAGCACATCGGGGCGTCCATCGACGAAGCGCTGGTCGTGTACCAGCCATGTTCTCCAGTCCTCGCCCTGCATGTGCACGGGGCGCGGCAGCATCGGCACGGGCTTTGCGGGATCGGAGACATAGCTGTCGCTGCCCGTCTGCGGCCTGGTCCACGACAAGCCGAAATCGGCACCAAGGTAAAGTGGGGTGGAGGTGCCTGCCGGCCATTGCTGTGAGACTTCCCAGCGGTTGGCGCCAGTCGCATAGGTCAGCACGGGCGGCGTGGCGCATGGGGGCGGATCGGTCTTGAGATGGCAGTCCAGAAATGGCTTCATGTATCGCGTACGGAATTGAAGCCCGGTGTCGCCTTCCCACTGCAGTGGCCCGAGCGCGCGCGCCTCGTAATTCACCTGGGAATGGCGCCACGGCCCGATCACAAGGCTGACCAAGTCATTGGCTGTGTCCTGCTTCTCAAGCGCCTGATAGACTGCGGGCGCCCCATAGCTGTCCTCCTGGTCCCATTGGCCCACGACAAGCATGGTGGGAACGGTCAGCTTGCGCTCACCCAGCAGCTTGTCGACGGCCTGCCCCTGCCACCATGCGTCGTAGCTGGGATGTTCCAGCACCTTTCGCACGACAGGAAGGTCAAGCAGACCGTAAGCGCGCGCATAGTCGGCCGCCGAGCCCGCCTCCAGATAGGCTGTATATTCGTCGCCCGTGCCCTTGGGCACCGGACCGCCCCCTTTCTTCGCCGTCTGGCCAAGGTCATAGTCGAAGCCGAAGGTGCGGAACGCGCCATTGTGGAACCAGTCGTCGCCCATCCACCCATCAACCATCGGGCTTTGCGGCACCGCCGCCTTGAGCGCGGGATGCGGGTCGATCAAGGCCATCAGCGAGGTGAAGCCAAGATAGGAGGAGCCCGTTATGCCGACCTTCCCGTTGCTCTCCTTCATATTCTTCACCAGCCAGTCGATCGTGTCATAGGCGTCCGTGGCGTGATCGACATTGGTAGGGTTGAGCGGGCCGCGCAGCGGGCGGTTCATGACATAGTCGCCCTCCGACCCATCAAGGCCGCGCACGTCCTGATAGACGCGGATATAGCCGTCATTGACGAACACGGCGTCCATGACGGGCAGGATCTCCTCGATCTTCTGGCTCCGGTTGCGACTGGTTGCCTTGTCGGCATTATAGGGTGTGCGGCTCAGCAGGATCGGAGCGTCTGTCACACCTTTGCGATAAACGATCACGGTATAGAGCTTCTTCCCGTCGCGCATCGGGATCATCGCTACCTTGCGCACATAATCGGCCTGCGGGCGGACCCAGTCATACGCCTTGACCTGCTCATTCATCATCGTGTCGGTGAGCGGTGCCCGCTGCGCGGCAGCAACGCCGGTCATTAGCGCCCACCCGCAAAGTGGCAGGAAAGCAGCGCTGGCGATCCGGTGGCGTAAGGAAATGCCACGCTTTATGTTCTCAATCATCTCTTTCTTTCCTCACGAAATGATGTCGCCGATAATGCGGGCATCGGCCGTTCCATATTGGCTGTGCCACGTCAGCGCGCCTTGAGTTCGGCCACCAGTGCGGGGGCGGGGTAGAGCTTTTCCAGTGCCTCCTGCACCGCGTCGGTCGACACGACCACAGTGCGGTTCAGTAGTGGGTCATAACCATAATTGCCGCCCAGCGAATGGATATTGCCGTCGAAGGCCGCGCCGATCACAGCACCGCTGCGATCGACCACCGGACTACCCGAATTGCCGCCAATAATGTCGTTGGTGGTCACAAAATCATAGGTTGCAGCCAGATCGATAGCGTTGCGATGTGCGGCAAAGGCGGCAGGCAGGTCGAACGGAGCGCTGCCCGTCGCGCGGTCGAACGTGCCTCCCATGACCGTGGCATAGGGCACGGACTTGCCCCGTTCGGTCCAGCCCTTCACCTGACCATAGCTGATGCGTAGGGTGAAGGTGGCGTCGGGATATAGCGCGTCGCTATAGGCTGCGAAGCGTGCCTGCGCGAGCTTGCCGCCGGCTACGGTTAGTGGGCCCTGATAGGCTTCGTCCACTTGGCGGGTGAGCGCGCGTTGACGCGGTTCGAGCCTCAAGGCATATTGGACGAGCGGGTCGCTGGATGCCTCGATAACCTGCAACCCGCCTTCCCATAGCTGACGACGATAGGCGGGATCAGACAGGCGCGTCTGCGATACCAGTCGCTCGGCGAGTTGTTCAGGACTCTCCTTGCCAAGGAGCAACTGCGTGTCCGCATCGTCAACGCCCAGATATTCGCGTGCCTTCGACAGGCTCCAGGACAGTTGTAGCTTTTCGAGCCATGGATAGAGCGGCCGCTTGTCCAATATCTGTTTTTCCAGCAGCGGCAGCGCGCTGTCGGTATAGCCGGGCAGGCGCTCGCCATTGGGCTTGGCCTTTTCCTTGCCCGCCATGACCAAAGCCCTGGCATAGCCGTAGAGGTCGCTTGATGGCGTGATGAAGCGGTAGGGCAGGTAGA
This sequence comes from Sphingobium xenophagum, assembly GCF_031457465.1. Lineage (GTDB taxonomy): Bacteria > Pseudomonadota > Alphaproteobacteria > Sphingomonadales > Sphingomonadaceae > Sphingobium > Sphingobium xenophagum_A. The sequence continues at coordinate 197,014 of NZ_JAVDWV010000006.1, forward strand.
CCGTGCGATAAGCCTGCACGGCCCCGGTCACATTCGCCCACGGGTCGCCGATGGCGACATTGTCCGCGCTCCGCTGCCGCAGATCTGCTTCACCCTTCGCCAAGCGCTCAGCGAAAGCAGGGTCGTTCAGGGCCTTGGTCCGGCCGATATAGACTTTGAGCGAGTTTTCGATGCCGTTCAGCGTATCCCGCCCTTCGCGCTGTTTTTCCGGGCTGGTCTCCATCGCTGCGATTAGCCGCCCACGCAGTTCGGACAGAATCGCCACGGTGATCGGCAGACGCATCTCACGCTCAAAGGCGAACTGGCTCTGCGTCCATAGGCGGGCGGTCGCCCCGGGATTACCGACGACGAAGGTCAGTTCGTCCTGCTTGGGCGCACGCGCCGTCCATGTGAGGTGGTCGGACGGCCTGATCGGCTTTCCATCCTCATAGGCGCGCAGGAAACTGGCATCGAGCGAATAGCGCGGAAAGTTGAAATTGTCTGGATCGCCGCCGAAGGTCGCGGCTCGGTCTTCCGGTGCCCACACCAGCCGTACGTCGGAATATATGCGGTAGGTGTAGAGTTTATACTGGCCTCCGCCAAACAGGGTGACGACCTGGCAGCGCGTCGTCTTGCGATCCGGGCAGCCATCGGCCTCGATCTTCGCGATGGCGGCGTCGCGCGCGCGCGTCAGCGTCTCGCCCGCCATGCCTCTATAGGCACCCTGCACGGTTCCGGTGACATCGGCGATGGCGGTGACGACCTCCGCCTGCTGGCCAGGACATGATTTTTCGTCCTCGCGCCGGCCAGCGGTGAAGCCATTGTCCAACAGGTCAGCCTGCGCGCTGCTGTTGTCGAACAGGCAACTGGCGACGCAATGATGATTGGTGAAGATCAGCCCCGCGCTCGATACGAAACTTGCCGAGCAACCGCCGGTCAGGCGAACCGCTGATTTACGCACATGGTCGAGCCAAGACTGGTCGGGTGCCCAGCCATAGTGATCGTACATTATCTTTGCAGGGAATGTGTCGAAGGTCCACATCCCTTCGTCCGCGGCGGCCGGTCTGACTGAAAGCATTGCGAGCGATAGGATGGCGGAGTAAAGCGATAGGGTTTGAAGGACCTTCATGGACCTGTCTCCGGGCGGAATGCTGTTGATGTGATGAGTCTTACCCGATGGGCCAAGATCGAGAAAAGACTAGCTGTAAGGTGACGTTGGTCTGCTCATTGGCGTAAGGGCGAATAGAAGGCGGGTTTCGCCGGTGGCAACAATGGGTGGCGATCGATGGAGAATGCGTGGATTGTCGGTCCATTGCCAGCCTTTGAATAATCCGACTTCACCCGGCCGCAGGTCATGGATCAACCCGTCACCGTTCGCATGAATCCATTGCGTGCCGGGACCAACCAGCGGCATCAGCAAACGCACGGCGACATTGTCGGCATGGAATTTCCGGCATGCGTCCGTCTCGATCACTTCAAGCCGGACCTGCATATGCGCGCAATCCATGATGCCAGAAAAGCGTTCGCACAGCGGAACGATATCGCGCGCTAGTGCGGCTGCCATGCCGTCATAGCCCGCCGCTTCGAGAAGGGCCGGAATTTCGGCACTCAAAGTCTCGCGCGACACCGACTCGTCGATGTCATCGATCTCTTCCCAATCCAACACGGACAGTTGAAGCTCTGCCGTAAGCGATCTTCGCCATATGGCCAGATGCACATCCGGTTCCCATATCCTCGCCAGGATATTGGGATCGCAGTCGGTCAAAACAGCATCGTCGCACGCGACCAGAGCGTTCACGCAGCCGCCTCCATCTCCGCCTGCCAGCTTGGAAAAGGGTCACGCAGGCATGTCCACGTCTCCGGCACAAATGTTCTGACAGGCAGCAGGCAAGCGTCCAGCCGCTCATGGATGCGCATCTCATCCATGCCGATCCCGATGAACACAAGTTCCTGCCGCCGGTCGCCCCATCTTTCGTCCCAGTGGGCAGCGACGAAATCCTGGAACCGATTATCATCGGGCCAGTGGTTTTTCGGGATCGATGCCCACCAGCGCCCCATGCGCGCTGTCATGGTCTGCGCGCCGGCGACCGACAATTCGCCCACCCAGTCGGGCCGCGTCGCCAACCAGAAGTGCCCCTTGGCGCGGACAACGCCGTCCAGCCCGCCATCGGTCAGGAAGGCATGGAATTTCGCTGGATCAAACGGCTGGCGCGCGCGGTAGACGAAGCTCTCGATGCCATATTCCTCGGTCTCTGGCTGATGGCTTGCATAGCCATAAAGCTCCTTGGCCCACAGGGGATGCTGCGCCGCCTTCTCCTCGTCGAACAAGCCGGTGTCGAGCATCGCGTCGAGCGGCACTTGGCCCTGGTCACAGGTGATGATGCGCGCATCAGCATTGAGCGAGGCGACCAGTTTCTTGACGATCGTCAGTTGCTCGGGCGATACGGCACTCGCCTTGTTGATGACGACGACGTCGGCAAACTCGATCTGTTCGACCAGCAAGCCGACCAGGCTGCGGCTATCATCATCACCCAGGCTTTCGCCGCGATCAGCCAGAAAGTCCTGGCTGGAATAATCGGCAAGCAGGTTAAGCGCATCGACCACGGTCACCATCGTGTCGAGTCGCGCGACATCGCCCAAACACTGGCCTTCCTCGTCCCGGAAAGAGAAGGTCGTCGCGACCGGCAAAGGCTCCGAAATGCCCGTGCTTTCGATCACCAGACTATCGAACCGGCCTGCCTCCGCCAGCGCGCGCACTTCCTTGAGAAGATCATCACGCAGTGTGCAACAGATGCAGCCATTGGTCATCTCAACCAGGCTCTCTTCGCTACGCGCCAGAGCAGCGTCGCCGCCGCGCACCAGATCGGCGTCGATATTAACCTCCGACATGTCGTTGACGATCACAGCGACTCGTCGTCCTTCACGATTGGCGAGGATGTGATTGAGCGTGGTCGTCTTGCCGGCACCTAAAAAGCCGGACAACACAGTGACTGGAAGCCGTTTGTCATCGAAAGCCATATTCTACCCTTGACTGTAATGTTACGGTATATCATTGCATGATAATGAATTAGACGACGCCTGTCCAGCGTCGGCCGGAGATTGTCATGAAAGTCTTATCCTGCAGGCAACATCTCTATGACGGCTTGGCGATCACCGCCTCCTTCATCTGCCTTATCCATTGCCTGGCGCTGCCCTTGCTGATTGTGCTGCTGCCCACTCTGGCTGCATTTCTGACCGTGCCGGAACCCTTCCACGTCTGGGCGCTTGGCGTCTCGGTGCCGATCAGCCTGCTCGCACTCTCTGCAGGCTACAGACGCCATAGCGGCGCCAGACCTGCGTTCATCGTCCTTCCAGGCCTTGTGCTGCTGACGCTCGGTGCGCTGATACCATCCTCGGAATGGATGGAAACGGCGCTCACCGTCCCTGGCGCGCTTCTACTCGCCGTCGGTCATGGATTGAACTGGCATATGCTGCGCCATGGAACCCAGAAGCGTAAGGCAGTCGCATGAAGCCCCCGCTTATCCCCACCAGCTATGAAGAATGGGAGCATTGTATCACGGTGCTATGCCGCATTTCCCTGACGCCCGCCTATGTCGAGACGCGGATCACAGCACTCGACGACCCTGGCGATCATATGACGCAGCGCTTCGTCCAGACTTGGGGGGAGGCGCATCTCGACCGCGTGCGAAGCTGGTTTCGTAAGGCGCGCGAGCAATTGCCGACTGGAAAACTGTCATGAGCCCCATCCTCACTGGTCCTCAATCACTGATACCCGTATCGGTCGTCACCGGCTTTCTGGGCAGCGGAAAGACCACGCTGCTCAACCAGCTTGTACAGGCGCGCGAAATGCGTCGAGCGCTCGTCATCATCAACGAGTTTGGCGCGATTAGCCTCGACCATGACTTGATCGCGCGATCAACTGACGATCTCGTCGTGGAGATGATGGGCGGATGCTTGTGCTGCACAATTCGTGGCGACTTGCTTCGTACGCTGCGCGAGGCTCCCTGGCGGTTCGCGCGCGAGGGCAGTTGCTGGTTTGACAGGGTGGTGATTGAAACGACCGGCCTGGCCGATCCTGCGCCTATCCTGCATACGCTGATGACCGACGACCATCTGACCACCCTCTATCGGCTGGACGGGGTCATCGCGACGGTAGACGCATCGACAGGCATGACGACGCTAGACGCGCAGGAAGAGGCGATCAAGCAGGCCGCCATGGCCGACCGGATCCTGCTGACCAAGACGGATATTGTGTCCGCGAGGGAGCAGACGACTCTTGAATCCAGATTGCACCTGATCAACCCCGCAGCACCCATCATCCCGGTGACGAACGGGCAGATCGAACCAGCTGCAATATTCGACGCAGGTCTCTATGATCCGGCGATCAGAAGCCATGACGTTCAACGCTGGCTGAAGACCGAAGCCTATGAGACCGAGCACCGCGGCCATGTTCATGGACATCACCATCATCACGATGTGAACAGGCATGATGACCATATTCACGCGACCTGCCTCACCTTCGATGATCCGCTTGACGCCGAGGGGTTCGAGCGTTGGCTCGACATACTTACCTTGTTTAAAGGCCCCGACATCTTGCGTGTGAAGGGCATCGTCAATCTGGTGGGCGAAGCGAAGCCTGTGGTCATCCACGGCGTTCAGCATATCTTCCATCCCCCAGTGCTGCTCGAGAGCTGGCCATCAGAGGACCGACGCACGCGGTTGGTCATCATAACCCGCGACATCAGCGCCGAAGAACTACGCGCTACGCTATCCCTGTTGACCAGCGGCATTACACGCTATGACCTTGCAGGCTTTGTCGAGGATATGCTCAATGACCACGCACCGGCATGAGGGCGTTTTCTCAGCGGTCCAAAACCTGAACTGACCTAATCAGCGACAGCTTATAATCGCGCCTTTATCATATCTCGGCCGCGATCACATAATCGAAACCATGCCGCAAGCCCCCTTCGCGCGCGATAAAGGTCAACGCCTCCTCTCGCAAGGCTTCGCCGTGCGCGTGGAGCGCCGCCGCCAGCGCCCGGTCGTCGAGCTTTGCCAACCGCGATGCACACATGTCGATCTGGCTGTTCACGAATTGGTGCCGGTAAAGGATCGGAAATCTATGCGTGCAGGTGACGCGAAAGCCCGACGCTGCCAATCGTTCCAGCACCCACTCCATCGGAAACTCCCGATAGGGCCGCTCGCCCGCGTGCAGCAGGACAGCGTCCCGCCATCGGCCAATGTCCCACAATATCTGGCCATCAGGCGTTCCGGGCCTGTCGGTGACATAGGGTTCAAGACCGACCAGATACAGCAGTCCGCAAGCCAAGGCACGCAGACGAGCGAACATCCGTTCCTGGAAATAGGGCGCGAAACCTTCGACCGCGCCAACCAGATAGTCGGCGAGAATGGTATCGAAGCGATCTCCGGCCAGCAGCGCGGGATCGGCCCAGTTGCCGACGATGATCCGGTCCTGCGGCCGACGCACGGAATCGGATGCGTCACGGACCTGGATAGCATGGCCGGTCGCGCCGGTGACGGCCACCCAGCGATCGGTCGCAAGGCCCGACACCCAGCCGATCGAATTCGTGCCCGTCCCAGCATCGAGGAAAGCGCCCCAGGGCCTGTCGCCCTGAAGTGCCTCGATATGGCGGAACAACGCGGACGGTTGCCGCGCTGTTCTTTCTTTTTTTCTCAGAATGCCCCCCTCAGCCCAAACACGAAGTTGCGGCCGCGCAGCGGAGAGAAGCTCTTGATGAACGAGGTATGGTTATACGCTAGCTCATTGGTCAGGTTGGTGCCGCGCACGAACAGTTCGGCGCTGTGCTTGCTGCCAAGTTCGAGGCGATAGGCAAGCGTGGCATTGATCATATCATAGCCAGGCGTGCGCGTTTCATAGGCAGCGAAACGATCCTGTTCGAACACATGATAATATTCCGCGTCCGCCGTGAAAGGCCCGACATGCGCGTCGCCGCGTGCACCCAGGCGACCGGCAGGAATGCGCGGCAGGTCGCCACCGCTATTTTTCAACTTGGCGCGCACATAGTCTCCGAACACCGACAGAGCGAACTGATCGTTAAAGGCGTGGCGCACTTCACCATCGACGCCGGTGAAGGTCGCCTCGGCTCCAGCGTAGCGGATCAGACGGAAATCTTCGAACTGATCGAGCGTCTGGGCGTAGATATAATTGTCGAAGTCCTGATGATAGGCACCGATCGTAAAGGTTGTCGGACCCTCCGTCTTGCGCAGCGTCAGATTGACCGAATTCGACCTTTCCACACCTTCAGATACCTGATTGGCTAAGCGGCTGTTGCCGCTGACGATTCCGATCTCATAGGTGTTGGTCGCCAGGTGGAGGCCATAGGCATATAGCTCCTGCACCGAGGGCGCGCGCTCGGTACGGGCGAGCGACAGAGCTAGCGAATAGTCTCCGCCAAAGCTCCAGATCGCAGCGGCGGACGCCGAGAAAGGCTTGTGCTTGATCGATGGATAGCGGGTGATGAGCGACTTTACCGTCTGCCATTCCTGCCGCGCGGCGGCTTCCAGCCGGACATTGCCGAGCGAGAATGTTTCCATAAGGAATATCGCCGTATTGCTCGTGTCTGTATTCAGCGTATGCGTGTCGCCGCCGCTGATCGCCTGGAACCGGCTACCGCTCTGCTGGATACCGAAAGTCCCACGCAATCCCCCAATTGGCACATGGGTCAGTTCCAGGCGCAGGTCGTGAGCCTTGTTGAGAAAGGTGTTTTCCGCTTCGCCCTCTTCGATTTCGTCATGCACATAGTCGGTGAAGGACAGGCGGAAGCGCACCTTCTCCAGCGCGGGCACCGGATTATTATAGTCACTGCGAATATCGAAGCGATTGCTCCGCAGCTTCACGAACGGCACTTCGTCCTCGTGACCGTGCTCATGATCATGGTCGTGCTCGCCTCCTTCCTCAGCATGACTGCCGCAGTGCAGCCCGATGCCGTGGGGGTGACAGCTTTCATAATCATGATTGTGACCCGGAACGCCATATTCGTTACGCTGGCGTGTGTAGGCGACACCCAGATATCCATCCGGACCGATCCAGCTCCCACCGACGCTGAAGGTGGACGTATCATTATAAGAACCATGGACACGGTCCTCGCCAAAGGAGCTGGGGACGCGATAGTCGTCAGACCGGCGGTGTGCGCCCTCCACGCGCAGCGCCAGCGGTCCGAAGCCGACCGTTGCGCCGCCTACGAAGCTGCGTTCATCATCGCCCGTGCCCAGCCGTCCTTCTGCCACACCGGAGATGCCACCTTCGGGAACGAACGTCGGCACCTTCTCGTCTAGCAGGTTGACCGCGCCACCGATCGCGCCGCTGCCGTAGAGCAGGGTCGCCGGACCGCGCAGCACTTCAATCCCGCGCAGCAGGAGCGGCTCGCCGGTGACATTATGATCGGGCGATATCGCCGAAGCGTCCTGCACATTAGCGCTGTCGCTCAGCACCTGCACGCGCGGCGAGGATTGGCCGCGAATAACCGGACGGCTGGCACCGCCACCGAAGTTTTCGAAATTGATGCCTGGCTGGCCGGCCAGAGTCTCACCAAGCGTTGCGGCGCGCCGATGGATCAGCTCTTCGCCGGTAAGGGTCACGACTGGCGTGGCGGTTTCGTCGACTGTCTGACCGAAGGGGGCGGCGGTAACGACGATATCTCCCAGTCCATGGCCACCTGCCTGAGCAAATGCCATGCCAGGCGTGATCGCGACGATTGACACGGCGCATAGATAATGACGGCGATTTCTCACAGAATGTCCCCTTATGATGTTCTGATAGCGAGCCTGTTACGTAATACCATATCATACAGCAACCCCCAAAATTTGGGGAAAAGTGATCGCGAGATCAGCAGATTTGCAGATAATCACCCAATAGCGCTGGACATAAATTGTCGCAGCCCAGAAGCCGTTGGCTGCTTGCAAGAGTTATGATACATCGTCACACAACGCACCGCCGGTGCTGCTTTAGCCCCAGGGAGACAGCATGATATCCCGCGCAACACCAGTGCTCGCTATCACCGGATTGAAACATGGATATGGCCACAAACCAATCCTGACTGGCGTGGAAATCGAACTGAATGAGGGCGCGCATCATTTACTTCTGGGACCATCGGGATCGGGCAAGACGACATTGATCCATGCCATTTCCGGGCTCCTCGAACCCGATGATGGGAGCGTCGTCATCGATGGCGAGGCTATGACAGGCCGCAGTCCGGCAGCCCGCGATGCGCTTCGGCGGAGTAAGATCGGCCTGATCTTCCAGTCGTTACGCCTAGTCTCGGCGCTCACCGTGCGAGAGAATTTGCATCTGGCGGGCCGCCTGAGCGGACATCCCACGACCGACGCTGCGATCGACGCGCTGCTTGCGCAGGTCGGCCTTGGTCATCGCTGCTCTGCCAAGCCCCGTCACCTGAGCCAAGGCGAAGCGCAGCGCGCGGCGATTTCGCGAGCGCTGATAGGCAAGCCTCGCCTGCTTATTGCCGACGAGCCCACATCTGCGCTGGACGATGAAAATGCCGACCGAGTGGCTTCGCTGCTGATCGAGACGGCAGACCGCAATGGATCGACGCTCCTGGTCGCGACCCATGACCAGCGCCTGAAAAAACTGATCCCGCGCACCGTCACCCTCCTTTCCCAAAGCATCGCAGTTCCATGATCCGCCTCGCACTTGCCTATCTGCGCGATCGTCCACTCATGAGCGCGCTCAATATCCTACTGCTGGCGCTGGCGGTCGCTACGCTAGTGATGCTGTTGTCGGTCTCCACCCAGATAGGCAATCGCTTCGAGCGCGACGCGCGGGGCATTGATCTGGTGGTTGGTGCCAAGGGATCGCCACTTCAGTTGATCCTTTCCAGCATCTACCAGATGGACATACCCACAGGAAATATTCCGTTGGAAAGCATAGCATTGCTACGCCAGGATCCGTCCGTGCGGCAGGTGATCCCGCTCACCATGGGCGACAATTTCCGGGGCTTCCGGATCGTGGGAACCGAACCGGCCTATCTGGGGCTGCAGAATGCGAAGCTGGCACAAGGGCGGATGTTCGCCAAGGCACAGGAAGTCGTCATCGGCACACGGGTTGCTGACGAACTCGGCATGACTCTTGGCCAACGCTTTGTCGGATCGCATGGCCTCACCGACGACGAGAATGCCGGCCATCACGAGCAAAGCCCTTTCACCACTGTCGGAATCCTTGCGCCGACCGGGTCGGTGATGGATCGCCTGATTATATCGAACGTGGAGAGCGCCTGGGATATCCATGGCATCGACCATGACAATCTTGAGGACGAGGTGCTGCACAAGGGCGAGCATGAGCATGGACAGGAAGATACAGATCATTCCGAAACGGTCGACCATCATGACAAGGATGATGCCTCCGTCAGCCTGACGGAGCGCGAGCAAATGAAGCCGGAAATCACGGCACTCCTGGTGTCTTACAAATCCGCTTTCGGTGCCGTGCGCATACCCTCGATGATCAACCGGCAGACGAACATGCAGGCTGCCGTGCCCGCCGTGGAAACCGCGCGGCTGTTGTCGTTGCTGGGTGTCGGCATCGATGGTGCGCGATCCTTCGCCTGGCTGCTTGCAGCGACGGGCGGCCTGTCCATCTTCGTCGCTTTGCTGGCGGCTGCATCCGCGCGGGAAGCCGACCTGGCACTGCTTCGCGTCATGGGTGCCAGTCGCGCACAGGTGTTCGGCACAATCATCGCCGAAGGACTTCTCATTTCCGCCATTGGCGCAATTGCCGGGCTGTTGCTGGGTCATGGCGCGCTCGCGCTCGCCCACGCAAATTTCGAACAACTCAGGGATTTCGGCTTCGATCCCTTCGTGATGCTGCCCGGCGAAGGCGGGATCCTGCTCGCAGTCCTTGGCATTGGCCTTCTGGCCACCCTTATCCCCGCCCTGCGGGTCTTCTGCGTCAATCTGGCCGAAAGCCTTGCCCGATCCAGCTAGGAGCTTATTATGCGCATGTTCATCACGCTTGGTCTGCTTGCGGCAACAGCCCTTCCGGCCGCTGCCGCCATGCAACTCGGCAAGCCTGCTCCCACCAAGGATGTCTGGCAACCGGCAAAGACGCCAGCGGGCGGCACAGCCTGGTCACTCCTGCAACAGACGAAGCTGAACGACCGCAAGGACGAAGCGACAATGACGATCTTCACCAAGCCGAGCTTTCCGGCCGCGGTGAAGGCCCTTAACGGCAAGCAGATCAAGGTTGCAGGTTGGATGATGCCGCTCGATAACGGCGTTCAGCAGAAGCATTGGGTCTTGCTTGGCTATCCGCCCGGTTGCCCGTTCCACATGCACGCGCTGCCCAACCAGTTCATCGAGATCAAGGCGGCCGTCCCATTTCCGACCAATGAGAGCAAGGTGCATATCGTGAGCGGGACGCTGCAACTGACCGGCTATGATGAAAGCGGTATCTTCTATCGCCTCATCAACGCACGTCCGGCCTGACATCCCACAAGGAAACCCCGCCATGAAAATCGCCTTCGCCGCCGCCCTCCTCGCCATATCAGCGGTTCGAGCCCCTGCGGCCGAACCGCAGACAGCCGCCACGCAGAAGGGTGCTTTTACGCTCGCGCCGCTCCCCTTTGCTGCCAATGCATTGGAACCCGTCATAGACGCACAGACCATGGCGCTGCATCATGACAAGCATCATCAGGCTTATGTCGATGCGCTGAACAAGGCCGTCGCAGCCGACCCGGCATTCGCCGGTCTTTCGCTGGAGGCTCTTCTTGCCCGCGCGGGCACTTTGTCCGCAGCGGCGCGCAACAATGCCGGCGGTCACTGGAATCACAGCTTCTTCTGGGCGACGATGGCGCCACCACAACAGGCTAGCGCACCCTCACGGGACCTCGCCGCCGCCATAGACGCCCAATTCGGGTCGATGAACGACATGAAGCAGGCGTTCAAGTCGGCAGGAACGAGCCGTTTCGGATCGGGCTGGGTCTGGCTGATTGTCGGAACGGATGGCAAGCTCACTATTACCTCGACGCCCAATCAGGACAATCCGCTGATGGACGTTGCGCATAGGAAGGGTATGCCGATTCTGGGCAATGACCTGTGGGAACATGCGTATTATCTCAAGCATCAGAACCGCCGGGCCGACTATCTCGATGACTGGTGGAAAGTGGTGAACTGGCAGCAGGTATCAGAGCGCTATGCCAAGGCGATCGCAAAATCCTGAATCATATCCGATAGTGGACCTTAGGTTTGACTTCGTTATGCCTAAATATCACGTTATCACATAACCTACCGGAGGTTTGTCTTGCGGGTTTTAGGTCGAATTTTCAGTATCGCCCTTCTCGCCGGGCCATTGGCGGGTGTTCCGGCGGCTCTGGCGCAGCGACCGGATAATCTCAAGCCATCGGAATCGATCTGGAAGCCTGCCGCCGCGCCGCCAGGCGGCATTTCCTGGACAACGCTGGAATCCACGAAGGAAGTCCAGCGACGGCAGTCCGGCACCATCTATTCCAAGCCCGACTTTTCGACAAGAATCGAGGCGCTTAAAGGCAAGCGGATCAAGGTCAGCGGCTATGTCATGCCGTTGCAGAACACTGCGAAACAAACGCATTTCGTTCTACTCGCCTATCCCCCCGACTGCCCGTTCCACCTCAATCCTGCCCCAAATCAATTCATCGAGATCAAGACCGCTTCTCCCATCAGCGTGCGATCGGGTGTCCAGTCCTTTGAGGGGCAGCTTGTCCTTGGAGGACAAGATGAGAGCGGCATATTCTACACGATGCTCGACAGTCGTGAACTTTAGATCGGTATAGAAAGGACTGGGTCATGGGTGCCTTGGGTTCTGCTCTTGTGGGGACTGTGTCGTTGATCGGCATTGTGTCAGCGACGCCGGTCTCGGCGTGCGACATGCATGGCTATGGCTTTGGCGAAGCCGATATTCTCGCAGCAATCGACTTTACCGGCATGACGTACAAAGATCAGCTCGCCGCGCAGGAAGAGGCGTTGGCACAATATGAACGAGAAAAGGCAGCTGAACTGGAGCGCGCGCGCGCAAGCTTCGCATCCCGGTTTAAAATAGAACACAGCCCGCCTCAGGTCGCCCAAAAGTAAGTCACGAGATTCGCCTTTACCCCAATGGCTGGCCAGTCGACGCATGGACTGGCCAGCTTTCGCTATGCGTAGTGGATAGATGTCACCAAACCGCAGGATCGGCACGGGGGCACCTCCGGCGGGGTTTCCTATGCCATTCTCTCCTAGATGAGTAGGGCAATCGCTAGAAACGTGAGTTCAGGCATGCCAAAGAGGGCAGGCCAGCCTAGATCATAGTCCTCCCGCCTCATGAACTGCGCTAGCCCGCTGAAGGGAATGGCGATCATCAGCATGATCAGATGAAAGCGAGGAGGAACCGCCAGCACCATTGCGAGGACCCGAAGAACTGCAAGGATGAACGGCAATGCCGTACAATGTGCAAGGCATAGCTGCGAAGCGCCATTGGCAATCCGTTCCAGCCAATCTTCCCGCTGCGCAGGAGGCAAGAAACCGGCCAAAGTGAGAAATTCATTCTTGCTCGGACCCGACATGCCTGCGTAATGATACAACGTCACTTTGTGTATAAGGGCTTTCTTCGATGACGGTCGATACTATCTTCGCTTCGGCGTTTCTGCTTGATCCGGGCTTGGTGACGGGGCGTCGGCGTTGAGCCAGGCTCTGCCCAATGTGTTGGAGAAGACACTCGCCGCTGCGACGCACATATTGGCTGCGGACCTGTTCGCCTTTGAAAAGGTGCCTGTCTTAACGCGCGCCAATGGCGAATCTTTCTGCGTGGACCGGCCTCGGCGTCAATATGTTGACAGTCTTCTCGACGCTCATGGCAAAACTCTCGCGCAGGTTTAATATGCACTTAACTGCCCGTCCACGAGCCAAGCGCAACCCTGACGACATCGACGCGCTTGTCCTTGCAGGCCTTCGGGAATCCGCCATCGCTCTCAGCGCCTATCAGATTGTTGACCGTCTCTGTGCATCCGGCAACAGATTGACGGCTACTCAGGCCTATCGCACGTTGGGCCGGCTAATCAGCCAGCGTAAAGTCCGAAGAATCGAAACATTATCTGCTTATGTCGCCATAGATGGCGATTTCGACGTGGTTCTTGTATGTAATTGCTGCGGCACCCTGCGGCCTTTGACGGAGCCTGTACTCAAGCGCCAGATCGCTGGCCTCGCGCAAGCACATCGTTTCGCGATTGACCGCATCGCCCTCGAAATCGTTGGCAGTTGTCCTCAATGTGCGCAGTCTGCGATGGCTTGACCATCTATGACGCCCATTATCCGCTCAGTACATTGATTGCTGAATTTGAAGCGGCACAAAATATCCAGAATGTTGCCTTGTAGCCAACCGCAATGAAGCGCTTGTCATAAGGGCCGCCGTCTCGCCGTCACAGCACCGCATCAATTGCACTCGCTCTGTATCAGTGCCGCTGGACCAGCGATGATACAGAACGCATATCTTATGTCCCAGCTGCGGGCATGGTTAGGGCTAGCGCCGCAACGAGTAGATATCGACGCCGTCGCAACGTCGAAAATGCAGGTCTGAGCCTCTTGGAGCGTTCGTTCCGCATTCAGAATGCTCATCTTCGGACGCTTACTGGCTCTCGCGCCTAATAGGATAGACATGATGATAGGGACTGGGTTCGGGCAGGCGCGCCGACAGCCAATCGAGCCGCGCATCGCCATCCGCCGCGAATGTGGCATCGTTGGCCAGCTTGGCCTCGAACGCGGCACGCAGGTGCGGATCGGCAGCCAACAGCGCCTCGGCGATCGGCGCCTGCACGAAATCCTCCACGCCCGACGGCGCGGCCAGGATTTCCGGGAAGAAGCCCCAGGCGAGGAAACCGTCCTGGCTTTCCGGTTCCAGCAACGCCGCTGCCAGCAGGCCGAGCGGCTGGTCGGCGGGCACGCGGACCGTGCCGATGGGCAGCGTTTCGGTTACATCCTCATGCACCAGTTTCGTTTCCAGCGGGATGCGCGCGTCGCGTGGCGGCGTCGATCTGGGATCGATCAGTCGCACGCGATCGAGCGTCAAGGTGCGCTGCGCGGCCAGCACCTCATGACGAATGCCGTGCAGCGTCAACCGGTCGATCACTTCGGCCTGGCCTGCGGGCACCCACCACGCCTTTGGCAGGCGCACCTGTTCGAACGGCTCCTGGCCGATGATCGGCATCCGCCAATCGACCGGTCGGCCCAGCCATTTCTGTTCCTTGCGCCCGCTGGCCGGTGAGACATAGGTGTCGAAGGCAATACCCTTGAACGCTTCTACCCAGCCGATCGGTCGCGCGGCAGGTTTCCACCGGGTCAACATCTCTGCGGGCCGCGATACCCGGTCGCTGGCCTTGGCTTGCGCGATCGCGCGCGCATCCTGCCCGGCCAGTTTCAGCGCCGCCTCGAGCAGCACATAGGTGCCCAACACCCGCTGGCGATAGGGCTTCATCATGTGGTTTTCGACGAGCACGGTCGGCACGCCGATGAAGTCGCCATAGCCGGTCGAATAGCGCGGTCCTTCGGGTGCTTGTCGAATGCCCTTGAGCGGCGCGCGCGTATCGATGGGGTTGGGATAAAGGGTGGGAATATGCCCGGCCTTTTCCAGCGCCGCCGTCACGCTTGGCCCGAAGCGCCGCTGCAGCCAGTCGGCGGTCGCACGATGGTAGGCATAGCGGCCCCACCCGGCATAGGTGAAGGTGATGTCATATTGCATGTCGAAACCGTCGCTGACGTGACAGTCGATATAAAGGATCGGGTCCAGTCGCCGCAGCAGGCCGATCATCGCCCGGCTTTCAGGCGCATCCGCCTTGGCATAATCGCGGTTCAGGTTGATATTGCGGCTGTTGCCTACATAGCCCTTTTCCGCCGGGCCGCGCAGCGCCGGGAAGTTCCAGCGGCTCATCCTTTCATGCCCGTCGATATTATAGACGGGCACGAAAATCAGGTCGACCGTGTCGAGCAACCCGTCCTTGCCACGCAGCGCAATGTCGCGCAGCAGCATCAGCCCGGCATCCTTGCCATCGATCTCGCCCGCATGAATGCCGGCCTGCACCAGCACGACCGGCTTGGCGGCGCCCGATCCATCCTTGCCCTTGCTGGCCCGTACCAGCAGCATGTCACGCCCCTCGCCGGTGCGGCCAAAGCTCTCCAGACTGATCAACGGCGATGCTGCGTCCAATCGCCTTAGCCAGTCCTCGACCTGCGCGTAGCGCGGCGTGGTGGCGAACCCCGTTTGTTCGGCGGGCGTGATCCACGGGTCATCCTTGCGAGCGACCAATGCCTCACTGGCGCCCGACCAGGGCTGGACCGGCGGCAGCACCGAGGCAGGAAGCCCGGGCAGCGGCGCCTTCGTCGGCTGTTGTGCGACCGCGGTGGCTGCGATGCTGAGGGCGGCGATACTCAAAAGGGGCGATATCATCTTGCGCATGGCTCTATCCACCGGTTCAGAAGCGCGCGCGCAGGCCGACAGACGCGGTGCGCGGCGTGCCAGGCTGCACCCAGACGGCGCTGTAGCTGCTGGCGAACCATTTTTCGTCGAACAGGTTGCTGACAGTGCCGAACAATTCGACGCCTTCGGCGACATCCACGCTGCCAAAAAGACGGAATAATGTGTGTGATGGCAGGATGAAATCCGTCCCCGTCTCACCCAGTCGTTCGCCGACATATTGCATGCCGATGCCCAATTGTGCCGGGCGTCGCGCAACGGTGAAATGCTTGGCCAGCTGGATATTGAGATTGTGATCGGGAATGTTGATCAGCCTGTCCCCTGGCAGGATCTGCGTGGCGAAATTAGGGTCGTTCACCGCCGCACGCGCTTCGGCATCGGTATAGGCATAGCTTAGTAACAGATCGATATCGCCGGGCAGATGCCCGTTCACGTCAAGCTCCACCCCGCGGCTTCGCGCGCTGCCGATGGCGACGGAGAATCCAGGATTGTTGTTGTCGCTGGCAAGGACGTTATCCTTGGTCAGTTGGTAGACGGACAGGGTGCCGGTCAGCGCGCCGCCCAGCGCGGTCAGCTTGACCCCAGCTTCAATCGACTCGCTCGTTTCCGGGTCGAAGATATTATTGAGGAAATCGGCCCCGACATTGGCGCGATAGCCCTGACCATAAGCGGCATAGAGGGTGAGTGGATCGCTCAATTGATAGACGATACCCGCTTGCGGGCTAAACCGTTCATATTTGCGCTGATTGTAGCGGTTGGCATCGGGAAGGACGCGGTTGTCGACCTTCAAAACCAGATGATCGTAGCGCCCACCGATGCGGATCTGGAGCCGCTCGGTGATTTCGATCTGGTCCTGCACATAGAAACCGATGCTGCGCTGGGTATCGAGACGGTTCGTCAACACGGCCGTCGCAGGCAGCGGATATTGGCCATAGACCGGATTGTCGATGTCGATGACATAGCCGGCCTGGTCGGTCGGGTTCGTGCTGACAGCCGGGGGACGGAAACGGGTGAAATAATTATCATATTCGAACTGGTCGAAATCACCACCGATCAGAACGCGATGGCGCAGCGATCCGGTCTCGAAATTGCCCGCGATTTCGGCGCGGACGACGCTATGTTCCGCATCATAGCGGCGCGACCGGCGCTGGCGCGACAGGGAGCGACCATCGACATAGAGCTTCTGGCGCGATGCGGTCTGCTCCGCGTCGGACGAAAAGCCGGTCAGAAGCGTGTCGCGATGGCTGGCACCGACCAGCAGGCTCCAATCGTCATTGAATTGATGGTCCAGCCGCAACTGATGGCCGGTGGCGCGGGCGATGGTGTCGCCATCCCCCGGCTCACCCAGGAAACGCGACCGCGGCACCCTATCGAAATCATTGTTAAGGACGACGATACCGCGATCGAACGGCACCTCCACTCGCGTCCATTCGAAATCATAGCTGAGGCGCGTCCTGTCGCCCAGCGCTACCCCGATCGAGGGGAGAAAACCCCAGCGCTTCTGTTCCACATGGTCGCGGAACGTATCGCCCTTCTCATAATAGCCGATCAGCCGCGCCGTAATCCCGCCGGTCAGCGCCAGATTGGCGTCAGCGTCCGCCCGAAAGCGATCATAGCTGCCATATTGTAGCGACCCCGTGCCGAAGGTCCGGCCGATCTCCGCCTGCTTGGTGACAAGATTGATCGTGCCCCCTGGCTCGCCCCGACCGATGAGTGCTGCCGCTGGCCCCTTGAGGACATCGATCCGTTCAATCCCGGCTACGTCGCGCTGCCCGCCAAAGCCGCGCCCGGCATTGAAGCCGTTGACCAGATAGCCGCTCGGTAGGTTTTCATCGCCGGCAAAGCCGCGAATGGCGAAACTGTCCCACAGGCCCCCCAATGTGTTCTGGCGAACGACCGAGGCATTCATGTCCAGCGCATCGGTCAGGCGCAGGATATTATTCTGCTGCAGCGTTTCGGCGTCGATCGCGGTGACCGCCTGCGGGATTTCCCGTATCCCAAAATCGCCGCGATAAGCTTGGCGCACACCGGTCACGGTAATCGCACCTTCGCCATCCTGGGCATGATGGATCGCATCACCGGTCTGGGCCTGCGCTGGAATCCAGACGAGGCCAGCCGCCAGCGGCAGCGCGCGCGCGATCTGGCGGAAGCGACGGGCACGGGTGAAGGCAGCGCCAACGCACTGCAAAAACTGGATCGGCATAAATTCCCCTGAATAGGATGAGACAAAATCTCATTCGCCGCTGCCCCTAGGGGAGCCATCCAGCGCACGTCAACGGAAATGTTATACTGTTTCATTGGATATTGCTGCAGCACCAAAAATGGGTCGTGCCAGCGGCCTGGGATGTCCCGCTGCGCCTATTGGCCGCCACTGGCCAACGTAAATTCCATTCTCCGTTCCGTCCTAGAACAACCATCCTTGACGAAGGATATGATATACCCTTACCAGGGTGTTGTTGCAGTGCGGCGGATAGTGTTTTGGGGGTCAAGCTTGTCTAATCATTATGGGTCCAAGGCCCGCATGTCTGTTCGACGGAATTACGTTTTGCCGCTACTCGTCTCCCTGCCGCTCATAGCCACTCCCGCGCTCGCCGATGACACAGCTGGTGCGGTTCTGATCCAGGAGGGCGCAGAGACCGCGGCGCGCGACGATGCAATCATCGTGCTGGGGACGCGCGAGCAAGGCTATCGCGCCACTGTCGCGCCGCAGACCAACAAGTCGGACACGCCGCTCAAAGAGACACCTTTCTCCGTGCAGGTTGTCACACGCGAGCTGATCCAGGATCGTGGCATCACGACCGTGGGCGAAGCGCTACGCTATGTGCCGGGATTCAGCCCCCAGGTTGGTTTCGGTGCGACCAACGACCGCTTCTACATTCGCGGATTCATCACGCCCTATAACCTCAAAAACGGCTTACGACGCTCTGCCTATGCGCCTGACGAGCAGCTTCAGAATGTTGAACAGGTCGAGGTGCTGAAGGGAGCAGCATCGGCGCTCTACGGTCGGTTCGAGCCCGGCGGCGTGGTCAATTTCGTCACCAAGAAACCGCTCGGCACGCCCTTTCTGGAAGTCGGCGCGCTCTACGGCTCCTTCGATCAGCTCCGCCTGACGCTCGACGCATCGACGCCGATCACGGATACGCTCGGGCTGCGGATCAATGTCAGCCATGACGATCGCGACGGCTTCCGTGACTTCACCTTCACCCGCGATACGTTCGTCGCGCCGGTGCTGCAATGGCGGCCCGATGCCGACACCACGGTCACGCTCGAAGGCGAATATGCCTGGAAGCATGGCTATTTCGACCGCGGCTTCGCCAACGATGCGATCTTTTTGGAAGCGCCCCGCAAGCGTCAGTTCGGCGAGGCAGACGCGCGCTATGACAACAAGGGCGGCGTCGCCAGCCTGTTCGTCGACCATCGCTTTTCCGATGCAATCTCGGGCCGTGTGGCGGTCGGCTATTCGGATTTCACCAAGGACTCCTTCTATTACGCCTTCGGCTTTCCGCCGATCGACGCCAGCGATCCCGACCGCCCGCTGGTCAATCGCCGTCCCAGTCTCGCCTATGACCGGCAGAAGGATCTGACCGCGCAGGCCGAACTTTATGCCCGCTTCTCGACGGGCGCTGTCGAGCATAAGGCGCTGGTCGGCGTCGAATATGGCTATGACCACTGGCGCTACAACGTGGTCAATCCGCCCTTCGGCGTGAACATCCCCATCGACTTCTACGCCCCGGTCTATGGCCAGCGTGCCACGCCGACCGTGCTCACCTCCGATGGCGAGTGGAACAGCGATACGACCGCCATCTATGCGCAGGACGAGGCGAAGATCGGCCAGTTCCGTCTGCTTGCCGGTCTGCGCTACGACTGGAACGAGCTCGAGAGCCGCAACACGCTTCTGGCCGGTCCCAACGAGAGCACGAAACGCGGCGCAGCCAGCCCACGCGTGGGCCTGACCTGGACGCCGAGCGAGGCGATCTCGCTGTATGGCAGTTGGTCGCGCTCCTTCCGTGCGCAAGTGGATGTCGGCCGCCTGCGCGATGGGTCGCTCCCCAAGCCGCTGATCGGGGAAAGTTTCGAGGCGGGCATCAAGACCAGCCTGCTGGGGGGGCGGCTGACCCCGACCTTGGCACTCTTCAATATTGAACGCCGCAACGTCGCCGTCTCGGATCCGGAAGATTTCGATCTCGTCATCCAGATCGGCAAATCCCGTTCGCGAGGCATCGAGGTCGACGTGCCCGCGGTCATCTCCCCGCGCTGGCGCGTGATCGCCAATTACACCTATCTGGATGCTACTATCCTTGAGGACAGTTTCGCGACGCCCGGCGCGCGGCTCGTCAACGCACCTGAGCATTCGGCCAGCCTGTGGACCACCTATGATCTTGCCGGCCCCTTGGATGGAGCCAGCATCGGCGTGGGCGCACAGCATATCGGCAAGCGCGCCGGCAATACCGACAATACGATCTTCCTGCCCGCCTATACGCGCGTTGACGCCAATCTCGCCTACATGTTCGACGCGGGCTTTGGACCGATGCGCGCCCAGGTCAATGTCCTGAACCTGTTCGACACCTTCTACTATGACAGCGGCGGTGCCTTCCTGCCGCTCTATCCCGGCGCACCGCGCACCGTCACTGCCAGCCTGTCCTATCGGTTTGGAGGCAAGCGATGAGCGAGCCGATCCAGACGACCGGCTATTGGAATGGCGCGGTCGACAGCTACATCGCCGGCGCCGAGCCCTTCACAGCGCAGTTCTGCGAGGATGCGGTTGTCCTGGCGGACGTCGATGCCGGCCTAGCTTTGCTCGATGTCGCGACCGGACCGGGCGCACTGGCGCTGGCCGCCGCGCGCGCCGGTGCGGTTGTGACCGCCATCGATTTCTCGCAAGCCATGATCAACCGCCTGTCGGCCCGCATCGGTGAACTTCCCATCACCCCCGCCTGCATGGACGGGCAGGCACTCGATCTTCCCGATGCCAGCTTCGATCGCGCCTGCTCCGTCTTCGGCATCCCGCTCTTCCCTGACTGGCGAGCAGGCCTGTCCGAAATGGCGCGGGTCCTGCGGCCGGGCGGCCGAGCGGTCGTCGGCATCGCAGACAATCCCCATGGCTTCGGCCCCAATCCGTTGCTCGCGCGATCACGCGAGAAGCATTTTCCGCTGTCGCCAGCGCCAGTCGATGTGCGGATGGATCTCGTCGCCGAGCCGCGGAGGCTGGTCACGGAGTTCGCGGCGGCTGGCTTTGGCAACATCGCAATCGAGGAGCGGACGCATGACTTCGTTCTTATCGCTTCGCTGTTCACCGCGGACCACCCCATGATTGCGGCGAACCCGATGCTGACCGGCCTCTTGGGCGACGATCGCCTGCGGGTGATCGGAGAGGCAATCGAGGAAGCCCATCGCAGGAGCAGAGGCGACCATCTCCTTCTGCCCGGCACCGCCCGCTTCATCATCGGAGCGAAATCATGAAGTCATTGCTTGCCCTCACCGGCCTTTCCCTGCTCGCAATCCCGGCCGTGGCGACGGCGGAGGAAACGCCCGCCGATAGTGCCGCCGATACGATCGTCGTAACCGCCACCCGCAGCGAGCAATCGCTAATCAACGTACCGGCCGATGTCACGGTCAAGGACATGGAGACGCTTCGCCGGGACGGGTTCACCTATGGCACCGAGGAATTTCGCGGCGTGCCCGGCGTATCGTTCCGGCGTGGCGAAGGCGATGGCGATGAATTCCCGTTCGTCTCGATCCGGGGATCGACCGGCACCGAGGGTTATCTGCCCCTTATCGATGGCATCCCGTTCATCGGCAATGACGAAGAAGGCGTGCTCAACATCGTGCCCTATCCGGCGCTACAGCGGGTCGAGATCGTCAAGGGACCAGTGTCGGCGCTGTACGGGCGTGGCGCGCTCTATGGCGCGGTCAACTATATCACTCGCTCGCCGCGTGAAGATCGCATGGAGCTATCCTTTTCCGCCGGGAGTGACGATTATTATCGCGGCGAGGCATCCATTTCACGCAAGCTGGGGAACAATGCCGGTCTTTTCGCCTCGGCCTTTTATGAGGATTATGGCGGGTGGCGCAAACAGGGCGGGCGCAAGCAACTCAATCTGTTTACTAAGCTCGATTTCGACCTTGGCGAGCGAACAACCGTCACGCTCTTTGGCAATTATCTGGATCGCAAGTCGCAAGCGCCCAACGGTCTTCCGGTCGATTCTAACGGCAATGTCATAGACGTCGCTGGCGGGCCTCGTGCTTTCCTTGGCTATGGCCGTCCCCAGGTCGATGTCGAAGGCGGGATCGCCGCATTGCGGGTCGAGCATCGCGCTACCGATGAACTGACCTTCACCGCCACCGGCCAGTGGCGACGCTTTGACAGCGACGCCTCCTTCAACTTCTATGACCCATATGGCTTCGACCCGTCACGCGGCGTGTACGGCGTGAACGGCCTGGCCGCGACCGGGCGTCAGGAAGTGTTTTACGGGGAAGCCACTGCAAACTGGCAGCATGGCGCGCATAATCTGATTGTCGGCCTTGCCGGTGAACGAGGTACGGCGCGGTCGTTCAAGCGCTGGAGCGGCGTCAATGGCTTCACGGCGGAATGCGGCTTCAATTTCTACCTTGTCGAAATCGACTATCGTACGGGCCAGGTCACCAATGGCGACCACCCCTGCTTCGCGGTTGAAGACCCGGTGTCGAGCGACCACTTCACCAATCAATTCCGGGGCGCCTTCATCCAGGATGAGATCGCCCTATCCGATCGCTGGTATCTCACGGTCGGGGGCCGCTATGACAGTTTTCGTCGCCGCGTGAGATTCGATCCGATCGCCGGGGTGACGGACGGTTCGAGCGAGAGCGCCAAAGCCGACGCCTTTTCCCCCAAGGCGTCCCTCTCCTACCGCTACGACGGGGGGCAAATCTATCTCGCATATGGCCGGGGCTTCAATTCCAACTTCGGTAGCGGCTTCGAGTGGGATTCCAACCAATATGCCCGGCCCGAGCAGAAGCCCACTACGCTCGACAGCTATGAGATCGGGTGGAAAGGCAGCGCACTGGGCGACACACTGCGCGTTGCAACGGCCGCCTTCTGGTCGGTGCAGAAGAATCGCCGCCAGGTCATTCCCAACCCGGCGGCCGAAACGGATTTCAGCGCGCCGTCCAACCTCATCACCTATGGCGATCGCTATGAGGCAAAAGGTGTCGAGGTCTCGCTCGACATCCGCCCACGCGAGGGCTCGTCCTTCCTGATCAACTACTCGCACATCGCGCCCAAGTGGAAAGACTATGTGCTGGAGACCTTCTCCGGGCCGGTCGATCTGTCCGGCACTACACCGGTCGGGGTCGCATCCAACATCGTCTACATATCTGCCGAGCAGCGTTTTACGCCCTGGCTCACCGGCCGTGCCGTGTTCGAATGGTATGATGATTACAAAATCACGCAGGATAACCGCGTTGACGGTGGCGGTTATGAACTGCTGAACCTCAACGCTCGTATCCAGCCAGAAAGCTGGCATGGCCTAACGCTCGATCTCACGGTCATGAACGCGCTCGATAAGGAATATTACTGGTATTTCGGCGGACGCACGGCGCCGAGCTATGCGACGCCCGGTACACCTCGGCAATTCCGCGTGACCTTGCGAGGGAGCTTCTGATGCGCCGTCTCGTTCTCGCGCCTTTGCTCGCGTTCACGATTGCGGTGCTGCCCGCTTGCGGCAGCGAGCAAGCCAAGCCCCCGGCATCAAGACAGGACGTGAGCGGCCGCGAGATTCCGATGCGGTTTGCCAAGACCTTCCGCGTCGTCGAGCGTGAGGGATATCGCGTTATCGACCTCAAAGCCTCGGTCGTTAGCTGGGGTGGCAATGCGGTCGGCGAGGAGCAGTTCCAGCGGCTGGTGCTCGTCCCGCGTGATGCTCCGGCTCCCACGCTTACTGGCGACCTTGCAGGCGCCACGCTCATTCGTACCCCAGTGCTCAGGATCGCCAGCAACACCGGCTATCACGAGGCGATGACCAAGGTTCTGGGGATCAACAACAGGTTGGTGGCGGTCGGCGGGGTCAAATCCTATGATGACGACCTGCGTGCCCGCGTTCGCCGCGGTCAAGTGCGTCAGATCGGCTATGGCTGGCATTCGCCGCCCGAGCTCGACGCCTTGATTGCCGCAAAACCGGACGTGCTGCTGATGAGCATGGGCGACATGGATAATATCGGCGCGAAGCCCCGGATCGAGGCGCTCGGCATCCCGGTCGTTCCCATCTTCCTCGACAATGAGGCCGACTATATGGGGCGGGTCGACTATGTCCGCCTGATTGGCATGCTCACAGGCAAGGAGCGCGAGGCGGACGCCTTCGTCGCGATGGTTACGAAGAATGTCGAAGCATTGAAAGCGAAGGCGGCCGCGCAGCCGACACGCTCAGTGCTCTCAGCCTGGTTCTCCGGGGGCGACCGCTGGATGCCAACGATCCGCAATGCCGACGCCAAGCTGCTGCGCGACGCCAATGCCCGCAATCCTTTCGAGGCTACCGACGATCCGCGCAAGGACAGCTTCAACCGGGTCAGTACCGAAGAACTGATCGCGCGCGGCAAGGATGCCGATTGTTGGATCATGCGCGATTCCCATTCCGCGCCCTTCAAGGATGTCGCGACACTTCGCCGTTTCAAAGCCTATCGCGACGGTTGCCTGTTCGCGGCCGACGGCATGACAAAGCCTCCTGCCGACGCCTATGATTATTACGAGATGGCGGTCATCCGGCCCGATCTCGTGCTCGGCGACCTGGCGCGCATGCTCCACCCGGCGCTACGTGACGCGCCCTTCCTCTATATCCGGCCAGACAGGCAGGTAACGCGATGAGCACATCCTTGCGAACCGGTGTCGGCACGATCCTGTTATCGTTCGCGATCGTGTCTGCCGGTCTCTTCGCGCTCGGCTTCGGAATGATTGATATCGGACCCGGGGAGGTTGCCGCCAGCCTCTTTGGTGGCGGCGATCCGATGCACGCACAGATTGTGCGGGAATTGCGGCTACCGCGCATCATCACCGCGATTATCGCCGGCAGCGCGCTCGGCGTTGGCGGGGTATTGATGCAAGCGCTGTTCCGCAATCCGATGGCGGATGCCTGGTCTCTCGGCCTGACCGCTGGTGGCCAGCTTGGCGTCGCGCTTCTGGTGACGGCGGCTGCCTTCTCCGGCCCTGCCGCGATCGCGTTCTTGCGCGCGTTCGAAGGCCTCTCGATCACGGCGGGCGCCATGCTGGGCATCGGCGTGTTCGCGCTCGCTATGGCGTCGCTTGCGCGCAAGGTCGGCACGGTGACGCTGCTCGTGGTTGGCCTGATGCTAGGCTTTACCGTGCAGGGCGTCGTCAGCGTCATCATCCACTTCGCCAATCGTGTGGGGGGGCGTGTTTTTTCGGGCTGGAACGATGGCAATTTCGCAAACGTGACGGCGGCCGATCTGCTGATGTTGGCAATTCCTACAGGGATGGGCCTGTTGCTCGCCTTGTTCAGTGCCAAGCCATTGACGGCCCTGCTGCTAGGCGAGACCTATGCCAGGAGCCTGGGCACCGATGTTACCAGGTTGAGGCGGCTGACGCTGGCCGCTGTCTTGTTGCTGACAGCTCCGGTGACCGCCTATTGCGGACCTGTCACGTTCGTTGGACTGATCGTACCGCATTTCGCGCGTGCCATCGCTGGGACCGCCCGGATCCTGCCGCTGATCCCGCTCGCTGCTCTTGCCGGCGCTTTGCTCGCACTGTCTGCGGATGTCGTCGTACATGCGCCTTGGGAGCAGCATTTCCTGCACCTCAATGCCGTGCTCGCACTGGTCGGCGCTCCGGTGGTGATTGGATTGCTCATCTTTTCTAAATCCATGCGGGGTCAGCGCTGATGCTCATTCTCGAAGGTCTTTCTATCGGCTATGGTGCGCCTCGCGGAGCGGTACTATCGGACCTCCATGTTACCGTCGAACCCGGCAGCTTCGTCTGCGTGCTTGGCCGTAACGGGGCAGGTAAGTCGACGCTGATGCGGACGGTGTCGGGGCTTCAAGCGGGGCTCGGCGGGCGCGCCTGTCTCAATGGCGACGATATCGCCTTCCTGCGGCCACAAACCCGCGCGCGCCGCATTGCTGTGGTGCTGACCGAGCGTACGGGCAGCCCGGGGCTTACCGTTGATGACGTGGTGTCCTTGGGGCGTCAGCCGTTCACAGGCTGGCAGGGCCATCTCACGAGCGAAGACCGCAGCCTCGTCCTTCAGGCGCTCAATCAGGCGGGCGCCGCCAGATTTTCCGGTCGGTTGTTCGACGACCTGTCTGACGGCGAACGGCAGCGTGTGCTGATCGCACGTGCCATTGCCCAGACACCCAATCTGATGGTGCTGGACGAGATCACCGCCTTTCTGGATCTGCCGGGTCGCGTCGAGATCATGTCTTTGCTGCGGCTTCAGGCCCGGGCGAACCAGGCGATCGTTCTGCTCTCCAGCCATGACCTCGATCTTTCGCTGCAATTTGCCGATAGCGTCTGGCTTCTTGATGGACGAGGGGGACTGCAAGTCGGTACGCCTGCAACACTTATTGCAGATGGCCATATCGGCATGGCATTTGACACCGATGCTGTTCGCTTTTCGACGCAGCGAGGGCGCTTCGAACTGGCTGATTAAAGACGGATGGCTGTCATTTAGGGCGCAATGGATCGGTGACGCGGCATAGACCGCAGCCCCGACGTCCATGTCACCCTGGCCGAGCAAATTGCAACGGCAACTGATACTCCACTGATCTCCATCGCTTCACGTTGTCGGCCAATGGCAAATGGTTTGCAAATGTCGGTCCATTCGTAGCGGATGAGTAGAACTTCACCTTGATTGGGTCCGCGAGAGTGAAGCTGTGTGCGACCGATTTCACTCACTACGGTCGGTACCATTTTTTGGATCCTCGCTAGGGTAGGTCAATGACACCCATGGTGTCACTGCCGGACATCGTGGTTGCATTGTCCGGCGCACCACGGAGATCCACCTGATAGCAATGAATTGCAGCACGCACTTGTACAATATCTGCGTTGGCAAGCAGCTGCTGTCACGACGGACAATGGACCACGCAGGCTACCTTCCACGATAGCCGGTTCAACTGCCCACGAAAGAAACATCCAAGCATAACCGATCGATGGCTTGGCCGACTCGCTACGCTTCTTTGGAACCGCGCTCGCGTATGATGGTGCCCCGGCAGGCCGGACGCGCTCTATGCCTTCCGCCCTTGTCGTCGGCACCCAGCCCCCTTGGGTCTGGGCCTTGCGGTAATGATCGCTGGCACAAGGCTGGTCCCGCAGGGACCATGATGCGGTCGCCGCGCCTGGCGCGGCGGCGTCTTTTGTGAGCCTCTCCCGAAATGCGGGAGTGAGCGGCGCTCCCTGCTAGGCCCTTGGCGGTTGCCGGCAACCCGTCTGCGCTGCGCTTGCGGGTGCTTCACTTCGTTGCGCCCTTCGGTGCCGGCACCCGCCGGGGCGGGCCTTTCCAGTCGCGTTTCGCCGCCCACCCCCGCTTTACGGGGAGCCTCATGTTTTTGGGCAGGCAGGAAGACAGGACATGGCTCGTAATAGCTTACGTCGCGCGCGTCGCCCGCAGGGTGGCGATGCGGCGCAGCCCGAACGGATCCCTCTCTATGACGAGGTGACCGCCAGGATCATCGCACAGCTGGAGGCGGGGCGCGTTCCCTGGGTCCAGCCTTGGGCATCCAGTGCGGACCCAGGCCTTGGCGGCCTTGCCCCCGGCCTGCCGCGCAATGCGCTCACGGCCCGCCATTATTCCGGCGTCAACGTCCTGATCCTGTGGGGCGCGGTGATGGAAAAGGGCTATCCCTCGCAAAGCTGGCTGACCTTCAAACAGGCGCTGGATGCAGGCGGATGCGTGCGCAAGGGCGAACAAGGCACAACTGTTGTCTATGCCGACCGCTTCACCCCCGAAGCGGAGAAAGAGAAAGCGCGCGAAACGGGTGGTGACGCCAAGTCGGTCGCTTTCCTCAAGCGTTTTACCGTTTTCAACGTCTCGCAATGTGAAGGGCTGCGACCCGGCCTAGCCGCCGAACCTGCGCCTCTGCCCGAACGGGAAATCGTGCCGGTTGCAGAGGCACTGATCGCGGCCAGTGGCGTCGATTTCCGCATCGGCGGCGACAAGGCCTATTATGTGCCGAGCCAGGACTTTGTGGCGGTGCCACCGCAGCCCGCCTTTTTCGAGCAGATTAATTTTTATCGGACGTGCCTGCACGAACTGACCCACGCTACAGGTCATGCCTCGCGTCTCGCCCGCAAACTGACCAACAGCTTTGGCAGCAAGGACTATGCCCGCGAGGAACTGATCGCCGAAATGGGATCGGCTTTCCTCTGCGCAGCGCTTGGCATCGTGCCGACCGTGCGGCACGCCGACTATATCGGGTCGTGGCTGGAGGTGTTGCGCGAAGATAATCGCGCCATCTTCCGCGCCGCAGGCGCGGCCAGCAAGGCCGCCGACTGGCTGCTGTCGCGCTTGCCCGACGCCAGCCGGGACGAGGACATCGGCGACACGAGCGGGCGAGGCGACGCAGGTCGGGATGGGAAAAAGGCCGGGCAAGCGCCATGGGAACAGACGCAGGGCCAAGCACCTGCGCTGGACCGGAGGGCGGCATGATCCTCCTGACCCCCGACCTTCGCTATGCGCTGCGCGCAAATGCCATAAGCAGCGTCGCCGCGCAGGCGCGCGACATGCGCTTTGATCCCGTCCCGGTCGTCAAATTCTTCAATCCCTTGGGCGCAGGCACATGGCTCGCGACCGAACTTTATAGTGATGCCGACACAATGTTCGGCCTTGCCGATCTGGGGTTTGGCTGCCCGGAAATGGGCACTTTCTCGTTGATGGAAATTCAGAGCGTCCGGCTGCCCTTCGGCTTAGGGATCGAACGCGATCTGGACTTTTCCACCCCCCATCCGCTTTCGCGGTGGAGCGACATGGCGCGCCAGACCGGTTCGATCATCCATGCCGAGCAGCTTTTGCGCGGCCTTGCACCCGACACTGTTCCCGACCTTCCAGCCGATCCCATTCCTTAGGACCGGCGGATGACGCGCGGCGCGTCACGCCGCAAAGCAAAGCCGGTCCGCCAACCGATTCAAAAGCGACGGACCGGCACTCACAAGGAGTGACACCCATGAAACTCGATTTTATCCCTCTCGACAAGCTTTCCGTCAGCAAGGCGAATATGCGCTACGCCAGGAAAGCGCCCGACGTGTCCGACATTTTGCCCACCGTGCGCAAGCGGGGCGTGATCCAGCCGGTAATCGTGCGGCCAAATCCCTGTCCTGAGCTTGTCGGGCCGCAGGCGACCGCAGGTCAACGGTGTGCGCCCGATGCGTTTGAGATCATCGCGGGAAGCCGCCGCTTCCATGCCGCGCTCATCGTTGCCGCCGAACGGCGGGCGGCGGGCGAGGATGACGGCGAAACCGTGCTGCTGCCCTGCGCCATTCTCGACGAGGGCGACGATGCCGATGCCGTCGAGGCCTCGCTGATCGAGAATATGGCGCGGCTCGACCCCGACGAAGTCACCCAATGGGAAACCTTCACCCGGCTGGTCAAGGAAGGCCGCAAGCTCGATGATATCGCTATGACCTTCGGCCTGCCCGAACTCACCATCAAGCGGGTGCTGGCGCTGGGCAATCTGTTGCCGCGCATCCGTCAGATGTATGCGCGCGAGGAAATCGACCGCACCACCGTCCGCCACCTTACCCTTGCGTCAAAAAGCCAGCAAAAGGCATGGCTGGCGCTGGCCGATGACCCCGACACCTATGTGCCGACCGGCCACCAGTTGAAGGCGTGGCTGCTCGGCGGCCAGTCGATCGGCGCGAAATATGCGCTGTTCGATGTCGAAGCCAGCGGGCTTGCAACCATCGCCGACCTGTTCGGTGACGACTGCTATTTTGCGGATGGCGAAGCCTTCTGGACGGCCCAGAACGCCGCCATCGAAGCCCGGCGCGAAGCCTATCTCGACGAAGGATGGGCCGATGTCGTGATCGTGCCGCCGTCTGAACATTTCTCGACATGGGAATATGAGAAGGCAGGCAAGCGCAAGGGCGGGCGCGTCTATGTCGATGTCCGTTCCAACGGCGAAGTCACCTTCCATGAAGGCTATGTCAGCCGCAAGGAGGCCGAGAGGATCGCCAAGGCGCAGGCGATCGGGTCAGGCCAGCCGGTCGCAAGGCCCGAAATCACATCGACGATGCAGACCTATATCGATTTGCATCGCCATGCCGCCGTGCGGGCCAGCCTTCTGGGGTTTCCGGGCATCGCACTCCGCCTGATGGTCGCCCATGCCATCGTCGGATCGCAATTGTGGTCGATCAGGCCGGAACCGCAGACCAGCCGCAACGAGGCGGTGCGCGACAGCCTCGATAATGCGCCCGCCGAAGCGGTTTTTGACGAGCGCCGCCGTGCGGTGCTGGCCATGCTTGGCTTTGCGGCAGAGGAACCGACCGTGATCGGCGGGAGCGGTGAGGCTGCCTGGGAGGCACGTGACTCCCGGCAGGGCATTGCCGGCCTGTTCCACAGGCTGGTCGAGCTTCCCGATGCCGTTATCATGGAAATCGTCACCATCGTCATGGGCGAGGCGCTGGCCAGCGGCAGCGCTGCTGTCGAGGCAGTCGGGCTGCATGTCGGCGTGGATATGACCCGCTGGTGGTCGGCGGACGAGGCGTTTTTCGGCATTTTGCGCGACCGCGACGTGCTGCTGCACATCGTCGCGGACGTTGCAGGCCAAAATGTTGCCGACGCCAACAGAGGCGAGAAGGCCAAGACCCTCAAGCAGATCATGCGCGATCATCTGGACGGCACCAACGGAAGGAGCAGGTGCGACCAATGGGTGCCACGATGGATGACCTTTCCCCCCGCCGCTTATACCTCTCGTGGCGGCGTGGGTACGGTCGCGGCCCATGCCATAGCGCAGGCGGATCGTCCTATCGACCGGACGGCGCCGGGCGATGATGAGCCGGACCCGACCACCCCCGGCGCAGCCGTGGGCCTTCCCGTCGAAGGACAGGCCATGTCGCCCTGCGATGAAGAGGATGAGGCCGACCGCCTCGCGGCATGACCCCTTGCGGGCGGCGGCGCATCGCGCCCCGTCGCTCGCTTTTCTCCGCTTCCCTGAATTTCGGGCCGCGCGCCCGCCAAGGCGGGCGCGCGGCGACAAGGAATAGAAACTATACAGCCGTTTGCATGACCATTAGCGCTGTTAGGGTGTGTCTTTCTCGCCCTGATATTCCATTAGCCTTGGTTTCCGGCGCGCGGAGATACCCAATGCTATCAGGGCGACCTGTTGGCTCAGCTCAGCACCAGCTTGGTGCCTGACGCAAGTAGGATAGCTGCGAGCAGAAGGCGCAGACCCCGTTCGGGAAGATAGCGGCTGCCGAGTGCCGATCCGACGATCGCAGCGATGCCGGCCACAAGCATCCAGAGCGGAAGTGCTGATGGCAGCGTATTGAGCGTTGTGTAAGTTCCAGCGAGCGCTGCTGCGGAGTTGAGCAGGTTGTAAGCGGCCGTCACCGCTGCGGCGCGGCGGATTTCGACCCACCCGGTCATGAGCAGGATCGGTGCGAGAAAGATGCCCCCGCCGGTGCCCGTCACGCCGGAGACGAAGCCGATTCCGGCACCGGTTAGAAGCGCAGGGATGAACGGTGGTGGCCGATGTGTGATCTCAACATCGCGCTTCGCGAACGCAGACCGTGCGGTCTGGAACGAGGCAAGCAACAGGATGGTGCCCACGATGGGATAATATATATGCCCCGGCAGGTTGATCGCACCGCCTATGAGCGAGAACGGGAAGCCCAGAACGCCAAACGGGTAAAAGGTCGCCCATGAGAACCGGTCCGCCCGCCAGTATTGCCAGGTGCCAATGGCTGCGACCACGATGTTGAGCGCCAACGCCGTCGGCTTCATGATTGCAGGATTCAGCCCGGCAAGGCCCATGACCGCCAGATATCCGGTGGCGCCTGCCTGGCCCACGGCAGCATAGAGCGCGGCGACTATGCCCAGCGCAATCGTAATCAGTATGTGTTCGATAAGCTGTCCTCCGCTCCCGGGCATCATTCAAAAGCGTAGGCATGATGCTGTCAGCTTGCATCCTTGGTGACAAGGACCGGCTTGCGCAAGGCATCCTGGGCCGGGGATTGGCTCGGCAATGCGAGTTTCGAGCTGGGTGCTGTGGCGCGCGGTGGTCAGAGTCTGCTGCAACAGGCCTTCATTCAGGGGGCAAGCTGGCGTATCTGTTCTCCGAGATGGCCATGAGTGGGTTCCTTTCAGCGCTCATCAAAGGACGCAGGCCATAGGCCTGAGGCTTCTTGTGATAATCGTAAGAATGATATTGGCTTCCGCGGTCCGAAACGAAGTTCAGCACAGCTAACGGAAAAGGCAGTCCTCTAGAGGCTGGCGCATACGCACTGCCATATCCAGCGCCCTGATCGTCAGGTCCGTTTTCATCCTGTCGCTAACTGCCCCGCCCACGACACGCCGACTATGCAGGTCCAGGATGGCTGCGCCGGCGCGTTCGAACTGGAGCGCGCCGTGTTAGGGCATTGGGGTGCCAAAGGCTATCTTGTGCCACCCAGCACGACTTGTCGTGATCGGCCGTCATACAGCCCAGGCGCTCGGCAGCTACGCCGCGATCATCGCCTCGTTCGACATGCCCGATTTCGCCCTGCCACCCCTACGGTTTTCATGCCGATAGCCAGGCACCACGAGCCGGATGATCTCTTCCTTACGCTGCGGCTTACCGTCACCTGAGAGGCACCGAACGAGCCGGTTCGCAAAAGCATGGCTGCGGCTCTTGCCCCGATCGGCATGGCGATGTCGCGCGCTGTGGTTGCCCGCTCTCCTTGACCGCATGTCGATCGCAGGGGGATATCGCCAACCGCATGCCTATTCTCCTGTAGCCTGCGCCGCCCATCCTCTTGGGCTTGATGCGTTGACCTGGCAGCGCAGCAGCGCCGCCTGAAACCATCGTTCCGCTCCTATTTCCCCGCCGTTCCGGCTCCTCGCGGCCGCTGCGCTCTCAAATAGCATCGGCCCTTCCGGTCCTTCGCTGATCGCTGCGGCCTGCGGTTCAGGCGACCCCGCGCGCTGCCTGACGGTCCGCACGCCCAGCGGATCGGCCGGGGGCGACAAGAAGGAGAATTGCAATGGCTTCCATCGGTTATGTCCAGCGGCTCGACAATGGCGGTTTCAAGGGCGTCCTCAAGACCCTCGCGGTTCGCGCCGACATCGAAATCATCCCCAACAAGGGCAAGACCGGCGAACAGCCCGACTATCGGGTTCTCTCCAACGGCACCGAGCTTGGCGGCGGATGGATCCGCACCGGCGAAGTATCGGGCCGCGAATATATCCGCATCGCCATGGCCGCGCCGGAACTTGGCCCCCGCACCCTCTATGCCAATCTCGGCCGCGCTGCGGGCCAGGACGACGAGGATAGCTACGCCCTCATCTGGAATCCGGACGCCTGATCCGAAGGCCCCCGCGCCGAATGGCGCGAGGGCCTATACCACACCATCGTGACCGACCGGCCAGACGCGCGCGTCAGGCCGGTCGGCGCTGTTCTTTGCCAGGAAGGCTGTTGCGGCCGTCGCGATGGCGACGGCCGGTTCGCCGCGACGGCGGCGTGAAGGATATGGCCGCAGCGTTTTCCTGTCTCGCGGATGGAGGAGGGGCGCGGGTCGAGGTCTTCCCATCGTGACGGGCGGCGGTGCGGCTTTCAAGGCTCGCCGGTTTCCCCCAATTTGGCTTCGCAAATCGGTTCCCCCATGCGCCCGCTGCGCGGCGCCGGGCCGTGCCCGGCGGCCCTGACAGCCTTCCGGCGCCCGTCTCTCCCTGCCGGTCCTCGATTTTGGGGATGCACAGCATAAGGAGACTTTCTCATGACCATGGTTCAGCCCATTGCCCTGGCATCTGATCGCGTGATGGCAGCCTTGAAGTCCGGCCTCGAACTGGAATTCGGGCGCGGAGCAGGCGAGGCTTTGGCCGCAAGGTTCCTGGAAGCCGAAGAAACGGATATTCGCTGGGATGCACGGGCGAGGGAACGCTGGGTCGGCGCTTATATCACCCAGGAGGAAGAACTGGAACTCGACCGGATCGTCGCCACTGGCTTTCTGGATGGGCGCTGGTTCGTTGGCATGTTCATCGTCGATGGCGACGGCAATGCCCACGGTATGCTGTGCTGCCGGACCTTCGCTTGCGACGAGGCGGCATCCCAGGCCTTCACGCAGATGCGATGAGAGGTCATTTTCGCCGGGACGCGCGCCAGGCGTCCCGGCTCTGCCTTTGTGCCAATACGGAAAGGCACATGTGCGGATATACATATGTACGCAAGCTCGTATCCGCCCAAAGGCACAATGGCGTAAAAGCGCTTGCCTGGACCGTCCGGGTGATCGGAGAGGGGTGCGGCGTGCCTGTGTCGTACCACAGGGTCAGTCAGCCGACGCGCGACCGGCCGCAACGTCGCGCAGGCAGGAGTGCCATCCGCGCGCGCCAGCGCCGATGGCCCTCCTTTTGAGAATACGCGCCTCGCGTGCGGCCCGGCCGAGCCAATCCCGTTCGATGCCATGGATGTCGATCGTCATCCGCCGCGACCAGGGCGATGGGGCGACGCCCGCCAACTGCCCGATGCGGATAGAGACGAAGCGGCGGGTCGGGCCTTCGCGACGGACTTGGTCACCGAAGAATGTAGGACCGAGGCCCATGCGAACGGAAAAATCGGGTGCCAGCGGCTGGTCTATTTCCGAGCATTTGGGATCGAGGACACCCTGATTACCGGCCTGCAGGCTATGCTTTGCGCCGATCACGGGCCGGTCGATGACAACTCGCATAGCAAAGTCGGTCTGGTCCAGGCGGGCCATGATGTCCTCATATCGACACTTAGCGCCCCGCTCGGCGGGCGGGCTGGTCATGGCCCTGGCTTTTGCGCGATGGATGATCTTCAGAGCGTGCGCCCCGGACTGTCCTGCATCGGAGGGAGCCTTCGATCCGGCTGCAGCGCGAAGATCGCCACGCACGGCCCATGCCCGTCAACGCCCCCACCCACACGGCCTGCGTTCGATGGCCCCAGATGACCGGGGACGGCTGCGCCTCGACCGGCTGGGTCGCAACCGGGCGGGCGCGGCTATTGTCCGCCGTCGGCCATGCCGACTTTGCATCGCGAAGCAAAATAGCCGCGCCCGCCCGGTCCTTCGCTTACGCTGCAGCCTTGCAGGTGCGCCGCCGGTCGCCCCGGTCCCGTGATGCCCATCGAGGCCGCGATAGGCGCGGGCTCGAAGACAGGAGTGAACATCATGGCAATCATCGGCACCTTCACCAAAAGCGCAGACGGCTTCACCGGCACGATCAAGTCGCTGACCCTCAACGTCAAGACCAACATCCGCCCCAGCGCCAAGGACAATGACAAGGCCCCCGACTTCCGCCTCTTCACCGGCGCAGTCGAATTTGGCGCCGCCTGGGCAAAGACATCCGCCGCTGGCACAGACTATATGAGCTGCAAGCTCGACGACCCCAGCTTCCCGGCGCCGATCTACGCAAGCCTGGTCGCCGCCGACGACGGCGAGAGCTACACGCTCATCTGGTCGCGCTGACGACCCGGCGCCCCGCTCGCGCGGGGCGCCGATCGATTGGACACCCGGCAAGCCTGTCCCCCCTGGCGGACAGGCTTGTCCCCAAGCGAGGTCTTCCGCCCAGCCTGCCAGCCGCCAGCCTTGCCTAGCGAAGGGAGCCGGGCGGATGGCCAAGGTCGAAGCGAGAAGCGGGCAGGACCGGTGCGATTATGCGCAGCGCTTCCTTGTCCGCGCACCCGCCTATCGCCTTGGCCATGCCGCGCTCGATGCCACCACCTCGACACAAGCAAAGGAGGACTTTGCCCGGTCATGGGGCCTTCGCTTTCCCCGTCGGTCCTGACCGGTCGCCACACGATGATCCCGCGCTGTGGGATCCGGCGGTAGCCGCTTGCATCGTGATCATCGACCCGGGACCGGATTTCCCACCTCCGCATGCCCTGCCTGGCCTCCGGCAGATTGGGCAAGCCGACGACGGCACCCATGCCGTCCTATTTGCAGGCGGACGCGCGATCCGCCTGTGGCTTCGCTGCCCCCAACGCGGTCTGCAGCGTGGACCCCGCACGGCCTTCCATCTGCCGGACGATCCACTGTTCGACGGTCGGCTGCGCGCCACCGCGCATGCCCGCCTCTGGCTTGGCGGAACAGGCGGATCGGGCCCGCCGCAGAGCGATCTGTCGCCCTTCCAGGCCGCACGGTTCGACCTGATGCTGCGCCTGCTCGACGCCCATGTCGCCGGTGCCACGCTGCGGGAATTGGCCTATCTCGCCTATCCGGCAATGCCGGACCTGTCGGCCGCGCTATGGAAGGCCTCGAGCGAGCGCCGCGGCACCCATCGCCTGCTCACCCAAGCCCTGCACTTGCGCGATGGCGGCTATCGCGACCTGCTCCGCGCGGGCTGAACCTGACCATCCAGCGTCAAATAGGACGCGGCACCATCCCCCCATGCGAAAACACGCCTTCCGAAAAGGCCCAGCGAGAGTTCCCAACAAATTGGCCCCGATCACAGGCAAAGGGGTGACAATTTTCGCCCGTGCTTTTGCCACTCCGCGCGGGCCTCCACTGTTCGCCATTCTCGTCAGCGACACCCCAGGGCTGGCCAGCCATGCCAGCCCCGACGCTGGAGACCGATATGGAACGCGACTTTGCGGTCGTCACGCCGCGCTATCTGCGAACCCCTGACGCCGCGCTGCATCTGGGCCTTTCGCCCCGCACGCTGGAAAAGCATCGCTGCTTTGGTACAGGCCCCGTCTTTCGGAAGCTCGGCGGACGCATCGTCTATGCGCTGGTCGATCTCGAAGCCTGGGCCGAAATCGGCACGCGGCGCTCGACCTCCGATCCGGGACGCGGCACCGTCCATCCCGCCAAGCGGATCGACCCCGGCGCGCCGGTGCGGCGCTAGCATGATGTCCGCTTTGCCCGACCGGGCGCAGGACCGGCAACTCGATCTGTTTCGGGCAGTCCGCGGCGACATCGCGACGCGCGACGCGCAGGACCTCATGTCCTGGCCCTTTTTCAGTCTCGCCAAGTCCAAGCGCGTCACCCCCATACATTTCAAAATGGGCGATGTCGCGATCGCGGTGGAAGCCACCCATGAGCATGGCATGGCGACGATCTGGGACGCCGATATCCTCATCTGGGCCGCCAGCCAGATCGTCGAGGCCCGCGATAGGGGACGCCCGACCTCCCGGCTGATGACGACCAAACCGCACGAACTGCTTAGCTTCATCGGCCGGGGCACCGGCGGCGACCATTATGACCGGTTGAAGGCCGCGCTCGATCGGTTGCAGTCGACCACGGTCGCGACCTCGATCCGGCAAGCTCATCAGCGCCGCCACCATCGCTTCTCCTGGATCAACGAATGGAAGGAGCGGCTCGACGAAACCGGCCGCCCGCTGGGCATCGAGATGATCCTGCCCGACTGGTTCTATGCGGGCGTCCTCGATTCCGGGCTCATCCTCACCATCGACCGCGCCTATTTCGCGCTGACCGGCGGCATGGAGCGCTGGCTTTATCGCCTGGTCCGCAAGCATGGCGGACGGCAGGTCAATGGCTGGAGCTTCGAGGTCGGCCATCTCCACCTCAAATCCGGCATGCTGATCCCAAGACGGCGCTTCCTCTTCAAGTTGCGCGGCATCGTGCATGCGCAATCCCTGCCCGGCTATGTGCTCGCGCTCGAGACGATTGCCGACAAGGAGATGCTCAACTTTCGTCCGCTGCCGCTTGATCCCTTCGATCTTGCCCAGCGCCGCGTGCGCCATGGTCGGGGGCAAAAGCGATGATAAAACTCGGCCTATCGGGAACACCGAAACTCGGCCTATCGGGAACGCAAAGTTCGGCCTATCGGGAACGCATTTCGCCCGCAAAGCCGCAGAAATACGCGGTTTTCTGGCCCCTTAACAATGCTAATAGAAAATCCTACGGATTCTTTCTAACCTGGGCTTTGCCCGCGAGCGCAGATGCGACGCACAAATCGCTGCGTGCGACGCGGCGCAGGACGGCGACGAGGCCGCGCGCCACCGGCGCAGCAAGGCAACGGCCATGATCGTCGCCCTGCTCAACCAGAAGGGCGGCGTCGGCAAAACAACGCTCGCCCTCCATCTCGCCGGACATTGGGCGCATCAGGGCGCGCGCGTCTGCCTGATCGATGCCGATCCACAGGGTTCAGCGCTGGACTGGTCGGAGCAACGCGCCCAGTCGGGGCTGCCCCGCCTGTTCGGCGTCATCGGCCTTTCCCGCGAGACGCTGCATCTCGAAGCGCGGGTGCAGGCCGCCAGCGTGGATCATGTCGTCATCGATGGCCCGCCGCGCGTCGCCGGGCTGATGCGCGCGGCTCTCATTGCCGCCGACCTGGCGCTCATTCCGGTGCAGCCATCGGCGCTCGACGGTTGGGCCTCGGCCGAGATCGTCGCGCTCGTGCGCGAAGCCCGCAGCTTCCATCCCACGCTCGAAGCCCGCTTCGTTCTCAACCGCTGCGATCCTCGCACGCGGATTGCTCGCAGCACGCGAGCGGGGCTTGTCGACCAGCAGCCTTCGCTGCTCGGACCCGGCATCGCCCAGCGCATCCTCTTCGCCGAAGTCATGGCGCAAGGCCGTCTGGTGTTCGAGCGCGATCCCGACGGCCCCGCTGCGCGCGAGGTCGCTGCCCTTGCGTCTGCAATCGGGACTTTGGCCCGATGAAGAAGATGCCGACAGAGGCGGGCCCAGTGACGGACACAGTGACGGGCTTCGCAACCCGGCCGGGTGCCGCCGAGCGCTGGATTCGCCGACCGGTGCTCGACACACCTGCCGCCACTCCGTTCAGCGCCCGGCTCACGATTGATGTGACGCCTGCGATGCGCCAGCGCCTCAAACTCGCTGCGGTCACGCGCGGCACCACGGTCGCCGACCTCATGCGTGCGCTCATCGACGCGCAATTTCCCGACACAGTTAAGGAGCCGATATGATGGGCCATACCTCTCGCCACCGGCGCGACGCGCGCCATGCCGCCGACAGCCACACTCATATCGAACTGATCTGGATCGAAGGCCGGCTCGAACATTGGCTGCGCTTCGGCCTGCCTGTCGGCGAACGCATCGTCAGTCGCCGCACCCGCGTTCTGAGCTTTCCCCCCGGCGCGCTGTTCGCGCTTATCCGTTGGGCCGCCAACGATCATGGCACTGTCAAATCGCGCATCGACATCGTGCGCACGATATGGCCGGGTGAAGCCTATACGACCCTGCCGTTCGTCCGGCCGGGCGGTGAAATCCTGCTCAGCATCGAAGGCTGGCCGCGGGTCGAGAAGGTACTTGGCGCGATCGATAGGGTCGAAGCGGCAGGGGTGGATCCCGCCCGCGCCGCGCCCGATCACTGGCACCACGTCCACAGCCGTGTTGCCGCGGGCATGGATCCGCGCAGCTATACATCTGTCCGGCACCGTGCGTTCGAACTGCGCCGGGATATCGAACAATGACCCGGCGGGGCTATGTCTTCGTCACTATCGTGGCGGCGCAGGTGACGGCATTGCTGGCCTGCATCGACCCGGCGCCCCGCCTGGTCTGGAACGCGACGGCCAGCGCACCTATCGGCCTCTATGCGGTGTCGTCAGGTGCCTCGCCCAGCGTCGGCGATCTGGCGCTGGTGATGCCGGACAGGCATCTAGCCCATTGGCTGGCGCGTCGCCACGCCCTCCCGCTCGGCGTCCCGCTCATCAAACATGTCGCGGCCACCGCAGGGCAGACGGTCTGCCGCTCGGGTGTGACCATCATGATCGATCGCAGGCCAGTTGCCAGCGCGCGCACCCATGATCGCGCAGGCCGTCAGTTACCGGTCTGGTCGGGATGTCGCAGGCTTGGCTCGGGCGAGATCATGCTGCTCAACGCAGCGGTCGAGGACAGTCTCGACGGACGCTACTTCGGACCGCTGTCGGCGCAAGGCGTGATCGGCACTGTGCGGCCGATACTGACGCGCGCGAACAGTGGCGCGCCTTTTGTCTGGCACGGGTGGAAGCCATGACGGGGCGGCTTCAGGGCACTATAGCTGTCATCCTCGCGACCATGATCGTGCAGCAGGCGTGCATCGGATCGGCAACGATCGCGCAGACGGAAGGGTCGGCCGACGCAACGTCGACAGCGCAGCCCTATGCCGTGCCCATTGCAGAAGCGGCGCAGCAATTTGCTATCCCGGCGCACTGGATCCGGGCAGTGATGGACCAGGAGAGTGGCGGCAATCCGCGCGCTCTCTCCCGCGTCGGTGCCATGGGCCTCATGCAGATCATGCCCGCGACATGGGCCATGCTGGCCGCGCGCCATCGCTTGGGCTCTGACCCCTATGAACCGTGCGACAATATCATGGCAGGCGCAGCCTATCTGCGCGAGATGCATGATCGCTACGGCATGGCAGGAATGCTCGCCGCCTATAATGCAGGCCCTGGTCGCTACGAAGACTATCTGCGTTTCGGCAGGCCGCTGCCCGCTGAAACGCGCGCCTATCTCGCGCGATTGCTGCCGCGCATCGGCACGGGTGCGCCAAGGGAAGCGGGTGACCTTTCTCTGCCACCGAGGCCCCTCTGGACGCAAGCCGCGCTCTTCCCACGACGGGCGGTGGCGTCGGCGATGGGGTCACCGCCAGCGCCGTCCGGTCCACAGGATCGGACCGACGATGCCGGGCATCGGCGCGACGCCACCGCCGCTTCTTCGCTTTTCGTCGCGCGAACCGGAGCAAGGCCATGAGGGGTTTTTGGGGATTGCCGCTGTATTTGGGCGAGACTTGGCAGGTGCCAGGATGACCCAGATGCATGCCCTTGAGCTACGTGAACCTTGCGATGCAGGTGACATCGGCGCGACCCTTCCGTTGGTGAAACGGAAGCGAAGGAGTCGTGCCATGGAGTACTTTGCCGGGTTGGATGTGTCGATCGAGGAAACCGCGATCTGCGTGGTTGGCGACGATGGAAAAGTGGTGCTGGAAACGGCGGTGGCGACCGAGCCCGCGCTGATCGGCAAGGCACTTGGACGCTATGTCGGTCGCCTACGCAGGGTTGGCCATGAAGCGGGATCGCTCTCACCATGGCTGCACGCTGGACTGCTGGAGATCGGCGTCCCCGCTGTGTGCCTCGAAACCCGTCATGTTCGCGCGGCCCTCTCCGCCCAGCGCAACAAGACCGACGCCGCCGATGCCCTCGGCATCGCGCACATCATGCGTACCGGCTGGTTCCGCCAGGCACATATCAAGACGGAGAGCTGCTACCGGATCCGGCTGCTCCTGGTTCAGCGCCGCAATCTCAAACGCAAGTTCCTCGATCTGGAAAATGCGATCCGACATTCCCTCAAAGTGTTCGGCATACGGCTGGGCAAGGTCAGCCGGGGCGGCATGGAGATGGCCGTGCGCGAGGCGGTCGCTGGCGACGCGATGACCGCCGGGCTGATGGACTGCATGCTGCGTGCCCGTGCGGCGCTGTGGGCCGAGTATCTCGTACTCAACAAGCTCGCAGTCCAACTGGCGATGCGTGACGAGCTGTGCCGACGCTTCATGGCGATCCCCGGCGTCGGACCTGTCACCGCGCTCAGCTTCAGCAGCGCAATCGACGATCCGTCACGCTTCCGCCGCTCACGCGATGTTGCCGCCTACTTCGGCCTCACATCAAAGCGATGGCAGTCGGGCACGTCGATCGACGTGAAAGGGCGGATCAGCAAGGCAGGCGATCCCGATGTCCGCCGGACACTCTACGAAGCGGCATCGGCCATGCTCACCCGGTTCAAGGGACGCGACACGATCAAGAGCTGGGGCCTGCATCTGGCGAAGACCAAATGCCATGCCAAGGCGCGCGTCGCGGTCGCCCGCAAGCTCGCCGTCACCATGCATGCCATGTGGCGCGACGGCACTTTCTACGTCGGCGATCCCGATACGGCCGAACAGGAGATCGCCGCCCGCAATGCAGCCAAGGTGCAGCGCCTCGCCGCTGCCAGATCATGACGGGGAACCCACGGGCATCGTCATGGTGACGGCCCACAGCGCTTAAGGAGGTCCGCGTAAGCGGCAGAGGAATGGTACAGACCAGGAAAACGGGAAGCACGATATCTCGCCTGTGGCCAGCATTGCTGGACCACGCTCGAATGCCTGTGATGCTGCCCCGTAAATCCGATAGCGACATGTGCCGCGACGGTTCGAACGCTGCTTGCGAGCAGTTCCCACACACCGTCGATGAGCACGGAGGAGTGCGCGGCGTACCTGACCTCGAATGCTTTGCAGGAGTTCACACACAGGTGCGGCAGACCTTGCATTTTACTTTGATGAAGGAGGAACGACGATGGCGAGACCTACGAAAAACACTGGCCCAAATAGGAGGGCGAGATAAAAGGCCCGCCGTCGGCCTGGGCGCATGTGGTTGGTTTTGTGGCGTTTTAACCGGCGGCATTGCAACCGTTGAGACGGCGCTTGGAGCGATTTCTGCCCCGTTTTCAAAGCATCGGGCGCTGGCAGCCACCATTTGGGGCAGGAATGCTGCGCCATGAGCCGGGACGAGCAGGACTTCGACATCCGGCCTGGCCGGGCACGTGATCGCGGCGCCGGTCAGGGGCGACGCGCCGTATCGCTGGCCACCCAGGTGCGGCGCGCGGCGGCCAAGGCCGGGCATATGCGATTGTCCAGAGCCCGCCGTTCCAGCGGCACCGGCACGATCGGTCGGGGCAGGCTCGCGGCGGCATCGGCTCGATTCCGCGCCCACGGGCGAAAGGTCGTCATCAAGGGGCGGATCGTGCGCCATAAAGGCACCCGCTTTCGCGCCGCGCCGCTCGCCCGGCATATCGATTATCTTAGCCGCGACGGCGTCACCCGCGACGGTCAGGATGCCCGGCTGTTCGACCAGCGTACCGATGGCGTGGACGCGACGGATTTCGCACGGCGCTGCGAGGACGATCGCCATCATTTCCGCTTCATCGTCTCGCCCGAGGATGGTGCCGACATGGAGGACCTGCGCGGCTTCGCCCGCGACCTCATGGCCGACATGGCGCGTGATCTCGACACCGCGCTCGACTGGGTGGGCGTCGATCACTGGAATACCGACAATCCCCATGTCCATATCCTGCTGCGCGGGCGGGCCGATGACGGCAGCGATCTCGTCATCGATCGCGACTATATCAGCGAAGGCATGCGCGCCCGTGCCGAGGCGCGGGCGACGCTGGAGCTTGGACCGCGCACCAGCCAGGAGATTACCCGGACGCTTGCCCGCGAGGTCGATGCAGAGCGCTGGACGTCGCTCGACCAGAGACTGCAGCGGCTGGCCGCCCGCAATATGGGGATTGTCGATCTGCGGCCCGGGCACGCGGGTTCCAAACCGAGCCAGCGCCATCATCCGGGACTGGTTCCGGAACCGGGTCAGGCGCCGGGATATGGTGACCCCGACAGCCAGCTCCTGCTGGGACGCGCGGCCAGGCTCGAACGGATGGCTCTGGCCGAACCCGTTGCGCCAGCGATGTGGACATTGCGACCCGATCTTGAGGATAGTCTGCGCGAACTCGGCATGCGCACGGACATCATCAAGACGATGCACCGGACAATGCAGACAAGCGGACGCCGCCCCGACCTCGCGACCTTCACCCTGCACGATGGCGCGCCTACAGATCCCGTCATCGGCAGACTCGCCGCCCGCGGCCTTGACGACGAACTGACCGGCACGGCGTTCGCGATCGTCGAAGGGGTGGACGGGCGCACCCATCATCTGCGGTTCGAGGATCTCGAGATGACCGGCGATACGCCGATCGGCGGCATCGTCGAGCTGCGCAGCTGGACGGGTCACGACGGGCACCCCCGCATGTCGCTCGCCAGCCGCTCCGACATGCCGCTCCACGCCCAGGTCGATGCGCTGGGCGCGACCTGGATCGACCGGCAGCTTGTAGGCGACCAACCCCTGTCCATGGCCAATGGCTTTGGTCGTGAGGTCCGCGATGCCCTCGACGCCCGGCGCGAGAAGCTGGTCGCGCTTGGCGTGGCGACCCGGCGCGGCGGACAGGTGATCCTGCCTTCGGGCATGATCGCCAGCCTTCGCGCGTCCGAGTTGCAGGATGCCGCCACGCGGATCGCGCAGGCGACCGGGCTTGCCCACCAGCCTTCCGCACCCGGCGAGATTGTGAGCGGCCAATATCGCGAGCGCGTCACGCTGGCGTCGGGCCGCTTCGCGATGATCGACGACGGTCTTGGCTTCCAGCTCGTGCCCTGGCGCCCCGCGCTCGACCGCCAGCTTGGGGGTCAGGTCCTGGGCACCATTAGCCCAGGCGGGCGGATCGACTGGTCGCCGGGTCGTAGTCGGGGACTTGGCCTGTGAGATACACCACGGATAAGGAGTGACGACGATGTCGGGCACACGCATACTCTGGGGGCAGTTACTGCTGGTCAGCCTGGTCGTGCTGATGGCTATCTGGGGTGCGACCCAATGGACCGCGGCCAGCCTTGGCTATCAACCCGCGCTGGGGCCACCCTGGTTCAGGATCGGCGACCATCCCATCTATCTGCCACCCGCCTTCTTCTGGTGGTGGTTCAGCTATGACGCCTATGCGCCCCATATCTTCGAGCGCGGGGCCTATGTCGCCGCCTCGGGCGGGTTCGCGGCGATCGCGGTCGCGG
Source organism: Sphingobium xenophagum (assembly GCF_031457465.1). Taxonomy (GTDB): domain Bacteria; phylum Pseudomonadota; class Alphaproteobacteria; order Sphingomonadales; family Sphingomonadaceae; genus Sphingobium; species Sphingobium xenophagum_A. The sequence continues at coordinate 241,128 of NZ_JAVDWV010000006.1, forward strand.
TCGGCATGTCCGTGTGGCGCGCCCGCGAAGCGCGTACTGCGGAAACCTATGGATCGGCGCGCTGGGCTCTGCCTGCCGATATCGCGCAAGCTGGCCTGCTCAAGGACGAGGGGGTCGTACTCGGCAGGTTCGGTCCGGACTATCTGCGCCATGACGGCCCGGAGCATGTCCTGTGCTTCGCGCCGACCCGTAGCGGCAAGGGCGTCGGCCTTGTCGTGCCGACGCTGCTGACCTGGCCGGGCAGCTGCGTCATTCATGATATCAAGGGCGAGAATTGGCAGATATCGTCGGGTTTCCGCGCACGCCATGGCCGCGTGCTGCTGTTCGATCCGACCAGCAGCGCGTCGGCTGCCTATAATCCACTGCTCGAAGTGCGGCGCGGGCAGTGGGAGGTGCGCGACGTGCAGAATGTCGCCGACGTGCTGGTCGATCCCGAAGGCTCGCTCGAACGCCGCAACCATTGGGAAAAGACGAGCCATGCCCTGCTGGTCGGCGCGATCCTCCACGTCCTCTATGCCGAACCCGACAAGACGCTGGCCGGGGTCGCCGCCTTCCTGTCCGACCCCAGGCGCACGATCGATAACACGTTGCGCGCGATGATGACGACGCCGCATCTGGGCGAGGCAGGCGTGCATCCGGTCGTCGCCAGCGCGGCGCGCGAACTGCTGAACAAGAGCGAGAATGAACGGTCCGGCGTGCTTTCGACCGCCATGTCGTTTCTGGGCCTGTATCGCGACCCCGTGGTCGCCCATGTCACCCGGCAATGCGACTGGCGTATCGCCGACCTCGTCGAGGGTGCGCGCGCAACAAGCCTCTATCTGGTAGTGCCGCCTTCCGACATCAGCCGGACCAAGCCGCTTATCCGCCTGATCCTCAACCAGATCGGTCGTCGGCTGACCGAGGAGTTGAAACCCGATGCCAAACGGCATCGCGTCCTCTTGGTGCTCGACGAATTTCCGGCGCTCGGGCGACTCGATTTCTTCGAAAGCGCGCTCGCCTTCATGGCGGGCTATGGGCTCAAAGCCTTCCTGATCGCCCAGAGCCTCAACCAGATCGAAAAGGCCTATGGGCCGAACAACGCGATCCTCGACAATTGTCATGTGCGCGTCGCTTTCGCGACCAACGACGAACGCACCGCCAAGCGCATTTCCGACAGCTTGGGCACGGCGACCGAGATGCGCGCGATGAAAAATTATGCCGGCCATCGCCTCTCGCCCTGGCTTGGGCATCTGATGGTCTCGCGCACCGAAACGCCGCGCCCCCTCCTGACGCCGGGCGAGGTCATGCAGCTTCCGCCGAACGAAGAAATCGTGATGGTATCGGGGATGCCGCCGCTGCGCGCCACCAAGGCCCGCTATTTCGAGGACAAGCGTTTTACGGCGCGGCTTTTGCCGCCACCGGCGGCCGCAGCGCTTGATGGACGCACACCTCCGTCCGACGATTGGAGCGATCGCGCCACCATCGCGGCGCCTGTGGCGAAGCCTGTTCCACAGATGCCTGTGTCGCCAGAGCAGCAAACGACCGATTCGCAAGGCATCAGCACAGGGGGATCGAGCGATGGTCGTCGCACCGATCGGCCAACGCAGTCAGACAATGCCAATGCCGGTATCCGCCGGGAGCCGGATCTTCCCGACCAGGAGGAGATCGTGCCGCCGCAGCGGTCCGCGCGAGAGGAGTTCGAATTTCACGAGAGGGATGACGACAAGGATGCGGCGCGTTCGCGGGCGATGAAACGCATGCGCCGTGCCGCGCGACAAGCCTCGCTCGATCCTGACGATGGAGTGGAACTATGAGCGGGCTCAAGGTCAAGCACACCATCCGCCTCTCGCCCGAGATTTCGATGCAGATGGCGGACTATGCGCGGCGCAAGCGCAAGCCGCAGGCGACCATAGTCGAGGCGGCGCTTGCTTCCTTCCTGTCGGCCGACGGGTCCGATCGGCTCGAGGCGGCGATTGGGCGGCGTCTCGATCGCATGAATCGGGAGATACAGCGGCAGGGATGGCAGAATGCCCTGAACGGTGAAGCGCTCGCCCTGTTCGTGCATGCGTGGATGCTGCAGAACCCGGCATTACCGCAGGAAGCGCGGCGCGCTGCACTCGCGGACGCCAATATCCGTTGGACAGGCTATGTGGAGGCGCTGGCCAACCGCATGGAAGCAGGTCCGCGCCTCATTGACGAGATCGGGCAGGACTTCGGCGGTGACGAACCCGATCGAAGCTAGGGTAAAAGCCGACGGCCGATGGGGCCGTCGGCACCTGTATCAGCCGTTCAGCTTGTCCTTGACCGCTTTGGCAGCGGAGAAGCCAAGGCCCTTGGAAGCCGGGATCGACAGCGGCTCGCCGGTACGCGGATTCTTGCCCTCGCGCGCGGCGTTGAGCTTGAGCTTGAACTTGCCGAAACCGTTGACGGCGACTTCCTCGCCCTTGCCGACGGCATCGCCGATCGCGCCGAACGTGGCGTCGATGATCTTCTTGGCGTCGGCCTTGGTGGTGCCGGTCGCGCTCGCCACCGCGTCAACGAGTTCGGAAGAGTTCATGGGGTCAGCCTTTCATCTGTGTCTTGGATGGCATCGGTTGCCAATTTCGCGCGCCATCGTCGAGCAAAATCGGGCTTTCGGCGGCTATGGCGTAGCGGCAGGCCCAGCCGTCCCCCCATTTCTTGGTATGTGAGCGCCAGGCCCCTTCTGCTGTCCTTGCCGGACCTTACACAAGGGAGCCTGCCATGATGGAAATGACCGATCACGGTCATGGCGCGCGCGAAAGCGCCGCCATGCGTGCGATGTTTGCTGCCCGCAAGGAGGTCTTCATCGACCTTCTGGGCTGGGATCTGCCTGTTCTTGCCGACCGGTTCGAGGTGGACCAGTTCGATACGCCGGATGCCGAATATCTGATCCTACTTGGCCCCGACCACGTCCATCGCGCATCTGCGCGATTGCTGCGCACGCAGGGCGAACATATATTGGGGCATCTCTATCCGCATCTTTGTACCGGCATTGTCCCGACCGGGCCTAACATTCGGGAAATCACGCGCTTCTGTCTCGACCGGCATCAGCGATCGGCCGAGCGGCGCAGCGCGCGCAATCAGTTGGTGAGCACGCTGGCCGACCACGCCATCCGACATGGGATCACCGACTATACCGGCGTCGCCGAGCAGGCCTGGTTCGATCAGATCGCCCGTTTCGGCTGGGATTGCCGGGCGCTCGGACCCTCGGTGCGTCATGGCCGCGACCTTTTGGTGGGCCTCCATATTCGTATCGGTCACACCACCATCGACAAGCTGCGCGCGAGTGGCGTGTACGAGCCGATCCGTTTCGCCCTGATCGGTAGCGACTTGGAGCCATCGGCACGCGCGGGAGACATGCTGTCATGAACCCGCTCCAAACGATCGATCATCTGGCCGCGGTGCAATATTGGACCGGTCGCCTATTGCGTGATGGCTTCTGCATCATCCCCGACCTGCGTCCCCCTTGCGCGCTCCAGAAGCTGGAGCGGGATCTGTCGCCCATCTTCGAGGCGACGCCCTTTTGCGAGGGCGGCTTCTATGGCGAGCGAACCAAGCGTTTTGGCGGCCTCCTGCGCCGCAGCCGTCATATGGCGCCGCTGGTGGAAGATCCGCTCATCGTCGGAATCGCGCACGAGATATTGAGCCCGGCCTGCGACCGGATCCAGCTCAATGTCGCCCAGGCCATTGAAATCCATCCTGGCGCCCTGACGCAGCTGCCGCACCGCGATCACGACATGTGGCAGGGCGCCAAAGGCGCGCATGAATATCTGCTCAATGTCATGTGGCCGATCACCCCGTTCACGGCGGACAATGGCGCGACCCAACTTTATCCCGCGAGCCATGGTGCAGCCGGCATGGCCCGGCAGGGTTATGACGAGCCGATCGCGGCGACCTGTCTGCCGGGGTCTGCTATCCTGTTCCTGGGTTCGACGCTGCACGGCGCGGGCAGAAACAACACGAGCGAGGTCAGGCGCGCGATTGTCACCGGCTATTCGCTGGGCTGGCTCAAGCCCTATGAAAATCCCTGGCTTGCCTATCCGCCCCCGGTTGCGCGGACCTTCTCGCCAGCGCTGGCCGCCCTGGTGGGATATGCCCAGCATCGCCCCAATCTGGGCAATTATGAGGGGCAATGTCCCTCGATCCTGCTCCGGGACGAGATACCTGCGCATATTGCCGCGATCGATGCGCTCCGGCCCGACCAGGTGGATTTGGTCGAACATTATCTCAGTCGGCAGGTTCAAGGAAATGCCAGGCCGTGGCTTGATGATGACAGGACAGGCAAAGGCACGTGAGCCCTGCCCAAATTCTCGAACGATGCTATCAGGCACTCAAGCAGCGGCTGGTCGAAGGCGAGTTCCATCCCGGGCAGCGGTTGGAAGCTGTCCGTCTCGCCGACGAAATGCATGTCAGCATGACACCTGTCCGCGACGTGCTTAATCGGCTTACCGGAGAAGGGTTGGTTGATGCGATTGCGGGCGGCGGCTTCTATGTGCCGGTACCCGACGAGGGTGGACTGCGCGATCTGCTGGACTGGAACGCTCTGCTTGCCCTCTATGCCGCCGGTTCCCGACAAAGGACCGTGCGGGAGGGGACAGGGTCGCCAGACGATATAGATCGTACGGCCTCTCTTTTCTTCAGACTGGCCGAAAGCCTTGGCAATCGGGAGATGATGCGAACTGTTGGTCACCTCAACGATCGGCTCTATGCCATGCGCCTATTGGACGCACGCATCCTGGGCGAGACTGGATCCGAAATACTGGGCTTGGAAGAGGCCCTGATGGCCGACAATGCTGACCTGTCGAAACGAATCAGAGCCTATCATCGTCGCCGAAAAGCAAGGGTAGCCACCTATGTCCGATTACTTCGAAAAAGACCATGACCAGCGGCGCGGCACCGACAAACCGGGGGTGGCAGGTGACACGGAATCGCTCGTTTGAAAACTGCCCTGCCGGAGCAAGCTCACGGCAGGGCCAAGGTTCAGGGAGGTGTCGCTTCCAAAGGGGGGAAGGAGGCGACCCCTTCTATCTGGGGTCGCGCAGTAGCGGTTCAAGCCCTTCATCCGCATGAAGACGAATTGCGCAATACTTAACCTGACATGGGGAAAGGAAGATGGGCGCCTGCTTCAAGCGGGCTCGATGCGCTTTGCATCCAGAACGTCGAAAGCAGCCCGTGTACCAAAGACACGGACACGTTGGCCGATCAAGTGTCGGTAGCGGCAGGACGGATCCAGACGCCATTGCCCGCCGCCTTCTGTCCTGAGCACCGGATAGACACCGACTTCGAGCAGAATGCCCGTCTCCTCATGGGCCGCCCCGAGCGACATCTTACTTCCGCCTGGAGGAGGCGGGCGAATTTCCAGCCGGATCGAAAATCTGGTTCAGATAGGCCGCGATCCTGACCCCAGCCCGCTTCAGCCTATCATCGAGTTCGCCGCGATGTTGGTAGGCATAGTCCCACGATAAATTGGTGTCGGTGGGATAGATCGTCTTGCGCAGCGCGATGCTTTCACGGATCCAGACTGATGGGGTTGGGTCCGTCCACGCGATCGTCTGCTCTGGTGTGATCGAGCGCGAGAGCCATCCAGCATATTCGGAATAGGATAAGGAGCGCTGCTCGACCATCCCGGAGTCCCAGACCGAATGGAGGTTCGATGCTTTGCCGAACCATGTGACCTTGAACTCATTGCCGCCACGATCATCGCCGCCCCCGGCATGAAGCGGTTGATGGAGGTCACCGATGATGTGGACGACGAACCGCAAGGCAAGGCGCTTGTCTTCTATCGATGCCTTTGGATCGCGCAGCGTCACGGTGAAGCGGTTCAGTGCGGTCATCGCATCCCCTTCGGCCGGAGCGTCCGATGCCTGATAGTCGTCGCCCTCCCGAACGGTGACGTAATGCCACGGACTTGCCTGTTTCTGCCAGAAAGGTGCCGGATTGGACTTCTGATCGTCCGGCCATGTGGCAGCTTCGGCCAGGTCCTCACTGCCCATAAGGACGCGGACGTTGGCACGGGCGACGCCGCTTAAATTTTCGTCTGCGATCGCGCCTGTGATCCTGTGACCTATGGGACCCCAAGCATGCGCGGGCGCGGGAAGGGCGAGGGCGGCCAGGAGTAGAGCGCGTCTGTGCATCACCGCCTCATGCGCGATTTGCGAAAAAAGGCAATCGGGAGCCGCATGTCAATTGGAACGACAAGCTACTTCGCCGACTTTCTTCAAGGTGAAGATTGCTACCTATAATGTGAACGGGATCAACGGACGGCTTGCGGTGCTGCTGCGCTGGCTGGAGCTTGCAGAGCCGGACGTCGTATGTTTGCAGGAGCTCAAGGCACCCGACGAGCGCTTTCCTGAAGCTGCCATTCGCGACCTTGGCTATGAGGCGATCTGGCTGGGGCAGAAGAGCTGGAACGGTGTGGCCATATTGAGCCGCGTCGGCGAAATCCACGAAACACGTCGAGGGCTTCCCGGCGAGCCGGAAGATGCGCAAAGCCGCTATATCGAGGCGGCGGTGAATGGTGTACTCATCGCTGGCCTCTATGTCCCCAACGGCAATCCGCTGCCCGGCCCCAAGTTCGATTACAAGCTGCGATGGTTCGACCGGCTTCACGATCATCTTTCGACGTTGATCGCCCTCGATGCTCCCGTGGTGATAGCTGGCGACTTCAACGTCATGCCGACCGATCTCGACGTCTATGTGCCTGATCGATGGCGGGACGATGCATTGTTCGCGCCGGAAGTCCGAAAGGCTTATGCGCGGCTGCTAAAGCAAGGCTGGACCGATGCGCTGCGGCATCTTCACCCTGACGAGCGCATCTACACCTTCTGGAAATATTGGCGCAATTCGTTCGAGCGCGACGCAGGCTTGCGGATCGATCACATCCTGCTCAACGACAAGGCCAGGGCGCGGCTCGTGTCGGCCGAGGTCGATCGCCGCCCGCGGGGCTGGGAGAAGACAAGCGATCATGCGCCGGTCATTGTGGATCTTGCCGACAAGCCCAAGCGTAAAGCAAAGGTCTAGCGCTCATCGTCGGGCAGGCTCGCATACCACTCCGCATAGGGGCCCGTGCGCGCGAGATGGCGGTTGAGATCAGGCGCGCCATCATCCCACCAGACCGGGCCGCGTTCGCCAAGCGCGACCTTGGCGCGATCGACCGCTTCATGCGCGACTGTCTCGGCCGCATGATCGCATTTGCGCTTGGCAAGGCCGACGGCACGGCGAGCATCCATGAGATCCTTGACCAGGCGCTCCCGCTTTTCCGGCTCAAGCGCCGGGTCGCTCGTGCGCCAGAGCCGTCCGCGCACGACGAAATAGCGGCCATCGGGCGTCGTCGGATAAGATCGGCCGCTCACGCCGCGCGGCCCTTGTCCGACAGGCTGCGGAAGGTGATCGACCAGCGCGGCACGTCCATCGGGGCGATGCTATGTTCCCAAGCATGGCGCACTTCGCCGGACAGATGGTAGATGGAACGCGGCGCCAGCGTGACTTTGGCGCGATCGAACCCTGCCGCGGTTCGCCGGCGCAGGCGAAGAACGGCTTTACTGCCCAGCGATATCCCCACGACATGCTCGAACACCGGCCTGTCCTTATGCCAGCCGATGCCCGCACCCGGATCGTAGCGGATCAGCAGTGCCTGGACGAGATCGTCTGCTGATAGCCCCGCAAAAGCAGCCGCGCGGGCTCGCACGTCGAGGAGCCAATCCGGCATCGGCTCGGCTGGCGCGAAGCGGACATGCTCGAAATCATAGTTCCAGCCATAAGAATAGGTAAGGCGCTTCCCCTCCCATTGCTGGAAGCGGAACGGGCTGAGGTCGCTGCCATCAATATGTGAAATCAGCGCTGCTTCCTGCGCCCCAGTCAGAACATCGTCACGCATCGTAAGGCCAGGAACAACTGGCATGTCGAAGAGGTCGAACATCGCGTTCATCGAGGCCATTGAATGGCGGTACGGGGGGCGGTCTGGTTCATGTCGCTCATGACGATATAGGGTCGACTGCTGCCGATTGCAGCGGCGCAACCGCTTGCGAGAGGCCGCCTCGCGTACGCACCTGCCGGACAATTCCGTTATAGGCGGCGTGCATGCCCTGGCTCCGGCCGATCTCATGGTCAGACCCGGCCGCATCCCAGAAAGCGACCAGCCACTCGTCGGGGCAAAGACCACGCAGGACCCAAAGCGCCAGCGCAACGCCGCGCGTGCGCGCCTGATCCTTCATGGCAGCGGCTTCACGAAGGACATCGAGCGCGCGCATGATCGTGCCTTGGGAGCTTGTGGGCACGTCAGTGGAAGTCATGGCTACGGATCGGCACGAGTTCTGCCTGCGAGGCAAGCGTCGTAAACGGCGGCGAGGACAATGTGCGGCCGCTGGGGAACGTCGGGTCGCGCGGGTCGGGACCGCCGCCATGCGAGGCGCCATCGCCGCGCCCCGGTGCGACCGTGAAGTCCATCCGCCCGATCGAGCGCAGCATCGCGTCATGATCGATGATGCGATCGCAGATGATGTGGATCACTTCGCCTTCTTTTTGCAAACGCCCCCGCATCGCGATCATCGAAGCGGACATCACCTGACGACGGTAGGTCTCAAACCGGTCGGGCCAGAGGATGCCCTGCGCGACCCCAGTCTCATCCTCGATCGTCACGAACAGCACGCCCTTGGCGGAGCCAGGCCGCTGGCGTACGAGGATGACGCCTGCCACCTCGATATTGCGCCCATCGCGGATCGAAGGAAGGTCGCCGCAGCGCACGATCCGCATGGCGTCGAGTTCGGCGCGCAGAAACTGCAGCGGATGGCCGCGTAACGAAAGTTGGGTCGAGCGATAGTCCTCCACCACTTCGCGCCCTGCCGTCATCGGTGTCAGCACGACATCGGGTTCCTGTCCCTCGGGCGAGAAGAGGCCGGCACGGGCATCAGCGGTTGCGAACAGGGGCAGGGGCGCTTCACCCAGACCCTTCACCTTCCAAAGACCCTGCCGCCGATCCTGCGCCAGGCAATGGAACGCGTCTGCTTCAGCCAAGCGCTCGATCGCGGCGCGGGGCACCCTGGCGCGACGCCAGACGTCCTCGATGCCTTCATAAGGTGCAGGGCCGCGGGCTGCGGCGATGTTGGCACCGTGAGCATTGGCAAGCCCGCGCACGCTGCGAAAGCCCAGGCGCACGGCCATATAGCGACCGCATGTCTTCTCGAGCGTGCAGTCCCAATGGCTGTGGTTGATCGAAACCGGCCGCACGTCGACACCATGATTGCGCGCGTCCCGCACGATCTGTGCGGGCGCATAGAAGCCCATGGGTTGGGCGTTGAGCAGTGCAGCGCAGAAGACGTCGGGATGATGATATTTCATCCAGCAGGACGCGTAGGCGATCTTGGCGAAAGACGCGGCATGGCTCTCGGGAAAGCCATAGGAGCCGAACCCCTCGATCTGCTTGAAGGTGCGCTCGGCAAAGTCCTTGGAATAGCCATTGGCGATCATGCCGCCGACGAGTTTGTCGTAAAAGTGGCTGACGCCGCCTGTGAGCTTGAACGTCGCCATGGCGCGCCGCAGTTGGTCGGCCTCGACCGGCGTAAAGCCGGCGCCCACGATTGCGACCTTCATCGCCTGTTCCTGGAAGAGCGGAACGCCCAGTGTCTTTTCGAGCACGGCACGAAGCTGCGGCTTCGGATATTCCGGCTTCTCCTTGCCTTCGCGGCGGCGGAGATAGGGGTGAACCATGTCGCCCTGGATCGGACCCGGGCGCACGATCGCCACCTGGATGACGAGATCGTAGAACTCGCGTGGCTTCATGCGCGGCAACATCGACATCTGTGCCCGGCTCTCGATCTGGAAGGTGCCAAGCGTGTCGGCCTTCTGGATCATGCCGAAGACGTGCGGGTCATCATCCTGCAGATCAGCCATCGTCTTCCTGACGCCCTTGTCTTGGCTTAATAGGGTGAAAGCGCGGTTCATGCAGCCCAGCATCCCCAGGCCCAGCACATCGACCTTCATGAACTTCAAGGCATCAATGTCGTCCTTGTCCCACTCGATGATCTGGCGATCCTCCATGCGCGCAGGTTCGATCGGCACCAGATCGTCGAGCCGATCCTGTGTCAGGACGAAGCCTCCAGGATGTTGCGAGAGGTGGCGCGGCGTCCCGATCAGCTGGCGCGCGAGATCCAGCGTGAGCTTCAGGCGATGATCCTCGGCATTCAGATTGAGGCTCTCGATCTGCTCCTGCGGAATGCCGTCCATCGACCAGCCCCAGACAAGACCAGTCAGCATCTTGGTGAGATCGCGCGGCAGGCCCAGCGCCTTGCCGACCTCGGCCACCGCGCCGCGGGTGCGGTAGCGGGTGACGACTGCGGTCAGCGCAGAACGGTCGCGGCCATAGCTGTCATAGATCCACTGGATGATCTCCTCGCGCCGCTCATGCTCGAAGTCGACATCAATGTCGGGCGGTTCGCGTCGTTCGCCCGAGACGAAGCGCTCGAACAGCAACTCATGGCTGATCGGATCGATCGAGGTGACGCCAAGCAGATAGCAGACGCAGCTGTTGGCGGCCGAGCCGCGACCCTGGCATAGAATGCCGCGTCGGCGGCTCTCGGCAACGATGGAATGCACGGTCAGGAAATAGGGCGCATATTCCAGCTCGGCGATGAGCTTTAGCTCATGGTCGATCTGCTGGCGGTAGCGCGCGGGCACCCCATCTGGGAATTTGGCGATTGCAGCCTGCTCGGTAAGCGCGACCAGGGCTTCCTGGGCAGTGCGACCCTGCATCACCTGCTCATAGGGATATTGATACTGGATCTCGCCCAGATCGAACGAGCATTGCGCCGCAATGTCGGCGCTGGCCTGGATGGCATCGGGAAATGCTGCGAAGCGCCGCTCCATCTCGGCGGGGGATTTCAAATCGCGGTCCATGAAGCGCTCGCGCCGGAAGCCAAGTTCGTCGATCGTGCAACGCTCGCGGATTGCGCTCACTACGTCCTGCAATGGTCGCCGTTCGCTGCTGTGATAGAGAATGTCACCGGTAGCGACCGAGCGTACGCCATGCCCCCGCGCCAGTGCATCCAACCGGTGCAGGCGATCGGCATCGTCGGGGCGGCGGCGCAGCGACAGTGCGGAGAAGCCGCGCGGTCCAAAGGCCGCCTGCAGATCGCTCAGATGGCCTGCAGTGATTTCGTCCGGCATGTCGGGCACGAGGATCGCGACCATATCCTCGGCATGGGCGGCGACATCGGTCCAATGGAGGATGCAGCAGCCTTTGCCGCCGCGTGCTTTGCCGATCGAGAGAAGCCGCGTCAGCCGCGACCAGGCGGGACGGGTTCGCGGGTAGAGCAGCAGCGCGCGTCCGTCGGTGAGATCGACCCGGCTACCAGGGATCATACGCACACCGGTCGCTTTCTGGCCCGCCCAGCCGCGCACGACACCGGCCACCGAACTGCGATCCGCCAGGCCCATGGCGCCATGTCCAAGCGGCGCTGCCGCCGAGTAGAGTTCCTCAGGCGAGGACGCGCCGCGCAGGAAGGAGAAGTGGCTGGTGACCTGTAGCTCAACATAGGTGGTCGGGGGGATGATGCTGGGTCTCATCCGAACACACCATGCATGTGCCAGCTCAAGTCCCCGGTGTCGGGATCGACGCCATCGCCCCGGCGAAACAGCCAGAATCGCTCACCACCTTCGGCTTCGACCCGAAAATAATCACGCGTTGCCCATTTTTCGCGATCGGTGCGCCACCACTCGCCATGGATGCGCTCGGGACCATCGCCCGCTACGACGCGATAGTCCTGCCGCCGCCAGGTAAAGCGGCGCGGCGGGTGATCGGGCATGAGCGCGACGACATTGGACAGAAGCTCGGGCCGGCGCAGCAGGCGAACCGGGCGCTTCCAGACCGGCCAGCCGGTCGGTGCCTGCATCGGTGCAATGCGCCTAGCAGCGCGCTCAGGCACATCGCTTTCATCGGAGGATAATCGGAACAGCGCCGCGTCCCCGGCACGCGCGCTCAGCTGATCAACGAGCGGCGCGAGATCGCCGCCCTTGCGCGATGTCGCCAGCAGCGCGCCCATTGCCTCAGCGCCAAGCGGCTCATGACGGGGTACGACGAGATGCATCGTCTCGATGCCGAGGCCCGGTTCCAGTTGTGCAAGCCGAAGGCTGAACATGCGCTTCAAGTGCCTGGCGTCCCGCGTTGCGCGCGACGCGCCGACCACCAGACGCTGGGGTTCGCCATCCACCCGGACCGCCGTGAGCAGGACCGTGCGCGCGCCGATACCGCGCCGGAGGAGCACGATCACAAGATCATCGACAAGGTCGGAGATGACCTGCGCGATGCTGTCCGGTGTTCCGATCGGCTCGAGCATCTGGCGGGTCACAAGCGGTGCCTCCGTCGGCAAAACCGGGATGATGGGTTCAGCGATGAGGCCGCGCGCCTGATCCAGCCGCTCGACCGTTCTCAGGCCCAGCCTGCGGGCAAGTGGCCCGCGCGGCATGGGGTAAAGATCGGCTATCCGCTCCAGGCCGAACCGGGCTGCGGAGGCCAGTGCTTCCGGCTCAAGGCGCAGAGCTGCAAGCGGCAGATCGGCAAGAGCTTGTGCTTCCTGTCCTGCAGGAAGCAGCGTTACGTCGTTCTTGCCGTACCGCGCCAGGGCGTGGGCGGTGCCCGGGGTGGGAGTAATCGCAATATGGGCGGTCAGGCCAAGGCGTTTGAGGAAAGCCAGCAAGCGGCGACAGAAACGCTGCTCTCCGCCAAACAGGTGGGTGGTGCCGGTAAGGTCTAGCCACAGGCCATCCTCGCCAGACACGCTGGCGGTGGGCGTCCAGTGCCGGGCGGCATGGAGCGCCAGCCGGTCGAGCAGCGCCCGGTCCGCGTCCAGGTCTGCGTCCTGCACGTCGAGATCGGCCACCAGCGCGCGGGCGTGCGCCGCGGCCATACCTGGGCGCAGACCAAGATCGAGCGCCAACGGGCAGGCTGCGGTGATGACATCGCGTTGTCCCGTCCGCAGGACCAGCACGGTGGAGCGTCCCCAAAGCGTTGCCCAGCCAAGCGAGGGCGCGGACGTCGTGCCCCTCCCTTCATCGGAAGGCATCACCTTAAAGGGATGCTCGGCATGTTCGCTGCGTCGCCCCATCTCGCGCATGGTAGGCCGCTGATGGGCTGGTAGCGCGTCGAGTTCCGCCTGGCTTGGACGCCCGATAATGGCTCCGTCGCGTGCCCATCGCGCGCCCGGCCGCCATCCGCCACCGCGCGGCACCGAGCAGGCGCCCGGATCATCGTCTATGGGCTCTGCAAGGCGGGGCTGCAGGGCCGCGTCAGGCAGCGCGGTTGATCGCGCCATCCCGCGCATCCGCTCGACGCGGCGCAGCCGTTCGATCGCGAGATGGGGCAGGAACAGCGAGGCGACCCTTGGCATCGCACGCCTCCAGTTCGAGAGAAAAGGGATCACCATTGCGCTGTCGTACCAGCTCGACCTGCCAGCGCGGGCGGCCGACGCCCGGCCAGGCAAGGCGCTCCGATGGCACACAGCTGACCCGCCAGCGTGTCATGGCCGAGGATGGCGAGGAGAGGGGGCAACGGTCGCGCGTCCGGTGACGGCGGTAGAGCAGCATAGGGGTCTGCCCATCCGATGCGGCCAGCTGCAGTCGCCGGGTCGCGGTCATGTCGGCGGACTTCACCTCTGCAATGACGCAGGCGAGGGATCCATCGCGTAGCGCGTCCTCAGCGATGGCCAGCACGTCCACATCCTTGCGGCCCTGAGCATAGAGCAGCTTTGCAGGCCCGATACCAACCTGCTCAAGTCCTGGGGCATAAAGATCGAAGGCCGTCATGGCCCAGCACACGGTCTGGTCGGCTTCCGCCGCGAAGCGTGCAGCTATCCCGGCCAGGAAAAGCGTGGCGGCGGCATCGTCGTTCAGGCTCGCTGATCCAGCGGCGATCTCATGCAGGCCTCCACCATCAAGGCCGCCGCTCGCCAATCGGTCATCCACGCTGCTGATTCCGAAAGGCAAGCTTGGGATCGACAGGATGCGCGTCTGGACCACCGCTTCGCGCAGCCTTGCAACAGTGTCGGTCGCCGACAAGGCGAGATGGGATGAGGAAGCAGGCATAGGGACATCGACTCAAATGTTCCCTTTACGTTCCAGATGCGCGCCATGTTCGTCAAGGCGACAATTTTGCGCGAATGTGCAGCTAGTGAGTTGTCTTGTGGGAAGCCGCCAGCATCTGCTGAGTCGCCTTGTCCCGCTCGCCTGCGAAAAAGCGCTGCAGCACCGCATCGATGACTGGCGATGCCTCTGCCGCCTCGAATAAGGTGAGTGACGACCGCAGTTTCATCGCGTCTGTGGCTCCGAAAACGACAACGGGATCACTCGCCTCAAGCACGGCCACGGCTTCGACACAGGCCCGATAGCGCGAGCCGAGTAGCGGATGGGCGCAATAAGCCCGTGCCTCACCAAGCGAAGCGATGCCATAATACTGGGCTATCGGACTATGACCCAGCCCTCGTAGCTGGGGGAAGATAAACCACATCCAGTGCGAGCGCTTGTGACCGGCGCAGATCTCGGTGAGCGCAGTATCGAAAACATTGGCCTGCGCGTCAACGAAGCGGCCCAGATCATGGGCGCTCACAGGACCAGCGCTCCCTGCGCGGGCGGCATGCCATAAACCTGGGTGACCGGCAGGCTTCCTTGGGGGAGCCATCGTAGCACTTTCCTGGCCGGCACGGCCGGGTCCAGCCAATCAGCCCATTGGTCGCGGGTCAATGGGATGATCTGGCGATGATGATAAGGCGCAACATCTGGGCCTGCATCCATGGTGAGCATGGTGAAGGCCTCACCTGCCAGGCTCTCACGCCAGATGCCGGCAATACAGAACCAGCGATGATCAGCCATGGTGAAGAGCCATTTGTCGAGCCGCTTCTGCTTTGGCTCCGCCGGGTCGGTGAACTCGTAAAAGCCATCGGCCAGAATCAGGCAGCGGCGTGACGAAAAGTCCCTGCCCTCGCTGCGAAAATTATAAACCGGCTTTCCCTTGGGGCCTGGCCAGCCCCAGCGGCGATTGACCAGTTGGGCCGTGCCGCGCTCGTGGTCTTCGGTGCCGCGCACGATCGGTGCCATGTCAGTGATACGGATATCTTCCCGTGCTGGCACGTTCGGCGTGCCTTCCGGAATCTTGATCTTGATAGACAGATTGTCGAAGTCTTCGGCAATTGAGGCGAGATCGACCAGCAGCCGGTAATCGTTGCACATCGCTTGCTCCTGTTAATCGTTCCTTGTATGTTCTGGAGATGGAATCGAAACCCATACCCTTCGACACAGACGGCGTCTCCAGCCGCCGCGCCATCATTCGGCGTAACCCTAATGATCCACAAGAGATTGAGATGATCGAAGCGGCCTGGGGTTCCGATCCGCGCTTCAGTGATGGCGTAACCTACGAATTTATCCGATCCGAGGGGAAGCGCTTCCCCGCCAACCGCTGCCTGGTAGCAGCGTCCGAATTCCACATACGTAATGGCGATAAGAAGTTTCGTGCGTTTCGTGAGGATGGCAATTTCTTTTACCTGGCCGCGATCTGGGAACCAGCCATGGGCGACTGGCCGGTTAGCTATCGGATCATAACGGTCGATGCTAACCCCGAGATCATCCGCTATCAGTCGCGGCATGGCGCAATGGTCGAACGTCGGGATGCGCAAAAGTGGTTGAGCCATACCGTGCCCGAGGAGGAGTTGATTGTAACGCCTCCGTTCGGCACGTTCACGGTCGAGGAGATACCGACTTTGCCTATGCAAGCGAGCTTTGCGCTCTAGTCTCGTCGTATCACGAAGCCATCGTTATAGCCGAACCAATGAATGCCGGCTTCCGACCAATGTCGGTCGTTCGATGTGATTCCGGGGATCGTCCGGTCTCTAACGGAAACGGTCGTTCGCGATGACGAAGGTGGTAAGCGTGGGCTGGAGACCGCAGATCAGGCGGCTGCGGCGATCGGTTGCTGATCGGGCCGCCAGTTCCACGGCATGAGTTCATCCCAGCGGGCA
>NZ_JAVDWV010000007.1:0-237394 GCF_031457465.1 Sphingobium xenophagum
CGGACAAGGGATCAATCAAAGGCAAAATCAAACGAGCAGGGTGGAACGATGCATTCCTTCTCTCAATGCTTGGTCATATGCGATAGCCCTGCCCTACAAGGGGAGGATGCGGAACCGTGCAGGGCGGTCCATCTTAACGACTGCTGGGGTGCCACGGACTTACCGTCTAGCGCTACTGCGCCTTCGTCACCCGCCACACCACGCCGCCGACATCGTCGCTGACCAGCAGCGCGCCCTTGGCGTCGGCGGTTACGTCGACCGGACGGCCACGAGCATTGCCATCGGCATCCAGAAATCCGGTCAGCACATCGACTGGCTTGGCCTTGCCCGCTTCGCCATCGGCAAAGCCCACGAACACGACTTTGTATCCCGCAGCCGGCTTGCGGTTCCAACTGCCATGCAAGCCGACAAACGCTCCCTTGGTGTAAGGTGCGCCCAGCGTCACCTTGTCCGCGAAGGTCAGGCCCAGCGGCGCGACGTGATTGCCCAGGGCATAGTCGGGCCGCTTGGTATATTCCCGCAATTCCGGGCGCTGCGGCTGCACCCGCCGATCTTCATACCCGCCCCAATAATTCCACGGCCAGCCATAGAAGCCGCCAAATTCCACCCGCGTCAGATAGTCGGGGACGAGATCCGCGCCCAGCATATCGCGTTCGTTGACCACACCCCATAGGGCACCGCTATCCGGCTCGAAGGCGAGTCCGACGGGATTGCGCAGGCCCGATGCGAAGATGCGATAGCTGCCATCCTTGGGATCGACCTCCAGCACGGCAGCCCGGTTGGTTTCGGTATCCATGCCGTTTTCGCCGATATTGCTGTTGGAACCGACACCGACATAGATCAGTCCGTCGGGGCCAACTGTCAAGCTGCGGGTCCAGTGCATATTGGGGGCTTGCGCGGGCAGGTTCAGAATCTTGCGGCCAGCCACACTGATCTTGAGGTCGCCCGGCTTGTAGGGAAAAGCCATCAATGCGTCGGTATTGGCGACATAGAGCGTGTCATCAACGAGCGCCATGCCATAGGGCGAGTTCAGCCCGGTCAGGAACGCCGTCTTCGTTTCCGCGCGACCATCGCCATCGGCGTCGCGCAACAGGGTGATGCGGTTGGCTGACGGGTCGCCCGCGCCAGCCTTCGCCATCAGATAATTCATGACCCGCTGAACGATGCCGTCTTTGGGGCGGGGTGGGCTGTTGGTTTCAGCCACCAATATGTCGCCATTGGGTAGCTGCAACATGGAACGCGGATGCGCCAGGCCATCGGCGAAGCGCGTCACCGCCAGTCCAGCGGCCGGAACAGGTTGCTCACTGCCTGCCCACGGTTTCACCTTGGCGATGTTGATTGTCGGGATCGTTTCGCTGCGCGGTGTCGTGAAAACCGGCTCGCGCCCCATATCCGCGCCGGGCGGCAATTTGGCTTTGTCTCCCTGCGCCAGATACAGGAACGCGCCACCAGCTACAGCAATGGCGATGAGGGGTAGGGCAATGACATGCTTGTTCATGCCTACCCATCTATGTCGCCGTGCCGCGCCGGGCAAGGCGGATGGACGGGCTTATTTGCCGCGTTCGCGCAGCCAAAGCAGCAGGGCGATGAAGATACCGAGCGCCAGGCCGGACAGCAGGCCGATGCTGGGTTGTCCCATCATGCCGCCGGTGATCGCGCCGCCCAGGATCAGGAAAGCGATGATGGCGCCCGCGCCGGTGGGGTCTTTCTTGCGCTTCGTCATGCCCCGCCCTTGCCACGGCAGGGCGGCCAATACCAGCGGCTTTGATCCGCGATCCCGTCGGACTGTTTCGGGACAGGCCGTGCCAGCATGGGGCAATATGTCCCGCGATAGGACTTGGCTAACGGATCGTTCACGCTGCTAACCCGCCTCCCATGCCAAAGCGGGGAAATGGCACGGCAATTGAAGCACTTGCCCGACCAGCCTATTGCTATAATCGTCGGGGGATCATCATGCAGCTACCATATCTTTCGGATCGAAAGAGCTATGACGACGCGACCGAGCTGATGGCGATATTCGGTGCCGATGCGGGCTATGAAGCCGCCGCCCGCGCCGACCGCAGCCTGGACCTTGGCAATCACATCCATTTTTGCCACTGGCGTCAGATCGAGCGCCTGATCATCCTGCTGGCGGATGACCAGCCGGTCGGCACCATTCACTGACCGGCGACGTTAGAGGCGCAAGCCCGCTATTTCGGACAGGCCCGCCAATATGTTGAGATTCTGCACCGCCGCGCCGGCCGCGCCCTTGCCCAGATTGTCGAGCGCCGCCACCAGCCGCGCCTGACCACTGTCGGCGTTGCCGAACACGAACAGCGCCAGCCGGTCGGTCGCGCCGACATGCTCCAACTGCACTTGCCCCATCGCAGCGCTCTCCGCCAGAGAGGCAACGCTGACCAGCGGTGACCCGGCATAGGCGTCCGCCAGAGCGGCATGGACGTCTCCAAGCGACGGCGCACCCGGCATGGCGCGCAGTTGCAGCGGCACTTCCACCACCATGCCGCGATAGCCATTGGCGACGGCCGGTGCGAACAGCGGAGGATGCACCAGCCCCGAATAGCGGGTCATTTCCGGCACATGCTTGTGGCCAAGGCCAAGCCCATAGGCGCGGAATGCGGTCGGCGCGCCGTCCGCGCCCTCATATTCAGCGATCATCGCCTTGCCGCCGCCCGAATAGCCCGACGCGCCCGACACCGTCACCGGCCAGTCGGCTGGCACCAGCCCTGCGAGCGTCAGCGGGCGGACGAGTGCCAAGAAACCGGTTGGCCAGCAACCCGGATTGGCGACGAAGCGCGAGGCCGCCAGCTTCTCGCGATGGCCCGGCTCCAGTTCGGGAAAGCCATAGGTCCACCCGTCCGCCACGCGATGCGCCGTCGATGCATCGATCACCCGCGTATGATCATTGTCGATCAACGCCACGGCCTCGCGCGCGGCATCGTCGGGCAGGCACAGGATGACGATATCGGCAGCGTTCAGCGCATCGCGCCGCGCTGCCGCATCCTTGCGGTCCTTCTCGTCCAGCGTGATCAGCGACAATTCGGGGCGTCCCGCCAGCCGGTCGCCGATTTCGATACCGGTCGTGCCGACGCCGCCGTCGATGAAGATTGTGTGGCTCATGCGCCGATCCTCCGCCGTGCGATAATGGGTTGGGCATGGTCGTCGGCCAATCGCGCGACGACATCGGCCAGCGGCTCCTTGACCACCGCCATCCAATGCGCGTTGGCGTGCAGCAGCGTCTTGCCATCGGTCATGATGCCGACATGGCCCGGAAAGAAAATCAGGTCGCCCCGCCGCAACGCCGCGTCGCTTTCGATCGGCAGCCCGATGCCCTCGCATTGCAGGTCGGTGTCGCGCGGCACGGCGATGCCGCATTGGCCAAGCGCCGCCTGCACCAGCCCCGAACAGTCGATCCCGCGATGACCGCGCCCGCCCCAGACATAGGGCTGGCCGAGATAGGCTTCGGCAACCGCGACCCAATCGCTGTCCGCTTCGCTGATCGCTTTGGCATGGCGAACATGCACATAGCCTTCGGCGCAACTGACGAACGCCCCTTCG
Organism: Sphingobium xenophagum; assembly: GCF_031457465.1. Classification (GTDB taxonomy): domain Bacteria; phylum Pseudomonadota; class Alphaproteobacteria; order Sphingomonadales; family Sphingomonadaceae; genus Sphingobium; species Sphingobium xenophagum_A. The sequence continues at coordinate 3,556 of NZ_JAVDWV010000007.1, forward strand.
ACTTCGCCGGTAAACTGCGCGCCCATCGGCCAATAGTCCAACACCTGCGCCTTGATGTCGGGCTTGCGAAACAGCGGCGCGGTGTGCGCGGTGATGCGATGCGTCACCGTTTCGGCGACGTCCAGCGCCTCGCGCCGGATATAGCCGACATAGCCGTCATGGCCGCAAAAGCCCCACGCCCAGTCGGTCATCACGTCGAGCGCATGAAATGTCTCGCCGCGCAACAATTCGGTCACGGCTTCGGCGCTGGGGGAGGGGGCCGACAGGATCGGCGTGCCCGGCATCACGCAGGTAAAGGGCACCGCGCGCGCATAATGGGCGGAAAAAAGAATGCCCGCCAGCGCCAGGTCGGCCAAGTCGCCGCGCGCGGCGTGGATACGGCGGTCAAGCGCGACCGAACGGCCATCCAGCTTGAACCGGCTTCTTTCAGGCGGTGCGTTCCGCTTTGCTGTTGTCGTGCCTATCATCGCGCGCGGTTCCTGCGATGAAATGATGAAAGGCGTCAAGGAATTCCGCCCCCTTGGGGGTCCGGGTGATGAAAATATTGCGCCGATCGGCCACATCGCGCTCGCGGCGAAGATAGCCCAGCGCCGATAATTTGTTCAGCGCGCGGGTGATGACGGGCTTCGACACATGCAGCGCTTCGGCAAGGCCACGCACCGTATGCGGCCCGGCACCGATATAGACGGTCATCATCAACGCCATCTGCCGGTTGGTGAGGTCGGGTTTGCCCGACCTTACATAATCCACCAGCGTCCGCATCCATTGGCGAAGCGGCTGAACTCCGGGGCGTTCAATGGCGGCAACCTGATCTTGTGCTGTGTGGACGTTCATGCGGGCTTAACGCACGATGCCCAATCGGGTTGCGTAACGGTCCTGCGGAATGTGACGCTTTACTTAGCGGGCTGGTAACGCTGCTGTAACAGCTTGAACGCGGCGCGCAGCCCCAGCGCCTCGCCGCCTTTGGGACGACCCGGCTTGGTCGATGGCCGCCAGGCAAAGGTGTCGAGATGCAGCCAGGGCGTTTCTTCCGGCACGAAGCGCTGCAGGAACAAAGCGGCGGTGATCGCGCCTGCAAAGCCGCCTTCGCCCGCATTATTGATATCGGCGATGTCGGACTTCAGCATGTCGGCATAACCCTCCCACAAGGGCAGCCGCCAGGTCGGATCATCCACGTCCGTTCCCGCCTGCGCCATGTCGGCGGCCAGTCGGTCGTCATTGGCGAACAGGGCGGGCAGGTCCGGTCCGACCGCGACTCGCGCTGCGCCGGTCAGCGTAGCGAAATCGACGATCAGTTCGGGTTTCTCCTCGCCCGCGCGGGCCAGCGCATCGCCCAGCACCAGCCGCCCTTCGGCATCGGTATTGCCGATCTCGACGGTCAGCCCCTTGCGGCTACGCAGCACATCACCGGGGCGGAACGCATTGCCGCTGATCGCATTTTCCGCCGCCGGGATCAGCAGGTGCAACCGCACGGGCAGCCGCGCCGCCATGATGAGCTGCGCCAGCGCCAGCGCATGCGCCGCCCCGCCCATATCCTTCTTCATCAGGCGCATGCCTGAAGACGGCTTGATGTCGAGGCCACCGCTGTCGAAGCTGATGCCCTTGCCGACGATGGCGATGCGCGGCGCGGCCGGATCGCCCCAGTTGAGTTCAATGAGGCGCGGCGCGAAGTGCCGGTCGGCGGCCCGCCCAACGGCGTGGATCATCGGATAGCCATGCGCCAGCGCGTCGCCGCGCGTTACCTCCACGGTCGCGCCAAAGGGCTTTGCGACCGCTTCCGTCGCCGCTTCCAGTTCGGCCGGGCCCATATCGGCGGCGGGCGTATTCACCAAGTCCCGCACCAGCGCGACCGCCCGCGCCAGATCGACCGCGGGATCAATCCGCGCAACGTCGCTGGTCAGCAATTGGCGCGGTCCCACCGGAACATCCTCGCGGCGATAACGGTCGAACCGATGCTGCCCCAGCATCCATCCCAGCATCGCCGCACCGGGTGATCCTTCCGCCAGGCGATAGCGCCCTTCGGGCAACGTCTCAGCCAGGCGCGCCAGGCACCAGGGGCCAAGCGCCGCCTTGTCCGCCACCCCGGCAACGACCATCCAGTCGCCGTCCCGCTCGCCCGGCAGGATCGCCGTCTCATTTGGCTTGGCCCGGAATTTCTGCGCCGCCAGCAGCGCGCGACGCTGTTCCGGGCGGCTCGCCAGCCAAGTGTCCAGCGCCTTGGCCTCGACCAGATGGATCGGATGGGCGGGCTGGCCCGTGTCGGCTTTGATCATGTCGGCAAAATCGGTCATGGCAGGCATGTAAGGGAAAGCGTCGAGCCAAGGGAAGGCGTAATTTATTCGTCGCCCCTGCCGCACGGTCGGCCCTTTCTTCCTTTGCACTATCGCGCGCGCGCGCCTAGTTTCGAAGCCATAACCACAGCCAAGGAGAGTGACGATGCTTCATGCAGACGATCGTGGCCTACAGGCCCTTCGCGCGCGCGCCTACACGCTCGCGGAAACAGGACATTTCGAAAATATCCGCGCAGTCGAACAGGCGCTGATCGCCGAGGGCTGGCCCAATGCCGCCCAGGCGCTCGACAGCGAATATGCCCGCAAGGCGGTCGGCGAACGCTGCCGCATGGCGCAGGCGCATTGATGCGGCGGGCGCACGCACCAAGCGGCCTGATCGCGGTGTTGCTGGTTGCAGCCTGCGCCCCGTCGTCCGACGCCCCCGTCGGCAATGCTGCCGAGAATGAAGCGGCCGCCCGCTATGCCGATCGCATGGCGGGCACGCCGCCCCCCGCGCCGCCGTCCAAGCCCTTTGCGGTGAAGGAAACGGCGGGTGGCCTCGAATTCGCCTATGCCTATCCCGCGGAGGCCGCCGCCGTCCCCGCACTGGTCGACAAGTTCGCGCGTGACATGGCTGCGACCAAGGCCGACGCACTGAAAATGGCGAAGGAAGACAGCGCAGCCGCAAAAGGGTCCGGCTATCCCTTCCGCCCGCACAGCCTGGAAACACAATGGAGCGTCGCGGCCGACACGCCCCGCTTCCTCGCGCTCCAATCGCAAACCTATGTCTATACCGGCGGCGCGCATGGGATGACCGGCTATGATGCGGTACTGTGGGACAAGGCGCGCAAACAGGAAAGCAGTGTCAAGGCGCTGATGACCTCACCCGCGGCCTTCTCCACCGCGATCCGCGACCGCTTCTGCGCCATACTCGACCAGCAACGCGCCGAAAAACGCGGCGCGCCCGTCGTGCGCGGCGATGATGACTTCACCCAATGTATCGACCCGATGGAACAGGTGCTGGTGCCGACATCGAAGGACGGCAAGCTGATCGACGGCCTGACCGTGGTGGTCGGCCCCTATAGCGCCGGTCCCTATGCCGAGGGCAGCTATGAGGTCGGGTTGTCGGTGGACGCGGCGATGCGGAATGCGATCAAGCCGGACTATCGGGATGCGTTCGTGGCGGTAAAATAGCCCCGTCATCCCAGCGAAAGCTGGGATCTCTCTATCTTCCTTCTACCACCACAGAAGAAGCGAGATCCCGGCTTTCGCCGGGATGACGAGCGTTCATGATCTAAACCGGCACGCCATAAAGATCATGCTCGTCGGCATCCTCGATCAGCACGTCGAAAATATCGCCAGCCTTCCGCCCTTCGCCGACATCGCGCAAAAACACATTGCCGTCGATTTCTGGCGCATCCGCCTGTGACCGGGCAGTCGCGCCGATGGAGCCATCCTCCTCGTCCGGCTCGCCGACTTCATCGACGATCACCGGCAGCACGCGCCCGACCTTGGCCGCGAGCTTGGCGGCGCTGATCGCGGCGGTCTTTTCCATGATCCGCTGATAGCGTTCTTCCTTGACCGCCTCCGGCACCGCGCCGGGCAGGGCGTTGGCCGCAGCCCCCTCGACCGGTTCGAAGCGAAACGCGCCGACGCGGTCGAGTTGCGCTTCGTCCAGCCAATCGAGCAGATATTGGAAGTCGGCTTCCGTCTCGCCGGGAAAGCCCACGACGAAGCTCGACCGGATCGTGATGTCGGGGCAGATGGCGCGCCATTTATGAATGCGGTCCAGCACCTTGGCTTCATTGGCCGGGCGCTTCATGGCTTTCAGCACCGACGGCGATGCGTGTTGGAACGGAATGTCGAGATAGGGCGTCAGCAGCCCCTGCGCCATCAACGGAATGACCTGATCGACATGGGGGTAGGGATAGACATAGTGCAGCCGCACCCAGGGGGCTTTACCGTCCGCGTCCCGCAATTGCCCCAGTTCGCGCGCCATGTCTGTCATGTGCGCGCGCACCTCGCGGCCCTTCCACTGGCGCGGCTCATGCCGGGTGTCGACACCATAGGCCGATGTGTCCTGGCTGATGACCAGCAATTCCTTGGTCCCCGCCGACACCAATTTTTCCGCCTCGCGCAGCACCGCGTCGATGCGCCGCGATACCAGGTCGCCCCGGATCGAGGGGATGATGCAGAAGGAGCAGCGATGGTTGCAGCCTTCGGAAATCTTCAAATAGCTGTAATGGCGCGGCGTCAGTTTGAGGCCACCTTCGGGCACCAGGTCGACAAAGGCGTTGGGGATCGGGGGCGATGCGTCATGCACCGCATTGACGACCTGCTCATATTGATGCGCCCCGGTGACGGCCAGCACCTGCGGGAATTTCGCGCGGATCAACTCCGCCTCGTCGCCCATGCAGCCGGTGACGATGACGCGGCCATTTTCGGCCATCGCCTCGCCGATCGCCTCCAGCGATTCTTCCTTCGCCGAATCGAGAAAGCCGCAGGTGTTGACCAGCACAACGTCGGCCCCGGCATAATCCGCAGACATCTGGTAGCCGTCCGATCGCAGCTTGGTGAGGATGCGTTCGGAGTCCACCAGGTTTTTCGGACAGCCGAGCGAAACCATGCCGATCTTCGGCGCGTCAGGAAATTTGGTTGCCATGATTGCCGCGCACATAGGGATTTTCGCGCCCAATGTCACGCGCTGCGGTCAGCCCGCGGGTTTACGCGATGCGCGGGCCATTGCCTTCCGCAATCTCGATGATGACATCGCCGCTCTGAAGGCTCTTCGCCTCCGGCTCCCAGAAGCCGACCGGCCGATCGTCGCGATAGATGCGCACACCAAGCCCGGTGGTGATCGCCGCCAGCGGCTGGCCGATTTCCTCCGGCAAAACCGCTCGTTCATTCAGCTTCACGCGCCCGCCAGACGCGGCAAGATCCGCCATATAATCGGCAATATGCTGGCCGCCAGTGCTGCCCGCCAGCAGGAGGCCGGCAAAGCTCACCGGATTGATTACCGTCGTCGCGCCGGCCTGACGCGCGGGCAACTCATTATCCTCGTTACGCACCACGATGCTGATTGGCAGGCGCGGGGCCAGGTGCCGCGCGGTCAGCGTGATCAGGATGGAGGTATCGTCGCGCCCGGCCGACACGATCATGCTGCGCGCCCGGTGGATCGCCACATCCTTCAATGTCCGGTCACGGGTCGAATCGCCGCACAGGACGTTGCAGCCGCGCGACTCGGCCAACTCCAGCGCTTTTTCGCTGCCATCGATCACCACGATCTCGCGCGGGTCGGTGCCGCGCGCCAACAGCTCATGCACTGCTTCCTGTCCGCTGGTGCCGAAACCCGTGACGATGATATGATTGTGCAGATCGGCCTGAATACGCGCCATACGCCACCTATGAAGGATGTTGCGGAGAAAAAGACTATAGGCCGTGCCAAGAAAGATCAGCCAGACGAACAGTCGGATCGGCGTGACGAACAGCGCTTCGAACAGGCGCGCTTCCGGCGTGACCGGCACGATATCGCCATAGCCCACCGTGGTCACGGTGACCGTTGTGAAATAGAGCACATCGATGAAGCTGATGTGATCGTCGAGATTATCCTTGAGCCCGTCCCGCCCGACCCAGTGCAACAGCAACACCAGCGCGATCAGCCCGAATACGAGCCCCACGCGCCAACTCAGGTCCACCCACATCGGCATAGACGATCGGCGCCGCAGGAAACCGGCCGTGCTGTTCGTTGAAAATGGCTTGTCTATCCTCATGGCGTCGGCAACTGGGTGACGGGGTTCACCGGCACCCGGTCTTTGCGCAGTTCGAAATGCAGCTTGGGCTGGCTGGCATAGCCGGTGTCGCCGGTCAGGCCGATCACCTGGCCCCGCGTCACCTTCTGCCCGCGCACCACATCGACGCGGCTGGCATGCCCATAGGCGCTGACCCAGCCGCTACCATGGTTGATCAGCACCAGCCCGCCGAACACAGCCACCTGGTCCCCGGCATAGGCGACCACGCCATCGGCACTGGCCTTGATCGGGGTGCCTTCGGGTACGCCGATGTCGATGCCGTTATTTTTCGCACCACTCGCGCCGGGACCAAAGCGCGAGACGATGGTGCCCTTGACCGGCCAGGCGAACCGGCCGGTCAGGCGGCTCGGCTGGGCGATCGGCACATTGCTCGGCAGCGGGCGGGGCGCGGCGGACGCTACCGCCACCGGCGCATTCTCGGCCGCCGCAGGCTGCCCCCCGGTCAGCACGTCGTCAATGTCGATGCGAAACGCAGCGGCGCGCTGTTCCAGGTCGGGCGCACGCACCGGCGTATTGCCGGGCAGCAGCAGGCGGCGTCCGCGCCGCAGCGTATAGGGCTCCTCCAACCCGTTGACCGCGACGATCTGGCGCCATGGCACGCCATAGGCAGCCGCGATCGCGATCCCCGTCTCGCCCTCAGCTACCAGATGATAGCGGCCGCCGGGAATGGACAAGGCCTGTCCCGCGCGCAGGGCGAAGGGCGGCGTCAGCCCATTGACGCGCGCGATCATTTCCGACCCCGCGCCGGTGCGGTTGCCGATGCCGCGTAGCGTATCGCCGGGCTGCACGACATAGCGCGATGCCGTGACCGTCTGCGCATTGGCGACCACCTGCTGCGCGGTCCATACCGGTTCGGGTTCGACCAGTTCCACTGTGGAGGCATCGGCGTCCAGTCGCGGCGGCGGCGTGTCGCCACCCGTGCGGGTGCTTTCGGTCGGGATGCAGCCGCTCAGCAGCAAGAGGACAAAAGGTAAGCGCGCGCGAGACATCGACGCCTGTCTATCGCAATAGTGCGAACTTGCCACCCCCTGCGCTGTCAGGCGGAAAAGGCAGCCGCCGTCACCGCCATGGCGCTGTCCTGCGTCAGGTCATAATGCAGCGGCGTGACCGTGATATAGCCCTCCGCGATCGCCGCCAGGTCGCTGCCTTCGGGCACCGCATCGCTGCTGCCCAGCGAGAACCAGAAGTAGCGATAGCCGCGCGGGTCGGTGCCTTCGACGATCTTGGTGCGATCAACATCGTGGAAGCCCTGCCGCACCACGCGGATGCCTTTGATCGCGTCGGGGTCTATCGCCGGGAAATTGACGTTGAACAACATGCGCGGGGTCACGGGCAGCGCGATCAGCGGGCGCAGCACCTTCTCGCCCCAGGCCTGCGCCGCGGCGAACGGCACATCGTCGCCCATCCCCGCCCGCGCATAGACCTGGCTCAGCGCGATGGACCGTATGCCCGAAATCGTCCCCTCCATCGCGGCGGCGACCGTGCCCGAATAGGTCACATCCTCGGCCAGATTAGCGCCGCGATTGACGCCGGAGAGGATGAGGTCCGGCTTGGCATCCTTCATCAAATGCCCCACCGCCATCATCACCGCGTCGGTCGGGGTGCCGGTGACGCTATAATGGCGCTCGCCATGTTGGCGGATGCGCAGCGGTCGGGTCAGCGTCAGGCTATGCCCGGCCCCCGACTGCTCCTCGCTCGGCGCGACGATCCAGATATCGTCGGACAATGTCCGCGCAATCGCCTCCAACACCTTGAGGCCGGGCGCATGCACGCCATCGTCATTGGTCAGCAGGATACGCATCAAAAACACTCCGTTCGGGCTGAGCTTGTCGAAGCCTTCTGCTGAGCGAAGCGAAGCCAGCCTCGCTTGCGCTCGGCAAAGCCCTTCGACTTCGCTCAGGGCGAACGGCTAGGACTTCGGCTCCAACACCGTCACCCCACCCATATAAGGCACCAACACCTCCGGCACGATCACGCTGCCATCGGCCTGCTGATAATTTTCCAGCACCGCGACCAGCGTCCGCCCGACCGCCAGCCCCGATCCGTTCAGCGTATGCAGGAAGCGCGTCTGCTTCTCCCCCTCCGGCCTGTAGCGCGCGTTCATGCGCCGCGCCTGGAAGTCGCCGCAGTTGGAGACGGAACTGATCTCGCGATAGGTCTGCTGGCTCGGTAGCCACACCTCCAGATCCCATGTCTTGCGCGCGCCAAAGCCCATGTCGCCGGTGCAGAGCAGCATCTTGCGATAGGGCAGGGCAAGCGCCTGCAATATCCCTTCCGCCGCCGCGCACATACGCGCATGCTCGGCTTGCGACTCGTCGGGCGCGCAGATGGTGACCAGTTCGACCTTCTCGAACTGATGCTGGCGGATAAACCCGCGCGTATCGCGCCCCGCCGACCCGGCTTCGGACCGGAAACAGGGGGTCAGCGCGGTCAGCCGCACCGGCAGTTCGGCCAGCGGCACGATCTGGTCGGCGACCAGATTGGTGAGCGACACTTCGGCAGTCGGGATCAGCCAGCGGCCATCCGTGGTGCGGAACAGGTCTTCGGCGAATTTCGGCAATTGCCCGGTGCCAAACAGCGCTTCATCCCGCACCAGCAATGGCGGGTTGGTTTCCTCATAGCCGTTCACACCGGTCTGCGTGTCGAGCATGAACTGCGCCAGCGCCCGGTGCAGCCGCGCCATCTGCCCGCGCAGCGCGGTGAAGCGCGCGCCGGACAGTTTCGCACCGCCCTCGAAATCTAGCCCTAGCGCCGGGCCGAAATCGGCATGGTCCTGCGGCGCAAAGTCAAAGGCGCGCGGCGTGCCCCAGCGACTTACCTCGACATTGGCGTCCTCATCCGCCCCCTCCGGCACATCGTCGGCGGGCAGGTTGGGGATTGCCGCCAGTCTGTCTTGTAATGTTTCGCTGTGAGTCTGCTCATCTACCTCAAGCCACATCATATCTTCTTTGAGCTTGGCCACTTCGGCTTTCAGCGCCTCGGCCTTGTCCTTATCGCCAGCCGCCATGGCCTGGCCGATCAGCTTGCTCGCCTCGTTGCGGCGGGCTTGCCCGACCTGCAACTGGGTCTTGATCGCCCGGCTCTGCTCGTCGAGCGCCAAGATTTCGGCGGACAGGGGCGCCAGCCCGCGCCGGGCAAGGCCAGCGTCGAAAGCGGCGGGATTTTCGCGGATGAAACGGATGTCGTGCATGGCCAGTCCTATGCCGCCCTGCGATCGGCCACGCAACCCTGCGCGCTGTCATCCGTTACAGGTCTATCCCCTGAAAAAGAGAGAAGGAAAAGGCGATGCAAATAGATCCAGGCGCACTTGTGCTGGTAGCCGATGGCCGCAAGATGTTGTTTTTCCGTAACAAGGGTGATGCCGCCATCCCCAATCTGGAAACGGAACAAGTCGAAAAGCAGGATAACCCCGCCGATCGCGACCAGGGCACCGACATGCCCGGCCGCGCCTTCAATTCGGTTGGCGGTCATCGCAGCGCCATGTCGGAAACCAATTTCCACGATCTGGAGGAAGACCGGTTCGCCGCGCAGGCCGCCGACATCCTCAAGCATCGCGCCTTTGCCAACGACTATGAAAAGCTGATCATCGTCGCACCGCCCGGCACGCTGGGCGAAATGCGCAAACATTATCACAAGGAAGTGCAGGACCGCTTGGCCGGCGAGATTGCCAAGGATCTGGTCAACCATCCGATCGCCGACATCGAAAAGATCATCGCCGACAATTGATCCCGCGCTGACAAAGCACAAACGAAAAGGGCGGCCTCCGATACCGGAAGCCGCCCTTTCTTTATGACCTATGTTGAAAGCGTCAGGCGGCAGCCTGCGCCTTGCGATCGGCAAAGCGGCGACGGGCGACCAGCGCCACGGCGGCCGCGCCGAACAGCAGCACCATCGGCGGGGCGGGGACATCGGTGCCGCCCGTGCTGCTCGAACCGCCGCTGGACGAGGAACTGCTCGACGACGCGCTGCTCGATGAGGTCGAGGACGACGTGCTGCCGGTGCTGCCGAAGCTGGACGAGCCACCTGACGACGAGGATGAACTGCCCGACGAGGAGCTGCTCGAAGACCCGCTGCTGCCACTGCTGCCGCCCGTCGAACCGGGATGATCCGGCTTGTCGGGCTTGCCGCCGCTCGATCCACCCGAACTGCTGGAGGAGGAGCTGGACGAAGAGGACGACGAGCTGGAACTGGACGAGGACGAGCTGCTGCTGACGCCCGACGATGTCGAGACGTTGCCGCTCGATGTGGACACATTGCCGCTGGATGTCGAAACGCCCCCGGTCGAGGTCGAAACGCCCCCGGTCGATGTGGACACGCCGCCTGTGGAGGTCGAAACGCCGCCGGTGGACGTGGACACGCCGCCGGTCGTCGAACTGGTCGAGCTGCTGATGCCGCCGGTCGAGCTGCTGGTCGAGGAGATCACGACCGAACCCCCGCCGCTGCCGCCACCGCCGCCACCGAAGAAGCCGCCCATGAAGCCGCCGCCGCCAAATCCGCCGCCGCCGCCCATGACGATCGGCACGGCACCGCCGCCGCCCGACATCATCGGCATTTCCGCCGGTGCCATCGGGATGGGAGCGGGAAGGGGGATGGGCGCCTGCTGGCTGGTGACGGTCACCGTCTGGGGCGCGCAGGTCATGGCGGTCTTCACCACCTTGCGCTTCACCGTCCGCACGGCATAGCGCTTCTTGGGTGCAGCCTTGGTGCTTTTGGAGCTATGGACCACTGCCGGGCGCGCGCTTTCGGCCACATGGACGGCACCGCCGCCAATGATCGCGCCGCCGCAGGTGCAGGCGCATAATTTAGCCAATGCCATCCGTACCGACATAGGTTCCACTCTTCTTTTATGTTACCTTGCCGCCCGCTACCGGCAAATCCGGAAAACAGGCTGGCGGGTATTCCCTATCCGCATCAACGCAAAATAAAGCGTTAACTGCAACGGCGTTAACCCTCAATAGCAGCCGCCTGTCGAGCGGTAATCCATATTTTTACGAAGTGATATGGTTAACGTCCCACTATGGAACGGCGTTTGGGGGATGGGTAAAGAGGGAGCAGGCAACGCCCTGCGTCCGCCTCTGCGCAAAAATCCGCTCTCCCGCATGCGAGTCTCTGGAATGGCCGCTTGTGTCGCTGCCAGCCGATGGCTATGAGCGCCCCCAATGCATTATCACGGGCGACCGGTCGTTGAAACGCCGGGGCCTTGCGAGTCGGAGAGCCACATGGCATCGGTCCTAAATTCCGATAAAGACGGTGAAAAACCGCCCAAATCGACTGTAACGCTTCCCGCCGACTATCGTCCTTCGCCTGACGAAGAGTTTATGAATCCGCTGCAGCTGGAATATTTCCGCCAGCGGCTGTGGAGCTGGAAGAAGCAGATTTTGGCTGATTCCGAAGGGACGCTCGCCGTTCTGCAGAACGAACCGCTCCGCGAACCCGACCTCAACGACCGCGCATCGAGCGAGACCGACTGGTCGATCGAATTGCGCACGCGCGATCGCCAGCGCAAGCTTATTTCGAAGATCGAAGCGGCGCTCCGCCGGATCGACGATGGCGAATATGGTTACTGCGAAGTCACGGGCGAACCGATCTCGCTGGGCCGCCTGGAAGCCCGGCCGATCGCCACGATGACGGTCGAAGCGCAGGAACGGCATGAACGCCACGAAAAGATTTCCCGCGACGATTAACGGTTTTTCCATCCCTCGCGCGTAAATCATTGCCATTCTACTGAAATTTTACGCGCAGGTTGGATGATGGACGAAGACCGGAATATCGCTGATCGGGGACCGGCACGCACCGCGCCGCGCGACAGCCTGTTCCTGCTCACCAGCTTTGCCACGCCCGAAGGCGCGCCGCTGGGCAAGGCCCGCATCCGCAATCTCTCCGCCACTGGCCTGATGGCCGATTGCGAGCGTGCGATACCCGCAGATGCCAGGGTCGAATTTGAATTGCGCGGCGTTGGCAAGGTCAGCGGCGTGGTCGCCTGGTCGCGCGACGACAAGATCGGCATCGCCTTCGATGCGCCGATCGACCCGCAACTCGCGCGCAAGCCGGTATCGACCGGTTCCTCGCAACAGCAGATGCCCGACTATCTGCGCACCAACCCGCTGCTGCGCCGTTGAAGTCCACGCGCCCCACGGCGCGCCTCCCAATCGCATAAAATAGCCCCGATCATCCTCAAGGATGCGGGGCTTTTTGCTTCATGGGGTCTGTGGCCTGGGGTGAGGTCGGATCGGCAGTCGGACGCTGCCGGATCCTGACCTCCTCCCTGGCGAAGATGCGGCTTAATGCTTGGCCGACATCTCCTCCTTCAGCCGCAATTTCTGCTTTTTGAGCGAAGCCACCAACGTGGCGTCGGGCATGGGCCGACTCGTTTCGGCCTTGATTCGGGCATCAAGGCCGGCATGCTTTGCCGAAAGAGCGGAAATATGGCTGTTCTCCATGACATTCTCCTTACGAGGGGTGATGGACGTAGAAGTAAATCATGATTCGCGTGGCTTGTCTCGCGTCGATTCGGGCTTTGCGATGGTCGCGCGAAAATTTGCGATGGCCCGCATGGGCTCGCCCCGCTATCAGTCCACCATCTGCCACGTTTTGGATGCAAGGGAGCGCCGTGAGCCGGGAAGACATCATGCGCCGACTGGAACTGTTGCGGGTGGAGCATCGCGATCTCGACACGGCCATCGCCGCGCTGGTCGATAGCGGCGGCGGCGACCAGATGCAGATCGCCCGGCTGAAAAAGCGCAAGCTGCGGCTGCGCGACGAAATCGCCCAACTGGAAGACGAACTGGTGCCCGACATCATCGCCTGACCCGGCAAATCTGGTTAGCGCTGCGCTAACCGATCATAAATGGGACAGGATGCTGATCCTGACGCAAGGTCGGGCCTGACAAGGTTGCAGATTCATGTCAGTGATCGCCAATGCCCAGCACAATTTCTCTTGATCGCGGTCTGCATCGTGGCCTCGTGGACGGGCTCTATCTTGAGGCCATGCTGATGGCTGACGAGGCTCGATCCTATTTTGATGGCAGCGACGTACGGGGAGAGGGTATGGATGACCCACTCCGCCGCGTTGCCTTTGCCTGCGAATCGCTCAAGGTCACTACCCGGTTGATGCACATTATTGCTTGGCTACTTAGCCAGCGTGCCTGGCAACGCGGTGAGATAGGCGATACTGATCTGTGCGATGATAAATATCGGCTGGGTCGGGCCAGTGAAAGCGATCCGCTGCTCATTGCCAGCTTTCCCTTCGCTGCTCGCGCGCTGATAGAGGCGAGTCATGATCTTTACGACCGGGTAGCACGGTTGCAGGATCGTCTGGATCGCATGGTCGGCCCTTCTGCCATGTCGGAAAACAATCCTGCGCGGGCCTTGCTGGATCGCCTTCACACGGCATTTTGAGACCGGCGTTCCGCTATTACGACTTCCGGCTAAACGTCAAATCGCGACGAAACCCTGATTGATCGACGTTATGCCACTGGCGTTGGTACCAGCATTTGGTCTAGACCAGCGTCATGACCCATGGTTTGCGGACCCGATGCCGCTTTGTTGGCCGCCCGCAAGCCGCCCGGCTCTTCCTTGTGCCACTGTTGCTCGCGGCTCCGTGCGTCGCGAGAGCACAGGACGCGCAACAGTCGAGTTCAGCCCCTGAAGACGCGATGGCGGAAATCGATACGCAACTCGACGCGATGCCCGACATAGGGCTGGACTGGCCAGACTTGGGTCAGGCCGATACGGTCGTGCCGCTGACGGATGATGACGCAGACGTGGAAACCGCCACGTCGGACATGCCAATGCCAGTCGTCACGCCGGACTCCGAGGCTGACGAAGGTGTTGCTACCTTTGCCGACATTGGCGCGGAACGCCGCTACACGGTGGCATTGAATGGTCTCGACACCATTGCCGACGCCCAGTTCAAACTGCGGTTCGATGAATTGTCAGCTCTGCGCCAAGGAGAGAATAAGGCAGCGAACCTCGCCCAGATTAATCGTCGTATCAAGGAAGATAGTGATCTTCTCGACCGGCTGCTGCGTGCAAAAGGCTATTATGCTGCGCGTATTCGGGGTGCGGTATCCGCGCCGCCTGCGGGGAGCGACCGCCTCGCGGTGCGCTTCACGATCATACCGGGGACGCAATATCTGCTCGCTTCTGTGGATGTCGCGGGCATGGCCGAAACCGGCTCACGCGAACCCGCACTGCGGGCCGCCTTCTCTCCGAAAGTCGGCGACCCGGTGGACGCGGACCAAATCCTTGAAGGCCGCGACGCACTTGCCACGGCTCTATTGGAAAGCGGCTACCCCTTCGCCAAGGTGGACGAACCTGAAGTGCGGATCGACCATGAGGAACGGCAGGGCGACCTCGACCTCATCGTCACGCCCGGCGGCTATCGCACCTTCGGCGCGATCCGCCTGAGCAATGCGGAATTGTTCAGCGCCCGCCATGTCCAGAATATCGCCCGCTTCGATCCGGGCGATCCCTATATGGCCTCCGATGTGGAGGATCTGCGCCGCGCCATCGTCGCGACCGGCCTTGTGTCATCGGTGACGTTGAAGCCGACCGATGCGGGCGATGGCGAGCATGTCGATCTGGCGATCGACGTCCGCCCCGCACCGTTGCGCACCATCGCAGGCGAACTGGGCTATGGCACGGGCGAAGGCTATCGCGCCGAAGTCAGCTGGCAGCATCGCAATTTCTTCCCGCCCGAAGGCGCGGTGACGGTGCGCGGGGTCGTCGGCACGCAGGAACAGACCGCCTCCTTCACCTATCGCCGCAATAATTTCCGCCGCCGCGACAATGTGCTGACCGGCCTGCTGTCGGTCAGCAACATCCGGCGCGAAGCCTTTGATGCGCGGACCATCACGCTCTCTGGGGCACTGGAGCGGACCACCAACATCCTGTTCCAAAAGGACTGGGTCTGGCGCGTCGGCGCGGAACTGATCGCATCGGACGAAGCCGATGCCTTTTCCGGCGGTTCACGCCGCACCTTCCTCATCGGCGCGGTGCCGCTCAGTCTCACCTATGACGGCAGCGACGACCTGCTCAACCCGACCAAAGGCTTCCGCCTCGGCGGCCGGATCAGCCCCGAACTCTCCTTTCAAAACGAAACCTTCGGCTATGCCAAGGTGCAGCTCGACGGCAGCCTCTATCAGCCGATGGGCGAAAAGCTGGTGGTCGCCGCGCGCGCCCGCTTTGGCAGTATCCTTGGCTCGACCGTCGAACAGATCGCGCCATCGCGCCGTTTCTACGCGGGCGGCGGCGCATCGGTGCGCGGCTATGGCTATCAGGCGATCGGCCCGCGCTTCGGCGAGGATGACAATCCCGTGGGCGGCAAGAGCCTCGCGGAATTTTCGCTGGAGGCGCGGGTGCGCTTCGGCAATTTCGGCGTCGTGCCGTTCATCGACGCGGGTAATATTTCGACGAGCTTCTTGCCGCGCTTCCGCGACCTGCGCATCGGTACCGGCCTTGGCCTGCGCTATTACAGCAATTTCGGCCCGATCCGCGTCGATGTCGGCACGCCGATCAATCCGCAATCGGGCGATCCCAAGATTGCCGTCTATGTCTCGCTCGGTCAGGCCTTCTGATGACGGACGAAGACCCCACCCCCATCCCCATCACCGCCGCGCCGATCCGCCGCCGCGCCTGGGACGGGCGCTGGCAACGCTGGGTCGCGGGGCTGCTCGCGGCGCTGCTGCTGATCGTGGCGGGATCGCTCGCCTGGCTCGATACCGGGTCGGGGCATCGCTTCCTCGTGTCGCGCATCGCGACCATCAAGTCCCAGTCAGGCCTGCAGATCAGCGTCGGCCGGATCGACGGCAGCATCTATCGCAAGGCAGTGCTGCATGACCTGGTCCTGTCCGACCCCAATGGCCGCTTCTTCGATGCGCCCAGGGTCGAACTGGAATGGTGGCCCTTCGCCTGGCTGTCCAACCGGCTCGACATCGACCGGCTGGTGATCCCGCGCGCGACCCTGCACAAATTGCCGAAACTCAACCCGACCCAGCGGCAGGGACCGATCCTGCCCGGCTTCGATATTCGCCTGATGCAATTTTCGGTCGGCCAGTTGGCGATCGCGCCCGGCGTCACGGGCCGCGCCCAGATCGCGACGATCGCGGGCGACGCCGATATTCGCGGCGGCCGCGCGATCATCGACATTGCGGCGCGCACCCTCGATGGCCGCGACGCGCTCAGCATCGCGCTCGACAGCCGCCCCGACGATGATCGCTTCCGCCTCGACGTCACCGTCAACGCGCCCAAGGGCGGCGTGCTGGCGACGATGGCAGGCCTCACACAGGATGGCAATCTGCGTATCGGTGGCAAGGGCAGCTGGACTCAGTGGGACGGTCGCCTGTCCGCCACGCTGGACGCTGCCCCCGCCGCCGATTTCGTCCTCGCTGCGCGCAGCGGCGCCTATTCGGCGCGCGGCACGGTCGAGGGGTCGGCCATCGCCGGGGGCAGCCTGATCCAGCGCCTCTCATCCCCCCGCCTGACCGTGCGCGCCAATGGCACCCTGGTCGACCGGGTGATCGACGGCACGGCATCGCTCCGCTCCGCCGCGATCGACCTCAGCGCTGACGGCGCGATCGACCTGCGCAACAATGCGCTCGACAATATGCGGCTCGACCTCACACTTGCCCGCCCCGAAGCCTTGCTCAAGACGATGCGCGGGCGCGATGTCGTTGCCAAGATCCGCCTCGATGGCCCGTTGTCGCAGCTTGGCTATGAATATCTCCTCACCGCGCGCGAACTGACGTTCGACAAGGCCCGCATCAGCGACGTGCGCGCCGAGGGCAGGGGCCGCACGGTCGGGTCGGGCCCGACCTTGATCCCGCTGCGCCTGCGCGCGCGCCGCCTGGACGGGCAGGGCGATCTGGTCGAAGGCATCGTGCGCAATTTCGCGCTCGACGGCGTGCTGCAACTCAACGGGCAGCAGATCGTCAGCAACCCGATGGACCTGCGCTCCGACAAGCTGCGCGGCAAGCTGACCGTCCTCGCCAATCTCAAGACAGGCCGTTATGACATGGGCCTGGATGGTCAGATCGTCGGCCTCGCGATCCGCGGCTTCGGGGTGGTCGATGTCACCTCCAAATTGCGCGCCATGCCGCGCGCCGATGGCGGCTTTGGCCTCAGTGGCAGTGCGGCGGCGCGGGTGCGGCGGCTGGACAATGATTTCCTGCGCACATTGGGCGGCGGGCTGCCCACGGCACGCAGCGACCTGACGCTGCGCCCGGATGGCACGCTGGCGCTGACCAATATGCGCCTCACCTCGCCGCTGCTGACGCTTGCGGGCAATGGCGTGCGCTTCCGCGACGGCACGCTGCATCTGGAGGGCCAGGGGCAGCATGATCAATATGGCCCGCTCACTCTGACGCTCGACGGCAATATCGAACGGCCGACGATCGACCTGATGCTCGCCCGGCCGATGGATGCGCTCGGCCTGCGCGATGTCCACGCCCACCTCATCCCCGACGCCAATGGCTATAGCTATACGGCGGAGGGCGGATCGACGCTCGGACCCTTCACCGGGCGCGGCGTCATCCTGCTGCCCCAGGGCGGGCAGGCGGTGGTGCGCGTCGCCAATCTCGCCGTGTCGGGCGTCACCGCCAGCGGCGACATCCGCCCGGTCACCGGCGGGCTCGATGGCCAATTGGCTGTCAGCGGTCCCGTCACCGGCTATGTCGGCTTCAAGCCGGTGGGCGACATCCAGCAGGTCCAGCTCAAACTGACCGCCAATGATGCGAGTTTCGAAGGGCCGACGATCATCACCGTCCGGCGCGGCACGCTCGACGCGACGATCCTGCTCGATCCGTCGGGCACCACGCTCAAGGCGACGGCGCAGGCGCGCGGGCTGCGCGTCGGCGGCGCGCTGCTGGGCCGTTTCGCCGCCAATGCCGATCTGGTCGATGGGCGCGGCACGATCCGCGGCAGCCTGTCGGGCCAGCGCGGCCGCCTGTTCGACTTGCAGGGGGAGGCGCAGGTCGATGCCGACCGCATCCGCGTCACCGCTGGCGGCACCATCGACAAGCGCCCGATCCGGCTGACCCGCGCGGCGTTGCTGACCCGCACCGACGATGGCTGGCGCCTATCGCCCGCGACGATCAGCTATGCGGGCGGGTCGCTGCAATTGTCGGGCGAACTGGGCGCGACCGCCAACCATATCGAAGCGCGCATGGACAAGCTGCCGCTCGGCCTGCTCGACATTGCCTATGACAATCTGGGGCTGGGCGGCATCGCTACCGGCTCGCTAAGCTATGCGCAACCGCGCGGCGGCCTGCCCACCGGCACGGCGGAACTGCGCCTGCGTGGCCTGTCACGCTCCGGCCTGTCGCTCAGCTCGCGCCCGGTCGATGTCGGCGTCAACGCGGCGCTGGGGGCGGATCGTCTTGCGACCCGCATGGTGTTCGTCGCCGATGGCAAGACGATCGGCCGGGGCCAAGCGCTGCTTACCCCGCTTGGCCGCACCGGCAATCTGGTCGAACGGCTGAACGCCGCACCCCTGTTCGCGCAGCTACGCTATAGCGGCGCGGCCGATACGCTGTGGCGGCTGACCGGGATGGAGATTGTCGACATGGGCGGGCCGGTCAACGTCTCCGCCGACATGCGCGGGACGCTGGGCGATCCCCGCATCACCGGCACCTTCGCCACCGACAATAGCACGATCAACAGCCCGGTTACGGGCATGCGGCTGGCCAAGGTCAAGGCGCGCGGCCGCTTCTCCGGCGCGCAACTCGTCATTTCCAGCTTCGCCGCTGCGTCGCAAAATGGCGGATCGGTCAGCGGCACCGGCCGCTTCACCTTCAACGGCATAGCGGGCGTCGACATGGACCTGGCGATGCAGGCGGACAATGCCGCGCTGCTGGAACGCGATGACATTGCCGCGACCATGACTGGCCCCATCACCCTGCGATCCGATGGCACGGGCGGGACGATCGGCGGCGATGTCATCCTCAACAAAAGCCGCTTCACGCTGGGCCGCGCCGCCGCCGTCGCCGCCATCCCCGAATTGCGCGTCGTTGAAATCAACCGGCGCGGCGAGGAAATCGAAACGGTCCGCACCACCGTCCCCTGGGCGTTGGCGATCAAGGCGCGCGCACGCAACCGCCTGACCGTCACGGGCCTCGGCCTCGACAGCGAATGGCGCGCGGACCTGGACCTGGGCGGCACCGTCACCAACCCGGCGATCGCCGGGCGCGCCGAGCTGGTGCGCGGCAATTATGAATTTGCCGGCCGCCGCTTCGAACTGCGCGAAGGCCGCATCCAGTTCGATGGCAAAACGCCGACCAACCCGACGCTCGACATCGACGCCGTTGCCGATGTCAGCGACCTGACCGCCACCATCCATGTCGGCGGCACCGGCCTCAAACCCGACATCACCTTCAACAGCGTCCCCGCTTTGCCGCAGGACGAACTGCTCTCGCGCATCCTGTTCGGTACGTCGATCACCAACCTGTCCGCGCCCGAAGCGCTGCAACTCGCTTCGGCTGTCGGCTCGCTCCAGGGCGGCGGCGGGCTTGATCCGATCAACGCCGTGCGCAAGGCGGCGGGGCTGGACCGACTGCGCATCATCGCCGCAGATCCGACCCAGGGGCAGGGGACGTCGATCGCCGCGGGCAAATATCTCACCCGCAAAACCTATGTCGAGTTGATCACCGACGGGCAGGGCTATAGCGCCACCCGCATCGAATATCAGGTCACCCGCTGGCTGTCGCTGCTCGGCGCCATCTCGACGCTCGGCCGCCAGAGCGCCAACGTCCGCGTGTCGCGGGATTATTAAGCCATGACCAAGTCCCGCATCGACGCCGCCGCTGCGATCAGCGTCATGGACCTGTTCACCATCGGCATCGGTCCGTCCAGCTCGCATACGGTCGGCCCGATGCGCGCCGCGCGCCTGTTCATGGACTCTCTCCCGGCGCAGCCGGTGCGGGTCTCCTGCGATCTCTACGGTTCGCTGGCGCTGACCGGGCGCGGCCATGCCACCGACACGGCGATCCTGCTCGGCCTGTCGGGCTACAGCCCCGAAGCGCTCGACCCCGACACCATCCCCGCCATCCTCGCCGCGATCCGCACCGACGGCCGCATCCGCGCAGGCAGCGCCCATGACCAGTGGATCGCCTTCGAAGAAGCGCGCGACCTCCTCTTCCACATGGGCGAATTTCTCGAAGCCCATAGCAATGGCATGCGCTTTACCGCCTGGCTCGCCGGGCATGGCGAACCGCTGGTGCGCGACTATTATTCGATCGGCGGCGGCGCGGTGCTGCCCGGCGATCGCGTCGCCGACGACGCCCCGCTCGGCCATAATGTCGTCCAGCCCTATCCCTTCTCGTCGGGCGCGGAGATGCTGGCGCAGGGCGAAGCGACCGGCCTCTCCATCGCCACCCTCGTCCTGCGCAACGAAGGCGCGTGGCGCACCCAGGGGGAAACCGACGCCTTCCTCGACAGCGTGATCGACGCCATGAGCGCCTCGATCGACCGCGGCCTCCAGCAGGAAGGCTTGCTCCCCGGCGGCCTCAAGGTCCGCCGCCGCGCCCGCGCCATTCATCAGCGCCTGCGCCTACAACAGGACGCGCTTGGCCCGGCGCAGATTTTCGAATGGGTCAGCCTGTTCGCGCTGGCGGTGAATGAGGAAAATGCCGCCGGGGGCCGCGTCGTCACCGCGCCGACCAATGGCGCGGCGGGCGTCATCCCGGCGGTCCTGCATTATTATCGCCGCTTCGTCCCCGGCGCGGATCGCGATGGCGAGCGCCGCTTCCTGCTCACCGCCGCCGCCATCGGCTTTCTCTACAAGAAGCGCGCCTCCATCTCCGCCGCCGAAATGGGGTGCCAGGGCGAAGTCGGCGTCGCTTGCTCCATGGCCGCTGCTGGCCTCGCCGCCGTGCTGGGCGGCACCAACGGCCAGGTCGAAAATGCCGCCGAGATCGGCATGGAACATAATCTCGGCCTCACCTGCGATCCGATTGGCGGCCTCGTCCAGATCCCCTGCATCGAACGCAACACCATGGGCGCGGTCAAGGCGATCAACGCCGCCTATCTCGCGCTGCAGGGCGATGGCCATCATATCGTCAGCCTCGACGCCGTCATCGAAACGATGCGCCAGACCGGCGAGGATATGGCCAGCCGCTACAAGGAAACCTCGCTTGGCGGTCTGGCCGTCAATGTCGTGGAGTGTTGATACGGTTCCCTTCCGTTCATCGCTTTGCGCCGTCAAATCTGCGACGAAACGACAGCAATTGTGTCATATCTGCAACATAAGTCCTTGTTTATCTTAAGTTCATGAAACTTACGGCTCCCCGCGGCTTTCAGCGTCTCTCCCCTGCAGGGGGATGACAATGGAGTTTAGAATATGCGTAAGTTGATGGTCGCAACCCTTCTCGGCAGCGCCGCAGTCGCCGCCCCAGCGATGGCACAGAATGTCGGCCCGACCTTTACCGGTCCTCGCGTCGAAGCGATCCTGGGCTATGATCATGTCGGTGCCGGCAGCGATGTGGATAATGACAATGGCCGTGACGACCAGTCGATCGACGGCCTGCTTTACGGCATCGGTGCCGGGTATGACGTCAATCTGGGCAGCGCGGTTGTCGGCGTGGAAGGCGAATGGACCGGCTCCACTGCCAAGTCCGATCGGTTTGACCCGACCGACCAGTTCGGTTTCGGTCGCGTCAGCCAGGGCCGCGACCTCTATGTTGGTGCGCGCGCCGGTATCCTCGCCAATCCCGCTACGCTCATTTACGTGAAGGGCGGCTATACCAACAGCAAGCTCAATGTTCTCGCGGGCAACACCAATGAAACCACAGATACCGCGTTCAAACTGGACGGTTGGCGGATCGGTGGCGGTGTCGAGCGCGCGATCAACACCAACACCTTCGCCAAGGTGGAATATCGCTATTCCAAATATAGCGACGCGAAGATCGAGTTTGCCAATGGCGCAACCACTGAAGATTTTGGCATCGACACGGATCGCCATCAGGTCGTGGCTAGCGTAGGCTGGCGCTTCTAAAGACTTGAATGAAAGGGAAGGGGCCGATTGAAAATTCGGCCCCTTCCTTCTCCCGAAATGCAGGCTTTTAGCCCTTCTGCACTATGTCCAGGAAACGCTTGTAGATCGTGATCACCTGATCTTCGATCGGTTTGGTCGGATCGGGTTTCTTGACCCCTGATCGTATCGCCCATGCCTGCGTAAGCTGTGCGGCTACCTGAGCCGCCGTGTCGCTCGTGATCGCCATGATTATACCCTCAATCGTTTCGCTGTCAGCAGGATGGCGCAAGGTTATGTCAAGTCAATGTCATTTGCTGCAACGCAGCATAAGAGAATGAACGGCTTGGCAAATTTTTTCCGGGTCGGCCGATAGCCCTTTCGGCGGTACAGACCCCTAGCGCCATCGGGCCAATCATGGTATTAACATCGTTGTGAGTAACGCGATTCCCCACCAATATCCCGTCGGTATCGACGCCGCTGACATCGACTTTATGGGTCATGTCAATAATGCCAGCTATCTCAAATGGGTGCAGGAGGCTGTGTTGGACCACTGGCGCGCGCTGGCTCCTTCGGAAGCGGTAGCGCAGCATCTTTGGGTCGCACTCAAACATGAAATCACCTATCGCAAACCAACCTTCCTGAATGACGACGTGATCGCCACTG
The DNA here is from genome assembly GCF_031457465.1 of Sphingobium xenophagum. Taxonomy (GTDB): domain Bacteria; phylum Pseudomonadota; class Alphaproteobacteria; order Sphingomonadales; family Sphingomonadaceae; genus Sphingobium; species Sphingobium xenophagum_A. The sequence goes on from NZ_JAVDWV010000007.1 coordinate 26,265, forward strand.
TGCTTCTGGAAAAGGTGCAAGGCGCGCGGGCTTTTTACGAGACCGTTATTCGTCGCGGTGAAGAAGTGCTGGCCGAAGTCAAATCCAGTTGGTGCTGCGTCGATGCCTCCACTTTGCGCCCAGCGCGCCTCGCCCGCGAGGTGATCGACCATTTTTTTGCGCCGGAAGAAAAGCCGGCGCAATAAATCTTTACAGACGGCGGGCAATCGCACCTGCGGTCCACCCCATGCCGACCGCGAGAGCGATGGCGACCAAGCCGTAAAGGAAGGACCAGTTTTCTGCCGCGCTGGCCATAAACTGTTCGAACCCAGATTTGCGAACGGTAATATCCCGCACTGCCGCAGCGACCACGCGGCCATCCTGCACGAGAAAGGTTTCGGCGGTATAGTTGCCGACGATCACGCGCGCGGATAGCGGCAAGCGAGCACGGTACAATACGCCGTCGCTGATCTCGACCGCTCCGGGACGTTCGACGAACAGGCCAGCGCGGTCGCGCAAGTCGACCAGCCCCGTCTGAAAGCGGTCCAGTTCGGCGCTATCGTTGAGCGAGGAGGGGGAAAGCTGCAGCTTGTCGACACCCAGCTCGTAGATGGCGGCGGTGCGCTCATCGACAATTGCTTCGATCGGACGGGATGAAGCCATGGCGTAAAAAGTTGGGGCTGACTCGAAGCGGGCGCTGTCGGCATTGACCCACATGCCGGCAACCTGGCGCTTTTCGCGCATCAGGATTGACTGATCGGGGCCCTTGAGTACAACCACTATATCAGCGGGCTTTTGTGGCCTGACGCCGCCGGGATAGACGATCGCACCGAACAACAGCAGGTCGGCACCTGTGAAGCTATATTGAATGATCACTTCGCGCTGGGAGACGTCGGGCACCAGTTGGGGCTCGTCCGCGGCGCTCAACATCATTGCGACGGGTAGTAGTAGAACTGGGAAAAGGCGGGAGCGCATCAGCGCACCTCAATCGTGAAAATCTCGTCCGGCCGCCATACCAGCCCCAGCGTCATGCGGGCCGCAACCAGCAGCACGATCGCCGCGAGCAGCACGCGCAGATATTCTGGCCGCATCGTCATCGACAGGCGCGTTCCAATTTGCGCGCCAGTCACGCTGCCGATCAGGAGCAGCATGGCCAGTACCAAATCGACGGCCTTGGTCGTCATCGCGTGCATCATTGTCGTGGCCATGGTGACAAACAATATCTGGAACAGCGACGTGCCTACTACGGACTGGGTGGTCATGCCGAGCAGATAGAGCATGGCAGGAACAAGGATAAAGCCCCCGCCCACGCCCAGCAGCATGGTCAAGATGCCGGTCGCCATGCCCAGCAGCAGCGGTGCGAGTGGTGAAATATAAAGCCCTGATCCATAGAAGCGCCACCGCATCGGCAGCGCAGCCACCAAAGGATGGTGCCGCCGCTTGCGCGCAGGTGGGCGCTTTCCGGTCTTGAGTGCGATCAGCGCCTGTATGGATTCCTTGGCCATCAGCAAGCCGATACCACCCAGCATCAGGACGTAGAGAAGCCCGATCACCGTATCAATCTGACCCAGATATTGGAGCAGGCGAAAAATGAGCACACCCAGGCCAGCGCCGACAACACCGCCCGCAATCAAGACGCCGCCCATGCGAAAATCCACGGTGCCGCGCGCAATATGCGTGACCACACCGGAAACAGAAGCGCCCGTTACCTGCGAGGCGGCCGATGCGGCAGCGACGGTAGGCGGGATGCCGTAGAAAATAAGCAGTGGCGTCGTCAGGAAGCCGCCACCTACGCCGAACATGCCGGATAGCAGGCCTACGACCCCGCCCAGGCCGATAATGACCAAGGCGTTGACCGACAAATTGGCGATGGGCAGGTAAAGATCCATGGCCTTTGACGGGTAGAACTAAAGGACGGAGATATAAAGCCGTTGTGGCGCTCCGCCGTCAAAAATCCGCGCCGAGCGTGAGGGCAAGGCCCGACGCGGGTGCAGCGCGCCCGCCAATCCGTTCCCGCCACTCGATCGATAGCCGCGCGTTCATCGGCCTCAACGGCAGCCGGATCTGGACTTCAGGCCCGATATCGAGCCGATCCGCGCTTGGCTGCGCACCGCCTGATAAGGCCCCACCCAGCCGCAATGCCGTGTTCGGAACAGGCGCAAACAAAGACAATTTCCCGTCGATAAAGGCGTCGCGCTGGCGGAAGCCAACAATGCCCGCTTGCGCATAGGCTTCGGCTTGCAACCCGAATGCGACGGGTGTCGGACCAAAGCCGCCGACGGCCATTACTGCCATGGCGTTGCTCCCACCCGTATCAATTGCGATCCGCCGCTCGATAGCGAAATTGACAGGCAGGGCGCGCAGTGGCTGAATAGCTAGGCCCACGGCAACTTCCGGGGCGGCTGGGCTATCAAGCGCGGCACTCATACGGGCATAGGCTGTCGCACGGTGGGCGGCGACAGGGTTCAGAACATAATCCAGTCGAGCGCCGATCTGCGATCCGCCCAAGCGTCCGGTTCTCGCGATATCGGCCCGCCGCATACCGCCGTCGCGCCAAAGCATCCAGCCACTGCCACTCCAATGATCCGACGATGGCGGGGATTCGACCGCCAGCCCAAGAGATTGAGGAGGGGGATAAGAAGAGACAATGTGGAGCGACTGATTAGCAGTGGTGGGCGGTCGTTTAATCGGCATCACATCGACGGCTGATTGACCTGTCTTGTCTATGGGTGGGAGGCTTATGGCTGTAAAAGGATCAGCTTTGCGAAAGCGGCTTATCGTCTCACGGTGAGATTCTTGAGTTGCCTTGGCCGACGCAACGGGGATGGTCTGGCGCGGCGCAATGGCTGCGGTTGCGGTGAGGCCGTCAATTAGCGGCAACGGGCTGAGGGGGGATGGACCGGGCTGTGCGGCAATACGTAGAGTAATCCAAGCGATCATCAACAGCGCCATAAAGCGCAAAGGTTGACCGCTTTTGTTGCTGGTCACGGATCAGCGCTCAAATCAGGGAAGTGATGCTGGGTCTTGTCCCAGGTCAGCGGCGTACCCAGCAATGATCGTGCATAGAGCGAGATGGCGCGCTGGGTCGCCATGATAGCGATAAGATTTGCAAGAAAGGTGCGCGGGATGGCGCCCAGACCATAGCGCCAGCCATAGGCATGGCTGACAAACACAACACGCATGAGGATGCGCCATACCATCAGGAAGAAATTGACCCGAAGCAATGCATTAACCACTGGCGAGGGCGCGCGATGATAGTCTGGTTGGAACTGGGCGGCGATCCACAATATCGGCCAGAGCAGGCAGGCAGCATAGGCCGCGCACAGCACCAGGGCAGCGATCGCTGCCCGCCGATCCCGCACACGCATCCATAGTTCTGCGGTGCCGCCGCGCCAGCCCATGCGGTCCCATCCCGCCAGCGAAATGCCGACGATCCAGCGCGCCTTTTGCTTGACCGCTGCTTCGATCGTGTCGGGGAAATATTCGCGGGTTGCGACCAGATTGCCGTTTGCATCGCGAATGCGCACAAATACGCCATGACCGCCGCCATCGCGTATGCGCAAACCCGCTTCATAATCTTCCGTCAGTGACGAGGGGTCAAACGGGCCATGTACGGGATTATCCGCTAAAGCAGCCAGAGCATCGCGTTCAAAGGCGCAGGCGACGCCGGCAGACGGTATCGATGCGCCCAAGGCTTCGCGCACGGTCAGATATTTGCCATGGCTCTCTGCAAATTCGTCGCAATAATGATTGGCGATGGCGCGAGAGAACCAGGAGCCTTCGCCGGGTAATGGGAGAACGGGCAACTGCACAAGTTGAAACCGGTCGATCATGAAATCGAACAGGCGAATTTCATCAGGGTGGACGACATCTTCCGCATCATGGAGGACGACCGCTTTGTAGCGAAAATCCAACTGCTCCTCCTCGGCCACCATGGCGCGCCAAAGGACGTTGAGGCAGTCTGCCTTCGTGCTGGGGCCGGGCAGCGGATTGATCCCAACCACCACGCGCGGGTCGCCCTCGGCCACAGCGGCGATGGCATCGATCGTATCGGGATCATTGGGATAGGTGCCGACGAAGATGCGATAGTCGGCATTACCCCAGCAGCTAAGTGCATGGGTCAGCATCGGACCGATCACCTCGACTTCCTTCCAGGCCGGGATGAAGATGGCGATCCTGCCCGGATTTGCCGAAGCGGGCAGCGTTGCCGTCGTCATGCGGGGATAGCGGGCGTAGATGACAAGATCGCGCCACATCCGGCGCGACAGGAACAAGAGGTCGATGAGAAAGTCGTCAATCCCGCCTATGGCGAGGCCGACGACGGCGAATAGCAGGATTTCATGATGCAGGGTCGCAAGGAAAGCGACCGCCATGTCCCCCAATTTCCCGCCCTTCCCCTGCAAGCGTGATGCAGGATGCCATTGGCGCAGGGGGATGCCAACCCTTTTTACTGTGATTATCCGGGATGTTATCGCTTCTTATCATGGCTGCCTCGCAATCGCGTATATTTGGCCCGTGGATGAATGGGCCAGGTCGCCTGTCATTTGCGTCGAATGGCGTGTCGATACTCTACCGCTTACTTCGCGATGATCGCCGATCGTGATACAAGCTGAGTCGCTGCTTCTGCCTATGCCTTGCCAGCGCAGCCAATCGACCAGTCTCATGCAAAGAGAGGACGGCGACATGACTAGGGAGACGGATATCAATTATTTGCTGCACCGGCAGCAAATGTCCCTGATCCGGGCGCAAAGCTGCCCATCGCATCAGGCGCGTATCGCTTATGAAAATCTGGCGCGCGGTTATATCGACCGGGTGGATGCCTATCGACGGCATAATGAAAGCATGACCGGCCGGGCACATTGAGGCTTATCGTCGTTTGAGCAGCCGCTCGATAACCAGATGATAGTCTTCATCGTCCCGGTACTCCTGTTCCAGAACCGCCTTGATACGATGAAGTTCGGTTTCGGTCAGATGTTCGATACCGATGAAGTCGTTGCGCGCATTATCGACTGCGCGGATCAGTTCGTCCAGCTTCGCCTGTATGGCTGACCCGTCGCGATTTTGCGCATTCTGGATCAGGAATACCATCAGGAAGGTGATGATGGTGGTTCCGGTATTGATCACCAATTGCCACGTATCGGAATAGCCGAAAAGCGGGCCGGTCGTCAGCCAAATCAGGATGGTGGCGCTGGCCAGGATGAAGGCCAGCGGCTGGCCGGTCCATCCAGCGACGCGATGGGAAAGCCGGGTGAATATCCTGTCCATGTGCCTTTGCTCCCCTATGGCGCGCGATGACCATTGCGCCAGTCATCGCCTGTTGCCATCAGGGGCGGATGACCGCCATCCTCTTTCGCCCCATGACCGTCGCGCTGTGCCTTCTGCTGCCCGCCTGCGCCAGCCTTTCACCCGAATCACGGCTACGCGCCGGATTGGTCGAAGCCGGTCTAGCGCCCAAACTGGCGGGGTGTATGGCCGAAGAGATGGCTGACAGGCTCAGCCTCACACAGTTGCGCCGACTGCAATCGCTGGCATCGGTCCGCAAGTCGCACATCGGGACGCTTGGTGTCGACCAATGGCTGCATAAGGTGCGCGCGCTCGGCGATGGGGAGATATTTTTGGTGACGAGCAAGGCGGCTGTGGGCTGCAGTTTTTAGCGCCGATTTCGCAATATTTTGGCCGAGGGCTTCGCAAAGGTTTTGCAATTTTGCAAAGTCGTTTTGCGAAATCACTCTGGCCATCAAAACAGGCCTGTGCTTTATCCGTCGCATCACGGTTCGACGGAAAAGGACGGCAAGCCCCATGAATATTCATGAATATCAAGCCAAGGAATTGCTCGCGAAATATGGCGCGCCGATCGCGGCTGGCTACTCCGCTTTCTCCGTCGAGGAAGCCGTCGAAGCCGCCAAGAAGCTGCCGGGACCGCTTTATGTCGTGAAGTCGCAGATCCATGCCGGTGGCCGCGGCAAGGGCAAGTTCAAGGAACTCGCCCCTGAAGCCAAGGGCGGCGTCCGCCTCGCCTTCAACCTGGATGAGGTCAAGGCCCACTCGACCGACATGCTGGGCAACACGCTGGTGACGATCCAGACCGGTGATGCCGGCAAGCAGGTCAATCGCCTCTACATCACCGACGGCGCCGACATCGACAAGGAATTCTACCTCGCTTTGCTGGTCGATCGCGGCAGCAGCGAAGTCGCGTTCGTCGTGTCGACCGAAGGCGGCATGGACATTGAGGAAGTCGCGCATTCGACGCCCGAAAAGATCCACAGCTTCTCGGTCGATCCCGCCACCGGCTTCATGCCGCACCATGGCCGTTCGATCGCCGCTGCGCTGGGCCTCACGGGTGACCTCGCCAAGCAGGCATCGAAGGTCGCCTCGTCGCTTTACGCCGCGTTCCTGGACACCGACGCCGAGCAGATCGAAGTCAATCCGCTGGCGCTGACCAAGCAGGGCAATTTGCTGGTACTCGACGCCAAGGTCGGTTTCGATGGTAACGCCATGTTCCGCCACAAGGACATCGCGGAGCTGCGCGACCTGACCGAGGAAGATGCGGCCGAAGTCGAAGCCTCCAAATATGACCTCGCCTACATCAAGCTGGACGGCAATATCGGCTGCATGGTCAACGGCGCTGGCCTGGCCATGGCGACCATGGACATCATCAAGCTGAACGGCGAATTCCCGGCCAACTTCCTCGACGTTGGTGGTGGTGCCACGACGGAGAAGGTGACGGCAGCGTTCAAGATCATCCTGCAGGATCCGGCCGTGAAGGGCATCCTGGTCAACATCTTCGGCGGTATCATGAAGTGCGACATCATCGCCGATGGTATCGTGGCCGCAGCCAAGGAAGTGAACCTGTCGGTTCCGCTGGTGGTTCGCCTGGAAGGCACCAATGTCCAGCAGGGCAAGGATATTCTCGCGGCTTCGGGCCTGGCGATCGTCCCCGCGGACGATTTGGGCGATGCGGCACGCAAGATCGTGGCGGAAGTGAGGAAGGCAGCCTGAGGCCGCTTTCAACCTGAACTGACACCATTTGGGTGCGGGTAGTCCGGTAACGGGCTGCCCGCGCCCGTGTTGGCGTTTATAATGGAGGATGTTGAAATGAAGATCCTTGTGCCCGTTAAGCGGGTCATTGATTATAATGTGAAGCCGCGCGTGAAAGCGGACGGCACGGGCGTCGATCTGGCGAACGTCAAGATGAGCATGAACCCGTTTGACGAGATCGCGGTCGAGGAAGCCATCCGCCTGAAGGAAAAGGGCGTGGCAACCGAGGTAATCGCCGTGTCCATCGGCGTCGCCAAGGCGCAGGAAACGCTGCGCACGTCGCTGGCGATGGGCGCTGACCGGGCGATCCTGATCCAGACCGACGAGGATGTCGAGCCGCTGGGCGTGGCGAAGCTTCTGGCCAAGGTGCAGGAAGAGGAAGGCGCTGGCCTGATCATCCTGGGCAAGCAGGCAATCGACGATGACAGCAACCAGACCGGCCAGATGCTCGCCGCGCTGCTGAACCTGCCGCAGGGCACGTTCGCGTCGAAGGTCGAGGTCGAAGGCGACAGCGTGTCGGTGACGCGCGAAGTCGATGGCGGGCTGGAGACGGTGAAGCTGTCGACGCCTGCGATCATCACCACCGACCTGCGCCTCAATGAGCCGCGCTATGCGTCGCTGCCCAACATTATGAAGGCGAAGTCCAAGCCGCTCGCGCAGAAGACGCCCGCTGACTATGGCGTGGATATCGGCGCGCGGCTGGAGACGCTGAAGGTGATCGAACCGCCCAAGCGCACCGCCGGCGTCAAAGTCGCCGATGTCGATGAACTGGTTGCCAAGCTCAAGGCCATGGGAGTTGCCGCATGAAGACGCTTGTCTGGGTTGAACATGAGGGCGGCGCGGTCAAGGACGCGACGCTTTCGGCCATCACCGCCGCTGCGAAGCTGGGCGAAGTGCATCTGCTCGTCGCTGGCGAAGGCGTCGATGGCGTTGCCGCTGCCGCCGCGCAGATTGCGGGCGTGGGCAAGGTGCATGTCGCCGACGATGCCGCCTATGGCCATGCGCTTGCCGAGAATATCGCGCCGCTGGTCGTTGAACTGATGGGGCATCATGATGCTTTCATCGCGCCCGCCACCAGCAACGGCAAGAATATCGCGCCGCGCGTCGCGGCTCTGCTCGACGTGATGCAGATCAGCGATATCCTGTCGGTCGAGAGCGAGGACACGTTCACGCGGCCGATCTATGCGGGCAATGCGATTGCCACGGTCAAGAGCAAAGATGCCAAGAAGGTCATAACCGTTCGCGGTACGGCGTTCGAGAAGGCGGCTCGCGAAGGTGGTTCGGGCACGGTGGAAGCGGTGGCTTCGACCGGAGACAAGGGGCTGTCGTCCTTTGTCGGCGCGGAAATCGCCAAGCTGGAGCGGCCCGAACTGACCAGCGCCAAGATCATCGTGTCGGGTGGCCGGGCGCTCAAGGATGGGCCGACGTTCGAGGAAGTCATCTATCCGCTGGCCGACAAGCTCGGCGCTGCGGTCGGGGCCAGCCGGGCCGCGGTCGATGCGGGCTATGTGCCCAACGACTATCAGGTCGGGCAGACCGGCAAGATCGTCGCGCCGGAAGTCTATGTCGCCGTGGGCATTTCCGGGGCGATCCAGCATCTTGCCGGAATGAAGGACAGCAAGACCATCATCGCCATCAACAAGGATGAGGATGCCCCGATCTTCCAGGTCGCCGATATCGGCCTGGTGGGTGATCTGTTCAAGATCGTGCCGGAACTGACCAGCAAGCTGTAAGGGTTGGGCAAGACACAAAAAAGGGCGCGGACCATGTGGTCCGCGCCCTTTTTTGCGTCATTCGCAGTTGACGTCATTCCTGTCGATGGCTCGACCGGCCAGAGCGCCGGCGCCGCCGCCAAGGATGGTGCCGAGCGTCTTGGAGCCGCCGGGGGCGATGACGTTGCCGAGGACGCCGCCAGCCAGGGCACCGACGATGGTGCCGGTGGTGCCGTCGTCGCGCTTGCAATAATAGCGGCCGTCGCGGTCGCGGTAGATCTGGTCATTGTCGCGTAGCACGCGGCGTTGGCCGCGGGGCGGGCCGCGACGGTCGCTGGGACGGTCGTAGCCGTAGCCGCCGCCACGATTGTCAGTGGCGCAGGCTGCCAAGGGCAGCATGCTGAGGATCGCGGCAGCGAGAATGGGTTTGCGCATGGGGTGGCTCCTTCTTTGGGATGGCCGAGCAGACGAGGATGCCGTCCGTCCGAGCCGCTAGAGGGAGCGGCGGCTCAGGACGGACGGCGACCGGCGGCGAACGGGGGGTGAGCGGCCGCCGGTATCCGAAGAAATCAGTTGAAGTTGGTCGCCGATGCCACCGAAGGGCTGGTCATGGCAGGCGTCGTCGGGCGCAGCGTGGTGTCGCTCTTGTCGGCCAGTTCCGCCTTGGCTTCGCCATAGCGGGCGACGATGTCGTCCTTGAACTGGGTCAGCTTGCCGTCGTCATACAGCTTCTTGCCGACATAACCTGCGATGGCGCCGAAAATCAGGGTGCGGATCATGATATACTCCTTGGGGATGGGGTTCGCCAGTCATAACCGGCGGCGGCCCCAGGAGTTCCGCAGCGATGTGGATTGTCAGGCGGCGTCGAGCGCTTCCGGTGCGGTCTTGTCGCGGCGGGCGCGGCCCGCGTCGGTCAGATCCTGGCGGCCGGCCATGGCGAGCCATGCGGCTTCAGCACGCAGGCAGCGGTCGCGGACATTATTGAGGGTGGCGGCGTCGGCGTCGGTGCGCGCCTTGGCAGCGAGAGTGCGGTAATCAGGAGCGGCCATGCTGTATATCCTCTTGAAAAAAGGGAAAATGGAAAGGGCGCGGGGCTTTTTTGCAAAGCGCCGCGCCCGATCCGAAGGCCGTCTGAATTACTCGGCGTGCGAGATATTCACCGCAGCCATCTTGCCGCGCTTGTCCTGCTCCAGGTCATAGGACACGCGGTCCTTTTCACGCAGGGTAGCCAGGCCAGCACGCTCGACGGCGCTGATGTGAACGAACGCGTCCGCGCCGCCATTGTCGGGGGCGATGAAGCCATAGCCCTTGTCGGCGTTGAAGAACTTGACGACGCCAGTGATGCTGCTCATAAATTATTCCTTCTTTGCTGTCGGCGCACCCCGTGTGGATACGCCGGGTTGCTAAGGGGCAGGGAAAGAAGGAAGTAAGGTGCCGCAAAGCGCCAAAAACCGTCGATTTGCGACTGTAGCCTCCCCTATGTAGGGCAAGGCGCAGCAAATAGCAAATGCCATGCGCGCGGCCGACCCGATGCGGGCTCCGTTCAGCCGGATGCAGCGGCGCGTCCGACCCCGAAATAGGCGTCGCGGGCACGGGCGGCGGCTTCCTCATAGGGGCGGCGATCGGCGGCGACGCGGGCGTTGACGGCGTCTTCCTCGTCCGGCGTCAGGTCACGCTCATAGGCGTCGATCTCATAGATGCTGTCGCTTTCCTCGCCAACGAAGCCGGGCGGAGGGGGATAATCGGTGCGCCATTGTTCGAGAAATTCATCCCACCAGATGCCGCGCAGATGGGTGACGGCCTCTTCGGGCGGCAGGGTGGTGAGGTCCAGCTCCGGTTCGCGGGGCGGATCGGGCGGAAGTTCACACCGTTCCTGGAAGGCGGAAAAGGGCGGATAGGCGGCCTTGGCGGTGCCGGTCATCAGCGTCATGCGCGCGGCGACGAACAAAGCGGCGGAGGCACCGGGCGACAGGGCGGTGGCGGCAGTCTCGACCGCTTCGGGCGTGGCGGGGCTGGTGCCGTCGAGCAGGCGGGCATCGTCCATGTCGCGCGCCATCGTCTCGGCACCGGGGCGGGGCAGGCCGAGCTGGTCGGCCTCCGCCTGCGCTTCGTCGGCCGGGCAGAGCATGTCGAGATAGGCGGCGAAATCCTGTGCGACGACGCGGGCGAGCGCGGCGTCGCTGCCCGGTGTCGGGCAATCGGCCATGCGATCGAGCCGGGCGAGCATCGACATGGCGAGGCGATTGTCGTGGCGGTGGCGGGTGACTTCGAAATTATCCTCATCCTTGCGGATGGTTTCGGTCTGGCCGACGATGGCGCGGGCCATCAGATCATCGGCGAGGCGCGCGCGGGCGATGAGGATCGCCGCGTCCCAGCCCAGGCGAAAGGCCGCGCCGTCCTGACGAATGCGCAGATTATAGGCCGAGCGCGCCGTGATGCGGACCGCTTCGCAGGCGAGGCGGATGACGCCGGTGGCGGCGAGGGTTTCGAGAAAGCGCCGCTGCCGCGCGGGGGACCAGCCATCGGCGCGGGTTTCGGGCGACGGGGTGAGGGTGGGGAAGTGGTACGACATGAGTGCGCGCGCCTCCGGCAATGGGATTTGCGGCAAGGGTAGGCAGAAAGGGGGGATGTAGGAAAGAACAAAATGGGAACGGTGTGGTCGTCATTGCGAGCGGAGCGAAGCAATCCAGGACCCGACGGTGGATTGCTTCGCTCCGCTCGCAATGACGGAGGCGTTCAGGGATATTGCTGGCGCGCGTGGACGAGGGTCAGCACTTCTATTGCCTCCGCGGCGACGCGATAGATCAGGATATAGTTGGGATGGACGACGACCTCACGCGTGCCGGGCGCGCGCCCCGGCCGGTGCGCGCAGGGATGCAGCGGAAGGTTATCGGCGGCGTGCCGAATGGCAGCGTGGAGGCGATCCGCCGCTGCTTTGTTGCGGGGACCGATATAGTCAAGGATGGTGAGCAAGGCGGCTTCGGCCTCATCATCCCAGACGACCGACAGGGTCATTTATATTTATCGAGGACGGCCTGCGCTTTGGCCATCACTTCGTCGTGTGGGATGCGCGGCTTGGTGGAGATGAGCGCCCGTTCCACTTTGGCGCGGACCCATGCATCATGCGCGTCGGCATCCTCGCTGGTCGCAAATTCGGACTCGATGGGGGTTAGCTTGGTCATGGAAATGATATAGCAAAACTGCCGTGGATTATCCATATCGGATGATGACGAGATTTGTCCGTATCGGACAATCTGATAGGTTCCATCCGATGACCATTGAAGGCTTCCCCCGTATCGCCATCGATCCTGCCGTCTGCGGCGGACGGCCTATCATTGCGGGTACGCGGATGCGTGTCAGCGACATTTGGGAGATGCTGGCTGGCGGTGGGACGATGGGGGAGATTGTCGAGGATTTCCCCTATCTGTGTGAGGACGATGTTCGGGAGGCAATGGCGCTTGCATCGATGATGCTGGGTCATCCTGAGCATTTGGATTATGAGCGCCTTCTGCGCCGGGATCGTCAGGCCATGTATGTCCACGAGTTGGACGAAGAGACGATCGAGGCATTGAGGAATGTGGAAATCCCCTAAGAATCCTTCGCGCTCAACCATATTATGGACGATCCCGAAGCCCGCTAACGTCTTGTCCTACAGCTATTTGTGGCGACTCCGATGGGATGGCGATGTGACGCCTTTTTATGGGTTACTGCCTAAGCGGCTGTTTCGATCAGTGCTGGATGCGGTGATTGCGGGGACGGAGGAGGCAGAGTTGAAGGCGGAGTGAGGCGAGAATTTGGGGATTGTTGCACCTATCACCGCAACCAAATCTTATTCGCACATAAGTTGAGCCATGGAACGAAAGTCAGCAATCCACTCGAGAAATGCAATTTCACCAGAGCTGCGTGACCTCCAAAATATTAAATCAGTCGGATGGCGAAAGACCAAACCTTGATAATGGGTCTGCAAAGCGGCAGCGTCTGCGAGTGCTGTATTACTTAAGTGCGCCGAAGCGTTTCTGATAATGCGTAGATGATCAGGCGCAAATGTAGGATATGCTAAACCACCACGAAGTTGTAGGTGGTTACTGGGAGTATATACTGCAAAAAACTGCGCAAGAGCAGTAGAATCTCCCCACGTAACCTCTTTCCAGTAGTCTGTTATCTCTTTTCCAGGCTTAGCTATGTGCCCAAGAAAACTAGATTTGACCAAATAGCAGACCCTTCCCTCTCCAATTGCTTCTGGATGGCGGGGTACGACCATAGAAGAAACTGTCGTCGTCCCAGTCATCGATCGTAAAGTCGTTTCTCGGCAGAAAGCGCACCAAGATTGCCAGATATAAGAGACTAGTCCTTCACAGCTTTGCCAATGACTAAGCCTCGAAAATCCAGTTGCGATCGATCGCTTCGATGCTTGATCGAAAAGATGTTCGCCAACAGATAGGCGGGCTTCGAAAGCCTTCAGAGACTTTCTCAACATCAATCTAAACCGGCAATTTTCCGTTCAAAGCCATAAGTAAAAAGCGAGTGCGATCGACGCGTTGAGCTTTACGGTTAGTCGCCTTTAAACAGGCTTTGACGTATGGCCCATAAGGACCGACCTCATCTTTGGATTCGTGAGCGGCTGCAAGAGCGAGAATACCTTGGTTCGCAAGATATACATCGTTACAAAACCTCCCCGTAGGCATCATCTCTAGATCAGATTCTCCATTTGGAATGCCCCAAAAATTATGAACCATCGCCGAAATGAGGGAATGAAAGGCATAAGATTTCGTTGCGAATGTTCCAGATATATCAGGAAAGTTATTCATAATAAATCGCAAGGATTCATAAACTTTCTCTGTCATTTCTGATAATCTAGGAAATTCTTCATCATTTTCTTTATATAATTTAGTAAATGATGTTGGCTCTCGGTGTTGAATCCCACGCGCAATTGTATCTACCAAATCAGCGATAAATTCCGCGTCTGACATCCTAATAATTTGCTTTTGAGTTAGCACCCCAAATCTATTCAACATTGGCGAAAATTCATCAGCAACACCATTAACGAACCATTTAAATTCGCCGTGAAACTGAGAGTGCCGTTGTTCCGCTGGGTTTAGTGGAACTGTAAACGCATTCATTCTACGAAACATCTCTAATATTTCGTTCTGATCAGGCGAAAAAATAGTTACAACCGGAACAGAATAAGAGAGAATCCGTTCCTTTACATCGTTATCCATCTCACTAAATTTCTGCCCGCGGTATTCCTTGCTGCTTGAAGATAGCGTAAATTTGTCGCCTAAAAATTCAAATATTGTGGTCAGTCGTTGTTGACCATCAACAATATCCTTAGAAATCTTATTTGTTTTTAAACTGAGACGTTCGTGAATATAAACCGACGAAAACGGATATGTATTCAATATCGTATCAATAAAGTAACTCTTTGCCGAAACCGGCCAAAGTCCTGCTGACCTTTGATAGATTGGATTGGCTTTGAGAACTTCCGACTCCATTTGATCGCGAATCTCAGCAATCGAAAGGTGGCCTGCTGTTGTTCGCATACGTCTGTCCTTCAAGCTGTAGGCAATATGGCGGTGTATATATGGAAATGTGGTGAATGATGTCGACTGGCAAATCATCAGTGGATTTTAATCGCTCACTCCGCCGCCACACTCTCCAACCCCAACAGCGGCGCAAGATAATGCCCCGTAAATGACCGTGGCTCCTTCGCGACCTTTTCCGGCGTGCCCTCGGCCACAACTTCGCCGCCTTTGACACCGCCCTCTGGTCCCATGTCGATGATCCAGTCGGCGGTCTTGATGACGTCCAGATTATGTTCAATGACCACGACGCTATTGCCCTGGTCGACCAGCGCGTGGAGCACTTCGAGCAGTTTGCGGACATCTTCGAAATGCAGGCCGGTGGTGGGTTCGTCCAATATGTAGAGCGTCTGGCCGGTGGCTCTGCGGGCAAGTTCCTTGGCGAGTTTGACGCGCTGGGCTTCGCCGCCCGACAGGGTCGTGGCCTGCTGGCCGACCTTGACATAGCCCAGGCCCACTTCGGCGAGCATGGCCATCTTGTCGCGGATGGGGGGGACGGCCTTGAAGAATTCGACCGCATCCTCGACCGTCATGTCGAGCACGTCGGCGATCGAGTGGCCCTTGAACTTCACCTCCAGCGTTTCGCGATTGTAGCGCGCGCCGTGGCACACATCGCATGTCACATAGACGTCGGGGAGGAAGTGCATCTCGATCTTGATCAGGCCATCGCCGGTGCAGGCTTCGCAGCGGCCGCCCTTGACGTTGAAGCTGAAGCGGCCGGGTTTGTAGCCGCGCGCCTGGGATTCGGGCAGGCCCGCGAACCAGTCGCGGATGTTGGTGAAGGCGCCGGTATAGGTGGCCGGGTTGGAGCGGGGGGTGCGGCCGATGGGCGACTGGTCGATGTCGATCACCTTGTCGCAATGTTCGAGGCCCGTCACCTTGTCATGCGCGCCGGCCAGGATGCGCGCGCCGTTGAGGGCGCGGGCGGAGGCGGCGTAGAGCGTGTCGATGGTGAAGCTGGACTTGCCGGAGCCGGAGACGCCGGTGATGCAGGTGAAGGTGCCGAGCGGGATCGACGCGGTGACGCCGCGCAGATTGTTGGCGCGGGCGTTGTGGACGGTGAGCTTCTTGCCGGTGCCCTTGCGGCGTTTCTTGGGCACTTCGATGCGGCGGGTGCCGTTCAAATAATCGGCGGTGAGGGAGTTTTTGGCTTTGAGGATCTGCTTGAGCGTGCCTTGCGCGACGATCTCGCCGCCGCGAATGCCGGCGCCCGGTCCCATGTCGACGATATAGTCGGCGTGGCGGATGGCGTCTTCGTCATGCTCGACGACGATGACGCTGTTGCCGAGGTCGCGCAGGCGTTTGAGGGTGACGAGCAGGCGGTCATTGTCGCGCTGATGCAGGCCGATCGAGGGTTCGTCGAGGACGTAGAGGACGCCGGAGAGGCCGGAGCCGATCTGCGACGCCAGGCGGATGCGTTGGGATTCGCCGCCGGAGAGGGTGCCGCTGGTGCGGTCGAGGTTGAGATAGTCGAGGCCGACATTGTTGAGGAAGCCCAGGCGCTCGACGATTTCCTTGAGGATGGCCTTGGCGATCTGGTTCTGCTGGTCGTTGAGCTTGGCGGGCATCGCGGTGAAGAAGGCGAGCGCGTCCACGACCGAGCGGCGGGTGGAGAGGGAGATGTCCTCGCCCGCGATCTTGACGGCGAGCGCTTCGGGCTTGAGGCGGGCGCCGTGGCAGGTTTCGCAGGGCTGGGCGCGTTGATATTTGCTCAGTTCCTCGCGCATCCAGGCGGATTCGGTCTGGAGCAGGCGGCGGTTGAGGTTGCCGATGACGCCCTCGAACGCTTTTTTCACTTCGTAGCTTTTGCGGCCGTCCATGAATTTGAGCGTGACCGGCTTGCCGCCGGTGCCGTGGAGGATGATGAGCTTCACTTCGCCGGGGAGGTCGGCCCAGGGGGTGTCGAGGCTGAACCCGAATTCCTTGGCGAGGGAGCCGAGGACTTGCATGTAGTAGGGCGATGGCGGGTTGGACTTGGCCCAGGGGACGACCGCGCCTTTCTTGAGGGAGAGGGCTTCGTTGGGGACGACGAGTTCGGGGTCGAACTCCTGCCGCTCGCCCAGGCCATCGCAGGCGGGGCAGGCGCCCATCGGGGCGTTGAAGGAGAAGAGGCGCGGCTCGATCTCGGCGATGGTGAAGCCGCTGACGGGGCAGGCGAATTTTTCGCTGAAGACGATGCGGTTGGCGGGGATGCCGGTGTTTTTCATGCCTTTGGCGGGTTTGCCCCCACCGCCGTTCGTGTCGAGCGCAGTCGAGACACCTTGCGCGGCGTCTGGGGCGGGTTTCTCGACTTCGCTCGAAACGAACGGACTTTGTCGGGCTACCTCAGCCACCGTGCCATCCGCCAGATCTACGAATGCCAGCCCGTCCGCCAGCTTCAACGCCTGTTCAAAACTGTCGGCCAGGCGCGTGCCCATGTCGGGACCGACGGCGAGGCGGTCTACGACGACTTCGATGTCGTGCTTATATTTCTTGTCGAGCGCGGGGGCGTCTTCGATCAGCATCATTTCGCCGTCGATGCGGACGCGGGTGTAGCCCGCCTTTTGCCATTCCGCGAGTTCCTTGCGATATTCGCCCTTGCGGCCGCGCACGACGGGGGCGAGCAGGTAGAAGCGCGTGCCTTCGGGCAGGAGCATGACGCGATCGACCATCTGGCTGACGGTCTGCGCGCTGATGGGCAGGCCGGTCGCGGGGCTGTAGGGAATGCCGACGCGCGCCCAGAGCAAGCGCATATAATCGTAGATTTCGGTTACGGTCGCGACGGTGGAGCGGGGATTGCGGCTGGTCGTCTTCTGCTCGATGCTGATCGCGGGGCTGAGGCCTTCGATATGTTCGACATCGGGCTTCTGCATCATCTCCAGAAACTGGCGCGCATAGGCGGAGAGCGATTCCACATAGCGGCGCTGCCCCTCGGCATAGATGGTGTCGAAGGCGAGCGAGGATTTGCCCGACCCCGAAAGCCCGGTGATGACGATCAGGCTGTCGCGGGGCAGATCGACATCGACGCCCTTGAGATTATGTTCACGCGCGCCGCGGACGGATATGTGGGTAAGGCTCATGTGGGGCGTTGTTCCAGATTTGTTCTAATTGGGCAAGGCCATCGGCCGGTCGCCCTGACAAATGGGGCGGGCGCAGGGTTTTGAGAAGAGACAATCCGCGCGAGGCGCGCGCAAAGGGGTTTGCGCTGCACCAAAGGTTATGGGGTGAGAGGCAAAGAGAGTTTGCTTTTGCTTTGGCCGGAACTGGCCGATTTCGGAATGTCGCCTTACCGGCGGGTAAGATGGACAACCGCTGGTCCTCTTAGGCCGTCCCAAAAGGACTAAGTTTGACGCCGCGATACCAAAAACGCGAGATTCGAAATCGCTCGGGTCGGCGGCGCTAGCACGCATTATATATGACTTTCGCTGTATGCTAATGCTTGGCTAACATTTTGAGATAGCCTACCGTTAGTCATGAAAATTCGTACAATGGCGTAATTGATGTCTCGAGGGGACCTGACTAATGAGCGAAGAACAGCTGCCATTGCGAGGTGTAGCACTACCCTTGTCAAGAAAGTTGACTATATCTGTAGACTGGAAAAATTTTGCTACCGAAGCAGCGGAAGCTGTCGCTTCATTTTTTATTAAAAGCTCAGCGGATGCAGGCGTCAGCGGATTTTCAGCACTTGTGAAAGCATTTAATAGCGTTGCTGTCGCTCAAACTCCATCTGAAAAGGCTTGGTCTCTAACCGCATTGAGCTTCGCCT
Organism: Sphingobium xenophagum; assembly: GCF_031457465.1. Lineage (GTDB taxonomy): Bacteria > Pseudomonadota > Alphaproteobacteria > Sphingomonadales > Sphingomonadaceae > Sphingobium > Sphingobium xenophagum_A. The sequence goes on from NZ_JAVDWV010000007.1 coordinate 44,318, forward strand.
GGGCAGTTGGGAATTTAACCGACAAAGCCAATTTAGACCCCGAACAGTTCAAACGCATTATAATCAATTGTTACGAAATTGCCAAACAAGAAGTAGATAATGGCGAATATTATCTTCCAGATTCATTTGTTAATTATCCAAACACAATACCTATATACAAGGTCATGCTAGATTTTGTAGTTAAATGTGCGTTGGAATCGCAAGTTAACATGAAAGATACCGAACTCGTATTTCGGCACAAGATGGATATTTCTTTTAACAGGGCAGTTTTTGAAATTTGGTCGCGATCCCCAGCGGAATATAAATCAATTCTTGAATATTTCAATTCACCCGGCGCAAAATCGGTAGAGCTTGATTTAAACTGGAAGGCTTATCGAGCTAGATTAGTGCATAGTTTTGACGTCATTCCAGTATTTGGACAGGAGAATGACGCGAACTCTTTAGCTTCTTTATATATTCCGCTCAGAGCTACGTGGATTGAGGAAGAAGATTCACACATTTTAAGGGTCGCGGACGGCATCGACATACGAAGCAGCTCAAAGATAGATTTGCTCGACAATTTACTATCAACCTGGGTTGAAAGCAGCGGAGATAACGATGCGCTGCGATTAGTCGGTGGCGGACCTGGTAGCGGCAAATCTACTACATTGAAAGCACTCGCTAGGAAATATGCACAGCGCGAGGATTGGCGTCCATTGTTTATTCCGTTGCAACATATCGGTATTGACAGTGACCTTCGCGAAAGCATCAATCAACACTTTACACAAAAAACTGACGGCGCATTTACGCAACCCCCGTTAGCAAGACCAGCAATAGAAAATGGTCCACCTTTGCTGCTGATATTTGACGGACTAGATGAGCTTGTCGCACCCAAAGAAACAGCCAATGATGTCATTAACACGTTCGCGGCTAGGCTATCCAGTCTCATTGCTGCTCTAAAAGGCGACGGGTCACGCCAGATTCGAGTGGTCATAAGCGGCCGAATGCCTGCTTTTCAGGCAGCTGGAAAATTTCTAGCGCCGCCCAAGATAGGTAGACTGGAGGTGTTTGGTTATCTCCCAATCAACAACCCAGAATTAGTTGGCCAAAACTCTCTTTGGTCAATTGATCAGAGATCCGAATGGTGGTCAAAATATTCGACAGCGAATTCTTTGTCATCGACTATGCCTCCAGCACTTGAAGCCGAAAGCTTAGCCGGAATCACCCATGAACCCCTGCTTTGTTATCTTTTAGTTCTAGCGGGTTATGCCACTAAAGATTGGGAAAAAGCAGCAGACAATCCAAATCGTATCTATGCCGCTTTAATGAAAAATATATATGATCGAGGTTGGGGTGACGGTGTGCCAAAGAGGCATGGGCCCGGCAGAACCATGTCTCTCGCAGATTTTCTTCTGCTTATGGAAACAATTGGACATGCCGCTTGGCTTGGCGGGGACACTCGGGTAGCAACCGAAGACTCTTTTGTTTCAACTAGTAAAATTACGCGAGCGGAAACTGCTTGGAAGTTATTTATAGATGACAATGGCTCAGACGTAACTAACTTGGCCATGAACTTTTATCTGAAAGCGGCGGAGGGTTATTACCGGGGTTTTGAGTTTACACACAAGAGCTTTGGCGAATATTTAACCGCCAGATCACTCATAGCGGTTGCCGAGTCCATTCATGATCTCGCCGAACGTCGGGTCGAATTAGCCATGATCGAGTGGGCAAAAGCCACCTCTACGGGGCAAATGACATCAGAAATACTTACGTTTATGCGAAACGAAGTTCGCCTGCGATGCAGCGAATCTGCCGATTCCATTGGAAAGATAAAAGATTTAAAAGATGCTTTCGTTGTTATTGCCAAGGAATCTATTGATAATGGTTTTCCGATCGAAAATGCAGCAAGCTGGCGTTCTCAGGAAATAAGACACAATAATTGCGAAATATCAACTTGGTCTATATTAAACTCATCCGCACTTTCCATTGCTGAATTTTTGTCAAAAAAAGACGCAATAATTGATGTCGGATGGAAATCTAGCTTTGATTTAAGAAATATTATCATGAAATTGAGTGCGACGGCAAACATGAATATATTTTCTTCTTGTTTGTCATACATAAAAGCTGAGAAAGCTTTTCTCTATGGGATTCCTTTTTTCTCAGGGGATTTTAGGGCAATTATATACTTTACTTAGCAGCGTAATCCTGTCATACGATGTTTATGGCACAGAACATCACTGACCCAATCTTCCACGACGAAGACAAGGCGCGCGCCCATATCGAAGCCTCGCGCTGGAATGGCGAAGTGTCCTGCCCCCATTGCGGATCGCTTCGCGTTCGCCGAATGGAAGGCAAGACGCAGGCTGGCATGTTCCTGTGCAACGATTGCCGCGACAAATTCACCGTGCGTACTGGCACCGTCATGGAACGCAGCCACGTTCCACTGCATAAGTGGCTGCTGGCAACGCACCTCATGGCGGCGTCGAAGAAGGGTATGAGCGCCAAGCAAATGGAACGTATGCTGGGTGTCACCTACAAGACGGCTTGGTTCCTTTGCCACCGTATCCGTGAAGCTATGGACGGCGCGGTTCCTACTGGCCCTCTGGGTGGCCCCAACACCGTTGTCGAAGCCGATGAAACCTATGTCGGCGGCAAGGCTAAAAACCGCGCAACCCGCAAGCCAGCCCCTAAGAAGGCGGTTGTCGCGCTGGTCGAGCGTGATGGCCACGTTCGCAGCTTCCATGTCGCCAACGTTAACGCCAAGGACGTGCGCGGCCTGATTGTCACGAACATCGATCGCGCCTCGCACCTAATGACCGACGAAAGCCCGGTTTACACCCGCCTTGGGCGCGAGTTCGCTGGTCATTCGGTCGTGAACCACAGCGCCAAGGAGTATGTCACAACGGGTGGTTTCAAGCACAGCAACACCGCTGAAAACTTCTTCTCGATTTTCAAGCGCGGTGTGATCGGCACCTATCATCACATGAGCGAAGCGCACCTTGGCCGCTACACGGCTGAGTTCGACCTCCGCTACAACACCCGCGAATTGACGGACGGGGAGCGTGCGGCGCTGATCCTCAAAGGCGCGGAAGGCCGCCGCCTTACCTATCGGCGGGTTGATAAACTCGCCGCCTAAGCATCCTGCGCTGCCCCGCCAGATCGGGGACCGCCGCAAGCGATGGACCGGCTGAGGCTGGACTCTCGCTGTAAATCTGCCAACATGGCTGGGTTGGTGGCCTCGATCCTATAGCCAAATAGGGCACCGGGGACCCAGCAGCCATGCCAACTGCATGTAGGAGCCCGGAATGGATGTTCCGCTAACGGCCACCCGAAACGCAGGCGGAGGCAACATGGTATCACTTGAAGCGGTCTAGAACGCAGAGAGTGAGGGGATTGCTCGCAACCGACCTAACAGGTTGCACTAGAACGTTTTCGTATCCCTTTAAGGGCTGCGAGCGCTTGCGGCCTTGGGACCTCGCCATGAGTATCAAGACTGCTGTAACTGTGAACGTGACCTTTGACGTAGCCGCCACCGTAAGGTGGATATGCTTACTGTTTTTGGTCCTTTTCCAGTGAACGGCTAGGGGCGGGCTTTTGAGCCCGCCTCGGCTTACCCATAGCTTCATGAGGCTTATGCGGAGTCTCCAGCATGCGCTTTAAGGCCGTCTCCCGACGAGCCTCTGTCTCCGCTTCGGAGTAGGTGTCATCGTCAGTTGATGGCATGGCCTAAACCGACCTCCTTAATGACCCGTCCAATTGCCGCAGCTTCATCCCCTCTGAACTGTAGTAGAGCATCCAGCCTGTTGGTTGCTTGCTGACGCACCGCAGCACTGATCGATTTTTCGCGTTCGAGAAGCGTGACGATCTTAACCGGAATTCGCTCCTCGTGTTCCGCCCTAAGCTGCACAAACAGTGCTTCTAAGACCCGTGCATCACTGGTCCCTAAGAACAAGGCGACTGGATCACGCCCTTCCGCCTGAATAAGATAATCGGGCGGAAAATCGGCCAAGTTAGCGCTGATTGCTTGCCCAGCTTGAATGAGTACACCTTCCCCAAGCCGCTCACGTAAAATACGCTCCACATCAAGTCGGAACGTACTCGCTACCCTTTCCTCCGCAAGGAGCAACAGGTCGCCCACGCGCAGTAGGAAAGAAACGAAGCGCAGTGCGGCAGCAGGAAGTTCGACCCTAGTACGCGCCGACAGGAAAAACTCCTTATCATCCTCATCAAGGATGACGTCATATTCCTCCATCAGCGCCGTCAACGCATCGGCGCGGCTTTTGTTTTTACGATCCAGCCCGTTGGCCTCAAGGGCCGGAAAAACCATTCCGTTATCTTGGATTTCGAATCCGTCATCAACTTCCTTTACATAGAAGCCAATGCGGTCCCCATCTGGGAACGAGAAGGCAGTGCTGACAGCCAATCCCATTGGCACATCGCGCACCGTAAGCTCATTGCAAAAGGCTTGGCAGAGTTCCTCTTTCATCCGAACAGGCCCTCGGTTTCTGCACCAATCACAACCCTAAACGCCCTATATGCAATGTTTTGCGCGGTGATCTGGCTCATCGAAAAGCCATCTAACACGGCACCACCCGCCGCAGTTCGTGGACGATGATATACTCCTTTGCGAGGTATGCGAATCCCTAAATTGCGCTGCCTGGTGCAGCCAGTCGCAAACTCATGGATTGCCCCCTTGCCCGAATGAGCATGCCAGCCATCGTGGTCGCCATGGAATTCGAGGCAAGCAATCACTGCAAAGTCCTTTGGACCTCGCTCCAGTGAAATCCAAGCGAGGTAATTGCCCTTGCCTAAATGGTAGGCAATCAACAAGCGCCCCGTGGCAGTTCCGACCTGCCAATGATCGACCCGCCAGTGCCATTGATTTCCAAGCTGGAATGACGATCGCTTAGAAAGAGGGAAGGCATCTTTACCCATCTTCCCTTGTTTGGAATCGAGCGCGCCGCATCGCCATTTCCCGGCTTGCGTGATCTTCTTTTGGGTGGTGACGAATTGCCGTGCCCGCATCGCCAGCAGCCTACTGTTCGCGAGCGATCCGTCAACCCGCTAAGTAAAGTATATAATTGCCGATTTTAGAGGAGCCATACTGTCAAACTCGCTCTTTGATGTAGGTAGAATGTATAATATTAACTTTAGTGGTTCCCAATTGCAGGGCTGTGGTTTTTACGGTTGCGAAATATCGGAGTGTGATTTTAGTGACGCAAATCTTTCCGATGTTTCTTTTGTCAATTCAGCTATCAGTAATGCGACGTTCGATAAAGCGGACATGTCAGATTTACAGTTGGATATAAACAGTATTCGCAAATCGAAGTTGCACACCTTTCGTGGGAGAGAGGATGAAATATTTCTCCGTCCGCAAGCCGATGAATCGGAGCTGACTTATGCCGATCGGCCTCAAGAACTAGATGAATTTGTACAATCTCTCCGTAAATCAAATGTTTAAATCATGACATTTCCGCTAACCAAAAATGACGGTCTCGTTTCGCGTGCATTAGAACGCACAAATTTCGATACTTCAGTGAAATGAGCGCTTTTAAAGAGGAAAAGGATGCGGATTCTCTGGAGGGTCGCCCTCAACGGTTCTAGACGCCCTGCGATTTGGCATGCCTATGCCACTGTCGCCAACGTGCTGGTTGACCAAATTTGGTCGAAGATCGACTGGAATCTTTCCTATTCCCCGAGACGCGGCGCACGTCCTAAACGAGTGCCCGCATTCGGGAAGCGAAAGCTAAACGCTCAGCGGCGTGAAATGGCGCTTAGAAGACCAAACCGCAATTTCTCTCCCCCCGCGCATTTCCAGTCCATCCGTAACACCAGGGATGCGGTTTTGTGGACGCCGCTGACGTTGCTAAATCCCTCAGCATTTTTTGGGCGTGATAGCCAATCGCCCTGATGCCACCTGACCACCCAGCCTTTCCGCGAAATGTCTGGCCAAGTGTGCCTTGCTGGCGCACCTTCGGCGCTACCGTGCCGCTGCCTGATCCTGCCGCCTGCGCGGCGGACGGGCGGGGCGCCGAGTGAGGATGTGAGGCTATGACCGATCCTGTCGTGCGCGATATCGTTATCATCGGGGGCGGGCAGATGGGGCTGTCGCTGGGCTATTATCTGCGCCGGGCGGGGGCGGATTTCCTGATTTTGGATGCGGAAGACGGGCCGGGCGGGGCGTGGCGGCATGGGTGGGAGTCGTTGCGGCTGTTTTCGCCCGCTGGCTATAGTTCGCTGCCCGGCTGGCTGATGCCGCCGCCGGCGCATGAAGGCTATCCGACGCGCGATGACGTGCTGGCCTATTTGCGGGACTATGAGGCGCGCTATGCGCTGCCGATCGAGCGGCCGGTGCGGGTGGCGGCGGTCGAGCGGGCGGGCGATCGTCTGGACGTCGTGACCGACAAGGGGCGCTTTGCCGCGCGGATGGTGGTCAGCGCGACGGGCACCTGGTCGCACCCCTATATTCCCGACATGGCGGGGCGGGCGCTGTTTGCGGGGGTGCAGGTCCATTCCGCCCATTATGTCGGGCCGGATGCCTATGCGGGGCAGAGCGTGCTGGTGGTGGGCGGTGGCAATAGCGGGGCGCAGATCGTGGCGGAGCTGGCGCCGGTGGCGCGCACGAGCTGGGTGACGACGCACGATCCGCTGTTCCTGCCCGATGATGTCGATGGCCGGGTGCTGTTCGAGCGGGCGGTGGCGCGCATGAAGGAGGGGCCAAGCGATGTGCCGGTGGGCGGCATTGGCGATATCGTCATGGTGCCGCCGGTCAAGGCGGCGCGGGCGCGCGGCGACCTCAGCACCCGGCGGCCGTTCACGCGGATGACGGCGACGGGCGTGGTGTGGCCGGACGGGTCGGAGACAAAGGTCGATGCGATCATCTGGTGTACCGGCTTTCGCCCGGCGCTGGCGCATCTGGCGGAGCTGGGCGTGGTGGAGGCGGATGGCCGGGTTCTGGTGGAGGACCAGCGGTCGATCAAGGAACCGCGGCTGTGGCTGGCGGGCTATGGCGACTGGTGCGGGGCGGGATCGGCCACGCTGATGGGCGCGGCGCGGACGGCGCGGGATCTGGCGGCGAGGCTGGTCGAGGCGCGGGCCGGATAGGCGATGGGGCTGAGCGGGGTTGAGGGGCGCGTTCCTCCCGCCGCAAAAGGGCTGGCCAAGCGCGCTTCGCTGCGGCACATCGCGCGGTGATGCGCCTGCCTGATCCTTCCACCTTCATCGCCGCCGGGGCCAGTGCCGAGGTGTTCCGGCTGGGCGAGGGGCGGGTGTTGAAGCTGTTTCACGACGGGATCGACCCCAGCATCATCGCGCGCGAATATGCGATCGCGCGGGCGGTGCAGGCGAGCGGGCTGCCGGTCGCGCGCGCCTATGGCCTGCAGGAAGCGGGTGGGCGGCAGGGGATCGTCTATGCCGACATGGTCGGCCCGGACCTGCTCGCTTATATGGCGCGCAATCCGCATCGCGGGCGCTGGGCACTGGGCGAGATGGCGCGGTTGCAGCAGCGGATTTCGGACTGTCATGTGCCGACGCTGCGCAGCCGCAAGGCGATATTGCGCGTCGACATAGAGGCGGCGCCGGTGGGCGAGCGGCTGCGCGCGGCGGCGGTCGACCGGCTGGACCAGTTGAACGAGGGTGATGCGCTGTCGCATGGCGACCTGCACCCCGCCAATCTGATCGTGACCGAGGAGGGGCTGGCGGTGATCGACTGGTCGCGCGCGGCGCGGGGCATGGCGGCGACCGATGTGGTGCGGACGGAAATGGTGATGCGCTTCGGGCCGGGCGGGGATGTCGGTGGCGAGGGCGGCGCGGCCGTGCTGGGCTGGGCCGCGGCGAAGATGCGCGATGCGGCGAGCGCTTATTATGTGCGGCGGCACCGGGCGCTGACCGGGCTGGACCCCGAAGCGCTGGCGGCGTGGCGGGCGCTGGTGGCGCTGGCGTGGATGCGGCAGCGGGCGCCGTCACGCGATGCGGCGTTCGAGGCCTATCTGGTGGCGGCCTTGCAGGTGGCGGGGCTGCCGCCGCTGGAGCGGGATGCGGCGGCCATGTCGTTGGTCGGGCCTGATTGACGGTTGGTCCCCGGCCGATGCCGCCCACCGGGTCGCGAAGGCGGGTCATCGAACGGAGGGCGCATGGGGCGGGCGCGACGCTATGGTGGGGCCAAGTTCAGCGACGGTTCAGCGCCGATGGTGTCGTCTCTTAACTGACAGTTTATCCTGATCCCGGTGTGCCCGACAGCAACCTGGATACGCCCCCGGTCATCCCTTGCGCCGGGGGCGTTTTCTATTGTCCCTCCCATCGTTACGATTCGCGCTTTCCGTTACGGCAGATGTCGTTTGTCGGGCGGCCGCATGTCGTTCGTCCTGCGGTTTGTCGGCGCGATTTTGCGCTTCGTCGGCGCAGGCGTCGTTCGCCGATGACGCGGGCTGCCGGTCGAAGCGGGCGGGCATCGGGCGGGGCGCGCGGCTAAACAAAATGGGCGAACGGGGCAGGATGCCGACCCCAAGACCCCGGCTCCCCCCGTTCGCACCCCGGCCCGCTGCGCAGCCCCCCATTTGGCGGCGGACCGGCCCAACCAGATTTTGTAAGGAGATAGATGATGTTCCGTTCGACCCTGTTTGCCGCCGCCGCTTCCGCCATCCTGTTCGCCAGCGCCGGTGCCGCTTCCGCCGAGGATTTCGTGTCCAATGGCCGCACCGCCCAAGTCTATCATGGCGACCTCGACCTATCGAACCCCGCGCATCAGGCGCAGTTGCGCAGCCGCATCGCGCGGGCCGCCAAGCGGGTGTGCAGCACCAGCGAGCTTGCCACCGAGCAGGCGTGCAAGGCCAAGGCCATGGCCCATGTCGCAGCACCGATCAACGCCGCCATCGCCCGCGCAGAGACGCGCGACCGCTATGCCGATGCGCGGGTCAAGGATGGGCTGCCGCTGGTCGCGAACTGATTGGCAGCGCGACGTGATGGAGAGAAGGCCCGGTGATTGCCGGGCCTTTTTTTGTGTTTCGACATCCTCCCCTGGCAGGGGAGGTGGCAGGGCGTAGTGCTGACGGAGGGGTGTCACCCTATCGATAGGGTGACACCCCTCCACCGGCTTCGCCGGTCCCCTTCAACAGAGTCACGTGCCTCTGTTGAACCTTACAGGGGAGGATTTTTTGTTTAGCGGCCGGTCATGGCTCTGGCGTTGGCGAGGAAAGTGCGGCCGATGCGGATTTCGTTGCCGTCGGCGAGCGCGGCGAACCAGACGCCGCTGCCGTCGTGGCGCAGGCGGGCGATATGGTCGCGGCGGACGATGTGGGAGCGGTGGAGGCGGACGAATTGCTGCGGGTCGAGCCGTTCCTCCAGGCTGCTGATCGTCTGGTGGAGGAGGTAGCTGTGGGTGCCGACATGGAGGCGCATATAGTCGCGCTCGGCCTCGATCCGGTCGATCTGGTCAGTGGCGATGCGGATCAGCTCGGAGCGGTGCGGCACCCAGAATTCCTCGGCCCAGTCGGTCTGGGCTTCGGTCGAGATGGCAGGCGCGTCGGTGGAGGGCAGGCTGCGCGCGGCCTCCACCCGGTCGATCGCACGGGTCAGCCGGTCATGCGCGACGGGCTTGAGCAGATAGTCGACGGCGGCGAGATCGAACGCCTCGACCGCGAAGCCTTCGAAGGCGGTGACGAAAATGACGGCGGGGCGCAGGCCCATGCGGCCGACCGCGCGGGCGACGCCGATGCCGTCGAGCAGCGGCATGGCGATGTCGAGCAGGACGAGGTCGGGCTTCAAGGCTTCGATGAGGCGCAGGGCGGCTTCGCCGTCGCTGGCGGTGCCACACAGCGTCAGGCGCGGTTCGCGGGCGCACAGCATTTGCAGCCGTTCGATCGCGAGCGGTTCGTCATCGACGATCATGGTGCGGATGGACATCGGGATCAGCAACTCTGGCGGATGATGGGGAGGGTGATGAGGACGGAGAAGCCGCCGCCCTCACGCGGACCATAAGCGATGCGGCCCTGATCGCCAAAGCGCGCGGTCAGCCGGTCGCGCACATTGGCGAGGCCGATGCCGCTGCCGCGATCGGCGTCGCCGGGCGGCTGGTCGCCATCGTCAGTGACGTTGATGTGCATCAGCTCGCCATCGGCGCGGGCGGTGATGCGGATCTGCACCGGGCTGGACGTGCGCGAGACGCCATATTTGATCGCATTTTCCACCAGCGGCTGGAGGATGAGGCCGGGGACGCAGGCGGTCATCAGGTCGGCGGGAATGTCGATGACGCTGGTCAGCCGTTCGGGGAAGCGGACGCCCTCGATATCGAGATAGAGTTGCTGGAGATGGACTTCCTCGGCCAGCGGCACGTCGTCCAGCGGATCGCCGGTCAGGCTGGTGCGGTAGAAGTTGGAAAGCGACAGGATCATCTTTTCCGCTTCGTCCGGCTTGTTGCGCATGACGAGGGTCGAGAGGCTGTTGAGTGTATTGAACAGGAAATGCGGGTTCACCTGATAGCGCAGCGAGCGCAGTTCGGCTTGCTGCGCGGCGCGTTCCAGCCGGGCGGCGCGGCGTTCGGTGCGGTGGACTTCGCTGGCGTAAGACAAAGCGAGGTAGAGCGCGGCCCAGGCGGAGAGGAAGAAATAGCGGCTGATCGCATCCTCGACGATCTGGATCAGCGCGAAATATTCTTCGCTGCGATATTTCATCCGGTCGCCATCAGTGAAGATGTTGACCGGGTCATAGACGTTGAACATGTAGAAATTGGCCGACGCCATGGCGAGCGCGAAGGGCGCGGCGAGCGAGAAGGCGGCGACGACGCGGACGCTGAGGGGCTTCGTGTCGAAGCGGCGCAGCATCAGGTAGAAGATCCAGGTGGTGACGATGCCGATGACGGTGACGATGGCGCGGCGCGCGGCGAGTTCATAGGGGGCATCAAAGCCCATGACTGTGGCGCGCAACGTGACCAGCACGGCGTAGAATAACCAGAAGCCGAGAATGGAATAAAGTGCGATCGCGGGCGAAACGCCGCGTTCGCCGTCGTCGGGCGCATATGTCATGGCATCCTGTTTACCCGCGTGCGTGATGCTTGTCGCCCCATCGCGTGGCTGCTGGTCGAAGCGGTTGGCGCGTTGGTCGAACGGCATGCGGGAACCGGGATGCGGCCCGGTCCGTTGATCGGGGGAGATGCCTGTGTGGCATCGAGCAGGAGAGACGCATGACCCCGATTGATCATTCCCAGACCAAAGGCCATGAGCAGGCCGACACGGCGCGCAGCAGCGACGCGCAGGACCATGTTCGCGACGCCGAGGAAAAGCTGGACGAGGAATTGGAGGATTCGATGGACGCTTCCGATCCGCCGTCCAGCACGCGACCCGGCGACAAGGGTGAACCCGTGCCATCTTCGGGCTTTACGCCGGAGGATTAATGGTTTTTCGATCCGAACGATGATAGAGTTTGCGGGCGGCAGATGAAACCATCGCCGCCCGTAATGAGAGGAGCCTGCACCCTATGCCGACATCCGCAACCCCCGCCGTCGAGCGCATTGCCCGCGTCCTGGCCGGACGCCACCTGAGCCAGAATGGTGAGGGTAGCGATCCCCATGCAGCGAGTGCGGTGGATGCAGCATGGTGCAACCATGTCGAGGATGCCTATGCGATCCTGCACACGCTACGCGAGCCGGACGCGCAGATGGCGCAAGCGGGCGACGTGGCGGTGTGGCGCAGCATGATTGGCGCGGTGTTAGCGCGCCGGTCGGAGGCGTGAGGGACGGCGCGACCAACCGAACCTTGGCTTCGCATTTTCATGTTGCGCTGCACAAGGAAATCTGATCCCTTGTGAATGGCGGCGGAACAGGCGCTTAAGCCTTCAGTAACCATAGAGGGCGCATGTTCTGACGATCGACTACACGTCGGAGGGCATGAATATGGGTACGAGTGCAAAACCTGCAGACGGCGCCATCACCTTGGCGGAACTGCGCGAATTCGCGAGCTTCTCGTCTGCCACGCAACGCTATATTCGCCGGTCGCTCGACATCGGCCTGCATCGCCGCGATGCGATGAAGCTATGGTCGCGCGACATGGTGGAGGAAGCCTCCATCCGGGCACAGGCGCGCATCTATGGGCGGCTGGACGAGATCAAGGCGCGCGTCCCCGATGATAGCGGTCTGGAGCAGGTCGAACCCTTCATGGCGCCGCTGGTGACGATGTCCGCCTTCGACCTGGGGCAGGATCGTCTGGCGAGCTTTTCCTCCTATCGTTTCCTGTACGAACGCCTGCTGGGCGCGGGCGCACGACCCTGGCTGCCGGGCGCCTTCTGCGCGGCGGCGAGCCTGCCGCATCTGCACCCTGAAAAGCGGCGCATCTTGTTGCAGTCGATCAGCGAAGCGGCGGCGACGGCGGCGGGCTGGTCCAATCGCGAGCCGAGCTTCTATCCTGAATGGGTGGAAAAGGTGGATCTGAGCAAGGCCAACTGACTGCGCACGGCGATGCCCGCATCCGGGGGGAGCGGGCATCGTCACGGAGCGCGGTCGGCCCTTAGCCGGACTTTGCCGGGGCGCGCCGTTCCGTTTGGATTGCCGTCAGGCGTAACGGCCGGGGGCGATTTTCTTCAATATGATGGGTGGTTCCGTGGTGCGAACCGATGGCCCGTCGATCACGGCGAGCGGGTCTATGGCGTGGCTGAGCAACAGGCCGCAGCGATCCGCGCCGTGCCAGATCACCGTGCCGCATACCTCCAGATGATCGCTGATCAAGGTGATGCGCGCGCCGATGGGTGGCAAATAGGCGGTGTCGAGCAGGGCACCATAGACCGAGATGTTGAGAATGGTCACCGGCTCGCTGACACCCTCCCACAGCAGGGTAGCAGGGGTGTTGGCGACGAAACGGCTGTCGCGACGGCGGTCGGGCTGATGTTGGGGCAGGTGTGTCATGACGTTCTCCGGGCTCCCCCCAGGATCGGCCACGATCATGATCGGGTTGCGTTACCGAAACCACACATCATCTGCTCAATGCTATATTAACCATGGCGGGCGGGCCACGCCGTGACCCACCCGCGCGGCATCAGGCCAGCGCGCCGTGGCAATGCTTGTATTTCTGGCCCGAACCGCAGGGGCAGGGGGCATTGCGGCTGATATCGAGATTGGCGAACTGATTGTCCGGGGCGGTGTCGAGCGGCCGGGTGGGAATGGTGGTGGTGATACCGCCCGTCTGGCCCGCGTCGATGTCCGCGCTGTTATCCTCGCCGGAAAAAGGATCAATGTGGGTGGTGATGAAGTCGGGCAGCACCGGCAGGTCGAATTGCGGCAAGGGCGCTTCGTCCATGCGGAACTGCACCCGCGCGATTGAACCCGTCACATCTTCGCGGATATTTTCGAGCATCCGTTCGAACAGCGCGAAGGCTTCCTGCTTATATTCGTTGATCGGCGTCTTTTGCGCATAGGCGCGCAGATGGACGACCTGGCGCAGGGCGTCGAGCGTCGCCAGATGCTCCTTCCAATGATGATCGAGGCTTTGCAGCAGGATCGACTTCTCGATCATATGCCAGTCGGACGCATCGACATTGGCGACCTTTCCGGCAACGGCTTCGTCGGCCATCGCCACAAGCCGTTCCTCGATCATTTCCGGGTCGATGGCATCTTCGGCGAGCCAGGCGTCGAAATCGACGTCCAGTCCCAGAATTTCTTCCGTGCGTGCCTTGAGCTTCACCATGTCCCATTGTTCGGGATAGGTGCCGGGCGGGCAGGATGCGCCGACAATGTCATTCACCGTTTCATGGCGCATGTCGGTAACGACGTCGTCCACTGTATCGGCGTCCATGATGTCGGAGCGCTGCTCGTAGATCACCTTGCGCTGGTCATTCATGACATCGTCATATTCGACGACCTGCTTGCGGATGTCGTAATTGCGCGCCTCGACCTTCTTCTGCGCGGTCTCGATCGCCTTGCTCAGCCATTTGGACGGGGGCAGCGCCTCGCCATCTTCCAGGTTGGAGCGGATCATCTTGGCGAACATGGTGTCCGGGCCGAAGATGCGCATCAGGTCATCGTCGAGGCTGAGATAGAAGCGCGACAGGCCAGGGTCGCCCTGACGGCCAGAGCGGCCGCGCAACTGATTGTCGATGCGGCGGCTTTCATGGCGCTCGGTCGCCAGCACGAACAGGCCGCCCGCCGCCAGCACTTCCTGCTTCTCCACCTCGATCTCGGCCTCGATCCGCTGGATCGCCGCTTCACGCTCCGGCCCTTCGGGCATGTCGCGCAATTCGTCCTCGACCCGCATTTCGAGATTGCCGCCCAGTTTGATGTCAGTACCGCGCCCGGCCATGTTGGTGGCGATCGTCACCACGCCCTTGCGCCCGGCCTGCGCCACGATATGCGCCTCGCTCTCATGGAAGCGGGCGTTGAGGACGGCGTGGGGCACGCCTTCCTGATTGAGGAATTCAGACAGCATTTCGGACTTTTCGATCGACACCGTGCCGACGAGGACCGGCTGGCCGCGTTCGGCATGTTCCTTGATCGTCCGGGCGATGCCGCGGAATTTATCCTCGATATTCTTGTAGAAACTGTCCTGCTCGTCGATCCGCAGCACCGGCTTGTTGGTGGGGATGGTAACGACGTTCATCTTGTAGATTTCGTAAAATTCGGTCGCTTCGGTCGAAGCGGTGCCGGTCATGCCCGAAATCTTGGGATACATGCGGAAGTAATTCTGGAAGGTGACCGACGCCAGCGTCTGGTTTTCCGGTTCGATCTGGACGCCTTCCTTGGCCTCCACTGCCTGATGCAGGCCGTCCGACCAGCGGCGGCCGTCCATCATGCGGCCGGTGAACTCGTCAATGATGATGACCTTGCCGTCCTTGACGATATAGTCGATGTCGCGGCGGAACATGACGTTGGCGCGCAGCGCCTGGTTCACATGATGCACCACCTGGGTATTTTCGAAATCATAGAGGTTGGTGCCCTGGAGCAGCCCGGCATCCTCCAGCAGACGCTCGATCCGCTCGGTGCCATCCTCGGTCAGGGTGACGGAGCGCTGCTTTTCGTCCTTCTCATAGTCGGCTTCCGTGACCTGCTTCACGATCGCATCGACCGAAACATACAGCTCGGACTTGTCGTCGGTCGGTCCAGAAATGATCAGCGGCGTGCGCGCTTCGTCGATCAGGATCGAATCCACCTCGTCGACGATGGCATAGTTGAAAGGCCGCTGGACCATCGACGCGCGGTCATATTTCATATTGTCGCGCAGATAGTCGAAACCCAGCTCGTTGTTTGTCGCATAGGTGATGTCGGCGGCATAGGCGGCGCGGCGCTGATCCTCGCTGATGTTCGGCACGATGACGCCGGTGGTCAGCCCCAGGAAACGATAGACCTGTCCCATCCAGTCGCAATCGCGGCTGGCGAGATAGTCGTTGACGGTGACGACATGGACGCCCTTGCCCTCCAGCGCGTTGAGGTAGGTAGCGAGCGTCGCCACCAACGTCTTGCCCTCACCCGTGCGCATTTCGGCGATCTCGCCGCGATGCAGGACGATGCCGCCCACCATCTGCACGTCGAAATGGCGCATGCCCAGCACCCGGACGGACGCTTCGCGCACCGTGGCAAAGGCTTCGGGCAGCAGATCGTCCAGCGTCTCGCCAGCCGCCAGCCGCTCGCGGAACTTGACGGTCTGCGCGGCCAGATCCGTATCGTTCAGCGCCTGCATCGCGGGTTCGAACGAGGCGATCCGATCGACGATCTTGCCCAGCGACTTCACATAGCGTTCGTTGGACGAACCGAAGATGGACTTGGCGAGTGCGCCGAACATGGACATTCCTGACTCAAAAGGGAGGCGCGGCCCATTGAAGGACAGGCGCGCGGACATGCGCGGCGATTTAGGGATGGCTCAACGGTTAGTCAATCAAGGTGCGCGCGGCGCGTCCTGCTGTCTGACCCTCGTCGGGGGCGACGGATACGGCTATTTGGGCGGGGCGGCGTCATGTCGGTGAAGGATTGTCCGCCCTCAATCAATCAACCGTGTGGATAGAGCGACTTGCAAGGCCGATGCGCCCCACGCCGCAACGGCCGATTTCCGCCCTATTTATGCAACATAGATTAGTGCATCCGCCGATAAAAAAACTGTTTTTTCAGTAAATGGCCGATTAAAGCATCATGGCTACGCCGATGGCCTGATTCCGATCCGAGTTTTCCCATATCTGTCACAACATTCTGATTTTAAATAGTTTAGCCTTTCATCGTGGCTGTGTGGTGACGGCATAGGTCGCAACCGCTGTCGTTAAGCCAAGCTATGGGATTGCAATCGGGGTGCATGGCGGGCATGCGCGCCGGTCGCAAAGGCGCTTACAGCACAGGATGCTGTCGATGTCTGATTCGGCCGGAACGGAATTTTGGCGGCGTGGGCTCGTCACGCGAGATAGAAATTTAGAGTAAACTATGAAATTAGTCGATCCTGTCTCGAACATACCGTTTGCGACGCCCCCATTGAAGATGCCGCCTTTCCTGGCGCGGTTTCTGGCGCGCATCGCGGTCAGGCAGGGGCGGGCCGCGGCGCGCAGGGCGGACTGGGGGCAGGCGTTGGACGCCTATGGCCGCGCCTTGCGGCTGGTGCCGAAAAATGCCCGCATCTGGGTTCAGACCGGGCACGCTTATGGCAATCTCAACATGCCGGAGGCCGCGCAACTTGCCTATCGCAACGCCACCGTCGCGCAGCCCGATGACCCGATCGGCCATCATCATCTGGGCCATGTCCATCACCAGACGCATATGCACGACCAGGGGATACGATCGCTGGCGCGGGCGCTGCTGCTCGATCCGGACAATCGGGACATTGCCGGGATATTGCGTGCGGAAAAGGGCGAGGAAGGGTGCCAGGAATGTCTCGTCCAGGCCGCGTTCGCCCATGCCGACGAATGTCGCCCCGCCCGTACCATGGGGTGGCGAGCGACCTGGTTGCGCTCCAGGGCGCGGAAGGCTGCGCGGGCGCGGGATTGGAAGGACGCCGAAAAATTATTCACGGCCGTAGCCCAGCTTGAACCCAATGACCCGGACGTCTTCCTTCAGCTTGGCCATGCACTCAACCATCAGAACCGCCAGCCCGAAGCCGAACTGGCCTATCGTCGCGCGATTGCCTGCGATCCGCTCTATGTCGATCCATGGCTGCATCTTGGCTATGTGCTGACGGCGCAGAACCATCACGGGACGGCGCGCAAGGCGTTTGCGATGGTGCTCCGGCTTGCCCCCGACCGATTGGCGGCCCATCCCATATTGGCCGGTGCCCAGGTCGTCCATGCGCAGCCAAGCCCCAATCCAGTCGAACCCCCATCCGAATCCATGAAGTGCCCGCCCGAACTGGCCGAACGCGAAAAAGCCATCTGGAACCTTCTGGCCGCACATATTCAAGGAAAGCATTAATCAATGCGCATCGTCGTAGATATGCAGCCCTGCCAAAATGGCAGTCGCCATCGCGGCATTGGCCGATACGCCATGTCGATGGTTCGGGCGATGGTCGAATCAGGCAGAAACCACGAATTCATCATCGCGCTCAATCGGTCCTTTCCTGATTCCATTGCCGATATTCGTCGCGCCTTTGATGGCCTGCTTCCGCCCAGCGCGATCGTCACTTATTCCGTGCCGCCGATGGCGACCGCCGCCGATCCGTTCAACGCCTGGCGTAATCGCGCCGCCGAAATGGTGCGCGCGCATTTCCTTGAAAGCCTGTCGCCGGATATCGTGTTCATCCCCAGCCTGTTTGAGGGCTTTTGGGACGACACAATTGTATCGGTCGAGCGTGACGCGCCCTATCTGACTGTCGTAACGCTGCATGATCTGATCCCGTTGGAAGATCCCGCCCGGCATTTGGGTGGGGAACATGATCGGGCGGCCTATTTTCGTCGCCTCAACGATGCCCGTCATGCCGACCTGCTGTTGGCGGTGTCCCGCTATGCGGGGGATGATGCGATCGCCAAGCTCGGCATTGCCGATCACAAGGTGGTGGTCGCCTATGGCGGGGTGGACGATCAGTTTCGCGCGCCCGCATGGGATGCCGCGCAGAAGGCGGCGTTGCTGGAAAAATACGGGATTAGCCGCCCCTATGTGTTGACCGCCAGCCCGCTGGAACCGCGCAAGAATATCGAAGGGCTGATTGCCGGCTATGCCAGCATGGCCAAGCGCGTGCGCGAACGGCATCAGCTTGTGCTTGCCGGCAAGATGGACGGCTTTGCCCAGCGCTATATTCACGATCTGGCCCGTGGCGAAGGCCTGGACCCCGAAACCATCGTTCTGCCGGGCTTTGTGTCGGACGCCGACCTGCCCGCGCTTTACCATTATAGCAGCACATTCGCTTTCCCCTCGTTCAGCGAGGGCTTCGGCCTTCCCCTGCTGGAGGCCATGGCGTGTGGCGCGCCGGTGGTGGGGTCTTCGCGCACCAGCATTCCGGAAGTGGTGGGGCGCGTTGACCTGGCACCCGATCCCGCCAATATCGTCGAAATCGGACAGGCGATCGAGCGCATCCTGACGGACCGGGCGTTCGAAAGGCAATTGCGCGACTTCGGACCGCGCCGCGCCGCCCAGTTCACCTGGGAAAAGTCGGCTGTCGTCGCCCTGGACGCGCTTGAGCAGCTATGGCGGGACAACCGCATGACCGTATCTGCCAAGGCACCGGCGCTCGATCCCGTAACGCCCACGCGCATGTCCATGGCCCTGTTGACGATGGATGTGCCGGCCGAACATCGGCTGGCCGGGCTTAACAACGCGCTTGCCGCCGCGCTCGCCGACAAATTTGATCTGACCATCATCACCACTGGCCGGATGCCGACAAGCGAGTGGCTGCGTGCTAATTGCGCCATCCGAAATGTGGATTGGTTCGAAACCCACGGCGACCAGTTCGACCATATTCTGTACAGCGCGGACCTTATGGCGGATGCCGCCTTTCGCCGGTTGATGCGTCGCCAGAAAGGCGATCTGATGCTGGCGGCGCGTCTGGGTCATCCCGGTGCCGATACGCTGACCGGCCGTCGCCTGTTCGATGGCGCTGAACTGGCCATGTTCGAGGCATCCGGTTTTGGCGGCCTGTCGCGCGTCGCTGCCAATCAGGTGCCTGTGGAGGCGATGGTCGATCTGCTGGTGCGGGATTTGGCGGATCGGGCCGACAGCCTGTATGTCGAGGCGGACTCGGCTGTGGACGATGCGGCGTGCCGCATGTCCATCCTACCCATCGCGCTCTCCGATCAGGCGCGCCAGGCCTTATGCGATAAGGTCGGCCTCCCGGCGGAGGCCGCTGTCATCGTTGCCGTGACGCAGGATGACGATGCCGCTACGCGGGTCATTCAGCATTTTCGTATGGCCGTCGTCGATATGGCTGATGCGCCGGCGCTGGTGGTTTTCTGCAAGGAGGATACGCCGCAACGCGACGGTTCGACGGTCAGCAAATTGGTGTCCGGCATCATCCGGGTCACCGGCGATCTGGATGCCCTCTATTGCGGGCTGCTCTCCGCTGCCGATGTCCTGATCATGGACGGCCGCTTGCCCGAAGCGATCCGCGCCAGGATCGAGATTGATTGTCCAGCGCCGCGCCTGTGCCCGATGGAAGCGCTCGATAAGGCGATGTTGATCGACATGGTCGACAGGGTGAGAAAGATACTGCCGGAGGGGAACATCACCGGCGCGTCCAATCCCGGTGCGGTCGATGTCGCGCGTCAGATCAGCGTGCTTCCGCCAAAGCGGCACCGCCGGGCAAATGGATTGAGCCGTTTCATCGCGCGATTGCCGGCTGACGTGCGGGGCAGGCGGCCCGATGGCAACGACCTTGCCAAGGTCGCCGTGGCGCTGGCGCGCAATGAGGCGCATGCGCAGCCGCCGCAAATCTATATCGACGTGACCGCCTTTGCGAAACCCGATCCCACCCACCGGCTCGATCGGGTGACCAAGGACTGGCTTGAGGCGGTTTTCCAGCGCGGCGGCAACAGGGTTAAGGCCGTTTATGCCCATGGCGATAATTTCGTCGTCAGCAATCAGTTTGCCGCCCATGTGTGCAATATCGCCAATAGCTGCCTGAGGGATCATCTGCTCCGGCCGCAAATCGGCGATCATATCCTTGGTTCGGATTTGCTGCATTCCTTTGCGAAGGGCAGCTTCGACCTGCTGCGCGCGGTGCGGAATGACGGCGTCGCGCTGGACTATATCATTCTCGATAGCCTGGCCTTTCAGCGCGATGCTTTGCGGCCGTTGTTCGCCCACATCCTGATGACATGGATCGAGGAAGCGACCCCGACAAATGGCATGACATTGGCGGGCCTGTCGGTAGAGCAGGCCAAGGCGCACTCGTCCGAGTGGACGGAACGCCATACCTGCGTGCAGGCCTTGAACGACGCCCATATTCCGGTGGCGGTTCTGGATGGACCGGCGCTTTTGGGCGATTCGTCGTCCATGCCCGATGCCCGCGCTCATTTGCCAGCGACGGTGGTGGAGGCCATTGAGAGGTGGGACGTTGAACGGCGCAAGCCGCTCTCGCTCTCTCGCGGCGGCACCCATGCGGCGGATCTGGGCCATGTGGTCGCCGGGCATATATTGGGCAGCTACAGCCTTGCGATCATCAATCGGATGCTGGCGCGATCGCTGGAGGCGAGTTTCCCCGGTCAGGCGCGCTTCCTGGCCATCGAAACCGACCCGATAGATCATACCGAGGGCGTGCCAGCCGATGAAAAGCCGCTCATGATCGAGCTGGCGACGCGGACGGCACCCGATGAAGGCAATGAAGTCGTTATCAGCCATCATTATCCGGTCATCATACCGAGCGGCTCCTATCGTTTGATGATGGCGCTGTTCTTTTGGGAGGAAAGCGCCGTTCCTCACCAGACGGTTCAGCTATTGGCCAAGAGTTTCGACGCGATCATTTCGCCGGCGCGCACGGTGACCAATGCGCTGCTCGATTCCGGCTTGCCTATTCCGATCGCGACCATCGGCCAACCGGTCGACATCGAACCCTATCAGGCGCTGGCCAGTGCGCGGCGCGCACGCGGCAAGCAGGTCCGTTTCCTCCATGTCTCCTCCTGCTTCAAGCGCAAGGGCATCGACGTGTTGCTGGAGGCATGGGCGAAGGCCTTTACGGCGGCCGATCCGGTGTGCCTGATTATCAAGACCTTCCCCAATCCGCATAATGATGTCGAGCAGCAACTGGCGGACCTGGGCAGACGCTATCCCGATCTGGCGACAGTGGAGATCATCAATCGTGACGTCGAGCGTGAGGAATTGCTGCAATTCTATGCGGACGCCGATGTCATGGTGCTGCCGTCGCGGGGCGAGGGCTATAATCTGCCGGCGCTTGAGGCGATGGCGTCGGGCCTGCCGCTGATTGTGACCGGCCATGGCGGGCAGCGCGATTTTTGCAGCGAGCGGGAGGCGCGGCTGATCGACTATCGCTTTGCGCGTTCGGAAAGCCATGTCAGCGGGCATCATTCGCTGTGGGTGGAACCCGATGTCGACGATCTCGCGGCGGCGCTGCAAGAGCAGGCCGATCCTGACCAGGCGGCGGTGATCGAGGAGCGGCGGCAACGCGCGCTGGCGGCTGCCGCGCGCGAAAGCGACAAGATGGCCTGGCTCCATCGCTATACGGCGATGGTGGAAAATCTGCTCGATCGGGCCGATCGACAGAAAGCGCGGGTCGCCTGGGTCAGCACATGGGGCGTGCAATGCGGTATCGCCCAATATTCCCAATATCTTATCGACCATTTCTCACCCGCCGCCCAACGCGAGATGACCATTTTGTGCGACCATCGCACGGCGCGGCATATGCCCTCGATCACCCGGCATATTCCCTGCTGGGCGGCCGACAATGTGCCCAAGATTGATGATATATTGAAGGCCGCCGATGATGTTCAGGCCGAAGCGCTGGTCATCCAGCATCAGGATGGGCTGCTGTCCTGGGATCAGCTTGGCCGCATGGCGTTCGATGATCGTCTGGCTGGAAAAGTAACGGTGGTCGTCCTGCACAATGCCGGAAACATGGTGAGGGCCAGTGCACAGGAATTGACGACATTGCTGGAGGGGCTAGGCAAATTCAGCCGGGTATTGGTCCACAATATCGCTGACATGAATTTCCTGCTGTCGATGGGGCTAAAGCATAATATCGGGCTGTTGCCCCATGGTGCCTTCGCGCCGGACCAGGCACCATGGCCCAAGCGTTTCAGCCAGCAGGACGCGCCGATCATTGGCTGCCATGGCTTCTTCTTCCAGCATAAGGGGATAGACAAGCTCATTCGCGCGGCTGCTATTCTGCGTCAGGAATGGCCCAATCTCAGGCTCCGTCTCGTCAATGCGCAATTCCCTGGAGAAGGGCACCAGGCCTATATCTCCGAGTGCAAGGCGCTGGCGCAATCGCTGGGCGTCTATGATGCGATCGAATGGCATCAGTCATTCATGCCGATCGAGCAGGTGAATAGCCTGCTGTCCGACTGCGACATTATCGCGCTGCCCTATAGCGAAAGCACGGATTCAGCGAGCGGTGCTGTGCGCGTCTCGCTGGCCAGCATGGTGCCGCTCGTGGCGACGCGGGTGAAGATATTCGCGGAACTGGGCGATGCTGCGGCATGGGCGGACAATAATGAGCCGGAGGTGCTGGCCGATGTCATCGCCGAGCTGTTGCGCAGCCCCGAAATGCGCCGCACGGTGCAGGCCGCGATGCATGAATGGCTCCACGCCCATGACTGGAGCCGCGTGGCGGGAATGCTGGAGGGCATGATACAGGGGCTGGTTCAGGAAAAGCGCCTGCACTGGGACACGAGCCGTATGCAGTCTTGAGGGCCATGGCGTCTGATCCTTCCCTGGTGGAGGGTCAGACGCCTTGCGCTTAAACGGCTATAGCGTCGCTTCGATCTCGCGCGCTGCCATGTCGGGATTTTCCGCCAGGCTGATCGGCCGCCCCACCACCAATATCGACGCACCCCGGTCCAGCGCCTGGCGCGGGGTCACGGCGCGTTTCTGGTCGCCCATTGCGCCGCCAGCGGGCCGCACGCCCGGCACCACGAAAAAGCCGTCATGCCAGGCCTTCTTGGCCATCGCCACTTCCTCGCCCGAACAGACGATGCCGTCCAGCCCGGCGCTTTGCGCGAGGTCAGCGAGCCGCCGCACCTGGTCCTCGGCCTTACCGCCGACCCCGATGTCGAGCAGGTCGCCATCGTCCAGGCTGGTCAGCACGGTCACCGCCACCACCTTCGTATTGACGCCCGCCGCCGCCTTGGCATCCTCCAGCATGGCGCGGCCGCCTGCCGCATGGACGGTCAGGATCGCAGGCTCCAGCAGATGCAGCGCCTGCACCGCCTTGGCCACCGTATTGGGAATATCATGCAGCTTGAGGTCGAGAAAGATCGGCAGGCCGAACTTCATCATCTCCAGCACGCCATGATGGCCATGGGCGCAGAAAAATTCGAGGCCCAGTTTCAGGCCGCCGACATGATGGCGCACCTGCCCGGCCAGATGTTGCGCCTTGGCGAGGTCTGGCGTGTCGATGGCGACATAGATGGGGCTGCTCATGCTGGTCCTGCGGGCGAAAGAGGCGAGGGTGGGGAAGGGGTCGGCGTTACCGGGGTCAACGCCGGACCTGCTGCTGCGGGAGCCGCAGGAGCGGGTTCTGCGGCCACGGCGGCTGTCTCGACGGGGCTGGCGGGTGCCAAAGGCGGCACAGGCGGCGTGGTGACCGCTGCCAGCGCCCGTTCGGTGCTGTCGAGCCGCCGCTTCAAGCGCCAGCGTGTGGCGCGCGCCACGATCCAGAAGGGCAGGGCACCCAGAAGATAGGCACCGATCAGCAGGACCGGCAGCTTGGTTTCCATCACCAGATCGCCCCACAGGCGAACGGTCACGGGAACATAATTCGCCATGCAGAAGAAGGCGAGGGCGACGGCGATGACGACCCAGAAGGCAGTCCGCAAAAATTGCATCGGCTTTACCTCATGCTGCTGTTGCGATGCAGCTTAGGCGATCCTTGCGGATTTCGGAAGCGCCTGATCGCTTTTGTCGATTTCGATGCACATGGACAGGCTGCGGGTTGCGCCGGGGGGCTGTATCGCCATGCCGTCGGCCCGGTTCAGGGCGTCGGGCATATGGCTGACTGGCTCCAGGCAAAAGGCATCGGAGCCGGGCGGCCGATAGACATGCAGCCAGTCCGCGCCGCTCGCCGTCAGCATCAGGCGCAGCCCGTCCCCCCGTTCCACGATCGCCAGACCGTCCCAGCCGCCGTAGACATTGTCGATCAGGCTGTCGCCCTGCACCGGGGCGAGCCGCGACCAGTCGCCGAGCGTGTCGGCAGGCACGGATCGTTCGGGCAGCATGTCAGGGGTGGACAGCCACAGGCTGCCCGCCGCGAATTGCAGGCGCGTGTCGGCATCGGCGTGAAAATAGGGATGAAAACCCAACCCGACCGGCGCATCACCATCAGCATCATTGGTCAGCGCCAGCGTCAGGACGATCGCATCGGGGCTGAGCGCAATATGCTGCCGCGCGGTAAACGCCCATGGCCAGCGCGCATCCGGGCGATGTACCAACGTAAATTGCGCGGCATCATCGCTCTGTTCCGTCACCGCCCAGCCGCTTTGCCAGCCATGGCCGTGGAGGCTGTGCGGATGATCGCCGAAATTGAGCGGCAGGTGATAGTCCTGCCCTGCGAAACAGAAGCGCCCGTCCGCGATGCGATTGGCATAGGGCACCAGCGGAAAGCTCGCCATATCGAGCGGATCGACGCTCCCCTCCGGCGCGCGCCGCAACAAATCGGTGCCATCGAGCGCGAGCCAGCGCAGCGCCCCGCCGCAAGCGGGCGAGAGCGCTGCCTCCAGCCCTCCCGCCCGCAACAGGATCGTCTCGTTACTCAGCCGACCATATCCTCTAGCTCGCGACCCTTGGTCTCATACACCATCTTGCGCACGAAGAAGAAGGAGATCGCGGCGAACAGGGCATAGCCCATATAGGTCCATACCAGCCCCGGCGAGACGGCCAGCGAAGGGAAGCTGACCGAAATCGCTGCATTGGCGATCCACTGGGCAAAGCCGGCGATGGCCAGGCCCGAACCGCGAATCTGGTTCGGGAACATTTCGCCCAGCATCACCCACATGATCGGACCCCAGCTCAGGTTGAAGAAGATCACATAGAGATTGGCGGAAATGAGCGCCATCAACCCGTTATGGCCGGGCAGCGACACCGCGCCATCCGCGCCGGTGACGGCGGTGGAGAAGGCATAGGCCACGACCGACAGCGTTACCGCCATACCGGCCGAACCGATCAGCAGCAATGGCTTGCGACCGATCTTGTCCACCAGCGCGATCGCGCCAAGGCACGCGCCGATCGACAGCACGCCCGACAGGATGTTGATCTGCAGCGCATTGTCTTCGGAAAAGCCCACCGCTTCCCACAGCGTCGCGCCATAATAGAAGACGACGTTGATGCCGACCAACTGCTGGAACACTGCCAGGCCAATGCCGGTCCACACGATCGGACGGATCTTGCCGCTCGTCTTTTCAATGAGGTCGGACAATTTGGGCCGGTGGTGATCGGCGGCGAGGCTGGCGCGGATTTCCGCGACCTTGCGTGCGGCTTCCAGCGGGCCGAACAGCCGGGTCAATACCACTTCGGCGTCCGCATCCCGGCCGCGTGCGACCAGATAGCGGGGGCTTTCGGGGATGAAGAGCAGGGCGACGAGATAGATAGCGGCAGGAATCGCCTGCAACCAGAACATCCAGCGCCACGCCGGGAAGTCGAGCCACAGCGGCGCGGTCGATCCGCCCGCATAGCGCGCCAGCACGAAATTGGCGATGAACGCGCCGGTCAGGCCGGAAATGATCATCACCTGCTGGACGCTCGACAGCCGCCCGCGCACCGCCGCTGGCGTGACTTCGGAAATATAGACAGGCGAAATGACGCTGGCCGCGCCCACGCCCAGGCCGCCGATGATGCGGGCGAAGATGAAGATGGCGGATGACCCGGCCGCGCCCGCCAGCAGCGCGCTGACGAGGAACAATATGGCCGCCAGCATCATGACGCCGCGGCGACCGATGAGGTCGGCCATCCGTCCCGCCATGAACGCGCCGACCGAAGAGCCGACCAGAATAGCGCCGACATTGATGCCGATGCCCAGCTTGCCCAGGTCAAAGGCGCTTTCCAGCCCCTTCTGCGTGCCATTGATGACACCCGAATCATAGCCGAACATGAACCCGCCGATCGTCGCCACCGCGACGATCGCTGCGATGAAGGCCATGTTGACCTTCTCGGCGCTCCCCTCATTCATCCGTCATTCTCCCAAATCTTATATCGTTGCGACATGGCCCGGCAATCCTGCGACGCCGGGGTCGAAGGCGAACAGATCACCCGCAAGGGGCTGCTCTGTCAACGCTGTCATGTCCAATCCCTTGCGCGCGGTCGTGGCATAGGCGACCGACAGGTCGTCGCCGCCGAACGCGATCTTGGTGATGTTGGCGACGGGAAAGCGGATTTCGCGTATCAGCGTGCCCGCCGGATCATAGCGCCGCACCGCCCAGCCACCGAAGAGGCCCGTCCACAGGCAGCCTTCGGCATCCACCGTCGGCCCATCGGGATAGCCCGCGCCATCCTCAATCGTTGTAAAGAGCGACGTTTCGCCGATCGCGCCATCGGCGTCGAGCGTGGTGCGCCAGATATGGCGACCGAGCGTATCGGTATGATAAAGCGTTCGGCCATCGGGCGAAAGCGCCGGACCATTGGTGATGGAGACCGGGGGCAGGCCGACATTGACGCAGGTGCCCTGATGCAACCGATAGATGTGACCGCTATCAGCCTTTTCCGCATCATCCATAGATCCGAACCATAGCGCCCCGTCCGGCGCAACGGTCGCGTCGTTGAGCCTGTTGCCGGGCAAATGCGCTTCGGGTGCGTGCAGCAGTCGGAAGCTGGCGCTCGCCGGGTCGAAGCGGTGGATGCCCGACTGCAGCCCGACCGCGAACATGCCGTCAGCGGTCGGCACGATCCATCCGACCTGTCCGGGCGTGGTCCAACTCCGCGCAACATTGAGCGCGGGGTCGAAACGGTGGACGCAATGGCCCTTTATATCCACGAACCACAGCGCGGCGTCGCGTGCGACCCAGATCGGGCCTTCGCCCAGTATCGCGCCGACGCTCAGCACGCTTTTTGGCGTTGGCCCGACCATCTCAGCGCCAGCCGGCATCAATGAAATAGTCATGGCCGGTGCAATAGCGGGCATCGTCCGACGCCAGGAACATGGCCAGCGCGGCGACGTCGACCGGCATGATGCGCCCGTCCAGGCATTGCGCGGCGACGATTTCCGCTTCGCCTTCGGGCGTGTACCATTTGAGCTGGCGCGGCGTTTTGACATTGCCCGGAATGATCGTGTTGACGCGGATATTGTCGCGGCCAAGGTCGCGGGCCAGGCTGCGGGTCAGCCCCTCGATCGCCGCCTTGGCGGTCTGGTACAGCACCAGTTCGGGCAAGGCGAGGTGCCAGCTGATCGACCCGAAATTCAGAATCACGCCACCGCCCGCGCGCTTCATCGCCGGAACGGCCGCCTGCGCGGCGAAGAACAAATGGCGCAAATTTACCGCCATCCGCTCGTCCCAATAGGTCGGCGTAACCTCTTCGATCGTATGGCGATCATCATTGGCGGCATTGTTGATCAAGATGTCGATACCGCCCAGTTCCGCCTCGACCTGCGCCATCATCGCCTGCACCGCGTCGATGTCGCACAGGTCGATCGCGTGAAAAATCGGCGTGAAGGCCGCATCGCTAAGGCGCGCTACCAGCGCTTCGCTCTCGGCCACGGCGATATCGCAAAAGGCGACATGCGCGCCCTGCGCAACAAACCCCTCGACCAGTCCCTCGCCAATACCGCTGCCACCGCCACTGATGAACACCCGTTTGCCCGCAAGGCTGGGGTAGGATGCGCGTTTCATGCGTCGGCTTTCTCTTTGGCGGCTTTCAGCAGGCCGCGTTCGGCCAGGTTCATCATCAGCGCGGTCAGGCCATAGGTCCATGGCGTCGCGTCCTTCGACGTCACGACTTCGTTCACCAGCTTGCCGAGGCGGGGGGTGGCGATAGCAACGATATCGCCGACCTTGTGGGTAAAGCCGCGACCCGGCTCGTCGCGGTCCTGCACCGGCGCGAACAAAGTGCCCAGGAACAGCGCGAAGCCATCGGGATATTGATGCTCCGACATGGTCTGGCGCATCAGCTCCAGCGGATCGCGGCTGATCTGGTTCATGCTGCTGCTGCCCTCCAGACGATAGCCTTCCGGCCCGTCGATGGTCAGCGCGACTTCGGCATTGCGTACATCGTCGATGGTGAAGCCGTCGTCGAACAGGCGGATGAGCGGACCCAGCGCGCAGGAGGCATTATTGTCCTTCGCCTTGCCGAGCAGCAGCGCCGAGCGCCCTTCGAAATCGCGCAGATTGACGTCATTGCCCAGCGTCGCCCCGATAGCGCTCCCGGCCGAATTGCCGATCAGCACGATTTCAGGTTCCGGGTTGTTCCAGGTGGAATCGGACCGGATGCCGATCTGCGCGCCCGCACCCACGGTCGCCAGCACCGGCGCCTTGGTGAAGACCTCCGCATCCGGGCCGATCGCGACCTCCAGATATTGCGACCACAGATCGTCTTCGATCAGCGCCGCCTTGAGCGCGGCGGCCTCAGGCGATCCGGGCACCACGGCGCGGATCGACCCGCCGACCCGCTCTTCCAGGCGGCCGCGAATGGCCGCAGCGGCACCGGCATCGCCGCGCGCCCGTTCCTCGATGACGCGCTCGATCGCCGAAAGGGCAAAGGTCACGCCCGCCGCCTTGACGCATTGCAGGTCGACGGGGCTGAGCAGCGGGAGTTCCAAAGAATCGAGCGCACCCAATGCTTCGCCGCCATCGCTGCCGAGCGGGAGCATCTCCACCAACTGGGCGACGGTGGGGGCCACCTTGCTCATGTCATAGGCGATGCCTTGATCGACCAGGATCGGGCTGGGGCCAGCGGCTGTCAGCACGCGACCGAGAAAGCGGCCCGCGCGCCAATCGGCGGGCAGGGCGTCGAGCAAGACATGGTCCCCCGGCATCATCAACTCCTAAACAAATACTCTTGATTGATAGCGCTACCAACATAAATCCGGGGATGAAGTCAAGGGGGCACGTCGCGAATCTTCGGCTATCGCTGCCATCCCGCCCTGCGCTCATGACGGTGTATGGAAAAAATGCTTGCCCGCGCGCGCAGGCGCATATGTCATCTTTTCATCGTTGCCGGACTTTGCCATAACCTGTCTCATTATGGATAACTCAGACAAGGGCGCGCCGCAGGACGGCGCAGATGATGCTCCCGCCGCAGGATTGCCGGACGATGAGCCTACCACCCTGGATATGGTGAACGCAGTTAGCCGTTCGATAAGCAAGACGGCCTGGACCGGCGCGGCGGTAGGCATCGGCTCGGCCGCGATCGTCGCAGCGCTGCTCTACACCCGCAAGCGGTCCTGATACGCGCAAAAAAAAGGCGGCATGGCGTTGCTGCCATGCCGCCGTCGGTGCGACCCGACTGACCCTTATCCCTTCCTTCGTGACAGGTCGGGAAATTCTCGTCTGTGTCAGCCCGCGCCACCGCTCAGATAGGTGACGAGTTCAGGCTTGCTGATCGTTGCATTCTTGTCGGTATCAGCGGTCACAAAGGCTCCGTTGGCCCAGGCGGTGACCTCCGCTTCGGGAAGGGTCTGACCCGTGGCCTTGGTTTCCTGCGCCTTCAGCGCCACCATCCAGCGGGAAAATTCCGTCTGGCTGAGCTTGCCATCACCATCTGTATCATAGGCCGGAAATTCGGTATCAACGATGGTCGCCACCGTGTTGGCGGGATTGGCGGGCGTCGCCGCCTGCGGTGTTGCCATTTCGGGCTGGGCCGGGGCAGTCTGTGGCGTGGCGGTATCAGGCATCATATCTTGCTGCGCCATGGCGGGCGCGGCGATGGCCAGAGCGGTAGTGAACAATAGAGTGCGGATCATGACAATCTCCTCTTAAGCGACCCGTTTTTCGCGATATTGAATTAGCATCAATACTGCTTGAATAGTGCAATAAGAATAGATGAACTGCCGCTATTGTTCCTGAACATCCATTTATCTTGCCCCATTCGTCTTGCGAATCGCGTCAATTCATCTTGTTTGGCGTATCGGCTGCGTGCGGCATGCCGACCGGCACGGATAGGGCCGCCCGCCGATTTGCCCCGCGCTGCCGACGCTGCTAGGCGGCGCGGCATCCTATCTCCTCCAGTTGCAGGATTCGCTCATGGTCCCTCGCTATTCCCGCCCCGCAATGACCGCCCTCTGGGAGCCGGAAGCCCGCTTCAAGATCTGGTTCGAGATCGAGGCGCATGCGACGGAGAAGCTGGGCGAGCTGGGCGTCGTGCCGCCTTCGGCCGCCAAGGCCTTGTGGGACTGGTGGGCGACAAACCCGGTGATCGACGTCGCCGCGATCGACGCGATCGAGGCTGTCACCAAGCATGACGTCATCGCTTTCCTCACTTGGGTTGCCGAACAGGTGGGCGACGAAGCCCGCTTCATGCATCAGGGGATGACGTCGAGCGATGTCCTCGACACCTGCCTCGCGGTCCAGCTTGCCCGCGCGTCGGACCTGCTGATCGAGGATCTCGACCAGTTGCTCGCGGTCATCAAGCGCCGCGCCTTCGAACATAAGCTGACCCCGACCATCGGCCGCAGCCATGGCATCCACGCCGAACCCGTCACCTTCGGCCTCAAAATGGCCGAAGCCTATGCCGAATTTTCCCGCTGCAAGGCGCGCCTGATCGCGGCCCGCGCCGAAGTCGCCACCTGCGCCATTTCCGGCGCGGTCGGCACGTTCGCCAATATCGACCCGCGCGTGGAAGATCATGTCGCCGAGAAACTGGGCCTCGCGATCGAACCCGTCTCGACCCAGGTCATCCCGCGCGATCGTCACGCCATGTTCTTCGCGACGCTCGGCGTCATCGCCTCGTCCATCGAACGCCTCGCGGTCGAAGTCCGCCATTTGCAGCGGACCGAAGTGCTGGAGGCGGAGGAATATTTCTCGCCCGGCCAAAAGGGCAGCAGCGCCATGCCGCACAAGCGCAACCCGGTGCTGACCGAAAACCTCACTGGCCTTGCCCGCGTCGTGCGCGCCGCCGTCGTGCCCGCGCTCGAAAATGTCGCGCTCTGGCATGAACGCGATATCAGCCATTCGTCGGTCGAGCGTTTCTTCGGCCCCGATGCGACGATCACGCTCGACTTCGCGCTGGGTCGCCTGACCGGGGTGATCGACAAGCTGCTCGTCTATCCTGAGCGGATGATGAAGAATCTCGATAAGATGGGCGGCCTTGTCCACTCGCAGCGGGTGTTGCTCGCGCTCACGCAGGCCGGTGTCAGCCGCGAGGACAGCTATCGCTATGTCCAGCGCAACGCGATGAAAGTGTGGGAATCGGACGGCCAGCTATCGCTGCTGGAACTGCTCAAAGCCGACACCGACGTTACCGCCGCGCTGCCGCCCGAACAGATTGAGGAAAAATTCAACCTAGATTATCATTTCAAGCAGGTCGACACGATCTTCCACCGCGTCTTCGGCGAGGCGTAAATCTATAGACTCTGTTCCCCGGCGAAAGCCGGGGAACAGGAACTACAGGCCGTTATCGCACACCCAACCTCGGCCGCATCCTCGGCGCGGCGTCCGACTGCCGCCGCACCAGCTTATGCGCCAGCACCAGATGTTCGGACGCCATGTCCGCGCCGCGCCGTCCTTTCAGCAACCGCACCAGCACCTCCACCGCCGCGCGCGACATGTCGCTGATCGGCTGGCGGATGGTGGTCAGTTCGGGCCAGATGGTGGTGGCGAGCGACGTGTCATCGAACCCGCACACCGTCAGGTCGCCCGGCACATCCAGCCCGCTGCGATGCGCGATCGCCACGGTCGCCGCCGCCATATCGTCGTTGCTGGCAAAGATGGCGGTGGGCGGATCGAGCAGCGACAATATCTGTTCGGCCGCGTCCAGCCCCGACCGATAGGTGAAATAGCCCTGCGCAATCAGTTCATCTAGCACCGGCAGGTTCGCTTCGCTCAGCGCCGCGAGATAGCCCTCGAACCGCTTGCCGCTCGCAGTCTGGTTGGGGTTGCCTTTGACGAAGCCGATGCGCGAATGGCCAAGCGTGATGAGGTGGCGCGTCATTTCATAGGCGGCTTGAAAATCGTCGATGCTGACCGCGGCGAGGTCGCCGGGCGCCCGGCCCGTCGCCACCGCGACGGCGGGAATATCGGCGGCCTTCAACGCCGCCACCATTTCCTCCAGGTCGCACAGCGGCGGCGGCAGGATGACGCCGTTGATCCGCCCGCGCAGCAGATGATCGACCACCGCCTTCACCGATGTCTGCTCGTCCCATTTCTCGACGACCAGATCGACGCCGCTGCGGCTCGCCTGGTCCAGGCTGCCGACGAGAAATTCGCTCAGATAGGAGGAAGACGGGTTGCTGTAGAGCAGGCCGATCCGCAGTTCATCGCCCCCCGCCAGGCTGCGCGCGGCCGCGCTGGGGGCATAGTTGAGCGCGACGATGGCGGCATCGACCTTCGCCTTGGTCGCCGGGCGCACCACCTGCTCGCCATTGATGACGCGCGACACCGTCATGGGCGATACCCCGGCATGGCGCGCCACGTCGTTGATCGTGGGGGCATTGCGCTGACGGCGGGAGGATCGGGTATCGGTCAATGCGGGGTACTTTCGGGTCGGTAATGATGTCGCCGAAGTGGTAGCGACATCACCCCGTCGGATTAAAGCGAAAAATCACGGATTGCCCGGCGCATAGGGGAATTTGCGCATTTTATAGGCTTCCAGGCTCTCCGGCGGCGACGCGGCCCCGGCGGGCAGGGGGCGACGGGCGATCGACTGGAAATAAGCGATGCTCGCGTCACGCCACCATTGCGCTTCCCTTTGCTGGATGGCGAGGAAAGTCTGCGTCTGCGCAAAGCGCTCCCCATCGACCATCGGACGCAGCCCTTCCCACGTCGCGCGCATCCCCGCGACATAGGCAACGCCCCGGTCATAGCGATGGACCATCCCATCCCACAGCGTCTCGCCCGACGCCAGCCGATAGCCCCAAGGCAGATGATGGAACCACAGCAAGTCCCGCTCCGGCGTCGTGCGCGGATCGGCGAACCGTTTGGCCAGCGGCGGCGCGTATTGGGCGATGGCATTGCTGCCGCTCTTGGTCCGGTCAAAGCCGATCCCGGTCGCATCCGCCTTATGATAATAGACCGGGTTCCATTCGGGCCGCGCCAATTCCGACACCCAGGGACCGGGACCATAATGGTGGCCGGTGTCCATCACATGGGCCAGGCCCAGCGGCGTCATATAATCCACCGCCGCCTCGCGTGATCCCATCATCATCGCGACCACCGGCTCGACCACCGCCTTGTCGGGCGTGAAGGTCAGCGCCGTCCATTCGCGCGCCACCGCATCGGCGGTCAGGTCCGGGTTCCAAGCCATCCGCCCGAACGCATACCAGTCCGCCTGGTTGAAGATCGACCCGCTCCAGTCGCGATCCGTGCCGATATTGGCGACGCCCGCAATCCCGGTAAGCCTGTGCCCGTCCAGCGACCCGTCGATCACCTTGGCAACGGTCGATCCCTTGCCCTTGGCAAAGGTATCGCTTTTCAGCGTCTCCTCGAACAGCGGCCCCAAATAGGTCAGATGCGTCGATTGCCCCAGATATTCCTTGGTGATCTGAAACTCCATCATCAACGGCGTCCTGGACATCGCTCCGAACAGCGGATGGAACGGCTCGCGCGGCTGAAAGTCGATCGCGCCATTCTTGACCTGGACGATGACATTGTCAGCGAACTGGCCATCGAGCGGCTTGAAATCGGCATAGGCTTGCTTCGCGCGATCGTCGGGATTGTCATGCGCGTAGACGAAGGCGCGCCACATCACGATCCCGCCATGCGGCTTCATCGCGGCGGCCAGCATGTTCGCGCCATCGGCATGGGTGCGCTTATAATCCTGCGGACCCGGCTGCCCCTCGCTATTGGCCTTGACCAGGAAGCCGCCAAAATCGGGGATCGCCTTGTAAATCTCGTCGGCCTTGGCCTTCCACCAGGCAGCAACGGTCGGGTCGAGCGGATCGGCGGTCTTGAGCCCATCCAGTTCCATCGGCGCGGTCCATTTGACCGACAGATAGACCTTGATGCCATAGGGCCGGAACACATCGGCCAGCGCCGCCGCCTTGGCGATATAGGGCGCGGTCAGGCTATCCGACTTGGCATTCACATTGTTGAGGACGGTGCCGTTGATGCCGATCGACGCATTGGCGCGGGCATAGTCGGCATAACGCGGCCCCTTCCAGTCGGGCAGCCGCCACCAGTCCCAGATCGAAGACCCTGAATAGCCGCGCTCGACCGTGCCATCCAGATTGTCCCAATGATTGAGCAGACGCAGGCCGATGCGCGGCGCGCTGCGTATATCCATCGCATCGAGCGCCGCGCCCGATTGCGCCAGCCGCAGCCAGTGGAAGGCGCCATGCAGCAGCCCCATCTCGCCCTGCGCCGCGATCAGCGTCACCGGCTTGCCTTCGACCCGGATCGACCGGATCGCATAGCCTTCCTGGCCCAGCCCCTCCAGCTTGAGCGGCAGCGCGGGCGCGGTCCGCGGCGTCGCCAGCCACAGCGCACCCGGCGCGACGATATTGGACAGGGTGGGTGTTGCGCCGGTCAGGCCTGTGATGCCACGGAGCAATTCGTTTCGTGCGGCCTGCATCGTGGCGCTGTCGCCGGGCGCAGCGATCACTTGTCCATGGGCTGCGATCCGTGCAGATGTTGCAGCGTCTGCGCGCATGTAGCGCAGCCAGAGGTCATAGCCATCTTCTGCCCGTGCCAAGGGTGTCAGGCTGGCCAAGGCGACAGCCATCATCCAGCAAAATAGGCGCGCGATCATCCGTTCCTCTCCCCGGTGTCAGCTTCGTCAACCCGTGATCGGGCATTGACAAGCGCGACTTGCCTTACCAATGGTAACGCTATCAGGAGCGGTCCGGCAAGCAGAAACATGACCGTGCGGCACAGTGGGAGAGAGGAATCATGAATCATTATCGCGCCATATTGATCCGGGGGACGGTTTCGATCGTCCTGATGACGTAATGACCATGACTGTTGCGCGACGCCAGGCGCTTGGACTGTTGGCTTCCACGTCGCTCGCCACGGCAACCCCGGCCGTGGCCGCGAAAAAGAACGGCCCGCTCTACAAGGATGCGACCGCGCCGATCGACCTGCGCGTCCGCGACCTTCTCGGCCGCATGACACTGGAGGAAAAGGTCGGCCAGATCATCGCGCTCTGGGCGACCAAGGCCGACATCATGGACGGCCTGACCTTCTCCCCGGCCAAGGCGAGTAAGGCCTATCCGGCGAGTTTCGGCCAGATCACGCGCCCATCCGACAAGCGCGGCGCGCCCGACGGGTCGCAACAGGCGGGCGGCGTCGGCGCGCGCTGGCGCACCCCGGCGGACACCGTCGCCTTCATTACCGCGATCCAGAAATGGGCGATCGAGGACACCCGACTGGGCATCCCCGTGCTGTTCCATGAAGAATCGCTGCACGGCTATATGGCGACCGAGGCCACCAGCTTCCCGATGGCGATCGGCCTGGCGGGCAGTTTCGACCGCCAGCTAATGCACGACATCCAATCCGTCACCGCCCGCGAAGTCCGCGCCCGCGGTGTGCATCTTGCTCTGTCCCCGGTGGTCGATATCGCCCGCGATCCGCGCTGGGGGCGCATCGAGGAAACCTTCGGCGAAGACCCCTATCTCTGCGGCGAAATGGGCGTCGCCGCTGTGCTGGGCCTGCAAGGCGAAAGCAAGCAGCTTGGCCCGGACAAGGTGATGGCGACGCTCAAGCACATGACCGGCCATGGCCAGCCCCAAAGCGGCCAGAATATCGCGCCCGCGTCCATCTCCGAACGCGAATTGCGCGAGAATTTCTTCCCGCCCTTCCGCGAAGTCGTCCGCCGCACCGGCATCGCCGCCGTTATGCCCAGCTATAATGAAATCGATGGCGTCCCCAGTCATCAAAGCCAGTGGCTGCTCGGCGACATATTGCGCGGCGAATGGCATTTCGACGGCGCAGTGGTCAGCGATTATGGCGCGGTCCACGAACTCGACACCATCCACCATGTCCAATCCGACCCGGAAGCATCGGCCCGCGCCGCGCTACGCGCCGGGGTAGATTGCGAACTGCCCGACGGCCTGACTTATCGGACGCTGGTGGCTCAGGTGCGCGCGGGCAAGGTGCCGGTCGAAGCGGTCGATATGGCCGTGCGCCGCATGTTGACGCTCAAATTCCGCGCCGGCCTGTTCGAAAACCCTTGGCCGCGGAAAGATTATGCCACGCTGACCGGCAACGCCGAAGCGCGCGCCCTCGCTTTGAAAGCCGCGCACAAGTCGATCGCGCTGCTCAAAAATGACGGCACGCTACCCCTGACCGCAGGCGCGCAGCAGCGCGTCGCCGTCATCGGCCCCAATGCTGCCGTCGCGCGCCTTGGCGGCTATTCCTCGATCCCACGCCAGGAAGTGTCGCTGCTCGACGGCATAGAGGCCAAGCTCAAGGGCAAGGCGCAGGTGGTTCATGCCCAGGGCGTCTTCATCACCCAGAGCGAGGATCGTTCGGCGGACGAGGTGCTGCTCGCCGATCCCGCAAAGAACCGCGCCCTGATCGCCCAGGCGGTCGAGGTCGCGAATAGCGCCGATGTCATCATCCTCGCGATCGGCGACACCGAACAGACCAGCCGCGAAGGCTTTGCCAAAAACCATCTCGGCGACCGTACCAGCCTTGATCTGCTGGGCGAACAGAATGCGCTGTTCGCAGCCATGAAGGCGACCGGAAAGCCCGTGATCGTTTGCGCCATCAACGGTCGCCCGCCCAGCTATCCAACCGTAGTGGAGGGCGCGAATGCGCTGCTCGAATGCTGGTATCCGGGGCAGGAGGGCGGCACGGCGATGGCCGATATTCTCTTCGGTGACGTCAATCCCGGTGCAAAACTGCCTGTCAGCGTCGCGCGGAATGAGGGACAAATTCCCATTTTCTACAATCGTAAGCCTTCCGCTACGCGCGGCTATCTGTTCGCCGAAAACACCCCGCTCTTCCCATTCGGATTCGGCCTCAGCTACACCCGCTTCGAATTTGGCCAACCCCGCCTGTCCGCACCGCGCATCGGTTCTGGCGGGCAGGTGACGGTCGAGGTCGACGTGCGAAATGTGGGCGACAGGGCAGGGGACGAAGTCGTCCAGGTCTATGTGCACGACCAGGTCGCCAGCGTCACCCGCCCGGTCAAGGAATTAAAGGGGTTTGAGCGAATCACTCTCGCGCCGGGCGAAAGCCGCACTGTCCGCATCACGCTCGGCCCCGATGCCTTCGCGCTTTGGAATCTCGACATGCACGAAGTGGTCGAACCCGGCCTCTTCGACATCATGGTCGGCCCGGACAGCGAAACTCTCCAGACCGTCACGCTTGAAATCATCTGAACAGGACCGCGTTCATGCCTAAAATCCTTGATGCAAAAGTCATCATCACCTGCCCTGGCCGCAATTTCGTCACGCTGAAGATCGTCACCGAAGACGGCGTCTATGGCCTTGGCGACGCGACGCTTAACGGTCGCGAACTTTCTGTGGCCAGCTATTTGCAGGACCATGTCATTCCCTGCCTGATCGGGCGCGATGCCCATCGGATCGAGGATATCTGGCAATATCTCTACAAGGGTGCCTATTGGCGGCGCGGGCCGGTCACCATGTCGGCCATCGCCGCCGTCGATACCGCGCTGTGGGATATCAAGGGCAAGCTGGCGGGCCTGCCCGTCTATCAACTGCTCGGCGGGGCCAGCCGCGAAAATGTGATGGTCTATGGCCATGCCAACGGCACCACGATCGAGGATACGGTAGCGGTCGCGCTCGATTATCAGCGGCAGGGCTATAAGGCGATCCGCATCCAGTGCGGCGTGCCCGGCATGGCGTCCACCTATGGCGTGTCGAAGGACAAATATTTCTACGAACC
This sequence comes from Sphingobium xenophagum, assembly GCF_031457465.1. Lineage (GTDB taxonomy): Bacteria > Pseudomonadota > Alphaproteobacteria > Sphingomonadales > Sphingomonadaceae > Sphingobium > Sphingobium xenophagum_A. Next base: position 82,274 of record NZ_JAVDWV010000007.1, read on the forward strand.
CGCCGACGCCGACCTGCCGACCGAAAATGTCTGGAACACGTCCAAATATATGCGCGTCGTGCCCGAATTGTTCAAAGCCGCGCGCGAAGCGCTGGGCTGGGACGTCCACCTGCTGCACGACATCCATCACCGCCTGACGCCGGTCGAAGCGGGCCGTCTGGGCAAGGATCTGGAACCCTATCGCCCCTTCTGGCTGGAGGATGCGACGCCCGCAGAAAATCAGGAAGCCTTCAAGCTGATCCGCCAGCACACCACGACGCCGCTGGCCGTGGGCGAGATTTTCAATTCCATCCACGACTGCCGCGAGCTGATCGAAAACCAGCTGATCGACTATATCCGCGCCACCGTGGTCCATGCAGGCGGCATCAGCCATTTGCGCAAGATCGCAAACCTCGCCGATCTCTATCAGGTCCGCACCGGCTGCCACGGCGCGACCGACCTGTCGCCAGTCTGCATGGCCGCGGCGCTGCATTTCGACCTCAGCGTCCCCAATTTCGGCGTGCAGGAATATATGCGCCACACGCCCGAAACCGACGCGGTCTTCCCCCACGCCTACACCTTCGCCGACGGCGCGATGCATCCCGGCGACGCACCGGGCCTGGGCGTCGACATCGACGAGGAACTGGCCGCCCAGTACGAATACAGCCGCGCCTTCCTGCCGGTGAACCGGCTGGAAGACGGCACGATGTTCAACTGGTGATCGGCTTATCCATTCACATGTTGTTTTTCACGGCACCCACATCCGTTCGTGCTGAGCTTGTCGAAGCACGTCCGCGCCCTTCGACAGGCTCAGGGCGAACGGATGTAGGCGGAACTGGCGGGTGAATGAGTCAATGAATATAGCGATCCCCAAACCCTCCGGCAAAGTCCGCTGGATCGTCTGCGCGTTGCTCTTCTTCGCTGTCGTGCTGAGCTATGTCGATCGCCTCGTCCTGCCAACGCTCAAGCCCGATCTTCAGGCGCGCTATGACTGGAGCGAGAGCGGCTATGCCGACCTCGCCATCTGGTTTCAGGCGGGCTATGGCATTTCCTACGTCTTTTTCGGCCGCCTGATCGACAAGATCGGCGCGCGGGCCGGCTATACGCTGGCGGTGTCGCTGTGGACCATCGGCCATGTCGCGCACATCTTCTTCACCTCGACGGCGGGCATGTTGATCGCCCGCATTCCGCTCGCAATCGGCGAGGCTGGCACCTTCCCCGCCGCCATCGCCGCGACCAATGAATGGTTCCCCAAGAAGGAGCGCGCCTTCGCGATCGGCATCTTCAACGCCGGGTCCAATGTCGGCGCGATCCTGACCCCGCTGATCGTGCCGATCATCGCCGTGACCCTCGGCTGGCGCTGGGCCTTCATCCTGACCGGATTGCTGACGGTCATATGGCTCGCCGCCTGGCTCAGCTTCTACCGCAGCCCGCGCGAGAAAAAGAGCCTCACCGCGGAGGAACTGGCCTGGATCGAAACCGATCCCGTCGAGCCGCAACGTCCCGTCAAATGGGCGACCCTGTTCCGCCTGCGCCAGACCTGGGCCTATATGGCCGGGCGCTTCCTGATCGATCCGGTCTGGTGGACCTTCCTCTTCTGGCTGCCCGATTTCTTCAACAAACAATATGGCGTCGAGATGCTCGACTTCGGCCCGCCGCTGATCGCCGTCTATCTGCTGGCAGATGTCGGGTCGGTCGCGGGCGGGTGGGCGTCGTCGCGCTTCATCGGCCGGGGCTGGAGCATCAATCGCGGGCGCAAGACCGCGATGCTGCTCGCCGCGCTCTGCGCCGTCCCCATCGCCTTTGCCACGCACGCGCCCAATATGTGGGTAGCGGTTGCGCTAATTGGGCTTGCCTGCGCCGGACATCAGGGCTTCTCCGCCAACCTGTACGCTTTGCCGGGCGACGTCTTCCCGCGCTGGATGGCCGGGTCGGTCGTTGGCCTCGGCGGCCTGGCGGGCGCTGTCGGCGGCATGATGATGGCCAAGTTCGCCGGGGTCATCCTCGAAACCGTCGGCAGCTATGGTCCCATCTTCGCCGTCGCCTCCTGCGCCTATCTCGTCGCGCTCGCCACCATCCACCTCATCATCCCGCGCTATCAGACAGTCGATAGCGCCGCCATCAGGGCTGAACCATGACCCGCCCCCTCCTGCCGCGAAAAGGGCAAACCAGTGTACGGGTCGCTGTTCGCTTGGCCTGCATCGCCATGGCCTTGGCCGCCATGCCCGCCCATGCGCAAAGCTGCACCCCGGCCTGGGTCGCGGGCTGGGCCTCGTCCCAATTCCGCCCCACCGGCGACGCCGCGCTCCCGCCCGGCACGCTGGCGAACCAGACCCTGCGGCAGATCGTCCGCCCCTCGGTCAGCGGCAACCGGGTCCGTGTCCGCCTGTCCAACCTCGCCGGCACCCGGCCGCTCCCCATCCTGGGCGCCAGCATAGCCCGCGCGACCAGTTCCGCCGCGCCCACCATCGATCCCGCCACCCGGATTGCGCTCCGCTTCGATGGCAAGCCCGACGTCATCATCCCGCCCGGCGCGGACTATCTGTCCGACCCAGTGACGCTATCGGCCAAAGCGCTCGACACGCTCGCCATCTCGATCCGCTACGCCGCCGCCGATCCCGAACAGACAGCGCATCCCGGATCGCGCGCGACTTCCTGGCATCTGCCCGGCGACCATCTGTCCGACCCGCAATTCGCCGGAGCGGCGACCTTCGACCATTGGTTCAACCTCGCCGCGCTCGAAGTCGAACGCTGCGCCCCCGCCCAACTCATCGTCGCGCTGGGCGACTCGATCACCGACGGCAAGAACAGTAGCACCAACGGCAATGATCGCTGGACCGACCGGCTGGCCGAACGCTTGCAGGCCGATCCAAAGCGCCGCCACATCGCGATCGTCAATCAGGGGATCGGTGGCAACCGGCTACTCGACGATGGCCTTGGTCCCAACGCACTCGCCCGGCTTGACCGCGACGTTTTGGCGCAGCCCGGCGTCACCCATCTCATCCTGCTGGAAGGGATCAACGATCTCGGCACGCTCACCCGCGAAGCCCCTGTCAGCACCGCCGCGCATCAGGCCCATGTCGCCCGCATCATCGGCGTCTATCGCCAGATCATCGCCCGCGTCCGCGCCAAAGGGATCAAGGTGATCGGCGCGACCGTCATGCCCTTCGTCGGCAATGATTATTATCACGCCGATGCCCAGAATGAAGCCGACCGCCAGGCCGTCAATGCCTGGATCAGGCAACCCGGCAATTTCGACGCGGTAATCGATTTCGACGCCGCAACCCGCGACCCCGCACGCCCCGACCGCTTGGCCCCCGCCTATGACAGCGGCGATGCACTCCACCCGTCACCGCGCGGCTATCGGGCGATGGGCGATGCGATCCCGCTCAACCTGTTCGACTGACCGGCAGACGCTATTTCCGCCGTCCCCCGGCATCCAGCACCGTCTCCATCGCCACGAAGGTGGAGGTGCTGGCAACATGGGGTAGGGCGGAAATCTTCTCGCCCATCACCATGCGATAGCGCCGAATATCCGCCGTCCGTACTTTCAGCAGATAGTCGAAGCTGCTCGCGATCATATGGCATTCCTCGACTTCTGCGATCCGCCGCACTGCCGCATTGAACTCCCGCAGCGCCGATTCGCGCGTGTCGCTCAGCTTGACCTCGGCAAAGGCGACATGGTCCATCCCCAGCTTGGCCGGATCGACGATGGCGCGGAATCCATGGATCACGCCGGTTTCGATCAATCGTTTCAACCGCACCTGGCACGGCGTCTTGGACAGGCCGACCAGCGTCGCGAGATCGGTCACGGTCATGCGCCCGTCCTCCACCAAAGCGGCGATGATCTTGCGGTCGAATTCGTCCAGATCGACTATTGCGGCGGCTTTATCCATCATTGCTGCCTAGCATAGAGGCATGAATAAGTCATATCCGCCATCCAAACGGACCGGATAAGGCAGATCGACGTCATTACATGCGATATTAGGCACGGTATGACCGTCCAGCCCCCCTTTGCCGCCTTCGCCCCCGCCATCCGCGCCCAATCCCCGCTGCGCCAGGCGATCACCGACGCCTATCGCCGCGATGAAGCCGAGGCGCTTGCCCCGTTGATGGTAGCGGCGACGCTGCCCGACGCGAACCGCGCCGCAGCGCGCGAAACAGCGCATAAGCTCGTCACGGCCCTGCGCGCCAATCACAAGGGCACCGGCGTCGAGGGGCTGGTGCAGGAATATGCGCTGTCCAGCCAGGAGGGCGTCGCGCTGATGTGCCTCGCTGAAGCGCTGCTGCGCATCCCCGATGCCGCGACCCGCGACGCGCTGATCCGCGACAAGATCGCCGACGGCGACTGGGGGTCGCATCTGGGCACCGACAAGTCGCTGTTCGTCAACGCCGCCACCTGGGGGCTGGTGGTCACCGGCAAGCTGGTCGGCAGCGTCGATGATCGTGGCCTTGGCGCAGCGCTGACGCGCCTCGTCGCACGGGCGGGCGAACCGGTCATCCGGCGCGGCGTCGACCTCGCCATGCGGATGATGGGCGAACAGTTCGTCACCGGCGAAACCATCAAGGAAGCGCTCAAGCGCGCCAAGGTGATGGAGGCCAAGGGGTTCGCCTACAGCTATGACATGCTCGGCGAAGCGGCAACGACGGCGGATGACGCCGCGCGCTATTATACCGATTATGAACAGGCGATCCACGCCATCGGCAAGGCATCGGCCAAGCGCGGCGTCTATGCCGGTCCCGGCATTTCGATCAAGCTGTCCGCCCTCCACCCACGCTATGCCCGCGCCCAGGCCGACCGCGTCATGACCGAGCTTCTGTCCCGCGTGCAGCAACTCGCCGCGCTCGCCAAAAGCTATAATATCGGCTTCAACATCGACGCGGAGGAAGCCGACCGGCTCGACCTGTCGCTCGACCTGCTCGAAAGCCTGGCGCTGCATCCCGCTTTGTCCGACTGGAACGGGCTTGGCTTCGTGGTCCAGGCCTATGGCAAGCGCTGCCCCTTCGTCATCGACTGGATCGTCGATCTTGCCCGTCGCGCCGATCGCCGCATCATGGTCCGCCTGGTCAAGGGCGCCTATTGGGACGCAGAGATCAAGCGCGCGCAGGTCGATGGCCTTGCCGATTTCCCGGTCTACACCCGCAAGTTGCACACTGACATCGCCTATATCGCCTGTGCGCAAAAGCTGCTCGCGGCGAAGGATGCGGTGTTCCCGCAATTCGCCACCCATAATGCCCAGACGCTCGCCACCATCCATGCGATGGCCGGGCCGGATTTCAGCATCGGCACTTATGAATTTCAGTGCCTCCACGGCATGGGCGAGCCGCTCTACGAACAGGTGGTCGGCGCGGGCAAGCTCGATCGCCCCTGCCGCATCTATGCGCCAGTCGGCACACATGAGACGTTGCTCGCCTATCTCGTCCGTCGCCTGCTCGAAAATGGTGCGAACAGTAGCTTCGTCAACCGCATCGCCGACCCAGCCGTGTCGGTGGAGGAGATGATCGCCGATCCGGTCGATACCGTCCGCGCCATGCCACAACCCGGCGCCCGTCATGACCAGATCGCGCTCCCGGCCGCCATCTTCCCTGATCGACGCAATTCCGATGGCATCGACCTCAGCGACGAGAAAGCCTTGGCAGGCCTGACACAAGCGCTCCAGCACAGCGCGACGCTGGACTGGACCGCTGCGCCGGAAGGCGGGGCTGGCGAGGGGCGACCTGTCCGCAACCCCGCCGATCATCGCGATATCGTTGGCACTGTGGTCGAAGCAACGGTGGATGATGTCCGCGCCGCTGCGATCCGGGCGGCCGCATCGCTCTGGCGCAACACGCCGGTTGCCGATCGCGCTGCCACGCTTGATCGCGCCGCCGACGCGATGCAGACGCGCATGCCGATCCTGCTTGGCCTCATCGTCCGCGAAGCGGGCAAGTCCATCCCCAACGCCATCGCCGAAGTGCGCGAGGCGATCGACTTTCTACGCTATTATGCGCAGCAGGCCCGCACGACCTTCGGCCATCAGCAACCGCTCGGCGTGGTCACCTGCATCAGCCCTTGGAACTTCCCGCTGGCAATCTTCACCGGCCAAGTTGCCGCTGCGCTGGTCGCGGGCAATGCGGTCCTGGCCAAGCCTGCCGAGGAAACGCCGCTGATCGCCGCCGAAGCCGTTCGCCTGCTCCACACCGCAGGCGTGCCGACCGACGCGCTCCAGCTTTTGCCGGGGGATGGCGCGATCGGGGCCGCGCTCGTCGCCGCGCCGCAGACTGGGGCCGTGATGTTCACCGGATCGACCGAGGTTGCCCGCCTGATCCAGCGCCAGCTTGCCACCCGCCTGTCGCCGCAGGGCCGGCCGATCCCGCTCATCGCCGAAACCGGCGGGCAAAATGCCATGATCGTGGATTCATCGGCGCTCGCCGAGCAAGTCGTCGCCGACGTCATCGCCTCGGCTTTCGACAGCGCGGGCCAGCGCTGCTCGGCGTTGCGCGTCCTGTGCCTGCAGGAGGATGTCGCCGATCGCACATTGACGATGCTCAAGGGCGCGCTCGCCGAACTCAGCCTTGGCCGCACCGATGCGCTCAAAGTCGATATCGGCCCGGTCATCACCGCCGAAGCCCAAACGGGCATCAACGCCCATATCGACGCCATGCGGGCGATGGGACGGGCGGTGGATCAACGCCCGCTGGCGCCCGAAACCGCGCATGGCACCTTCGTTGCGCCGACCATCATCGAGATTGACAGCCTGGCGGACCTGGATCGCGAAGTCTTCGGCCCGGTCCTCCATGTCTTGCGCTTTCGTCGCGACGGATTGGACGTGCTGGTCGATGCGATCAACGCCACCGGCTATGGGCTGACCTTCGGGCTGCACACTCGGCTCGATGAAACGGTCGCGCGAGTCACGCGCCGGGTGAAGGTCGGCAATATCTATATCAACCGCAACGTCATCGGTGCGATCGTCGGGGTTCAGCCCTTTGGCGGCTGTGGCCTGTCGGGTACCGGACCAAAGGCTGGCGGTCCGCTCTATCTGGGGCGGCTGGTCGCCACGCCGCCGGTTCTGGCAGCGCGGGTCAGCCGCCTGCAGACGCCGCTTCATGCCTTTGCCGACTGGCTCGATGCGCAGGGCTATGGCGAGGCCGCGAGCGAGGCGCGCCGGGCGGGCGATGCGTCCGCGCTGGGTGTCGAACTGACGCTGCCGGGGCCGGTTGGCGAGCGCAATCTCTACACCCTCCATCCGCGTGGGGCGATGCTGCTGCGCCCTGCTACCCGTGCCGGACTATTCCGGCAGATGGCCGCGATCCTTGCCACCGGCAACAGCGCAACGGTGCAGGGCATGACGGTCCCGCCAAGCCTGCCGCCGGAGGTGGCTGCGCGCTTCACAGCAGATCCGATCGCGCCCATAGCCGCGATACTGGTCGAGGGAGATGCCGAGCGCGTCGCCGCTGCGGTCCAGGCCGCCGCCGATCTGCCCGGCCGGATCGTGCCGGTCCATGCAGAGACGGCGGAGGGCTATTGCCTCGACTGGCTGTTGGAGGAAGTCTCGACCTCGATCAACACGACGGCCGCAGGGGGCAATGCCAGCCTGATGATGATCGGCTAAAGGCTCAGCCTCCGATCATTACCTGCAGCCGGGAAATGCGCGAGCGGTGGATGCGCCAGCGGCCATCCACCCGTTTATAGTCTTCATGATAATGGCCGCAGCCATGCAGGGTCATGCTGGTGCCGCTTGCGTCCCAAATCTGGTCCTCCATCGCGATCACACCGCGCGCGTCATCCGCGCCGATGATCTCGATTTCATGACAATGGCCATGATGGACCGTGCGTTGCGTGCCGATCGCGGCCTGGATGAAGGCGATGATGGTGTCGCCGCCTTCATAGACCCAGTCGTTGCTTTCTGCTGCCCGGCCTTCGTCGCCTTTGCCGTCGATGCTGAGCGACGCGCGTGCGTCGAACAGGGCGTCGTCGCAGAAGATGTCGCGCAATCCGGGCCAGTCCTTATTGTCCATCAAGCGGAAATAGCGGGCCTTGAGCTGTTTGATCGCCTCAATCGCCAGCAATGTCTCGACGCCGTCCATGCCACCATCTCCCATCAATTATATCGCCCTATTATGCGGTCGAACATCGTTCCGCCCCACCTGCGACAAGTGCCAGCCCGCGCCGCCTGACAGAAGTGCAAGGCGACGGGGCAGGCCATGACGCCTATTCCTTGGGTACAAGAACGCCAGCAGGAGAGAGCAGCATGGACCAGCCCGCCATTCATCCGCTGACCATGGACGGTCGCGATCCCGCCGCGTTGCGCGGCGATCCGATCAGTGGCGATCGCTATACCAGTCGCGAATTCATGCAGCAGGAATGGGATCATCTGTGGACCCGGATCTGGCATGTCGCGGGGCGGACGGCGGAGTTGGAGGAGCCGGGCGACTATGTCGTTCACGACTTCCGGCATGAAAGCGTCATCTGCATCCGGCAGGATGATGGGAGCATCAAGGCCTTCTACAATGCCTGCGGGCATCGCGGCATGCGCCTGACCGAGGGCAGCGCTTTTGCCGAGGCGTTCACCTGTCCCTATCATGGCTGGAAATGGGGCAAGGACGGCGTGTTGCACTATGCGCAGGACCCGCATGATTTTCCGCAGGGCAACCCTTGCGGCAAGTTGAAGCTGAAGGAACTGCGCTGCGCCACTTGGGGCGGGTTCGTCTGGTACACGATGGACGATGCCGCGCCCGCCCTGCTCGACTATCTGGCACCAATGCCGGAGCTTTATAAAAATTACCCGATGGATACCGGCGTCCGGGTGTTCTGGATGAAGATCAACCTCAACACCAATTGGAAGTTCGCGACCGACAATTTCTCCGAAAGCTATCACACCCGCACCGCTCATCCGCAGGTGCCGCCATGGATCGACCAGGATGTCGATACCGCCCGGCATGAAATGTATCCCGCAGGCCACGGGCGCACTGTCCAGCCGATGCGGCCCTCGCTCAGCGACCGGCTGCCCGACGGGGTGCCGCACCCGTTCGACCATATCTTGCGCCAGTGGGACATCGATCCGGACAGCTACCCGGACTATGAGACCAAGGCGATGCAGGGCTGGCTGGACCTCAAGGCGGCCAAGCGTCGGCTATGGCGCGAGCGGGGCTATGTTCATTATGAACATATGGACGATGAGCAGATCACCGACAGTCCGCATACGGTGATCTTCCCCAATGTCACCATTTCCTTCCTGCCTGACAATATCCTGTTCTTCCGCACAGAACCCCATGCCGATGATCCGGGGAAATGCACGTTCGATCTGTGGTGCATGGCCTTTCCGGTGGCGGGGCAGGCGGAAGTGGAATCGATCATGGCGGGTCCACAACCGTTCAGCGAAGCGGACATGCTATGGCGTGATTTCGACAATGGCCGGGGCGTGCCAGAGATTGAGGGGCAGATCGTCTATCAGGACATGATGCTGGCCGAAGGGATGCAGCGGGGCATGCACTCGCGCGGCTATGGCGACGCCTATCTGAGCGCCCAGGAAACGCGGGTGCGCTATTTCCATGAGGTGTTGAACGATTATCTGGCGGGACGGCGATAAGCCTGGATCAGGGTGCGCCGTCCGCATTTTCCGGTGGCTGGGTCGGGGCGATGCGCGGAGGTAGGGTGCCGGCTGGTGCGGCGGGCTGGTCGATCGGCAAGCGGATTTGATTGCCACCGATATTAACCGTTACGCCGTCCCCATCGACACCCACGCCGACATTACCGATGCCGGTTTCGACCGCGATATTGGCGATGGCATTGACGAGGTCGGCGTCCTGGGTTTCTTCGGGCGCATCCGCAACGGGCTCGTTGATCGCCCCGCTCATGAAATTGCGCCAGATGCGGGCGGGCATGCCACCGCCTGCTGCGCCGCCGGGGAGCGGTTTGTTGTCGTCATTGCCGACCCAGACGGCGGTGACGAGGCCGCCCGCATAGCCGACGAAAATGGCGTCGCGGCTGTCCTGCGTCGTGCCCGTCTTACCGAAGGTACTGGTGCGCAGCGCCGCCGCGCTGCCCGTGCCGCGATTGGCGGCGGAAGAGAGCAGATCGCGGATCATCGCGAGTTCGCCGCTGTCGAAGGCGCGCTGCCGCTCCATCAGCCGTTCGAACCAGCCCCGTTCTTCGGGCGGCAGGCCATGGGCGAGGACGGGATAGGCTCCGGCTGCGACCGCCGCATAGGCTTCGGCCAGTTCGATCAGCGGGATTTCCGACGTGCCAAGCGCAAGGCTCAAATCTTCGGTCAACGGCGCGGTGATGCCGAGATCGCGCGCGACCTTGATCACGGCATCGACGCCGACCTTTTGCGTCAGGCGAATGGCGGCGACGTTGCTGGATGCGGCAAAGGCCTGACGCAGGCTGATGCGGCCGCGATATTTGCCGCCATGATTGGCTGGGCGGTAACTGCCGGTGGTGATCGGCGTGTCGTCGATCATGTCTTCGGGCGTCATGCCCGCGCGGAAGGCGGCGAGATAGACGAACAGCTTGAAGGTCGATCCGGGCTGGCGCTTAGCCTGCACCGCGCGGTTGAAGCTGCTTTTGTCGTAATTCTTGCCGCCGACCATGGCGACGACGCTGCCGTCGGGCTTCATTGCGACGAGCGCCGCCTGCGCGCCGCCCAGCGGCGCACGGCGGACAGCGGCTTCGGCGAGGCGCTGGATGCGCCAGTCGAGCGTCGTTTCGATCTTCTGCTCGCCATAGACCGCGCCCGCCCGGTCGCGCGCCTGCGGCAGCACCCAGTCAGCGAAATAGGTGCCGGTGGTGGCGTCGGGCACGTCATGGACGTTGAGGCGGGCAGGCGGCAGGGCGTTGCGCTCCGCCTGGGTCAGATAGCCCGCATCGACCATCGCCTGCGTCACCAGCGCGGCGCGGGTGCGCGCGCCTTTGAGGTTGCTGGTAGGCGCGAGGCGCGAGGGGGCCTTGAGCAGGCCCGCCAACATCGCGGCCTGTGGGATGGTGAGGCGGTCGGGCGAGCGGTTGAAATAATGGCGGGCAGCGGCGCGCAGGCCATAGACATTATCGCCGAAATAGACGTTCGACAGATAGCGTTCCATGATCTGGTCCTTGGTCAGCCAAGCCTCCAGCCAGAGCGCGATCATAGCTTCGCGGGCCTTGCGCCCCATGGTGCGGTCGCTGGACAGGAACACGCCCTTGGCGAGTTGCTGGGTGATGGTGCTGCCACCCTGCGAAGCGCCATCATTCCACAGATTATGCCAGGCCGCACGCGCGATGCCGCGCGGGTCGATGCCCCAATGGCTGGCGAAGCGGCGGTCCTCGATCGCCATGAAGGCCTGGGGCACATGGGTGGGGAGGTCGGCCATCGTTACGGGCGTGTCAATGACCGCGCCGCGCCGGGCGATGAGATGACCGTCCGCCGACATGAGGCTGAGGCTGGGCGGGGCGATCGGTTTGAGCGACTGCGACAAGGGCGCGGTAATGGCGAGCCAGGCGATGGCGATCATCACGATGGCGAGGCCCGCTGCCATGATCCAGCCCATTATCTGCAACCGTCGCCGCCATGGCGTGGGCGGCGCGAAGGCGCTGGGCGGCCCCGCGCCAAATTCGCGCGGCTGCGTGGATGGATCAATAGGGCCAGGCTCAGTCATTGGTGTCGACATGCTGTGTTATTCATATGACACAGTCAAGCCTGTCCCGCAGTGGGACAGGCGAAAATTGCCCATCAAATACAATGGTCGAAATGGTAAATAATGCGTTAACCTGTCGCTATGCGAAACCGAACCCTTGTCCTGACCACAGAATCGGCCCGTCATCCCTTTCGCCAGCGGCTGCCCGCCCATGTGCTGCGCGTGATGGAAAAATCCCCCGCTAGCAAGGCGCGGGTGGTGGATGACGATAATGACTGGAAGCTGTTCGGCTTGAGCTTCTGCGCTTTCTTTATCGCCTTCTACAGCTTCATTTCCTGAGGGACGCGCCATAGGGGCAGCCCTCATCAATGACATATCGGGCCGTCGCAAGCCTTATGCAGCTTCCACGCCATCGCCGCACAGGGCAGAGTCAGGAAGGCGACGAGCAGCAACTGCATTACCACGGGCATGCCAGCAATGCTGAGGCCGATCGCGCAGAGCGAGCCGATGACCATCGCACCTGAATTGACGATATTATTGGCCGCGACGGTGCGGGCCGCTTCGCATTTTTCGACCGTCGTGGTGAGAAAGGCATAGAGCGGCACGACGAACATGCCGCCGAAGGTCGAGACTCCGAGCAGGCAGAGCGACAGCGGAATGGCCAGCGGATGCGCCATGAAGTCGCGCAACGACAGCATCTCGCCAGCGGGTTCGGGTGGCCACATAACGCACACGAAATGGAAAGCCACGATGCACAGGCCCATGCCGATGACGGAGGCAGGCGCATATTTGGCGGAGACATGACCCTGAAGCAGGCGGTTGATCGCGACCGAACCGATGGCGATGCCGATGGAGAAAATCGCGAGGAACAGGCTGGCGACGGCCTTTTCGGCAGTCAGGACGTTTTTAACGAGGGGCGGGAACTGAATGAACAGGATCGACCCGACCGCCCAAAACAGGCTGATCGACATGATCGCCAGAAACAGCCGACGGATATGCATCGTCCCGCGCACCAGCGCGACCGACGAGCGGATGATATGATAGTCGATCGGTTGTGCGGAGAGGAGCGAGGGCGCGGAGGGTACTTGCCGTCCGGCGACATAGCCGATCAGTGCGGTGATGATGATGCAGACCGCCGCAATCTCGACCGGGATGATCCCCGCCAGGATCGTGCCAGCCAGGATCGCGATATAGGTGCCTGCCTCGACCAGGCCGGTGCCGCCCAGCACTTCTTCATCATGGAGATGCTGGGGCAGGATCGCATATTTGATCGGGCCGAAGAAGGTCGAGTGGATGCCCATGGCGAACAGCGCGGCGAGCAGCAGCGGAATGGCGATCGTATGGACGCCGATGCCGCTCCAGATGAGGCCGAGGCCGACCGCGCCGACCAGCATGATGAGGATTTCGGCCGCCTTTACCCAGCGGATAATGAGCGCCTTGTCGCGTTGATCGGCGAGTTGGCCGGAGAGGGCGGAGAGCAGGAAGAAGGGCAGGATGAACAGCCCCGTCGCCAGCGCGCTGAACCAGGTTTCGGACCGCTCATCATTATAAACCTGATACACGACGAACAGGACCATCGCGTTCTTGAACAGGTTATCGTTGAAGGCGCCCAGCAACTGGGTGACGAACAGCGGCAGGAATCGGCGCTTGTTCAAGAGCCTGAGAGAGGCTTGCATGGATAGGGGCGTCTTCTTTCCCGTTAGCGACCGGGGCGGGGTCTAGCGGTTGGCGGCGTCCCTGTCCAATGCCCCTTGCATGGAGGTCGATATGCCGTCTGGCTTGTGCGCCGCGCCCGACTGTGGCAGGCGGCGGCTATGCTGACGCTGCCTAATCTGCTCACGCTTTCGCGTATCGTCACGGTGCCGTTGCTCGTCGCGCTGCTTTGGCCTGCAGAGATGGGCGCGCGCTGGACCACCGGCTATGCGCTGGCCTTCGGTCTTTACTGCCTGATGGGCGTGACCGATTATTTCGACGGTTATCTGGCGCGGGCGCAGGGGACGGTGTCGAAGCTCGGCGTCTTCCTCGATCCCATCGCCGACAAGATCATGGTCGGCGCGGTCATTTTGATGCTGGCGGCGACGCGCGATATTGCCGGGCTGCACATCATTGCGGCCATGGTCATCCTGCTGCGCGAGATTGCGGTGTCTGGCCTGCGCGAATTTCTGGCGGGCTTGCAGGTGTCGATGCCGGTGTCGCGATTGGCGAAGTGGAAGACGACGTGCCAGATCGTCGCACTGGGCGCGCTGATCCTGGCGGGGGCGGTGCCGCATCTTGTGTTCGTGCAGACCGTGGGCATCGTGACGCTGTGGGCCGCCGCTATTCTGACGTTGATGACGGGCTGGGATTATCTGCGCGTCGGCATCCGGCATATGGACTGAGGCGATGGCGATGCTGTCGATCGTCTATTTCGCTTGGGTGCGCGAGGCCATTGGGCGTGATGAGGAGCAGATCGAGCGGCCTGATCCGGGCATGACGGTTGCCGATCTGGTGGCGATGCTTGCGGCGCGGGGTGACGGCTATGCCGAGGCATTGGGCGATCCGGCGCGGTTGCGCGCGGCGGTCGATCAGCGATTCGTGCCGATGGACAGCCTGATCGGCGCGGCGAAGGAAGTGGCGCTGTTCCCGCCAGTGACCGGCGGATGAAGCGGGTCGCGATCCAGGCGGACGATTTCGATGTCGGCGGCGAACTGGCGGCGCTCGAAGCGCTAGGCGGCGGCGGGGTAGCGAGCTTTACCGGCGTGGTGCGCGGCGGCGACGGGCTGGTGGCGCTGGAACTGGAACATTATCCCGCGATGACACAGGCGCAGGTCGGGCGGATCGTCGATGAGGCGATGGGGCGCTGGCCGCTGCTGGGCGTGCGCGTGATCCATCGCTTCGGGCGGCTGGAGCCGGGCGCGCGGATTGTGTTCGTCGGCACCGCGTCGCGCCACCGCACGGCAGCGCTCGAAAGCTGTGCCTTCCTGATCGACTGGCTGAAATCGGATGCGCCCTTCTGGAAGAAGGAGCATTTCGCGGGTGGCGCGACGCAGTGGGTGGCGGCGCGCGACGAGGATGCCGTCAAAGCCCAGGGTTGGGACAGCTAGGCGGCTTCGGGCAGGCGGCAGTTGAGTGCGGCGGCGTCGCGGAGGATTTCGGACAGCAAGTGAAATTCTTTCTCGCGCGGGCTGTTCTTGCGCCAGACAAGGGCAATGTCGCGCCAGGCGCGTTCGGACTTGAGCGGGCGGGCGGCGATGCGGGTATGTTCCAATATGCCGGCCGCGATCGCCATTTCGGGGATCATCGTGACGCCCAGGCCATTATCCACCATCTGGATGAGCGTATGGAGCGAGGTGCCCATCATCGTCGCGCTGGCGCGTAGTTCGGGGCGGTTGCAGGCGGCGAGCGCATGATCCTTGAGGCAATGGCCATCCTCCAGCAGCAATAATTTGCTTTCATCAATCATGTTTGGGCCGATCCATTCGGGCAGGTCGACCGGCTCGTCATGGGGGAAGGCGACGAAAAGCCGGTCCTGAAACAGGATTTCGCTGTCCAGTTCGCCGATCGGGAAGGGCAAGGCCATCAGCACGCAATCGACATTGCCATGGCGCAGCGATTCGACGCCCGCTTGGGTCGTTTCTTCGCGCAGATAGAGTTTGAGTTCGGGCCGGTCGGCGCGCAATCGGGGGAGCATGCGCGGCAGCAGGAAGGGGGCGATGGTCGGAATGACGCTCATACGCAATTCGCCGGTCAGGGGCTTGCCGGATGCTTCGGCGATGGCGGCGAGTTCTTCCGCTTCGCGCAGCACGCGATGGGCTTTCGCCACGATGCGGTCGCCGAGCGCCGTGAAGCGGACGACGCGGCGGGTACGTTCGACCAATGTCACGCCGACCAGCGATTCCAGTTCGCGGATACCGGCCGACAGGGTGGATTGGGTGACATAGCAGCTTTCGGCCGCCTTGCCGAAATGGCCCTGTTCCTTGAGCGCGACGAGATATTGCAACTGTTTGAGGGTGGGGAGGTAGCTGGACATTTATCGGTTTCCTCGATCAGAAAGCCGAATATAAGTTTCTTAGCCGATAAATCCAAGCCATTTGACCACGCCGAACAGCGACGTCAGCGTGAGGATGATGCCGACTGCCGTGAAGAGGACGCGGGGGGCAACACGGCGGGCAAGGATCGCGCCGAAGGGGGCTGCCACCACGCCGCCGATCAGAAGTCCGACCGTGTAGGTGGTGAAGGTCTCCCAACCCAGATGAAACAGGAAGGTGATGCTGATCGACAGCGTCAGGACAAATTCGACACTGTTCACCGTGCCAATGGTGTGGCGCGGGCTAGCCCCTTGCAGCAAGAGGTTGGAGGTAACGACAGGCCCCCAACCGCCGCCGCCGGTTGCATCCATGAAACCACCGACCAGACCCAGCGGTGCCACCCATTTGGGATCGCGCGGCTTGGGCGGCAGATGAAAGCCCCGCCAGATCAGGTAGACGCCGATCGAGGCGAGATAGACCTGCACGAAGGGCTTGATTATGGCCCCGTCGATATTCGACAGCAGATAGGCACCCGCAACACCGCCGATGACGCCGGGGATGATTAGCCGGGCAAAGAGCCGCCAGTCGACATTCTTGTGCAGGATGTGGCTGATCGCCGAAACCCCGGTGGTGAAGGTTTCGGCCGCATGGACGCTGGCCGAGGCGCGGCTGGGAGGGACGCCGAGCGCCAGCAGCAGCGTGCTGGAGATCACGCCATAGGCCATGCCAAGTGCGCCGTCGATCATCTGTGCGCCGAAGCCGATGAGGATGAAGGGCAATATGTCGCCGAAATTGGCGATGAAGGCGTCGATCATCCATGGTCCCCTGACTTTATTCTCTACCTGTATGATAGTCATATTCGAAAAGGCAAAGCAAGTTTCCGTTTGGGCGGCGATATCCCCCCTTTTTGGGCATCACTGGAAATGCAGATGTCTCTTCTCTATATCCGCTGTCAGGTTCAGTTTTCATCAGGCAGGGGCGCGTTCATGTTGCGCAATCTCATTTCCTATCTGGATTCGGTAAAAAGCCGCGATCCTGCGCCCCGCTCCCGCGCGGAAATCCTGCTTTATCCGGGCGTCTGGTCGCTCGGCTATCATCGCATTGCGCATCGGCTCTATCGGGCGCGGCTCTATTTCCTGGCGCGCCTGGTCAACCATATATCGCGTTTCCTGACCGGGAACGATATTCATCCCGGTGCCAAGATCGGCAAGCGCTTCTTCATTGATCATGGTTTTACCGTGATCGGCGAGACGGCGGAGATTGGCGACGATGTGACGCTGTACCAGAATGTGACGCTGGGTGGGACTGACCCGGCTAATGGCATTGCGGGCAAGCGGCATCCGACCCTGTGCGACGGCGTGATCATCGGGTCGGGCGCGCAGGTATTGGGGCCAGTGACGGTCGGCGCACGGGCGCGCGTGGGTGCCAATGCGGTGGTGACCAAGGATGTGGCCGAAGGCGCGACCATGGTCGGCATTCCGGCGCGGGCGATGCTGGTCGATGTCACTGCCTATCAGCGCGATTTCATGCCCTATGGCACGCCCTGTTCCGATTGTTTCGATCCCGAAAAGCAGAAGTTGGAACTGCTGCAGTGCGAGGTCGAGCAGTTACAGAAGCGGCTGGCCGAATTGATGGTGGAAAAGCAGCGGCCGTCGCTGCCCGATGATGCCAGCCTGTTTCAGGAGCGTGACCGGGCCTGATGAGCAATGTGACGCCGTTTCCCCATCCAGGGACGGGACCGGGCGAGCGCCAGGTGGGGTTCGAGCGGTTGGAGTTGCAGCGGATCATGGACCTTTATGGGCGAATGGTCGCCGCCGGGCATTGGCGCGACTATGCGATGGATATGGGGCGCGAGGTCGCGATCTTCAGCGCCTTTCGCCGCACCGCCGAGCGCCCTGAATATCGTATCGAGAAGCGACCGGCGCTGCGCCATCGGCAGGGCATGTGGGTGCTGGTTGGGGAGGGGGGCCAGATCCTCAAGCGCGGGCAGGATTTGCAGAATGTGCTGGCCCCGGTCGAGCGGAAATTGATGCGGGTGGTCGAGGGGTGAGGTGGGCGCTGGCCCACCCCGCTGCGACTAACCTCGCCTTCGGCTCGGTAAGTCTCGCTGCCCCTCCCGCTGGCGGGAGGGGTGCTTGGATCATGCTGGTGCGCTGCCGGCGTAGGGGAGGCGGTTGGTCAGGGACGGCGGCAAAGTGCCCACTACGAGCATGCGGGCATGGTGCCAGAGTGCCGAGAGCAGCAGCAGCGACGAACCGATGACGAGCGCCGTGAAGGCGGCCGATAGTTCGACCGCGCCTGCCTGCTTGAACAGAGCGTAGAGGGCGAAGAGGACATAGGCTAGGCTCGACACGAGTAGCGCGCGTCGGTCGATCGCGAGGCCGACCAGGCCGAAGGCGATGTAGAGCAGGATCACGACGATCGCCTTGCCCATGCTGATGTCATCGCCCCGGAACACACCGAGCAGATTGAACAGCGAATGGGCGATCATCGGCGCGGCGGTCAGGTGCAGCCAGAAGGCGACATCGGCGCGGCGCGTGGTGCGTGTCCGATCGCTCATGTCCCAGCGCATGGCGAGCGCGAAGATGGCGAGGCCACCGGCCAGCAGCAGCAGATAGGCCAGCCGGATATCGCCGGGGAAGGCGGCAAGGACAAGGCCGCCGACGACGCCAGCGGCGGCGGCCGCGCCCGCCGCGACCGTGATCGGCACCATGAAGCGCCGCCAGTGCATCCAGGCGGCCAGCGCGCTGACGGCCGCGACGCCCGATATGATCAGCGAAGCCACCCGATCGCCAACGTCGGGAAATAACTGTCCCGCCAACGCGCCCAACGCGAAGGCGACACCGCCGACAAAGCCCGCGAGCAGCAGAATGGAGGGCAGCGCCATGCGCCGTTGGCGGGTGAAATATTCCGCCAGACCCCAACTGACCGCCGCGACCAGCGCGCCCGACATGAAGGAGGGATGATGTTCCGCCGCGCCGAGTCGCACGCTGTTGCCGAGCCAGCCGACCGCGACGAGCAGGATGATGCCGGCGATGGCGACGAAAATGTCGTTGAAGCCGGTCAGGAGGCGGAAATTTTCTTCATCGACCACGGGGCTGGCGCGCAGTTGTGCGACATGATCGCGCAGCGCCTGTGCGGCCTGCGGTGACAGGACGCCCGCCGTAACGGCATCCTGCAAGTCGCCTTCGCTATACATCGTCCAGCTCTCCTGTCGGTTTCGACCGCACGACGCTACCACAGCTGTATTATGTCATCAACACAGTTCCTTTTGCTCTTTTTCGGGACGCTGCGCGATGATAGCGCGGTGGGGCAAAAGAGAGAGGAAAGTCCGCCCATGTCCCTGCCGTCTGCGCTCGAAGGCCGCTTGTCGCTGCCGCTGATCGGATCGCCGATGTTCATCATTTCGCAGCCCGAACTGGTGATCGCCCAATGTCGTGCGGGAATTGTCGGTGCTTTTCCGTCGCTCAACGCCCGGCCTTCGGGCATGTTCGAACAATGGCTGCAACGACTGGGCACGGAATTGACGGACGCGGATGCGCCGTTCGCGGTCAATCTGATCGTCCACAAGAGCAACAGCCGGTTGGACGAGGATCTGGACCTGTGCGTCCAATATCAGGTGCCGATCATCATTACCTCGCTGGGTGCGCAGGAGCGGGTGAATGCGGCGGTGCATAGCTATGGCGGCATTGTGTTGCACGACGTCATCAACGACAGGTTCGCCAGGAAGGCGATCGAGAAGGGGGCCGATGGCCTGATCGCGGTTGCGGCCGGGGCAGGGGGCCATGCGGGCACGTTGTCGCCCTTTGCTTTGGTGCAGGAAATCCGGGCCTGGTTCGACGGGCCGCTGGCGCTGTCGGGGTCGATCGCGACCGGGCGCGCCATTGCGGCGGCGCGGATGATGGGGGCTGACCTTGGCTATATGGGGTCGCCCTTCATCGCCACGACCGAGGCCAATGCGGATGGAGCCTACAAGCAGATGATCGTGGACAGCAGCGCGGGCGACATCGTCTATTCCGACGTGTTCACTGGCGTCCATGGCAATTATCTGCGCCCCAGCATCGTCGCGTCGGGCATGGACCCGGACAATCTGCCCAAGGCGACCGAAATGGATTTTGCCAGCATGACCGGCGGTGACAAGAAGGCGTGGCGCGACGTGTGGGGATGTGGCCAGGGGATCGGCGCTATTGGCAAGATTCAGCCCGCTGCCGACTTCATCGCGCAGTTGAAGGCGCAATATCGGTCGGCGATCGACGGCTTCACCTCATAGGAAGGCGCGCAACTCGGCGATGAAGCGGTCGAACTGGTCGTGATGGAGCCAGTGGCCAGCATTGGGAAATTCGACCAGCCGCGCATCGGCGAAATGCGCCATGCGGCCGTCCTTCGCCGGATTGGAGGCCCAGCTATCTTGCCCCAGACACAGCAGGGTCGGGCAAGTGATGCGCGACCAGAAATCGGGCAGGTCTGCGTCACTGCCCGCCTGCGGCGCGGCGCTGCTGAGATAAGGGTCGAACTTCCAGCTGAAGCTGCCATCCTCATTGCGGTTGACGCCGTGGATGGTGAGGTGCAGCGCCTGTTCGACCGAAAGATGCTCATTGCGTTCGCGCATGCGGCCGACCGCTGCCTCTATCGTGGCATAGCGTCGGGGCGTGCGGCGGGCATTGGCACGGCGCGTGTCGATCCATTGCCGCCAGACGTCAAGCGATGCTTCCTCGGCTTTTGCCTTCAAGCGGTCAGGTGACAGGCCGAGCCCTTCGAGAGCGACGATGCGCTGCACCTTGTCGGGGAACAGGCCAGCATAACGCAGCGCGATCGACCCGCCGAGCGAATGGCCGACGATGGTGACGGGCGGTCGGTCGAGCAGATCGACGAGTTGGGCCAGGTCATAAATATAATTGGCCATCATATAGGAACCGTCGGGCGACCAGGCGCTGTCGCCATGGCCGCGCAAGTCCGGCGCGATGACATGATAATCCTTCGCCAGCGCGCGCGCCGTCCAGTCCCAGCTACGCCCATGATCGAAGCCGCCATGGATGAGGATCAGCACCGGCGCGGCGCTATTGCCCCAATCAAGATAGTGGAGACGGGTGCGCAGGGAGGTGAAGAAATGCGAGGTCGGGGTCAGGGCGGTCGGCGTGTCCATGCAGTCCTGCTGGCCGGAGGAGAAGGTTTTTAAGCTTGCGCACTCCCTTTGGCGAACTCCACCCCGCTTGCAAGCAAAGAGCGACCAAAATCGTGGAATTTTTCGAATGTTTCAATGCTGTTTCCAGCAGTATGACGGACTTCCTACACTCTATTCGCCATCGACGTGGGGCAGGATATGGGGCGCGCGCGCAGCCGCCGCTGCGCGACCAGCCTGCGCCACGACCCGCGCCAGTTCCGCTTGGCGGAAGGGTTTGTCAAGACGAGGGCGGCTGCTGGCATGGGGCGGCAATTCCGCGAATCCGGTGATGATGATCACGGGTAGTCCCGGCCGTATCTTGTCGATCGCATCAGCCAATTGTGCGCCTGTCATGCCTGGCATGGCGTGATCGGTCACGACCAGATCGACATCCCCTTGCTCCAGCATGCGCAAGGCTTCGGCAGCGTTCGATGCCTGGAACACGGTATGGCCCAGATCCTCCAACATGCCGGCCGTGTTGGTCAGCACCAGTTCGTCGTCATCCACTGCCAAGATCACGAGCGGGACGGATGGGCTATTACTATAATCGACGGGCATCACGGCATCCGTGGTGGGTCCGGCCTGCGACACGGGGAGCCAGAGCGAGACGGTCGTACCTTCGCCGAGTTCGCTGGCGATGGTGAGCGAGCCGCCGCATTGCTGAACAAAGCCATGGACCATGGAGAGGCCAAGGCCAGTGCCTTTACCCACACCCTTAGTCGTGAAGAAAGGTTCGCGGGCGCGCGCGATCGTGGCGGCATCCATGCCTTCGCCCTGGTCGGCAACGGTCAGTTCGACATAGGTGCCGGGCGACAGGTCGGGCCGGTTGTCCGGCTCGATGGTCCAGTTTTGCGCTGCGATGATGATGTTTCCGCCTTTGGGCATGGCATCGCGCGCATTGACCGCCAGGTTCAGGATCGCGAGCTCCAACTGGGCCGGATCGGCATGCACATTGGCTAACGACATAGGAAAACGGGTTTCGATGTCGATGGCGCTGCCCAGCGTCGTTTGCAGCAGGTCCGCCATGCCCAGCACCAGCGCGACCGGATCGACGCTCTGCAGTTTCAATTCCTGCTTGCGGGCGAAGGCCAGCATCCGCTGCGTCAGCGTTGCGCCGCGTTCGGCCGCCGCCATGGCATTGTCGAGATAGCGGCTGATATCCGCGCCGCTTGCCATGCGTTGGCGGGCGAGGTCGAGGCTGCCGACAATGACGGCAAGCAGGTTGTTGAAATCATGGGCGACGCCGCCGGTCAGCTTGCCGATCGCGTCCATTTTCTGCGTCTGGATGATGGCGTCACGCGCGGCGTCGAGCGCCTGTTGCGATTCGCGCCTTTCGGTCAGGTCGCGAGTGACCTTGGCAAAGCCGAGCAACTGGCCATGGGGATCGCGGATGCAGTCGATGACGACATTGGCCCAGAAGCGCGATCCATCCTTGCGGATGCGCCATCCCTCGGCTTCGAACCGGCCGTCGCGCTCGGCGGTATGGAGCGCGCGCGAGGGAAGCCCCGCCATCCGATCCTCCTCCGAATAGAAGCGGGCAAAATTTTGGCCCAGTATTTCGTCGGCTTTATAGCCTTTGAAGCGTTCGGCCCCCATGTTCCAACTGGTGATCGTGCCCACCGGATCGAGCATGTAGATGGCATAGTCGGTGACGCTTTCGACGAGCAGGCGAAACCGCTCCTCGCTGGAGCGGAGCGCTTCCTGCACCGCGCGCCGTTCGGTCAGATCGCGCGTGACCTTGGCAAAGCCGAGCAACTGGCCGTCCTGCGCGTCGCGGATCGGGTCTATGACGACATTGGCCCAAAATTGCGTGCCGTCCTTGCGGACGCGCCAGCCTTCGGCTTCGAACCGGCCGTCATGGTCGGCTGTGTAGAGGGCAAGCGCGGGAATGCCGGTGGCTTGATCTTCCGGCGTATAGAAGCGGGAGAAATGCTCGCCGATGATCTCGTCGGCGGCATAGCCCTTGAACCGCTCCGCACCCGCATTCCAGCTGACCACCACGCCATCGGCATCGAGCATGTAGATGGCATAGTCGGTAACGCTTTGAACCAGCAGTTCGAAGCGGTTGCCCGTATAACCGGATAGACCCTTGTTCATTATATTCCCGATCAGGACGCCATGGTCATGACGTCATCCCCTTGCCTTTAGGCAAACGCCGCAACCGCCCGATCGTTCCACATGTCGGGAAGGATGTCGTGGGGGCGGTGGGATGGCTTGACTTGGGCAGCCGCTCTGCGCCACCACGCCCCGGCAAAGACGGGTTTGGCTGGACGGGATGTGGGCATGGGCGAGGGTGTGACGGTCACGGTGATTGGTGAGGCCATGCTGGAACTGAGCCGGGGAACGGGCGATAGTTGGAACCTGCGTTATGGCGGCGATGTCATCAATACGGCGGTGCATCTCGCCCGCTTTGGTAACAGAGTCCGGCTGGCAAGCGCGATGGGCAGCGACCCGATGAGCGCCGACCTGTGCGCGGCGTGGGAAGCTGAAGGGGTCGATACATCGCTGGTGCTGCGCGCCGCCGATCGGTTGCCGGGCCTCTATGCGATCGAGACGGACGCGAGCGGGGAACGCAGCTTCCATTATTGGCGCAGCGAAGCAGCGGCACGGCGGATGTTCGCGCTGCCCGATAGCGCGGCGATGGTCGAGGCGGCGGCGCAATCGGACCTGCTCTATTTCTCGTTGATCACGCTTGCGATCCTGCCCGACGAGGGACGGGAGGCGTTGCTAGACCTGTGCGCGGCGGTGCGGGCGCGGGGCGGCAAGGTGGCCTTCGATGGCAATTACCGGGCGCGCTTGTGGGACGATGCGGCCACCGCGCGGCACTGGCGCGACCGCGCGATCGCGCTGGCCGATATCGGTCTGCCGACGCTGGCGGACGAAGTCGAGATGGGCGAAGCGGACGATGCGCAGGATGCCGCGATCCGCTGGGGCGCGGGTGAGGGCCGTGAGATCATCGTCAAACTGGGCGGTGATGGCTGTCTGGTCGATGGGCAGGTGGTGCCCATTCCCCGATCACTGGAAGTCGTGGATTCGAGCGGCGCGGGCGATGCCTTCAACGGCGGCTATCTCCACGCCCGACTGGGCGGCGCGACTCCGGTGGACGCCGCGCTGGCCGGGCATCGGCTGGCCGGATGGAATATCGGGCGGCGGGGCGCGATTCCGCCAAAGGATGCCGACGCGCCTTACTAATCTATTGGTGAGCGTGGAGCGGGTGAGGGGAATCGAACCCCCGTCGTCAGCTTGGGAAGCTGCTGCTCTACCATTGAGCTACACCCGCGTTCGATTGCCCATTGCCACGGCGGAAATGCGCCGTCAACCAACCTGGCGCTTGGCCAGTTTGCGCGCCAGCGTGCGGCGGTGCATGCCCAGACGGCGGGCGGCTTCGGAGATGTTGAAGTCGCTGTCCTTGAGCGCTTCGTGGATATGCTCCCATTCCAGCGTCTTGATCGACGTCGGGCGGGGGGCGAGCGGGGTGTCGGGGTCGCCGCCGGAGCGGGCGAAGGCGGCCTCTATGTCGTCGGTGTTGGACGGCTTGGCGAGATAATGGGTGGCGCCGAGCTTGATCGCATCGACGGCAGTCGCGATGCTGGCAAAGCCGGTCAGTACGACGATGAGCATCGCGGGGTCATGGGCGTGCAGCGCCTGGACGCAGGCAAGGCCGGACTGGGGGCCGAGCTTGAGGTCCACGACGGCAAAGCCGGGGCGGTGGTCGGCGAGGCGGGCGTTGACGCTTTCCAGACTGTCGGCGAGCAGGACGCTATAGCCGCGCCGCTCGAACGAGCGTTTGAGCGTGCGGGCGAAGGCTTCGTCATCCTCAACGATCAGCAACAGCCGTTCAGACGTCATGCTTGCCCTCCTCCAAGGCCAGGGTCGCGAGCGGCAGCCGCAGCAGAATCATCGCGCCGCCCTCTACGCTGTTGCTGGCATTGACCCGTCCGCCCAGCTTGCGCACGACATTGACCACCAGGAAGAGGCCGAGGCCGCCGCCCTGCTTGCCCTTGCTGGACCTGTAGGGTTTGCCGACATCGGCCAGCATCTCTTCGCTAAAGCCTGGGCCATTGTCGCGCACGGCGATATGGAGCCAGCGATTGTCGCGGCTGACGAGCATGTCGATATAGGTCGCGCCGGCTTCCCGCGCATTGTCGAGCAGGTTGGTGACGGCCTGGCGGATCACCGGATCGGCGACGATGCGGGGATAGTCGTGCGGGCCAAAGTCGCAGCGCAGCGGCATGCCGGGATTGGCGCTGCGCCAGTCGCGGGCGATGGCATCGACGAAATCGCGGACATTGGTGATCTGCGGCGCTTCGCCGCGCGCTTCGCCGGCCGACATCAGGATGCCGGACAGGATCGCCTTGCAGCGTTTGATGGCGGTTTCCATCTCGCCGACTTCCTCGACCAGGGCGGGATGGCCAGTGATTTCGGGCATGTGGCGCCAATCGCCCAGCACGACGGCGAGTTGCGCGAGCGGCGTGCCCAATTCATGTGCCGCGCCCGATGCGAGCAGGCCCATGCGGACGATATGCTCCTCCTCCGCCGCCTGCTGCCGCAACCGGGCGAGATAGGCTTCGCGCTGTTGCAGGTTGCGGGTGATGCGGGTCATGAACAGGACGAGCAGCACCGCGATCATCGTCAGGCAGATCCAGGTGCCGATGATATGCAGGTCGAACAGACGGCCTTCGAACGCTTCGCTCAGATCCAGCGGGCGATAGACGAGCGAGAGCATCGCGGCGCAGAGCGAGGAGATGGCGACGATGCCCCAGACGCTCCAGCGGTGGAGCAGGACTGCACCCAGCGCCACCTGCACCAGATAGAGCGAGATGAACGGGTTGGTCGCGCCGCCGCTCAGATACAGTTGGGTGGTGAGCGCCAGCACGTCGAAGAGCAGCGCCAGGAAGAGTTCGGCATGGGAAATGTCGGTGCGCCGCCGCAATATCATCATGCTGCCAAGGTTCATGGCCGCCGCGATGCAGGGCACGACCAGCATGGACGGGAAGGGCAGGCGGATGTCCATGCCATAATGAACGATCAGGATGGTCGCAACTTGCCCCGCGATCGCGATCCAGCGTAACTGGACCAGTAGCGCCATATTCTTGCGCCCGGCTGCATCGGCGGACCATTGGCTGGGAAGCCAGCGCGCGCGCAGGGGCGTGTTGCCCTTCATGCCCGGCGATCTTTTCCTGACTGGCGCATGACGAAGATATAGGCACCCGCGACCATCGCCGCCAGCGTGAACCAGGTGATGGCGTAAACGAGATGGTTGTTGGGGAATTGCACCACGGTCAGCCCGCCGATGGGCAGGGCGTCGGGCTGCGCCCCGGCGTCGGCGTCGATGAAATAAGGCAGCGTCGCGGGCAGGGCGCGGGCGGCGGCGATGGCGGCAACGTCGCGCGAATACCAGCGGTCGGCAGCGGGGTCATTATCGCGCAGGAAACCGCCGCCCGGTTCGGTCAGGCGCAGCAGGCCGGTAATGCGGACTTGCCCCGTCGGGCGGGTGTAACTGGTGCGGGCGTCGGGCGGCACGAAGCCGCGATTGACCAGCAGCGTCGAGCCGTCCGCGCGCTGGAGCGGGGTCAGCACCCAAAAGCCAGGGCCGCGGACGGTCGAGGCCTGTACCAGTGTCGCGCGGTGGTGGAGGAAGGTGCCAGTCGCGGCGACGCGGCGATATTCGTCGGATTTGGTCGCTCTGGCGGGCGCTGGCACCGGCGGGGCGTGAATACGGACAGCGACCCGGAAAATCAAATCGCGTTTCCACGCCAGCCGTTCGACCTGCCAGACGCCAAGCGTACATAGGGTCGTAAACAGCAAAGCCGCGATCAGCGTCAGGCCGATCGCGAACCCCGCCCGGCCATGGCGGGGGTTCGCGGCTGTCACGGCATCTGGCTCATGTCATGCGTCATGGCGGGCATCATGTTGGTGTTGAGATGATACATGACCCACATCGAACCGGACAGGGTGATGACCACCAGGACCAAAGTGAACATCAGCGCCATCATCGACCAGCCGCCTTCCGAACGGGTGTTCATGTGCAGGAAGTAGATCATGTGGACGACGATCTGCACGACCGCGAAGGCCATGATGACGAGCGCGGTGGTCTGTGTATTGGCGAAATAGCCGGTCATGACCAGCCAGAAGGGGATGGCCGTCAGGATGACCGACAGGCCGAAGCCGATCATATAGCTGCCCATCGTGCCGTGGGCGCCATGCGCCTCGCCGTGAGTGTCGTGATCGTGCGCGCTCATCGCAGCATCCCCATGAGATAGACGAAGGTGAAGACGCCGATCCAGATGACGTCGAGGAAGTGCCAGAACATGCTGAGGCACATCAGGCGGCGCTGGTTCGCCGCGATCAGCTCCTTTTTGGCGACCTGTACCATCAGCGTCACCAGCCAGATGATGCCGAAGGTGACGTGCAGACCATGGGTGCCGACCAGCGCGAAGAAGGCGGACAGGAAGCCCGACCGCTGCGGCGTCGCGCCTTCATGGATGAGGTGCGCGAATTCGTAGAGTTCGATGCCGAGGAAGGCGAGGCCGAACAGGCCGGTGATCGCTAGCCAGCCCTGGGTCGCGGCGACCTTGTTCTTTTCCATCGACAACATGGCAAAGCCATAGGTGATGGACGAGAAGAGCAGCATTGCGGTGTTGAGCGCGACGAGGTTCAGGTCGAACAGGTCGCGCGGGCCAGGCCCAGCGGCAAAGCTGCCGCTCAGCACTGCATAAGTCGCGAACAGGCAGGCAAAGATGAGGCAATCGCTCATCAGGTAGATCCAGAAGCCCAGCGACGTGCTGGAGCCTTCGGGATGATGCGGTTCCTCGCCCAAGTGGAAGAGGGGCTTGCCGTCCTGGTCGAGGAAGGCGGGGTCGATCTTGGAGCGTGTGGCCATGATGTTAGCCCTGTGTTGCGAGCAGCGCGCTGCGCTCGCCCTCGGTGCGCTCGACCACATCCTGAGGGATGTAGAAGTCGCGCTTATAGTTGAAGGTATGGCCGATCGCGACGGCGAGGATGCCGACGAAGGACAGGCCCGCCAGCCACCAGATGTACCAGATCATGCCGAAGGAGAAGGCCACGGACAGGCCGGCGATGATCAGGCCGGTTGCGGTATTGGACGGCATATGGATCGCCTTGTACCCGGTCAGGGGACGCTGATAGCCGCGCTTCTTCATGTCCGCCCAGGCGTCACCATCATGGATGACGGGCGTGAAAGCGAAATTATAGTCTGGCGGGGGCGAACTGGTCGCCCATTCCAGCGTGCGGCCGTCCCAGGGATCGCCGGTCGTGTCGCGCAATTGATCGCGATTCTTGATGCTGACTGCGAACTGGATGAACATGCAGGCGATGC
Source organism: Sphingobium xenophagum (assembly GCF_031457465.1). Taxonomy (GTDB): domain Bacteria; phylum Pseudomonadota; class Alphaproteobacteria; order Sphingomonadales; family Sphingomonadaceae; genus Sphingobium; species Sphingobium xenophagum_A. The sequence goes on from NZ_JAVDWV010000007.1 coordinate 110,352, forward strand.
CGGCCGCGATCATCACAGCGCCCAGCGCCGCAATCTGGAACCAGATCTGCAAGCTCGGATCGTCAAACACGCGCATCCGGCGGGTGACGCCCATCAGGCCCAGCACATAGAGCGGCATGAAGGCGGTCCAGAAGCCCACGACCCAGAGCCAGAAGCTGCGCTTGCCCCAGGTGGTTTCCAGGCGGAAACCGAATGCCTTGGGCCACCAATAGTTGATCGCTGCGAACAGGCCGAACAGGACGCCGCCGATGATCACATTATGGAAATGCGCGATCAGGAACAGCGAGTTGTGCAGCACGAAGTCGGCGGGTGGCACGGCGAGCAGCACGCCGGTCATGCCGCCAACGGTGAAGGTCAGCATGAAAGCGACCGTCCACATCATCGGCAGTTCATAGCGGATACGGCCGCGATACATGGTGAAGAGCCAGTTGAAGAGCTTGGCACCCGTGGGAATCGAGATGACCATCGTCGTGATGCCGAAGAAGCTGTTGACGCTGGCACCCGATCCCATGGTGAAGAAATGGTGCAGCCAGACGAGATAGCTGAGCAGCGCGATGACGATGGTGGCGTAGACCATCGAGCTATAGCCGAAGAGGCGCTTGGACGAGAAGGTCGAAGTGACTTCGGAGAAGACGCCGAACAAAGGCAGGATCAGGATATAGACTTCCGGGTGACCCCAGATCCAGATCAGGTTCACATACATCATGGGGTTGCCGCCCATGTCGTTGGTGAAGAAGGCCGTACCGATGTAGCGGTCGAGACTGAGCAGCGCCAGCACGGCGGTCAGCACCGGGAAGGCGGCGACGATCAGGACGTTGGCGCAGAGCGAGGTCCAGGTGAAGATGGGCATCTTCATCATCGTCATGCCGGGCGCGCGCATCTTGACGATGGTCGCGATCAGGTTGACGCCCGATAGCAATGTGCCGATGCCCGCTATCTGCAAGCCCCAGATATAATAATCGACGCCGACGCCCGGCGAATAGGCGATGCCCGACAGCGGCGGATAAGCGAGCCAGCCAGTGCGCGCAAATTCGCCCACGAACAGCGACATCATGACGATGATCGCGCCCGCCGTGGTCATCCAGAAGCTGAAATTATTGAGGAAGGGGAAGGACACGTCGCGCGCGCCGATCTGGAGCGGGACGATATAGTTCATGATTCCCGTAATCATCGGCATCGCGACGAAGAAGATCATGATGACGCCATGCGCCGTGAAAATCTGGTCGTAATGATGCGCGTTCAGATAGCCTTCAGAACCGTTGAAGGCCATCGCCTGCTGCAGACGCATCATGATCGCGTCGGCAAATCCGCGCAGGAACATGATGAGCCCCAGGATCATATACATGATGCCGATGCGCTTGTGATCGACGGTCGTGAACCAGTCGTTCCAGAGCGTGCCCCAGAGTTTGTATTTCGTGACCAGCCCGAACACCACCGCGCCCCCCAGCGCGACCATGAGGAAGGTGCCGACGACGATCGGCTCATGCAGCGGGAGCGAACTCCAGTCGAGACGACCGAAGATCAGCTTCCAGATGCCACTATTTTCGGAGGCGGGATGCGGGGACATGGGCGTTACGGCCTTGATGTAGAGAGAAGGGGGAGGGGGAATGATCCTCCCCTGGAAGGGGAGGTGTCTGGCGTAGCCAGACGGAGGGGTGTCCCGCTATCGAGAGGGTGACACCCCTCCGTCAGCCCTTCGGGCTGCCACCTCCCCTGCGAGGGGAGGATGGCGTGGGGGAGGGGGGCAGGTGCCTTAATTCCCATGGCCTCCTCCGTGCCCGTCATGGTCCTGCTGACCCGGTGCCTGGTTGCCCTGCGCGGCGGGGGTCTGCTCGGCAGCCGGGGTCATGCCGGCGGGCTGGGCGATCTCGCCCTTCTTGCCGGGTTCGACCGGGTGATAGCCGCCGACGTCGATCGTGCCGTCATGGCGCAGGCCCTTGGTGTCGTGGGCCGATTCCTTGCCAGCGCCACCATGCATGTCGGTCATCATGATCTCGTCCATGCAGCGCTTGCCCGGTTGCGCGCACATGTTGAGCGCGGCGTGGAACAGGCGGGGTTCGACGCCAGCGAAATAGATCGGCTTCACCTTCTCGCTCGGTTGTTCCAACTTCACATAAGTTGCGCGGTCGAGCGTCGCGCCGCTGGCCTTTACGCGGGCGAGCCACTGGTCGAACCCGCCCTGATCCATGGCGTGGAACTTGAAGCGCATGTTGGAGAAGCCTGCGCCGGAATAGTTGGCGGAGAAGCCGTCGAACGTGCCGGGCTTGTTGGCGACGGCGTGGAGCGTCGTCTGCATGCCGGGCATCGCATAGATCTGGCCAGCCAGCGCGGGCACGAAAAAGCTGTTCATGATGGTGGAGGAGGTGATCTTGAACTCGATCGGGCGATCGACCGGCGCGGCCAGTTCATTGACCGTCGCGATGCCGAGTTCGGGGTAGATGAACAGCCACTTCCAATCCATCGCCACCACTTCGACCTGCAGGCGCTTGGCCGCAGGATCGACCTTGCGCGCCGAATCGATGCGCTCGATCGGACGATAGGGGTCGAGCAGATGGGTGCTGGTCCAGGTCACCGCGCCTAGCGCAATGATGATCAGCAGCGGGGCCGACCAGATCAGCAGTTCCAGGCTGGTGGAATGATCCCAGTCGGGGTCGTAATCCTTCGCCTGCGCCTTGGCGCGATATTTCCACGCGAACCAGCCGATCGTGCCCATGACGGGCAGGACGATCAGCAGCATCAGCGCGGTCGATATCAGGATGAGGTCGCGTTGTTGCATTGCAACATCGCCCGACGGTGCCATGACTACCCAGTCGCATGCGCCCAGCGGCAGCAGCAGGAGGGGAGCGAATCGGCGCAGAAATGCGCGGCTTGGGGCGGGCGTGCGGGCGATCATGGGGTTCGTCTAGTCGGGAACATTGCGGGGTGACATTGGACCTTTTGTCCTATCCCTGCGCAGTGGCGAAATAGGGCATGGCTGTATTCGACCACCAGAATGATTCGTCGTGCAGCCTTGTGCGGCCCCGAATCGTTCCCGCAGCATGAAGGCCCGTTTCACGCCATGACTTCCGCGACGACCACGCCCGGCCCTGGCCTGGAGACCAACTCCACCCAGGCGGAACGCGACATGCGCAACCTTCACGCCCATGACGGCAAGAAGATTGCGCCGGGCGAGATCGCCATCGGCGTGATCATCGGCCGGACGTCGGAGTTTTTCGACTTCTTCGTCTACGCGATCGCATCGTGCATTGTCTTTCCCGCGCATGTCTTTCCCTATCTGTCGCCGCTGGAAGGGACGCTTTGGTCGTTCGCCATCTTCGCGCTGGCTTTCGTGACGCGGCCGATCGGGTCGCTGATCTTCATGGCGGTGGACCGGCAATTCGGGCGCGGGGTGAAGCTGACGATCGCGCTGTTCCTGCTGGGCGGATCGACCGCGGCCATCGCCTTCCTGCCGGGCTATGAGACGATCGGCCATTGGTCGGCGGTGCTGCTGGCGCTGTTCCGCGCGGGGCAGGGCGTGGCGCTGGGCGGGACATGGGACGGGCTGGCCTCGCTCCTGTCGCTCAACGCGCCGCAGGCCAAGCGCGGCTGGTATGCGATGATGCCGCAATTGGGCGCGCCGCTGGCGCTGATCGTGGCAGCGGGTCTGTTCGCTTTCTTCCTGTCCACCCTGTCCACCGCTGATTTCCTGAGCTGGGGTTGGCGCTATCCCTTCTTCGTCGCTTTCGCGATCAACGTCGTGGCGCTGTTCGCGCGGTTGCGGATCGTGGTGACGGAGGAATTTGCGCGTTTGTACGAAGCGCGTGAATTGCAGCCCTCGCCCGTGATCGAAACCGTGCGCAGTGAAGGACGCAACATCGTGATCGGCGCTTTTGCGCCGCTGGCCAGCTTCGCGCTGTTCCATATGGTCACGGTGTTTCCGCTGTCGTGGATCGCGCTCTACACCGACCAGCCGCTGGAACGCTTCCTGATGATCGAGGTCATCGGTGCGTTCGTGGGCGTGCTGGCAATCATCGTGTCGGGCTTCGTCGCGGATATGATCGGGCGGCGTCGCCTGCTCGGCTATTCGGCGATCGGCACGGCCTTTTTCGCGGTGGCCGCGCCGTTGCTGCTCAATGGCGGCGATCTGGGCGAAGTCGCGTTCATGGTGATCGGTTTCATCCTGCTGGGGCTGAGCTTTGGTCAGTCGTCAGGTGTGGTGGCGTCCAACTTCCGGTCGGCGACGCGCTATACTGGATCGGCGCTGACGTCGGATCTGGCCTGGTTGGTGGGCGCGGGTTTCGCGCCGCTGGTGGCGTTGCTGATCTCGACCGAGTTCGGGCTGGCGGCGTCGGGCGCTTATCTGCTGTCCGGGGCTATCGTCACCGGCTTTGCCCTGTTCGTGAACAAGGAACTGGCGGGCCGCGACCGCTAAAGCGCTTTGCGCATTCGGGCGAGTGCCTTGCGGTCGAACCAGCCGGTGAGGCCGGGGCGCGGGCGGTAGCGGGGGAGCCAGTCGGGATAGAGGCTGGCGAGGCGCGGGGGTAGGCCGTCTGGCCCCTCCCGCGTCATGATGTCCGACACGATCCGGTTCTGGAAGAAGCGCACCGAATAGCTTATCAAACGTTTGTATTGCATCGTCCAGGTCGAAGGGCGGGCGAGGCTGACCTGTTCGCACAGAAAGCCCGCTGCGTCGCACGCCAGCACCCGGCCATGCTGCCAGTCGGCATCGTTGGCAAGGTTGGTATGCGCCCAGGCGGCGACCAGGCCATCATCGCCAATCAAATCGTCGGGCAGACGCAGGCCGCGCGCGCGGATCGCCGCAACGAACGGTCCCGACAGAGCGTAGAGATCGCCGAACAGGCCGCCTTCGATTTTGAGGTTGCGGCGGTAGAAGTCGGCCATGCGGCCGTTCATCGGCATGCCCGCGCTGGCATTGGCTTGGGGGTTGGCGGCGAGGTCCGCGACCAGCGCGTCGATCGACCCGGCGACGATCTGCGCGTCGCCGTCCATGAAGATGACGGCCTCCTCCGTCCCCGTCAGCAGGCCATGGACCATATGGTTCCAGGTGCGCGACTTGCCGCCCGCCTTGATGTCGTGGACGATGACATTGGCGCGTCCGTTCGCCGCCGCCGTGGCACGGGCGACGGTGGCGTCGGTCGTGCCGTTGACCAGCACATGGAAGTAGGTGTCGGGCCGGTCGAGCGGAAGCGAGGCCAGGCAGGCACCGATCCGGCGCTCCTCCTGATGGGCGAAGATGGCGACGGCGACGGCCATGGCGTCTAGCGGAAGTCCCAGCCCTGTTGGCCATGCTGGGCCAGATCGAGGCCATCGGCTTCCTCCTGCGCGGTGGCACGCATGGGGATCAGCATCGACACGATGAGTGCGGCAATGGCGCTGCCAACCATGGCCCAGAGCGCGACAATGACAAGGCCGATGGCTTGGGATGTCAGTGCGCCGGTCAGGGTGATGCCGATGTCGAAGCCGACGCCGCCCATCAGCGGCAGGGCGAAGACGGGCAGGAACAGGATGCCAGTCGCGCCGCCAAGGCCATGGATGACGAAGACGCTGGCGCTGTCGTCTACCCGTCCAGCGACGAGGGGTTGAGCGAGGCGGCAGACGAACGCGGCGATGACGCCGATCAGCATCGCCCCCCCGGTGCCGACCAGCGCGGCGGAGGCGGCGATGGCGGCGATCCCGGCCAAAGCACCGGACAGGATGCCGGTGGCGGTGGTGCGCTTGCCCAGCACATGGTCGAGCAGCGCCCAGGTCAGCGCAGCGGCGCAGGCGGCGAAATGATGGTTGAGCAACGCGGTCGCGGCATCGTCCGTCGCGCCGAGCGCCCAGCCGCCGACCATGCCGGACAGGCCGATCCACAGCAGCGCCCCACCCGCAACGCTAAGCACCGGCGCATGGCCGACACTGGCGGGATCGCGCCTGCGCCCGGCGATCAACGCCAGTGCAAGGGCGGAGAAGCCCGCGACGCCATGGACGACCAGGCCGCCGGCAAAATCCATCACGCCCAAGTCCGCGAGCCAGCCACCGCCCCACACCGCATGGGTGATCGGCGCATAGACGAGCAGCAGCCACAGCGGCGCGAAGGCGAGGAACCAGCCGATCCGCGTGCGTTCTGCGACGGCGCCGACCAGCAGGCAGGCGGCGAACAGGGCAAGGGTGAGTTGGAACAGGACGAAAGCGGATTCGGGAACTGTCAGCCCGTCGCGCAATTGCGCGAGATTGGCGAGCAGCAGGTTCGCCCCGCCGCCGAGCCAGACGCTGCCCGGTGCATAAGCGAGGCTGTAGCCGATAATCGCCCAGGCCAGCGACACGGTCGCGATGACGCCCGCGCCCTGCGCCATAACCGAGAGCGCGTTGCGGACATTGACCTGGCCCGCATGGCGCAGCATCAACCCCGGCAGGGCCGCAAGCAGGACCAGCAGCGCGCAGACCATCATCCAGCCCGTATCGCCGCTGTCGGCGACGGCGATCTGGGCATAAGCGGCTTGCGGCGCGGCCAGCGCGGCGATCAGGGGCAGGGTTAGAACAAAGCGCATCGGCAATCCCGGCAATCCAAACAGGCCCCCGTCCTAGCGCGGACAGGGTAAAGTTTTTGATAAGCAGCCGCCCCTATCAGCGGACGATGACAGGCGCGTGCAAGACTGTTAAGGGCAAGCCATGCGGGGTTTGCTGTCTTTCTTTGCGGCGGTCATGATTCTCCTCTCCATGGGGATGGGAACGCTCGCGCATGCGACCGAGGCCTTAGGGTGCGTCGAAGATGAGAGCAGCCTGTCGATCAGTGCGGCCGACATGCATGGCGACCTACAACCCGGCGACGCGGATAATGGCCTGCTGCATCATCATGGCGGCTGCCATGGCCATCATGTCGGCACGGCGGGATCGCGCGTCGCTTTCGATGGGACAGTAGCCATCCGCGATCGGTTGATGATCCCCCCGGTGCCGCGCCTGTCCGCTGTGGAACCTGCCCGGACATTGCGCCCGCCCATCGCCTGATATCGACCGAATAGACCGCGCTCGCCCGGCGTCGCGGTTCCTTTCTCGTTGATTTCAGGAATTGTCTTCATGAAACGCATCTTTGCGGCCTGTCTGGCCGTGTCGTGCTGCACCAGCGCCTTTACGGCGCGGGCGGACGAACCATCTTTTACCTTGGCGCAAGCGCTGGAGCGCGCGGGCGCGACATCGCCCGCCATCGAAAGCGGGGCGGCGGGCGTACTGGCCGCGCAGGCGGCGCGCAGCGTCGCCGGGCTGCGGCCCAATCCCGAACTGAATATCCAGACGGAAAATGTCGCGGGCAGCGGCGACTATCGGGGCTTTCGCAGCGCCGAGACGACGGCGCAGGTCACGCTGCCACTGGAACTGGGCGGAAAGCGCCCGGCGCGGGTGGCGCTGGCCAATGCGCAGCAGGACCGGGCGCAAATCGAACAGGCGGTCATCGTCGCAGACCTGCGGCTGGCCGTGACGCAGGCTTATGTCACTGCCGTTTCGGCGGCGGAGCGGGCGAGCGTGGCGCAGCGGCAGGTCGCGATAGCGGCGGAAGCGCTAAGGGCGGCGCAGGCGCGCGTGCGGGCGGGGCGGGCCTCGCCGCTGGAGGCGCAGCGCGCGGAACTGGCGCATCTCAATGCGCAGGCGACACAGGAACAGGCCGAGCGGTTAGCGAATGTCGCTCGCGCCAATCTGGGCCGGTTGATCGGTGGCCCGGTCGCGGGGACGCTCGACCTGCGCTGGTTCGAGACGCTGGCGGTTGCCGGGCCGGTTGACCGCGCGGCCGTGAGCGACATGCTGACCGCACGCGCTGCCGCGCTCGATGTGGCGACGGCCGATGCGCAGGTGCGGCTGGCGGGCGCGCAGCGGGTGCCTGACCTGCAACTGTTCGCCGGGCCACGCCGCCTGTCGGGCAGCAACGACACGGCGATGCTGATGGGCATCAACATCCCATTGCAGATCTTCGACAATGGCGGCGCGGCGCAGGCGCAGGCGCGAGCCGAACGGCAACGCGCCGACGCTACCCGGCGGATGACCGAAATCCAGCTCGACCAGGCCATCGCCTCGGCCGATGCGGAAGTCGCCAATGCCGAAATCGCCGCGCGCATCGCCAGCGGTCCGGCACTTGCCGCCGCGCAGGAGGCCGCCCGTATCGCGCGTATCGGCTATCGCGAAGGCAGGTTCGGGCAGATCGACCTGATCGAGGCCGAACGCGCGCTGCTCGACACCCGCATGGCCGCGATCGACGCACTGGCCACCTATCATGATGCTTCGGCGCGCCGTGACCGGCTGGTCGCCCCGGCATCCTTGTTTGCGAAAGATTGATCCGATGAAGAACTGGATATTGTCAGCGGCGCTGCCGCTATCGTTCGCGCTTGTCGCCTGTGGCGAGACCGGGACGAAAAATGAAGCACATGAAGAAGCGGGCCATGCCGAGGAAGAAGGCGAGGAGGAGCATGCCGAAGAAGAAGGCGTAATCACGCTGTCCGAGGCGCAAATTCGCAGCGCCGGTATCATGCTGGTGCCGGTCGGCATGGCGGGATCGGGTGGCGCGGCAAGCCTGCCCGCGACGATCGAGGCCGATCCGCAGGGGATGCAGGTGGTGACCGCGGCAGTGAGCGGGCGCGTGGTCGCGCTTCATCGCAATCTGGGCGAGGCGGTGCGGCGGGGCGATCCGCTGGCCGTCATCGAAAGCCGCGAGGCGGCGCAGATGCAGGGCGAGATCGAGGCGGCCCGCGCCCGGCTGGCACTGGCACGCAGCAATTTGGGGCGGGAGCAAAGGCTGTTTGCCGAGCGTGTATCGCCCGAACAGGATCTGATCGCGGCGCGCACGAGCGCGACCGAGGCGGGGATTGCGCTGCGGCTGGCGCAGCAGCAACTGGCGGCGACGGGCCGCGCGGGCGGTGGCCTCAACCGTATCAGCCTGCCTTCGCCGATCGGCGGGCAGGTGGTCAGCCGCACTGCTATGCTGGGGCAGGTGGTGGCGGTCGACACCGAACTCTATCGCGTCGCCAATCTTGGCAAGCTCTCGGTCACCTTGTCGCTGTCAGCCGCCGATGCGGCAACCTTGCGACCGGGTGGCATTGTCACCGTTACCGCGCCGGGGCGCACGGCGCAGGCGCGGATCAGCTTCGTGTCGCCGATCCTCGACGCGCAGACCCGGCTGGTGCCGGTCATCGCCACGATCGACAATCGCGACGGGCAATGGCGTGTGGGCGAAAATGTCTCCGCTGCCGTCGACCTGCCGTCCAGGGATGGCGGGCGCGCTATCGCCGTGCCGCAGATCGCGGTGCAGACGGTCGAGGGCAAGAGCAGCGTGTTCGTGCGCACCCGCACCGGGTTTCAGGCGGTTCCAGTAGACCTGGGGCCGGTGAGCGGCGATCGTGTCATCGTCACCAAGGGATTGAAAGGCGGCGAGCGGATCGCCGCCACCGGCAGCTTTACGCTCAAGGCCGAACTCGGCAAGGGCGAAGCGGAACATGGGCATTGATCGATGATTGACCGGATCGTCACATTCGCGGTCGCGCGGCGCTGGCTGGTGCTGCTGCTGACCCTTATCGCCTGCCTCATCGGCGGCTGGGCGCTTCAGCGCCTGCCGATCGACGCAGTGCCCGACATCACCAACAACCAGGTGCAGGTCAATGTCCGCGCGCCGTCGCTCTCGCCCGAACTGGTCGAGAAACAGGTCGCCTTTCCCATCGAAACCGCGCTGTCGGGGATCGAGGGGCTGGAATATAGCCGATCGCTGAGCCGCAACGGCTTTGCCCAGATCACCGCTGTCTTCACCGATTCCACCGACATCTACTTCGCCCGGCAGCAGGTGAATGAGCGGCTGGCGGGGCTGGCCGAAAGCCTGCCTACGGGCGTGACGCCGGAAATGGGGCCGATCGCGACGGGGCTGGGCGAGGTCTATATGTGGACCGTCCACCTCGCCCATCGCAAGGATGACCAGCATGATCCGGGCGAACCGGGGCTGCAACCCGATGGCAGCTATATCACGCCGGAGGGCGAGCGGCTGGTCAGCCAGGCGGATCAGGCGACCTATCTGCGCACCGCGCAGGACTGGATCGTCGCGCCGCTGCTCAAAAATACGCCGGGGCTGGCCGGGGTCGATTCGATCGGCGGCTATGTGAAGCAGTTTCAGGTAGTGCCCGATCTGGCGCGGCTGGCGGCGTTGCGGATTAGCATCGACGATCTGGCGCGCGCCTTAGAAGAGAATAACAATGCGGTCGGCGCGGGCGTGGTCGATCGCAATGGCGAGGGGCTGGCAGTCCGATCCGATGCGCGGTTGACTGGGGCGGAGGATCTGTCCCGCACCGTGATCGCGACGCGCGAGGGCGTGCCGATCCTGCTGAGTCAGGTCGCCACGGTCCGGACGGGGCAGGCGATCCGCATGGGGTCGGCCTCCGAAAACGGGCGCGAGGTCGTGGTCGGCACGGCGGTCATGCGGGTGGGCGAGAATAGCCGCACCGTGGCGTCGGCGGTCGCTCGGCGGCTGGAGGAGATCAACGCTTCCCTGCCCACCGACGTCATCGTTCAGCCGGTGCTGGATCGCACCGCGCTGGTCCATTCGACCATCAACACGGTGGCCAAGAACCTGGCCGAGGGCGCGTTGCTGGTCGTCGTCGTCCTGTTCGTGCTGCTCGGCAATTTCCGCGCGGCGCTGATCGCGGCGCTGGTGATCCCGATCACCATGTTGATGACCAGTTTCGGCATGTTGCAGGGCGGCGTGTCGGCCAATCTCATGAGCCTGGGCGCGCTCGATTTCGGCCTGATCGTCGATGGCGCGGTGATCATCGTCGAACATGCGTTGCGACGGATCGCCGAGGGGCAGCATCGCGAAGGCCGGGTGCTGACGCTCGACGAGCGGCTGGCCGTGGTTGTGGGCGCGGCGCGGGAAATGATCCGGCCGTCTGTCTATGGTCAGGCGATCATCATCCTCGTCTACGTCCCGTTGCTGACGCTGACGGGGATTGAGGGCAAGACCTTCACGCCGATGGCGCTGACGGTCATCCTGGCGCTCGTCTGCGCCTTCATCCTCTCGCTGACCTTCGTGCCGGCCCTGCTCGCGGTGCTGTTATCCAAGCCGGTGGAGGAGAAGGAAGGGCGGATCATGGGCTGGCTCAAGACACGCTATGAACCCGGCCTCGACAAGGCGATGCAGCGGCCAACGCGGACGATGGGCGTGGCGGTGGCGGCATTCGTGCTGGCGATCGGCGCGTTCCTGACGCTGGGGCAGGAGTTCCTGCCGCAACTCGATGAGGGCGATCTGACCGCGCAATTGCTGCGCATTCCGGGCACGTCGGTCGAACAGAGCCAGGCGATGCAGTTCGATGTCGAAAAGGCGATCGCCACATTGCCGCAGGTCCGCTTCGTCTTTTCCAAGACCGGCACGGCGGAACTGGCGTCGGACCCGATGCCGCCCAACATCTCGGACACCTTCATCATCATGAAGCCGCGCGACGAATGGCCCGACCCGAAACTGCCCAAGGCGGAACTGGTGGAAGCGGTCGAGAAGAAGCTGGAAGTGCTACCCGGCAATGCCTTCGAAATCAGCCAGCCGATCCAGATGAGGTTCAATGAACTGATTGCGGGCGTGCGGGGTGACGTGGCGGTCAAAGTGTTTGGCGACGATGCCGACGCGATGGCCCGCACCGCCAATCAGGTCGCGACGATCCTGCGGCGGACGGACGGCGCGGTGGACGTGCGGGTCGAGCAGACCGAGGGGCTGCCAATGCTCGACATCCGGCCCCGGCGCGAGGCGCTGGCGGCGATGGGCCTGTCGGCCAAGGCGGTGCAGGATGTGGTGGCCGCCGCCATCGGCGGGCGCGACGCGGGCATGATCTTCGAGGGGGATCGGCGCTTTGCGGTGACGATCCGGCTTGATGACGGACAGCGGGCGGATATCGAGGCGGTGGGGCAGATCCCTGTACCGACGCCCGATGGCGCCTTCGTGCCGCTGGCGAGCGTCGCGGAGATTGCGGTGACGACGGGTCCCAACCAGATCAGCCGTGAAAATGGCAAGCGCCGCATCGTGGTGCAGGCCAATGTGCGCGGGCGCGACGTGGCGAGCGTGGTCGCCGATGCGCAGGCGGAGATTGCTTCGGATGTGCGCCTGCCGGCGGGTGCCTATCTTGAATGGGGCGGGCAGTTCGAAAATCTGGCGTCGGCCCGCGATCGGCTGTTGCTGGTCGTTCCGGCCTGTTTCGTGCTGATCCTGCTGCTGCTCTATGGGGCGCTGGGCAATGTGCGCGATGCGATGATCGTCTTTACCGGCGTGCCATTGGCGCTGGTCGGCGGCGTGCTGGCGCTGTTCCTGCGGGGCATGCCCTTTTCCGTGTCGGCGGCGGTGGGCTTCATCGCCTTGTCGGGCATTGCGGTGCTCAACGGGCTGGTGATGGTGACGGCGATTCAGGAACTGATCGGGCAGGGTATGGCGCGCGCGCGGGCGGCGGAGTTGGGAGCCATGCGTCGCCTGCGGCCGGTGGTGATGACCGCCCTGGTCGCCTCGCTTGGCTTCGTGCCGATGGCCTTGGCGACCGGGTCGGGCGCGGAGGTGCAGAAGCCGTTGGCGACGGTGGTGATCGGCGGGCTGGTGTCGGCGACGCTGCTGACCCTGTTCGTGCTGCCGACGCTTTATGCGCGCTTCGGCGGGCGGCGGGCTTAAGGTTGGGGCAGGGGGCGGCGGTGCCGCCCCCTGTCGCGTTCAGGCATCGACCGACACGACGCCGCGGCGGATCTGGTCGAGTTCGATGCTTTCGAACAGGGCCTGGAAATTGCCGTTGCCGAAACCGTCATTGCCCTTGCGCTGGATGATTTCGAAGAAGATCGGGCCGAACATATTTTCGGTGAAGATCTGTAGCAAGATGCCCTCACCCGTCTCTACGCTGCCGTCGATCAGGATGCGGTTGGCGCGCAGCCGGTCCAGATCCTCGCCATGGCCGTGGACGCGGTTGTCGACCAGATCATAATAGGTCTCGATCGTGTCCTGCAACCGCACGCCGCGCGCGCGCAATTTCTCGACCGTGTCGTAGATATTGTCGGTGGTGAGCGCGAGATGCTGGATGCCTTCGCCATGATAGTCGCGGATGAACTCCTCGATCTGGCTCTTGTCGTCCTGGCTCTCGTTCAGCGGGATGCGGATCGCCCGGTCGGGCGCGATCATCGCCTGGCTGGTGAGGCCGGTGGCCTTGCCTTTGATATCGAAGAATTTCTGCTCCTCGAAGCCGAAGAGGGTGCGGTAGAATTCGCTCCACACCTGCATCTGCCCGCGCCGGACATTGTGGGTCAGATGGTCGAGCAGATCGAGCCCGACATTATTCTGCGCCTCCGCTTCCTGCCAGCCGGGAAATTCGGCCCAGTCGGCATAGGGGTCTTGGCCATCGGGCATGAAATAGAGGTAGGAGCCGCCAATCCCCTGGATCACCGTGTCATCCTCTTCGGTCGCCTGCGCGCCATGGTCGAGCGCCCAGCGCATCGCGGCCTTGGGATCGGCAACGCGGAAGGCCATGGCGCTGGCCGACGGGCCATGCACCCCGCGAAAGGCTGCGACGCGCCCGGCATCATCGCGGTTGAGCATCAGGTTGATGCGGCCCTGCTTGTAGCGGGTGATATTCTTGGTCGGGTGGCGGTGCGTCGGCACGAAGCCCAGTTGTTCGAACTGCGCCGCCATCGCCGCCGGATCGGGCGAGGTGAATTCGGCGAATTCGAAGCCGTTGAGGCCCAGGGGATTGTCTATGGTGGCGGTCATTGCGGCTCCTCTTCCTTTTTTGTTTTGGCATAGGCCTGCGTGCCGCGGGTGTAGACCCGGTCGGTCGGCAGGATGGTGTCGGTGTCGAGATCGGGCAGGCCGTCCAGCTCGGCGTAGAGCGGGGCGAAATCGGTTTCGACCGTCTGGCGCAGCAGGTCTTCGAATCTGTCGATGACGAAATAGCTCTGCTGATAATCGTCAATGCGATAGCGGGTGCGCATCAGCCGCTTGAGATCGAAGCCCAGCCGGTTGGGCGAGGGATCGTCCAGGGCGTAGATGGATTCGCCGTGGGACGACACGATGCCCGCGCCATAGAGTTTGAGGTTGTCGTCCTGACGGATCATGCCGAACTCGACGGTGTACCAGTAGAGCCGGGCCAGCCGGTCGATGGCCCCCAGACTGTCAGCGCGCAGGCCGCCCTGGCCATAGGCCTGCATATAATCGGCGAAGGCGGGGTTGGCGAGCAGGGGGACGTGGCCGAACACGTCGTGGAAAATGTCGGGCTCGGACAGATAGTCGATCTGGTCGGGCGTGCGCAGGAAGCGCCCGGCCACGAAGCGGCGGTTGGCGAGATGGTCGAAGAACAGCCGGTCGGGGACGAGGCCGGGGACGGCGACGACCTGCCAGCCGGTCAGCTTCATCAGCCGTTCCGACAGCTCATCGAAATCGGGGATGCCCGGCCGCGTCATGCGCAGCACGTCCAGCCCGTTCATGAATTCGGCCACGGCGCGGTCGGGGAGCATTTGCGCCTGACGGGCGAAGAGCTTGTCCCACAGCGCATGTTCCTGCGGCGTGTAGGCGGCCCAATCCTGCGGGATCGTCCAGTCCTCGGCGGTGCCTTCCGGGCGCTCTATGTCGTTTTGGGCCATGACGACAATATTGCATGGCTTGTGTGAAAAAGGGTTTCAATCTCCTGCTTTGCTGCGCAATATCGGACATGATTTCATCATATATGGGCCGGATATGAAACAGGATTATCAGATGGATGCGATCGACCGGCGGATCATTGCCATCCTGCAGGCCGATGCCGCCATCCCCCATGCGCAACTGGCCGAACAGGTCGGCGCGTCGACCGCATCCTGCTGGCGCCGGATCAAGGCGCTGGAGGCGGCGGGGGTGTTGACCCGCGCGGTGCGGCTGGTCGATCCGGCCAAGGTCGATCGCGGGGTCAATGTGCTGTGCAATATCCGCATGCGCAGCCACGCCCGCGAACCGCGCAGCGCCTTTGAGGCCTTTGTCGATGCCTGTCCGGAAATCGTCGAATGTTTCTCCATGTCGGGGGAGTGGGACTATCTGTTGCGGGTCGTGGTGGCGGACGTCGCCGATTATAACCAGTTTTTGATGCACACTTTGTTGGCGCAGCCGACTGTGGCGGGGGCCGCGTCACATTTTGCGCTGTCGACCACCAAATATACCACCGCCTTGCCGGTGTGATGGGTCAAGCGATCGCCATCTCGCCCATCCACGCGCCGAAGGACGCGCGGGCGCGGGAGGTATAGGCTTCCTTGCGCTGCTTCTTCTTGACGTCGTCCAGCGTCGGGAAGAGGCCGAAATTGACGTTCATCGGCTGATAGTCCGCCGTCGCCACATTGCCCGTCACATGGCCGAGCAGCGCGCCGAGCGCCGTGTCGGCGGGCGGCGGCGTCAGCGCCTGGCCCAGCAATTCGGCCGCGGCGAAGCGCCCGGCGATGAGGCCGATCGCCGCGCTTTCGACATAGCCTTCGCACCCCGTCATCTGCCCGGCGAAGCGGATATGGGGGGCGCTTTTGAGGCGCAGCGTCGCATCGAGCAGCTTTGGCGACTGGATGAAGGTGTTGCGATGCAGCCCGCCTAACCGCGCAAACTCCGCATTTTGCAGGCCGGGGATGGTGCGGAACAGTTCGACCTGCGCGCCATGTTTGAGCTTGGTCTGGAAACCGACCATGTTCCACAGCGTGCCCGACGCATTATCCTGGCGCAACTGCACCACGGCATAGGGCCAGCGGCCGGTGCGCGGATTGTCCAGCCCCATCGGCTTCATCGGCCCATGGCGCAGCGTTTCCGGTCCGCGCGAGGCCATCACCTCGATCGGCATGCAGCCCTCAAAATAGGGGGTGTTGGCCTCCCATTCCTTAAACTCGGTTTTCTCGCCGTCGAGCAGCCCCTGGACGAAGGCCTGATATTGGTCCTTGTCCATCGGGCAGTTGATATAATCTTTCCCCTCGCCGCCGCCGGGGCCGATCTTGTCCCAGCGATTGGCCATCCAGCACTGGTCCATGTCGATACTGTCATGGTGGATGACCGGCGCGATCGCGTCGAAGAAAGCGAGATGCTCCATCCCCGCCGCATGGCCGATGCTGGTCGCGAGCGCGGGCGCGGTGAGCGGGCCGGTGGCGACGATCGTCATGCCTTCGGTCGGCAGCGTGTCGATCCGTTCGCGGATGATCTGAACATTGGGATGATCGGCCAGCGCGCGGGTGACGGCACCGGAAAAAACATGGCGGTCGACCGCCAGCGCGGAGCCTGCGGGCACTTTGGCGGGCTCGGCGCTCGCCATGATGAGCGAATCCAGCCGCCGCATTTCCTGATGCAGCAGGCCAACGGCATTTTTGTCGGCATCGTCAGAACGGAAGCTGTTGGAGCAGACCAGTTCGGCGAGGCCTTCGGTCTGGTGGGCGGGCGACATGTCGCCGCTTCCGCGCATTTCCGACAGGCGCACCTTGATCCCCGCCTGCGCCAACTGCCACGCCGCTTCGGACCCGGCGAGCCCGCCGCCGATGATATGCACCTGATAGTCTGCCACTGATATTCGCCTTGATGTCGCACTTCTGCCGTTCGGGCCAAGGCCTATAGCCGATGGCGGCGCAGTAGGACAGGGCGGCGTGGGTGGCTTTTGGGGTGGTGCGGTGGGGGGTGGTGTTCTGCGAAAGCTGTGAAGTTCACACCGTTGCAGGGTTCGATTTTGCTTGGGTTGGGGTTTGCAGGGCGGACTTCGCAATAGGAGGATTTTTGCGAAGTTGGGGGCATGTGCGTGTTGGATGGGCGGGTTAAGGAGCCTTGAACGCACCATTGTTGCGTTATCTGGACGAGTTCACTTGCTGAGCAGACCAGTGTGACCGGGTTAACGTCACTTTTGAGCCTTTGGCGGCCGCTCTTTGATGACGGGACGCATTAGCTTAACAAATTGAGCCTCGTCCGCCCCGAATATGGCGTAGCGTTCAGCATATTCTATGAGTTCATAAGTACGGCTCTTAGCTAACGCAGGGACCAACGTGATTAGGCAGCAGTCCCTACCAAGCGTCGCAGCGTGTCGTCGCTCGCGCTTTCTTCGATAACAATGGCAGTTTGCGACAAAAGAGGAAGCCACTTGCCCATTGCTTCTTTGTTTTCAACTACAGCAACTGATACCGTTTTCTCTTCTAAACGAGCAATATCGTTAAATTTACTCGACGCGGAAAAAACGGACGCATGATGCGGGGAAACGGCATCAAAAATGACATCTCTATCATCTATGGTGACCTTGGCAGCTACGCGCCATTGAACGCTAGATGCGCCTGTTTTTGAGGCCTTCGCAAAAACATGATCGGTCCCAAAAAGACCCACCAGCCTTTGGAATAAGTCTGCGGCCAACTCCGTATCATCCCAATCTGGAGATGATGCGAATGTTTTATAGACGGCTTCACGCGATACGGCGGCGATCAGTTTTATCGCACCGGATAGTTGTTCCGGTCTGGCAAGGATGCGAAGCTGATGCCCTGCCGCATATTCAGCATGGCATTGTTCGGCTAACTTGGCTGCATGCTTTGCATAGGAACGCTCAGCCCCATAATTTTCTGCCTGCCTGTAGCCAAAAGCGAAATCAGATACCGCATAGCCACCTGGTGCTGGATCGACGCGTATGCCTACGCCGGTTCCATCTGGATAGGTTTGCGGCATCGAGATGAGAGCAGCGTCTGAAATGAAACTGGCGCGCACAAGCGACTTCACTGCGGCCATCACCACCGGGTCAAACACGCTTTTTTCAGCCGCTTTTTGTTCCGAACTCATGAAAACAAATCCTGCGCCCAGCTAGGTTCTGGAATAACGCCTATATCATTGATTCTAAAGATTTTCCCTACCCCGTCAAGGAGATCGATAAACCCTTGAAAGTCGGGATTAATTGGCTCGGCGACCGGAAGCCATTTAAGGGGGCGACCATGAGCAGATAGCCAATTCAGCTCGAATGAGTGATGATGAGTACCGGAAATTTCCACCATAAATAGCGCTGGTGGGGAGTGCTCATCATTGTTTGTGTGCGACGTGCGTGGACGCCAGTCCAAGCGCGCAAGCGATACTGCGTCACGCCGACTGCTTGTCGGAAAGTAGGTTAAAGAAAAACTGATATCTGCCTGCGGAGAGTCAATCCGCGCACGTCCGATAAGTTCTAAGCCTTGAAGAGTAGCTTCTCCAACGTCGAGCGATGCAGCCAGCCGAATGCCCTTGTCCGGCCCATCTGGTTCCGACCACTGTGGCAAACCGGCAATTTTTTTGTCCATGCCCATCAGGGCGCGAAAGGGAAGTGGCATCACTCTGCATAACGCGAACTGTTCCTCTTGGCGAGTCAGCGGTTAAGTGCCAGCGTGTATTAGGGGCATACGAAGTTACTTGAACGATACTTTTTATGGGGTTTGAAACGAAAGCACCCAATAATCCGCAATTTTCATAAATTTGATATAGCGACTATCTGACCGATCCTGAAAATTTGGATTTTGTAAGCTGTAAGGTAAGTTCTAGTTGTTCGTGTCAGAAATGCGTTTGCATGCGCAGACAGGGTAGTGATTGACGACAACTAAATGCTATTTTCACATCTAAACCCCCACCAACGCCCCCTCCCCATAATAAGCCGCCTCGTCCAATATCCCTTCGCGTTTCGCCACGACCACGCCGACCAGCACTTGGCCCCCGACGTTGACCGCAGTCCGGCCCATGTCCAGTATCGGGTCGATGGCGAGCAAGAGGCCTGCGCCTTCGAGTGGGAGGCCCAGCGTCGAGAGGGTGAGGGTGAGCATCACGACGGCGCCGGTCAGGCCTGCGGTCGCGGCGGAGCCGATGACCGAGACGAGGGCGATCAGGGCATAGTCGAGCGGGCCAAGCGGAATGCCGTAAAAGCCTGCGACGAAGATGGCAGCGAGCGCGGGGTAGATCGACGCGCAGCCGTCCATCTTGGTGGTCGAGGCGAGAGGGATAGCGAAGGCGGCATAGGCCTTGTCCACGCCGAGCCGTGCGGTGACGGCTTCGGTGACGGGCAGGGTGCCGACCGAGGAGCGGGAGACGAAGCCCAACTGGATCGCGGGCCAGGCCTTGGCGAAGAAGGGCAGGGGCTTGAGGCCATGGGCGAGCAATAGCGTCGGATAGACGATCAGCAGCACGATGCCGAGGCCGAGATAGATGGCGCCGGTGAAGACGCTGAGCCTTGCGAGCGCGTCCCAGCCATAGGTGGCGACCGCTGCGCCGATCAGGCCCGCCGAGCCGATCGGCGTCAGGCGGATGACCCAGCCGAGCAGCGCGCGCACGACCGCCAGCAGGGAGCGGACGAAGGCTAGGAAGGGTTCGGCTTTCTCCCCGACCTTGAGCGTGGCGAGGCCGACTGCGATGGCGATGACCAGCAATTGCAGGATGTTGAAGGAGAGGCTGGTGCTGGCGGTGCCGTCGGGCGCGATCTTGGTGCTACCGCTCAGCGCCAGGCTGTTGCCGGGGACGAGCCCTTTGAGGAAATCGAGCCAGCCGCCGACCGCGTCGGGCTGTTTGGCGGCGAGCGCGGCGGTGCCAAGGCCCATGCCGGGCTGGACGATGATGCCGATGGCAAGGCCGATGCTGACCGCGATCAGCGCGGTGATGGCGAACCAGAGCAGGGTCTGCCCCGCCAGCCGCGCGGCATTGTCGAGCGCGCGCAGATTGGCGATCGACGCGACGATGGCGGCGAAGACGAGCGGCGGGACGATGGCTTTGAGCAGGGAGACGAAGATGGTGCCGACCGTCTGGAGCGCGGTGGCGAGCCAGTTGAGGTCGCCACCCGACCCTGTGCCCATGGTCCGGGCGAGGAGGCCGAGCGCGAGGCCTGCGACCATGCCGACCAGCACCTGAAATCCGAAGCTGCGATAAGGGAGGGTCATGGGCGCAAATCCTTTGGGCGAACGGCGTAGCATATGGGGGCGTGGCGCAGGATTGCGCGCAAGCAATAATTGGGTGGGGTTTAGTTTTTGGCGGGGGGGTGGCCCTTTACATCCTCCCCTTGCAGGGGAGGTGTCTGGCGTAGCCAGACGGAGGGGTGTCCCGCCATCGATAGGCTGACACCCTTCCGTCAGCACTGCGTGCTGCCACCTCCCCTGCAAGGGGAGGATGGGTGCGGAGGATTGGCGGTTGCCTGTCGCTGTGCCACATTGGTCGCCTGACAGGATCAAGAGGGGCAGGTTTATGGGGTGGCGGTGCGGGTTTCTGGCGGGCGTGGCTTTGATGCTGCCGCAAGTTGCGATGGCGGCGGCGGACCCGGTGGTGGCCAAGGACATATTGATGCGCTCCGTCGCCTTTCGCACGGTCGAGGGGGCGGGTGAGATGCCGAAGCTGGCGGCCTATTATGCGTCGGTGCTGAAGGCGGCGGGCTTTGCCGAGGGCGATATCGTCATCACGCCGATGGGTGAGACGGCGACCTTTGCCGCTACCATCCGGGGGCGGGATGCGGCGCTGAAACCCTTGTTGATGATCGGCCATATGGATGTGGTGGCGGCAGACCCGAAGGACTGGACCCGCGACCCGTTCGTGCCGGTGGAGGAGAAGGGCTATATTTTCGGGCGGGGTGCGGAGGATAATAAATATGACGTCGCGATGATGGTCGCGACGCTGGCGCAGTTGAAGAAGGACGGCTGGACGCCGCGCCGCACCGTGACGCTGCTGCTGTCGGGCGACGAAGAGACGGCGATGGTGACGACGCGGGCGCTGGCGGCGCAGTATAAGGACGCGGAGCTGTTGCTGAACGGCGATGGCGGTGGCGGGTTGCTGAACGAGGCGGGCGAGCCGGTGCTATATCAGTTGCAGGCTGGTGAGAAGACCTATGCCGATTTCGAGATCGGCTTTACCGATCCGGGCGGCCATTCGAGCGCGCCGACGGCGGGCAATCCGCTCTATCGGCTGGCGCGGGCGATCGACAGGATTGCGGCCTATCAGTTTCCGCCGATGCGCAATGAATTGACCAAGGCGTCGTTGGCGCTGTCGGCCGACCGGATCGGTGGGGAGGTCGGCGCGGCGATGAAGCGCTATGCGCAGAGTGGGGACGCGGCGGCGGCGGAATTGCTGTCGGGCCGCCCGGAATTTGTCGGCCAGGTGCGCACGACCTGCGTCGCGACCATGGCGCAGGCGGGCCATGCGCTCAATGCGCTGCCGCAGAGTGCCAAGGTGCAGGTCAATTGCCGGATCTTTCCGGGCGTGGCGATCGACGCGGTGAAGGCGGAACTGGTGCGGGTGGTGGCGGACGAGAGCGCGACCGTCACGACGCTGGGCGATCCGCTGGCGAGCGATGCCTCGCCGTTGCGTGCCGATGTGATGCAGGCCGTGGTCGCGGCAGTTTCGGCGCGGGCACCGGGTATTCCGATCATGCCGAGCATGTCCGGCGGCGCGACCGACAGCGTGCATTTCCGCGCGCTCGGCGTGCCGAGCTATGGTGTGTCGAGCCTGTTCATGAAGGCCGAGGATGGCTTTGCCCATGGGCTGAACGAGCGGGCGCCGGTCGCGGGGATCGGCGCGGCGCTGGTGCAGTGGGAGGCTGTGGTCCGGGCTTTGGCGAAGTAGGGGAACCTCTCAATCCGTTCGGTTCGAGCTTGTCGAGAACTGTTCTCGACGGACGCTTCTCGACTTCGCTCGAAGCTGCTCGAACCGAACGGATTAAATAAGCGAGGTTTTAGGTCCGCACCGCCACCGCATTCGCCGCCGACAACACCGCCTGCACCGACGCCGTCGCGACGTCCGCGTCCGTCCCCACGCCGAACACGGTCCGCCCGTCCGGCGTGCGGCATTCGACATAGGCGGCGGCGTTGACGTTGCTGCCGGCGCCGATCGCATGTTCGCTATAGTCGGCGATTTCCAGCTCCACACTCAGCTCGTCGCGCAGTGCGGCCAGCACGGACGAAAGCAGGCCGTTGCCGCGCCCCGAAATGCTGCGTTCGCCGCCCTTATAAGCGATCTTGCCGGTGAAGATGCGGTCGCCCGCCGCGCCGCTTTCATGATAGTCGATCAGCGCATAGGCTTGGGTTCCGGTCAGGCGATAATGGTCCTGGAACGCCGCCCAGATGTCGGCGGCGTTGAGTTCGCGGCTCGACTGGTCGGCCAGCCCCTGCACCACGCGGGAGAAGTCGGCCTGCATCCGCTTGGGCAGTTTGAAGCCCTTATCCTGCTGCAATACCCAAGCGACGCCGCCCTTGCCCGATTGCGAATTGACGCGGATGACCGCTTCATAATCGCGGCCCAGATCCTTGGGGTCGATCGGCAGATAGGGCACGTCCCAGATGAGGTCGTTGCGCGCCTCCTGCGCGGCAAAGCCCTTCTTGATCGCGTCCTGATGGCTGCCGGAAAAGGCGGTGAACACCAGCTCGCCCGCATAAGGATGGCGCGGGTGGACGGGCAGTTGGTTGCAATATTCGACCGTCTGGATGACCGTGTCGATGTCGCTGAAATCGAGGCCGGGGTTGATGCCCTGCGTGTACATGTTCAGCGCCACGGTCACGATGTCGCAATTGCCGGTGCGCTCGCCATTGCCGAACAGGCAGCCTTCGACCCGGTCCGCACCCGCCATGAGGCCGAGTTCCGCCGCCGCAACGCCGGTGCCACGATCATTATGCGGGTGCAGCGAGATGACGACGCTGTCGCGCTTGCTGATATGGCGGCACATCCACTCGATCTGGTCGGCATAGATGTTGGGGGTGGCGCATTCAACGGTCGCGGGCAGATTGAGGATCAGCGGCCGCTCCGGCGTGGGCTGGAGGATGTCCATCACCGCCTCGCAACATTCCAGGCTGAAATCCAGTTCGGCGGTGGAGAAGGTTTCCGGGCTATATTCGAAATGCCAGTCGGTGTCGGGCTGTTTGGCGGCATTGTCGCGCAACAGCTTGGCGGCGTGGACGGCGATGTCCTTGACCTGCGCCCGGTCCATGCCGAACACGATGCGGCGCCAGGCGGGCGAGACGGCGTTATAGACATGGACGATCGCCCGCTCCGCGCCGCGCAGCGATTCGAAGGTGGTGGCGATCAGGTCTTCGCGGGCTTGCGTGAGCACCTGGACCATCACATCATCGGGGATGCGGCCTTCCTTCACCAGGCTACTGATGAAGTCGAACTCGGTCGCGCCGGCCGACGGGAAGCCGACTTCGATCTCCTTGACGCCGACCTGGACCAGCAGATCGAAGAAGCGGCTCTTCTTTTCCGCGTTCATGGGATCAATCAGCGCCTGATTGCCATCACGCAGGTCGGTCGAGAGCCAGCGCGGGGGGCAAGTGATGACATTGCCCGGCCATTGGCGATTGGGCAGGTCGACTTGCGGGAAGGCGCGATATTTCTGGGCGGGATCGGTCAGCATCATGGGACAGCTACTTCTTTATGCGAACGGGCGTGCCCTGTTACGAACGGGACGGCCCGGTTAACGACTATCAGCGAAAAGGAAGCCCTTAGGCGTATCGTTGCTGCCCATAATCGAAAGGCAGCACAAAACCACGCCTAAGGGCGTGTAAGTCGTAGCAGGGGAAGAAGCGTCGCGCTCTGCATCATGCCGGGGACATAGCGGCTTGAGGGGCGGGGCGTCCAGTCGTTTTTGCGCCTTTGTGCGAGCCGATGCTGAAGGAAGTTGGCGCGGCTGGAAAGAGAAACGGCGAAAAGCCCCGCTTGTGCGACGGGCCGCTTCCCCCTAAATCGCCTCCATGACCTCGACCAACGACATTCGCCGCTCTTTCCTCGACTATTTCGGGGCCAACGGCCACACCATCGTCCCGTCCGCGCCGCTGGTGCCGCACAACGATCCGACGCTCATGTTCGTCAATGCGGGCATGGTGCCGTTCAAGAATGTCTTTACCGGGCTTGAAACCCGCCCCTACAAGACGGCGACGTCGAGCCAGAAGTCGGTGCGCGCCGGTGGCAAGCATAATGACCTCGACAATGTCGGCTATACCGCGCGCCACCATACCTTCTTTGAAATGCTGGGCAATTTCAGCTTCGGCGATTATTTCAAGGAACAGGCGATCACCCATGCCTGGACTTTGCTGACCAAGGAATGGGGGCTTCCCGCCGACAAGCTGACCGTCACCGTCTATCATACCGATGACGAGGCGTTCGCGCTGTGGAAGAAGGTTGCGGGCCTGCCCGATCACCGCATCATCCGCATTCCGACCAAGGATAATTTCTGGGCGATGGGCGATAGCGGCCCATGCGGTCCTTGCTCCGAAATCTTCTACGACCATGGCGACCATATCTGGGGTGGCCCTCCCGGCTCACCCGAAGAAGATGGCGATCGCTTCGTCGAGATCTGGAATCTCGTCTTCATGCAATATGAGCAGGAAGCCAATGAGATCGTCAGCGAACTGCCCAAGCCGTCGATCGACACCGGCATGGGCCTGGAACGCATCGCCGCCGTCATGCAGGGCGTGCATAATAATTATGACATCGACACGTTCAAGGCGCTGATCGACGCGTCCGGCGCGATTACCCGCACTGCGACCGACGGCGACCATCAGGCGAGCCATCGCGTTATCGCCGATCATCTGCGCTCGACCAGCTTCCTGATCGCCGATGGCGTGCTGCCCGCCAATGAAGGGCGCGGCTATGTGCTGCGCCGGATCATGCGCCGCGCCATGCGCCACGCGCACATCATCGGCGCCAAAGACCCGTTGATGTATCGCCTGGTCGGTAGCCTCGTGTCCGAAATGGGCGCGGCTTACCCTGAACTGGTGCGCGCCCAGCCGCTGATCGAGGAAACCTTGCTGCGCGAGGAAACCCGGTTCCGCAAGACGCTGGAAAACGGCCTGCGCCTGCTCGACGAAGCGACGGTCGATCTGGCCGAAGGCGGCACGCTGCCCGGCGAAACCGCGTTCAAACTCTATGACACGTTCGGCTTCCCTTATGACCTGACCGAAGATGCCCTGCGTTCGCGCGGGCTGGGCGTCGATCGTACCGGTTTCGACAGCGCGATGGCCGAACAGAAAGCCGCTGCGCGCGCCGCCTGGAAAGGGTCGGGTGACAAGGCATCGGACGATGTCTGGTTCGACATTGCCGAAACCACCGGCAGCACCGAATTTATCGGCTATGCCTCGACCGTGGGCGAGGGCGAAGTGCTGGCGCTGGTCCGCGACGGCGCGCGCATCGACAGCGCAAGCACTGGCGACAGCGTCATCATCATCACCAACCAGACGCCCTTCTATGGCGAAAGCGGCGGGCAGATGGGCGACACTGGCCGCATCAGCACGCAGGGCGGTCTGATCGCCAGCGTCGAGGATACCGCCAAGCCGCTCGGCCGCCTCCATGCGCATCGCGCGACGATCGAGGCGGGCAGCGTCAAGGTCGGCGACACCGTGCAACTGACGGTCGATGTCGATCATCGCGACCGCGTGCGCGCCAACCATAGCGCCACCCACCTGCTCCATGCCGCGCTGCGCCATCGCTTGGGCGGCCATGTCACGCAAAAGGGCAGCCTGGTCGCGCCCGACCGGCTGCGCTTCGACTTTTCGCATCCCGAATCGCTGACCCACGCGCAGATCGCGCAGGTCGAGGCGGACGTGAACGCGCAGATCCGCCATAATGAGGAGGTCACCACCCGGTTGATGACCCCGGACGATGCGATCGGCGCGGGCGCGATGGCGCTGTTCGGCGAGAAATATGGCGACGAAGTCCGCGTCCTTTCCATGGGGCGCGGCGATGACGCCAATTATTCGGTCGAACTGTGCGGCGGCACCCATGTCCGCGCGACCGGCGACATCGCCCTGTTCAAGATTGTGTCGGAAAGCGCCGTGTCGAGCGGCGTCCGCCGGATCGAAGCGCTGACCGGCGAGGCCGCGCGTCTGTGGCTGGCCGACCGCGACGATAAACTGCGCCAGTCCGCCGCCGCGCTCAAGACGACGCCCGAAGATGTGCCCGCGCGCATCGCCGCGCTGGTCGAACAGAGCCGTCGTCTGGAACGTGAACTCGCCGAGGCCAAGAAGGCCTTGGCGCTCGGCGGTGGCGGAGCGGCGCAGGCTGC
This sequence comes from Sphingobium xenophagum, assembly GCF_031457465.1. GTDB lineage: Bacteria > Pseudomonadota > Alphaproteobacteria > Sphingomonadales > Sphingomonadaceae > Sphingobium > Sphingobium xenophagum_A. The sequence continues at coordinate 136,304 of NZ_JAVDWV010000007.1, forward strand.
CGGTCCCGAACAAGTGGGTAATGTCAGCTTCCTGGGCCAGGTCATCGACGGCCTCGACCCCAAGGAATTGCGCAGCATCGTCGATGGCAACAAGAAGGCCTTGGGCAGCGGCGTGTCTGCCATCCTCGCCGTGGTAGACGGTCGCGCGACCATCGCCGTGGGCGTCACCGACGACCTGACCGGCACGCTGAGCGCCGTCGATCTCGTCCGCATCGGTGTGGAAGCGCTGGGCGGCAAGGGGGGCGGCGGGCGTCCCGACATGGCGCAGGGCGGTGGTCCTGACGGTGACAAGGCGCAGGCTGCACTGGAGGCAGTGAAGGCGGCGCTGGGCAAAGTGCCAGCGTGAAGACACGCGCCATGCCCCTGGGTTTTGGCGCATTTTCCGCAGTCAAATGCTAGAATAATGGGGTCGCTACGCATAGCGATCCAAGTTGCGCGGAATTGTCACATCAGGCATATAGCGTCGCACTACACCCGAACATGGTCTTAACTGGGGTCGCAAAGCTCATGTTGGGATAACCATTATGTGATTTGGGGTGGGGGTTTTGTCGATCGCTAGGCTGCCTGGGGGGCGGTCGAACCTGTTTGGACGGTGGCATAGGGGCATGATGACGCGCATGGCGTTGTTGGCCTGCTGCGATGTCTCGTCCGGCGCATGGGCGCAGGACAGTCTCATCCTTCCCCCCAATCCAATGCCTTTCAGCCATCCGCTGCAGGCTGATCCGTTGATGGATCTGGTCGATCGCATCGGGCCGCCGGACCAGTTTCGCGCGGAAATCGAATCGGCGGTGCAGACCAATGCGCTGATGGATGAGGCCCGCGCGGGCGAGCGCGAGGCGCAGGCGGCGCGGGTGCAGGCGCGTTCGGCGATCTTCCCGACGATCGACCTCAGCGTGGACGCGCATCGCTCGCTTGCGCGCAATTTCTCCAATGATCCCGGCAATATCGTCGAACGATCCCGACCCGAAGGGCGGACGGACGCCACGGCTTCGCTGCGACAGCGGCTCCTCGATTTCGGCGCGGCGTCGAGCCGCATCAATGCGGGCAATGCGCGGGTCGAGGCGGCGCGATCGGCGATCGAAGGCTATGGCACCGATGTCGCGCTGCGCACCGTGACCGCCTGGTATTCGATCCTGGCACAGCGGCTGATGGAGCAGGCGGCGATTGATTATGGCGTGCGGCAGATGCGCCTGCGTGCCGCGGTCGAGCGCCGCATCGAGCAGGGTTTTTCCGCGCGGGGCGACCTGCCGCGCATCGACAGTTCGATCGCCTCGGTCCAGACCCGGCTGGCCATGTATCAGCGTGACCGGGCCAGCGCCGAAGCGCAATATCGTGCGCTGGCCGGGCATGACGCTCCCATCGACCTGATGCGCGCGCCCGTGCCACCGATGGACGCCAGCAGCCGCGAATCGCTGGAAACGCTGATTCTGCAATCGCCGACCGTGCTGAAGGCGGAAGCCGAAGCACGCGCCGCGCGGCAGGATGCGCGCGCGGTGCGGTCCGACCGACTGCCGACGATTGCTGCCGGGGTGGATGCGGGCCGCTATGGCGTGTTCGAAAATCCGGGCGACTATGACATTCGCGGCCGCCTGATCATCCGTGCCCAGCTTGGCGCAGGGATCAATGCGAAGGCCGATCAGGCGACCGCGCGCGCCGATGCCGCCGACGCCTATGCCGCGCGCGTCCGGCGCGAGGCGCTGCGCGACGCGGAGATGGCGTGGGGCGACATGCGCGGACTCGACGCGCAACTGACGGCGGCGCAGGCGACCTACCTTGCCAGCCGCGACAGTCGCGATGTCTATGCCGCGCGCTTCGCGTCGTCGGGCGGCACCTTGTTCGATGTCATCACGTCCGAAGACAATTATTTCGCATCCATCGCGACCTATGTGCAGACTTTGGCGGAGCGCGACCTGTCGCGCTTCGTCCTGCTGGCCAGAGCGGGCCAGCTGCTGGACGAACTGTCGATCGCGGTCGATTCCTCCGACGGGGCCGCCAGACCATGAATGAAGAGCCTCTGCTTGCAACCGGCAAGCGCCGTTTCGCGCCGTGGCTCATTGAACCGATGATGCGCAATCGCGGCATCTATATGAAGGTCGCAGTCGCTGCCGCGCTGATCAACATCTTCGCGCTCGTGTCGGCGCTCTTTACCATGACCGTCTATGACCGGATCGTCCCCAATGACGGCGCCGCCTCGCTGGTGGGCCTGAGCATTGGCCTCGTCTTCGTCATCATCTTCGATTTCGTGCTGCGGTTGCTGCGCGTCTATTTCGTCGATGTCGCCGGGGCCAATATCGACCATGATGTCGGCGAAACGCTGTTCGCCAAGCTGCTCGCGCTGCGGCTCGACCATCGGCGGGGGTCGACCGGCGCGCTGACTGGCCTGATGCGCGAGTTGGAGACGTTGCGCGACTTCTTCGCATCGGTGACGCTGACTGCGCTCATCGACGTGCCCTTCATCTTCGTCACCCTGACCGTCATCGCCATGCTGGGCGGCGTGCTGGTGTTTCTGCCGCTGGCGATGATTCCGGTCGTGATCCTGTCGGGCATCCTCACCACGCCTGCGCTCGACCGTATGTCGTCGCGAAGCCTGGGCGATGGATTGCTCAAGCAAACGGTGCTGGTCGAAACCATCGGCAGCCTGGAAACGGTCAAGGCGATCGGGGCCGGGCCGATGCTGAGCGGGCGCTGGCAGAAGGCGCTCATCAGCCATTCGGAAAGCTCGCTTGGCCAACGGCTGATCTCCTCCATCCCGATGACGGTCGCCAACAGCGCATCGACCATTGCCTATTGCGGCATCATCATCGTGGGTGTCGGCCTGCTGCGCAGCAACGAGATTACGACCGGGGCGCTGCTCGCCTGCTCCATCCTGTGCGGCCGCGCGCTTGCGCCGCTGGCACAGATCGCGACCTTGCTCTCGCGCCTGTCCGCCACGCGCGTCGCCTATCGGCAGATCAACGCGCTGATGGATGCGCCGAGCGAAGGGCCGCAGGGCGATGCGCTGCACCCCGGCGTGCTGCGCGGGCAGATAGAATTGCGCAATGTCGGCTTCCGCTATCCTGGTTCGCCGGAAAAGGCGTTGGAGCAGGTCAATCTGACGATCGCGCCGGGCGAGCGGGTCGGCTTTTTGGGGCGAGTCGGGTCCGGCAAGTCCACGCTCGCCCGACTGGTCCTGGGCCTCTACGAACCCGAAGATGGCGTCGTCATGATCGACGGCATCGATGTGCGTCAATATGACCCCAATGAACTGCGCCGCCTGATCGGCGCTGGGATGCAGGACAATGTCCTGATCGCCGGGACGGTGCGCCAGAATATCTGCCTGGACCGCGCCGTCGTGGATCAGGACGAGATGATCCGCGCGACGGAGATCAGCGGCACGCATCGGTTCATGGGGCCGATCACCAATGGCTATGATTTGCGCCTGACCGACCGGGGCGATGGCCTGTCGGGCGGCCAGCGCCAGTCGATCGCGATCGCCCGCGCGCTGGCGGGACGCCCGCAAATCCTGATCTTCGATGAACCCAGCAGCTCGATGGACGCGCAGACCGAGGCGGAACTCATCACCCGCCTGCACCCCGAAGTGCAGGGCCGCACGCTGATGCTGATCACCCACCGCACGTCCTTGCTGGCGCTGGTCGACCGAATCGTCGTGCTCGACAAGGGCCGGATCGTGGCGGATGGCCCGCGCGATGCCGTGCTGCAAAAACTGACCAGAGGAAAAGCGGCATGACCGGCCGGGCGCTGACGCAGGAGCCTGCGACCTATATCAAGCCCAGGGTGCCTGCGAACATCATCCTGTGGACCATCGCCGCCTTCGTGCTGATATTTCTGCTCTGGGCCTGGCTCACGGAAATCGACCGTACCGTCCGCGCCAATGGGCGGGTCATCCCAAGCTCGCAATTGCAGATCATTTCCAATCTGGAAGGTGGCGTAGTCGAGTCGATCCTGGTGCGGACGGGACAGGATGTAAAGCAGGGCACGGCGTTGGTCCGGCTCAGCCCGATCCAGCCGGGCGCGGAACTGGAAAGCAATCGCGTCAGCAGCGACTCGCTGCAGTTCAAGATCATCCGCCTGGAAGCCGAAATTACGGGCCGCGCGCCGCGCTTCCCGCAACCGCGCAATGCCCAGATGGCGAATCAAATCGCCGTTGAACAGAGCCTCTATCAATCGCGCATGGCCGAGCTTGCCGCCCTGTCCAACATAGGCACCGCCCGTATCGCGCAGGCGTCGCGCACCATTGCCGAGGCCAGTGCCGCACAGGACGCGCGCATCTCCGCCCGCGAAACCGCGCGTGCCGATCTCGACCTGGTGCGACCCTTGGTGCAGGAGGGGATCGAGCCGCGCCGCACTTTGTTGCAGGCGCAAAATGCCTTCAGCATATCGACCAGCGACGCGCAGGGTGCCGCCGCCGCGCTGAGCCGCGCCCATTCGGTATTGGCCGAGGCCAAGGCCAGTGCGCTGCAACAGAAGCGCGACTGGCTAGCGCGCGCTGCTGCGGAACTGACCGCCGCGCGCGCGGAAATGTCGGTGCGGCAGGCGACCATGCCAGCCTATAAATACAGACTTGAACGCACCACGCTCAAAGCGCCGATGGACGGCCGCATCAACCGCGTTTTCGTGACGACAGTGGGGGGGAGCGTGCGCCCTGGCGATCCGCTGCTTGAAATGGTGCCGGCGCGCGATACGCTGATTATCGAAGCGATGGTGGCGGCCAAGGACATCGCCTCGGTGAAACTGGGCCAGCGGGCCAAGGTCCATATTTCCGCCTATGACAGCGCAGTTTATGGGTCGATGCCCGGTTCGGTTATCGCCGTGTCGCCCGACGCGGTGGTGAATGAACGGACGGGCGAAAGCCATTATGTCGTGCGCGTTCGTACCACTGCGACGGGGATCAAGGACGCGGCTGGACGCGATCTGCCGATCGGGCCTGGCATGGGGGCGGAGGTCAATCTGCTGGGCGATAAGCGGTCCATCCTGGCCTATATTCTCACGCCCATCACGCGATTGAGCGAGACTGCGTTTCGCGAATAGGGTGGTCGATTGAGCGCAGCGCAAAATTCTGGTAAGAAGAGTCTCTTGTTGTCGCGGGGTATTCCTATGCGCGATACTGTGTTCATCGTGACTTTATCTGTCTTGACAGCCGCGTCCCTCGGCCTGTCCGCTTGTGCGGCAGCCCCCCGGTCTGCGTCATCCACGGCAACGCACATGCCGGGCGCGCCGCCCGGAACCGGAGGTATCATGCGCCCACCTGGAGATGCTGAACGCGCCATTCGCGAACAGTTTGCGGAAGCCGAGCGGCGCAATAGCGAGGCGGCTTATCGCCTGTTTGTCGAACGCCATCCCGGCCATGCGCTGGCGCGCGAGGCAGAGCGCCGGATAGAGCATCTGCATCACGAGACGCCACGTTAGGCTTCGCCGCAATATCGTTAGCGGTTTTTGATCATCTATATGGTCGGTTTTTCCGGAGTGACCCACCATGGCCGAGTGACTCAAGACATCTTTGAAATAAATTCCATATTCGGTGGAATATGCCGTTGAAATAATGGATTGAATTTCAATAGCATAGATATTCATACTTAGCATCATATTGTAATGATTGAGAAATCTATCGCTTGGAAGTTACCCATAATGGTGCCATTACGTCGCTCCATAGTGGTCGCCTAAAAAGGCACAGTTAACGTGTCATCCAACGCAGTTTTGCAGGAGGATGTATGCTTAGGATCACCGAGGGCGGCCCCCTAATGGCCAAATTGAAAGATGAGGACGATGATGTGTCGCTATTCGACACACCATCCTCTTTTACAAATGTGTCAGACATCTGGTCTCTTTCCAGTAATCCCGAAATTCGTAGTCAGGTTCGATTGCTTTATCCGCAGGATGTGATGCCTGAGCCGGTCAGTACGGGTGTGGCAGGCAATCTTGATGCGCCCCAGGAAAATGGCAACGGCAACACGACGCTGGCCCAAGGCGCTACCGGCAATCAGATTATTGATGGCATTTTGAGCGGCATCAAATGGAATCCGGCCCAAACCGTTTATTATAGCAACACGGATTCGCCCGCCGATTACACCGGCGGCTATTTTTCTGATGCCGACGGCGACGGCATAAGCGCGCAGAATGAAGGCTTTTCGCAATTCACCGCGCAGCAGACGCTTGCCCTCCACACCGCTCTTAATGCCTTTGCCTACACCCAACCGAGTGCGGCAACAGCATTTGGCGTGGCATCCTTTACCAACCTCTCGCTTGCTTATGATGGCGTAGGATCGCCGATTGCGACTATACGCGCCGCCAATTCCAGCGATGCTGGCACGGCTTATGCCTATTATCCCAGCAACAGCATCTATGGCGGCGACACATTCTTCGGCAATGCTTATGATGGCACGATCAATTCGCTCAAGACGCCAACTGCGGGCAATTATGCCTGGCACACGATGTTCCATGAACTTGGCCACTCGCTGGGGCTGAAACATGGGCAGGAAGTGGGCGCCTTTGGGGCTTTGCCGACCGCGTGGGACTCGATCGAATTCACGGTTATGACCTATCGCAGCTATGTTGGCGATCCTCTGATCGGCGGCTATTCCTACGAACAATGGGGTGCGCCGCAAACCTATATGATGCTCGACATTGCGGCTTTGCAGACGATGTATGGGGCAGACTATTCGGTCAATTCGGGCAACACCGTCTATACGTGGAACCCGACCAACGGCGAAACCTATATCAATGGATCGCTGGCGATTGATCCGGGTGGCAATCGCATCTTCGCCACCATCTGGGACGGGGGCGGCGTCGATACCTATAATCTGTCCAACTATACCACCAATCTGACGCTGGACCTCAACCCAGGTGGGCATTCGACGTTCAGCAGCGCTCAGATCGCCTATCTGGGTGATGGCCAATATGCCCGCGGCAATATCTTCAATGCGCTGCTTTTCGGCGGCAACACAGCATCGTTGATTGAAAATGCCAATGGCGGGTCGGGGAACGACTCGATCACGGGCAACGTCGCCAATAACGTGCTCAACGGTAACGGGGGTAACGATACCCTTATTGGTTTGAGCGGCAATGACACGCTTAATGGCGGTGCCGGCAACGACGTTCTCGATGGCGGTGATGGCGATGATACGCTTTACGGCGGCGACGGGAACGACATATTGGATGGCGGTAGCGGCACGGACGTTATTTATGGCGGAAGTGGCGATGACATCATTTATGGTGGCTTTTTCGGCGACACAGTCTTCGGCGAATCTGGGAATGATGTATTCATCATTCGCCAGAATAATATTGGAACGGAATTCGGCGATAATATCGACGGTGGCACTGGCACCGATCGACTGGACCTGAGCCAAATCGCCACGACCTATGGCTCGACGGTCAATCTGACGTCGGGTAGCTGGCAATATAATCCCTTATATGGCGGCCCGTGGACGATTATCTCGGTCGAAAATGTGGATGGCACACAATTGGCCGACACAATCACCGGCAATTCTGTTGCCAATATCATCAATGGCAATGGCGGCGATGACATAATCAGCGGTGCCGGTGGCGATGACACGCTCAATGGCGGCGGCGGCAATGATCTGCTGATCGGCGGTGACGGCAACGATATTCTCGACGGCGGCAGCGGCATCGACATTCTGTATGGCGAGGCGGGAGACGATACGTTCCGCATATTCAATGGATGGAATGGCGGCTATGGCGAGATATATCTCGGCGGTGCCGGTTCGGACACGTTTGATTTCTCGGCTACGACGGTCAGTACGTCGATAGTCGATCTGGCCGATGGCACATTCACCTACACGCCTGGCGGTTCCGGGGCACTTAGCCTTTCGAGCATAGAAAACGCCATTGGCAACAGCGGGGCAGACACGCTGCGTGGTTCGGCGGAAGTCAATTATCTAGTCGGCAACGGCGGGAATGACGCACTTTATGGCCGGGGCGGCAACGACACGTTGATCGGTGGTGAGGGCGACGACATTCTCGACGGCGGCACCGGGGCCGATGTCATGAATGGCGGTAATGGCAACGACGTTTATTATATCGACTCCACCAATGATAATGTGGTGGAAAGCTCCACCACGGGCGGTAGCGCCGATGTCGCCTATTCGACGGTCAGCTACAATCTGACAGGCCGCTACATCGAAACGCTAACATTGACCGGAACAGCCAATGTCGATGCGGTCGGCAACGAACTGGCTCAAACGCTGTACGGCAATAGCGGCAACAACAGGCTTTCAGGCCTGGGCGGCAACGACATACTTGATGGGGGCGGCGGCAACGACATTCTGGAAGGGGGTGCCGGGGATGACACGCTTCTGGGCGGCAACGGCAATGATACGGCCAGTTATGCGTCCGCTACCAGCGGCGTTACCGTCAGCTTCCAGATTGCTGGCCCACAGGCGACTGGCGGCGCGGGAACCGATACTTTGTCCGGCATTGAAAACCTGACAGGTTCAAACTTTGCCGACACGCTTTCGGGTAATGCCAATGTCAACATCCTGAACGGTGGCAGTGGTGCGGATACGCTATTCGGCAATGGCGGCAATGACATATTGATCGGTGGTTCGGGCAACGACATCTTGAATGGTGGTTCGGGGTCCGACACGCTAACAGGGGATACAGGGGCCGACATCTTCCTGTTTGCCAACGCTCTGGGTGCGACCAACGTGGATACCATAACCGACTATTCGGTGTCGGCCGACACGATCCATTTGGATGATGCTATCTTTACCGGTTTGGCGCTCGGCACGCTCACTGCCGCGGCCTTCCACATTGGTACGGGGGCTGCGGATGCCAACGATCGGATCATCTACAACAGCGCCACCGGCGCGCTGCTGTTCGATGCCGATGGCAATGGGGCGGGGGCTGCGGTGCAGTTCGCGTCCATCTCCACGGGCCTGGCGATGACCAACGCCGAGTTCGTGATCGTCTGACATATACGGGGCGGGGGCCAACCCCTCCTGCCCACAGGAAACGGCGTCCGGCACCCTGTCGGACGCCGTTTGCCGTTGCGCTCAGTCCGCCAGCCGCAGCGCGACCTCGTTCATGAAGCGGGCATCATCGCCCTTGGCCAGCCACTCCGCCTCAGCCCCGATCGCGCCCAGCATCGCGGCGAGCGCGTCCATCTCGCTCTTGGCGTAATTGCCCAGCACATAGCCATGGACCTTGTCCTTATGGCCCGGATGGCCGATGCCGATCCGCACCCGGCGGAAATCCGCGCCGATATGCGCGTCGGTCGATCGCAGGCCATTATGCCCGGCATTGCCGCCGCCGCGCTTCACCTTCACCTTCATCGGCACCAGGTCGAGTTCGTCGTGAAAGACGGTCACGTCCTGCGGCGTCAGCTTGTAGAAGCGCATTGCCTCACCCACCGAGCGGCCGCTTTCATTCATGAAGGTTGCGGGCTTGAGCAGCAGGATTTTTTCCGTCCCGATCCGCCCTTCCTGCACCCAGCCTTGAAACTGCTTCTTGGGCGGCGAAAAGCGATGCAGGTCGGCGATCAGGTCGGCGACCATGAAGCCGACATTATGCCGGTGCATCGCATATTGCGTGCCCGGATTGCCGAGCCCCACCCAGATTTGCATGGCTTTTCTTCCCGAATCAAAAACCTCCGTTCGTCCTGAGTAGCCATTGAGCGAAGTCGAAATGGCGTATCGAAGGATCAGTCCTTGGGACCAATGCTTCGATACGGGCCTTCGACAAGCTCAGTCCCTACTCAGCACGAACGGAGGTTTGAGAGTTTGACGTGTTAGAGGCTTATTCGGCCGTGGCTTCCGCCTCGGCGTCGCCTTCGCCACCTTCGGCGCTCTTCAGCGCAGACGGGGCAACGATCGTCGCGATGGTGAAGTCGCGATCGTCGATCGCTGCCTTCGCGCCCTTGGACAGCTTGACCGCGCTGATGTGGATCGAATCGCCGACTTCGAAGCCGGTCAGGTCGACAACGACATCTTCGGGGATTTCGGCGGCATCGACAATCAGTTCGACGTCATGACGAACGACGTTCAGCACGCCACCCTTTTTGAGGCCCGGCGAAGCGGCTTCATTTTCGAAGCGCACCGGCACCGCGACGGTGACGCTGGCATGTTCCGAAACGCGCAGGAAGTCGGCGTGCAGCGGACGGTCGGAGACGGGGTGGAAGGCCACGTCCTTGGCGAGGGTGCGGATGGACTTGCCACCGACTTCCACCATGACGACCGAATTGAAGAAATGCCCGGTGCCCAGCAGCTTGTTGAGAAGCTTTTCCTCGACGTGGATCGACTGGGGTTCTTCGTTCATTCCATAGATGACGGCGGGTACGCGGCCCTCACGGCGGAGGGCGCGGGAGGCTCCCTTGCCTGCCCGATCGCGTGCCTCGGCCGACAGCGTAAGCTGCTCGCTCATTGCGTGTCTCCAAAAGCTGGTTTGAGTTACATTTTCCCGCCACGCCTCCAGGGATGACCATCGCGGGAGCGCGCCCTTTAGCAGAAAAGGGCAAGATTGCAAGATGGGGCAGCGACACAATGTCCGTTCGTCCTGAGTAGAGGCTGAGCTTGTCGAAGCCTCGTATCGAAGGATGCGCGTGAGCCGGTCCTTCGATACGCTATTTCGACTTCGCTCAATAGCTACTCAGGACGAACGGACATTTGCAATCACTGCACCCGCGTCACCGTAAAGCCCTTGGCCTTCAGCAGCTCGATCAGATTCTCGCGCCCCGTCAGATGCCCCGCGCCCACCGCGATGAAGGGCCGCCCCGTCATCGGCTCGATCGCCTTCACCCAGTCGCGGTTGCGCGCGACCAGCACGGCTTCCTCAACCACCGGATCGGGCTGCTCGCCATTCTGGTCCTCCTTGGCGATCGCCTCCATGTCACCCTTGCGCCAGGCGGTCAGGATGCGGTCGAACAGAGCCTTCATATCCTTGGTCTCGCGCACCGTCTGCACCAGCAACTTCGCCTGGGCCGCATCGGGCAACGTGTCGAACGCAGCGAATTGCCGTTCCACCGTTTCCAGCCCGCCAATCGGCTTGCCCGCTTTGTTGAACGCGGCGATCAGCACCGGCTCCACGCCATCATCCTGACTGACCTTGAGCGCCTGCTGGCTCGCCGCCGACAACAGCATCGCCGCCGCCCAGCTTTCATAGCCCGACAGGAGTTGTGTGCTGGTGCCGCCATCCTCCACGGCCTTGACGAGCGCGGCCTGATCTTCCTCCGGCACGCGCTGGTCGAGCGGCGGCAAGCCGGGGCTGCGGCCCATGGATTCGAACAGCGCCAGCGTCTTCTGCTCGTCCTGCAAATCCGCCGCTTCCAGCACCAGCCGATCCGCCTGCGCCATCGCCTCGCTGATCGTCGGCGTCTCCCACGCCACCCCCTTGGGCAGGACATGGATGGTCCCGAACAGCCAGCCCTTCATGGACCCGCGCGACACCTGCCACAGCGCCGGGCCGCCCTGCGCGGCCTCCGGCTTGGGACTGCCATCCTGCCCGCAGGCCGCGACCAGCGTCAGCGCACACAGCGCCAGGAAATGGGTGAACCGCCGCATCGTCCCTTACTCCTTGATCCGCCGGGCGGTGATGCCCAGCGTCTTCAACTGATCCTGCACGCTGCCCTTGCCCGCCAGATGCCCCGCGCCGACCGCGACGAATATCGTCCCCGGCGTCGCCATCCGCGCTTTGATCCATTGCGCCCAGTTCGCATTGCGCCCGATCAGCAGCACCTGCGCCAGTTCCGGCGTCGCCTCCAGCGACTCGTTCATGGATTTGCCGAGCTTGTCCGGATCGCCCGCCTGCCAGTGGCGCAGCAAGGCGGCGAACTCCGTTTCCATCTCCGGTAGGCCATCGACAGTCGCGTTCAGGAAAGCGACCTGCTGTTCCATCGGCAGCGTCGCGAAGAAATCAATCTGCTGCTCGACCGTCTCCAGCGCCTCGACCCGCTTGCCCGCCTTCACCGCCGCCGAGCGCAGGATTTTCTCCGCGCCCAGATCCGCCTGATAGCCCATCTTCGCCAGCGGCGCGACGGCCAGCGCCATGCCCGCCATCCACGGGTTCATCCGGTCGAACGCCGGTGCGGGCAGGCCATTCGCCGCCATCGCCGCGCGATATTTGTCCCGTGCCTCCGGCGTCAGCCGGTCGGACAGCGCCACGCCATCCTGCGCCAACGCCTTGGGCATCATGATCGCGCCCATCGCATTGGGATCGTCCGGCTCGATAATCTCCAGCACCAGCTCGTCCGATCCCTCGAACGCGGCCTTCACCCCGCCGCGAAACCAGTCCACGTCCGGCTTCATCACATGCACGGTGCCGAACAGATAGAGCGTCGTGTCCGCATCCTGAACCTGCCACAGGGCAGGCGTCGCAACATTGGTGGCTGGCGGGGCAGGGCGGGCGGCCACGGGGCCGCTGGTCAGCAACAGCGCGGCGGCAAGGCCATGGGCCAGATAAGCAAGCATCTTCATAGCCCCAACCATGCGGGGCGGATGGCGCAAGGGCAAGCCACTTAACCCTGTTTCGCTCCGTCCTGCCCTTGACCCTATCGGCCCCATGCGCCAAGGCGCGAGCCAGCAAAACCGACCATTTCGCGAAGGACTATTCGTGGCCGAAGGCAAAGCGCTTTCCTTTCAGGACCTCATCCTGACCCTCCATGCCTATTGGGGGAAACAGGGCTGCGTCATCCTCCAGCCCTATGACATGGAAGTCGGCGCGGGCACCTTCCACCCCGCCACCACCCTGCGCGCGCTTGGGCCGCAGCCGTGGAACGCCGCCTATGTCCAGCCCAGCCGCCGGCCCACGGATGGCCGCTATGGCGAAAACCCCAACCGGCTGCAGCATTATTACCAATATCAGGTGATCATGAAGCCCAGCCCCGCCAATCTGCAGGAGTTGTATCTCGGCAGCCTGGTGGAAATCGGCATCGACCCGCTGGTCCACGACATCCGTTTCGTCGAGGATGACTGGGAAAGCCCGACGCTGGGCGCCTGGGGCCTTGGCTGGGAAGTGTGGTGCGATGGCATGGAAGTCACGCAATTCACCTATTTCCAGCAGATGGGCGGCTATGACTGCAAGCCGGTCGCGGGCGAACTGACCTATGGCCTCGAACGGCTGGCCATGTATATTCAGGGCGTCGACAGCGTCTATGACCTGAAATTCAATGATGCCGGCGTCACCTATGGCGACGTGTTCCTGGCCAATGAACAGCAGATGTCGAAATGGAATTTCGAGGTCGCCGACACCGAAAAACTGTTCCGCTGGTTCAAGGATTGCCAGTCCGAATGGCGCAGTTGCATCGACAATGGCGTACCGCTCGCCGCCTATGACCAGGCGATCAAGGCCAGCCACGTCTTCAACCTGCTGCAAGCGCGCGGCGTGATCTCAGTCCAGGAACGCGCCAGCTATATGGGCCAGGTCCGCGACATGGCGAAGGGCAGTTGCGAAGCATGGATGGAATCCAACGGATGGACCGCGTGAATCCTCCCCGGCACGGGGAGGGGGACCGCGCGGCGCAGCCGCGTGGTGGAGGGGGGGTGCCCCACACACGCCGCCCGGAAACCTACACCGCCCGCAAACTCCGCTGCGACCTATCCCTGCCCGAAGTCCTGCTCTGGCAAAGGCTTAGAGGCCAGGCCACCGGCCTGAAATTCCGGCGGCAACATCCCATCGGAAGCTATATAGCCGACTTCTACTGCAGCAGCTTGAAGCTGGTCATCGAGGTCGACGGGGAAGCGCATAATCGGGCCGATCGTCCGGCGCGCGATCTCCACCGGGACAGGTTCATGGAAGAGAATGGATATCAGGTGCTTCGCATAGCTGCTTCTGAGATTTTGAAGGATGCCGACATAGTGGCTGCCTCGATCGCCGCGCTTGGGGCCAGCCCCCTCCACCATCAGCCTGCGGCTGACGGTCCCCCTCCCCGTGCCGGGGAGGAACGGGCATGACCGACTTCCTCCTCGAACTGCGCTGCGAGGAAATTCCCGCGCGCATGCAGCTCAAGGCCAGCGACGATCTCGCGCGCTTCTTTACCGAGGAACTGGCGAAATCCGGCCTGACGCCGGGCCGCATCGACAGTTTCGTCACGCCCCGCCGCCTCGCGCTCATCGCCCGCGACCTGCCGCTCGAAACCGCCGCCGTCAGCGAAGAGCATAAAGGCCCGCGCACCAGCGCGCCGCCCCAGGCGCTCGAAGGCTTCCTGCGCAAGACCGGCCTGACCCAGGACCAGCTCGAAGACCGCAACGGCATCTGGTTCGGCACCGTCAACAAGCCCGGCCGCGCCACCGCAGAGGTGCTGGCGCAAGCCATCCCCGCCATCATCCGCGCCTTCCCCTGGCCCAAATCCATGCGCTGGGGCGTCGCGTCGCAGACGACGGAGAGCCTGCGCTGGGTCCGCCCGTTGCAGGGTATCGTCGCGATCCTGGGCGAGCAACTGATCGACTGCGAGATCGACGGCATCCGCAGCGGCTATGCCACGCTTGGCCATCGCTTCCACCACCCGGCCGAAATCACCATCGGCGGGGCGAGCGATTATGCCGAAAAGCTGCGCGCCTGCCATGTCATCGTCAGCCATCAGGAACGCCAGGCGATCATCGCGGAGAAGGCCGCGCAGGCCGCCGCCGCGCATGGCTATACGGTGATCGAGGACAAGGGCCTGGTCGCGGAAAATGCGGGCCTGACCGAATGGCCGGTGCCGCTGCTCGGCGATTTCGATCCCGTCTTTCTTGAGGTGCCGCCTGAAGTCATCCAGCTAACCCTGCGTATCAACCAGAAATATTTCGTGCTGCGCGACGGCGCGGGGAAACTCGCCCCCGCCTTCATCTGCACCGCCAATATCGACGCCAAGGATGGCGGCGCCGCCATCATCGCAGGCAACCGCAAGGTGCTGGCCGCGCGCTTGAGCGACGCGCGCTTCTTCTGGGAACAAGACCGCAAGACGCGGTTGGAAGACCACGCCAAGAAACTCGAACGCATCACCTTCCACGAGAAATTGGGGACGGTGGCCGACAAGGTAGAGCGGGTGGCGAAACTGGCAAAATGGTTGGTAGACGAGGGCATCGTGACTTCTGGAACCCTCTCCCTTGAGGGAGAGGGCAGGGAGAGGGTGCTCGACGCTAATGGTGCGCGCGACACTGGCGTAGAACCCCCTCTCCCCAGCCTCGAAGGGAGTCACGTGCCTCCCTTCGACCCCGCAGGGGAGAGGGAGCATTTGGCCAACCTCGCCGAGCAAGCCGCCCGCCTCTGCAAAGCCGACCTCGTCACCGAAATGGTCGGCGAGTTCCCCGAATTGCAAGGCGTCATGGGCGGCTACTACGCCCGCGCCGAAGGCCTGCCGGATGCCGTAGCAGACGCCATCCGCGACCATTACAAGCCGATCGGCCAAGGCGACGACGTCCCCACCGCGCCGGTCACGGTGGCGGTGAGTTTGGCGGATAAGCTGGATACGTTGGTTGGGTTCTTCTTTGTTGACCAACAGCCTACAGGATCGCGAGATCCGTTCGCTCTTCGCCGAGCGGCACTCGCTGTTATTTCCTTGATAACGTACAACTCAATTCGAGTTCGCTTGGTCGGGGTACTCGCCCAAGCCAGTGGCGAATTTGCGGTTGGCGAAATTGAGGAAGGATTTGAGAAATCAAGTGAGGTGTTCAACAAGATTTTCCAACACGTTGACGGCATACCTGAAGATATGGCTCAAGCTATTATCGATAGCCATAAAAAGGCGATAGACGATAAAGGTCTAGCTGAACTAGTTTTCAAAAATGCACTTTCCCTCCTCGACTTCTTCGCCGATCGTCTCAAAGTCCAACAACGCGAAGCCGGGGTCCGCCACGACCTGATCGACGCAGTGTTCGCACTCGGCGGCGAGGATGATCTCGTCCGCCTGCTCGCCCGCGTCCATGCGCTGCAATCCTTCGTCGCGACCGACGACGGGGCGAACCTGCTCGCAGGCTATAAGCGCGCCGCGAACATCCTCAAGAAGGAAGTGCCATCTTCTTCCCCCCTCCCTATTAGGGAGGGGCCGGGGGTGGGTGCCGCCGCAGGCGGCTCCGACCTCTCGACGGAGGAAGGCTCGCTCCGCTCGCCACCCACCCCCAACCCCTCCCTGGAAGGGAGGGGCGTAAATTCGCTGTCCTACACGCCCGAAATAGCCGAAGCTGCGCTCATCGCCGCGCTCGACGTGGCGGAACCGCGCACGGCACGGGCGGTGGCGGCGGAGGATTTCGAGGGCGCGATGGCGGCGCTCGCCACCCTCCGCGCGCCCATCGACGCCTTCTTTGAAAGCGTGACGGTCAATGACCCCGATCCCGCCAAGCGCGCCGCCCGGCTTGCGCTGCTGACGCGGGTGCGTGACGCCGTGCATAGCGTCGCGGACTTTTCAAAGATTGCGGGATAACGCAACGAAATGACAAAATCAGCGGGAAAAGTGCGAAGTTAAAGCGTAATAATCCTATTCGATCGCGCATCATCCCGCTATTGCTGCTGGATTGTTGCAACGCAATATAATCGGCAATCAGTGCAGGGAGAGCCGGGAATGACCGAGACACAAGAGGCCATCATGACCACCACCGCGACCCGTTATGTCTATCGTTTTGGCGGCGGCGTGGATGATGGCGGGCAGGGCGACCGCAACCTGCTGGGCGGCAAGGGCGCGAACCTCGACGGCATGGCCGCGATCGGCCTGCCGGTGCCGCCGGGCTTCACCATCACCACGGAAATGTGCACCCGCTATTATGAAGATGGCGGCGTCTATCCCGACAGCGTGAAGGCGGAAGTCGCCACTGGCCTTGCCCATATCGAAGGGATCACCGGCAAGAAGTTTGGCGATGCCGCCGATCCGCTGCTCGTCTCGGTCCGGTCGGGCGCGCGCGCGTCGATGCCCGGCATGATGGACACGGTCCTCAACCTCGGCCTCAACGACGAAACCGTCATCGGCCTTGCGAACACATCGGGCGACGAACGCTTCGCCTGGGACAGCTATCGCCGCTTCATCCAGATGTATTCGGACGTCGTGCTGGAACTGGACCATGGCGCGTTCGAGGAAGCGCTCGAAGTCGCCAAGGAAGATCAGGGCTACAGCCTCGACACCGAAATGACCGCCGACGACTGGAAAGCCCTGGTCGCCGAATATAAGGCGCTCGTAAAGAAGCTGTGGGACAAGCCCTTCCCGCAGGACGTCCATGACCAGCTTTGGGGCGCGATCAGCGCCGTGTTCGGCTCCTGGCAGTCGGAGCGCGCCAAAGTCTATCGCCGCCTCAACAACATCCCCGGCGAATGGGGCACCGCCGTCAATGTGCAGGCGATGGTGTTCGGCAATATGGGCGAAACCTCGGCCACCGGCGTCGCCTTCACCCGCGATCCGTCGACCGGCGAGAATGTCTATTATGGCGAATTCCTGATCAACGCGCAGGGCGAAGATGTCGTGGCCGGCATCCGCACCCCGCAATATCTGACGCTCGCGGCGCGGGAGCGGGCAGGGGCCAAGCCGCTGTCGATGGAAGAGGCGATGCCGGAAACCTATGCCGAACTGGCCAAGGTGTTCCAGATCCTCGAAACCCATTATCGCGACATGCAGGACATCGAATTCACTGTCCAGCAGGGCAAGCTGTGGATGCTTCAGACCCGGTCGGGCAAGCGCACCGCCAAGGCTGCGTTGAAAATGGCCGTGGACATGGCGCACGAAGGGCTGATCACCGAGGAAGAGGCCGTCGCCCGCGTCGATCCCGCCGCGCTCGACCAATTGCTCCACCCCACGCTCGATCCCAAGGCGCCGCGCGACGTGCTGACCAAGGGGCTGCCCGCTTCGCCCGGTGCCGCATCCGGCCTGATCGTGTTCGACGCCGACACCGCCGAGCGCCGCAATGAAATGGGCGACGCCGTCATCCTCGTCCGCGTGGAAACCTCGCCCGAAGACATCCACGGCATGCACGCGGCCAAGGGCATCCTGACCGCGCGCGGCGGCATGACCAGTCACGCCGCCGTCGTGGCGCGCGGCATGGGCCGTCCCTGCGTCTCCGGCGCGGGCGGCATTTCGATCGACAGCAAGGCGAAAATCCTGCGCATCGGCGGTCGTGAATTGAAGGAGGGCGATATCCTCACCCTCGACGGATCGACCGGCGAAGTCATGGCGGGCGAAGTGCCCACCGTGCAGCCTGAACTGGCGGGCGATTTCGGCACGCTGATGGTCTGGGCCGACAAGGTCCGTCGCCTCAAGGTCCGCGCGAATGCCGAAACGCCGCAGGACTGCAAGGTCGCGCGGGAGTTCGGCGCAGAAGGCGTTGGCCTCTGCCGCACCGAACATATGTTCTTCGACGCGGCCCGCATCACCGCCGTCCGCGAAATGATCCTGGCCGACAGTGAAAAGGGCCGCCGCGTCGCGCTCGAACGGCTGCTGCCCGAACAGCGGGACGATTTCGCGCAGATCTTCATGGTCATGGCGGGCCTGCCCGTCACCATCCGCCTGCTCGACCCGCCGCTGCACGAATTCCTGCCCCACGCCGAAGCGGAATTCGAGGAAGTGGCCAAGGCAGCAGGCGTGTCGGTGGACGTGCTCAAGCGTCGCGCCAACGAACTGCATGAATTCAACCCGATGCTCGGCCATCGCGGGTGCCGTCTGGGCGTCACCTATCCCGAAATCTACGAGATGCAGGCGCGCGCGATCTTCGAAGCGGCGCTGATCGTCAAGCAGCGCGGCGGCGAAGCGCCGATCCCCGAAGTCATGATCCCGCTCGTCGCCACGCGCAAGGAACTGGAACTGATGAAGGCGATCGTCGATCGCGTCGCTGCCGAAGTCTTCGCCGAACAGGGCGACAGTGTCGAATATCTCGTCGGCACGATGATCGAACTGCCGCGCGCCGCGCTCAAGGCCGGGGAAATCGCGGAAGTCGGAGAATTCTTCTCCTTCGGCACCAACGATCTCACCCAGACCACAATCGGCATCAGCCGCGACGATGCGGGCCGGTTCCTGGGCACCTATGTCGACAAGGGCATCTTCGCCCGCGATCCCTTCGTCAGCATTGATGTCGAGGGTGTGGGCGAACTGATCCAGCTGGCCGCTGAACGCGGGCGCAAGACGCGCCCCGGCATCAAGCTTGGCATCTGCGGCGAACATGGCGGCGATCCGGCCTCGATCGCCTTCTGCGAAGAGACAGGCCTCGATTATGTCTCGGCCTCGCCCTATCGCGTGCCGATCGCCCGGCTGGCGGCGGCGCAGGCGGCGCTGGCGAAGAAGGCATAAGAAAAGGGCGGGGAGTGATCCCCGCCCTTTCTCCTTGTCGTCGAAGCCTGGGCTTAGCCGAACAGGCCACGCTTGGCGGGCTTGGTCTCCAGCGTCCGGGCCTGACCGCGCCAGTCTTCCTGAACGATCGTGCCGGGCACCAGCCCCAGCCGTGCTTCCAGCGCCGCTTCCTGCTCGGCACCCAAGGCCGCGATCTGCTCGAAGCGCTGATAGCCTGCCTCGTTGAGCGACACTTCCTGCGCCTGGCTGATCCCTTTGATGCGGCTCAGATCATCGCGCTCATGCGTAGCACTGGCCGCAGCCACGCCCGCCGCACCGGCCCCCACGGGGACCGCCTGCCGTTCCAGCTCGCGCACGCGCGCCTCCGCCGCCTCGATCCGCGCATCGCGTTCCTTCACCGACTGCCGGTGCAGCAATTGCTCGTCGCGCCAGGCCCGGCGATATTTGCCGCGCCCGCTCATCATCAGGCCGAATATCATACCGATGACCAAAGCGATCAGCAGCAAGGCAATGTCATTCAGGGTAAAGCTCATGGCGGGTCCTCCTGCGCATCCGAACGGTGCAGCGCGGCAAAAGTTGCCCTTTCCTCGTTCCGGTTCGGAAACGGGCCATAAAAGTGCAAAAAAGGGGCTTGCCCAAATGGCCGAGCGCTTCTATCTGCGCCTCTCCAAATGCACCCATAGCTCAGCTGGATAGAGCATCAGACTACGAATCTGAGGGTCGGGCGTTCGAATCGCTCTGGGTGCACCATTTTTCCGAAGGACTTTATCGGTCGGGCTTCCAGCCTCTCCGCCAGTCTTTCCTCTGCACCCATAGCTCAGCTGGATAGAGCATCAGACTACGAATCTGAGGGTCGGGCGTTCGAATCGCTCTGGGTGCACCATTTTTCCCATCAGCGTCAGCCCATTGCCAGCGCGATCATCGCGTCGACATCGGCATGGGTTTCGAGCAGGTCCGCGACCTCGTCCAGCGCATCCTCGACCGACTGGTCATAATCCTGCCCCGCCGACGCGCTGCCCAACCGCCGCAGCACCGCATCGCGCAACTCCGTGCTGGCGAGCAGCCCATGGACATAGCTGCCCATCACCCGCCCATCACGGCTGATCGCGCCATCCGCCCGATCGCCCAGCATCGCAAAGGGCCGCGCACGATCCGGCCCGTCGGTCTGCCCCATATGCATCTCATAGCCGCCAAATTCCGCCCCCAGTGCGTGCCCTCGCACCGCTTCCAGCGTCTTGGTCCCGCCGAGTACTGTCTCGACATTCAGCAGCCCCAGCCCCGCGACCGATCCCGGCGGCCCCTCCAGCCCGTCCGGGTCGGCAATCGTCCGCCCCAGCATCTGGTATCCGCCGCATATCCCCAGCACCGCCCCGCCGCGCCGGTGGTGCGCACGAATGTCGATGTCCCATCCCTGCGCCACCATCGCCCGCATATCCGCCACACTCGCCTTGGAGCCGGGCAGGATCACCAGCGCCGCCTCGGCCGGGATCACCTGTCCCGGCCCGACCATGCGCAGGTCCACGCCCGGCTCCAGCTTCAGCGGATCGACATCATCGAAATTGGAAATACGCGGCAGCACGGGACAGGCGACCACCAGCGGCGCTTCGACAGAAAATTGCCGCCGCTCCAGCACGACCGCATCCTCGCTCGGCAGCCGCGCCACAGCATCCAGCCATGGCACGACGCCCAGGCCGCGCCAGCCCGACAGCGCCTCGATCTGCGCATAGCCATCTATGAACAAAGCCGGATCACCGCGAAATTTGTTGATTAGGAAACCCCGGATCATCGCCGCATCTTCCGGGTCGATCACGCTGCGCGTGCCGACCACCGCCGCGATCACGCCGCCCCGGTCGATATCGCCGACCAGGACCACCGGTACATTGGCGGCGCGGGCAAAGCCCATATTGGCGATGTCGCCCGCGCGCAGATTGATCTCGGCGGGCGATCCCGCACCCTCGACCACGACGATGTCGCATTGCGCCTGCAACCGGGCATAGCTTTCCAGCACCGCCCCCAGCAACTCACCCCGCGCAGCGCGGAAATTGCCCGATCCCAAGGTGCCGCGCACCTGGCCATGGACGATCAGTTGTGATGTCCGGTCGGCCTGCGGCTTCAACAGCACTGGGTTCATGTCCGTATGCAGCGGCACGCCGCAAGCGACAGCCTGCAACGCCTGCGCCCGGCCAATCTCGCCGCCATCGGTGGTTACGGCTGCATTGTTGGACATATTCTGCGGCTTGAACGGGCGGACCCGATAGCCGCGCCGCACCAGCGCCCGGCACAATCCGGCGACCAGCACCGACTTGCCCACGTCCGATCCGGTTCCCTGCAACATGATGGCACCCATGGCCATCATCCCTGACCGGCGCGTGCCGTCAGCGCAAGCCCTTCACTTAACCGTAGCTGCGCCGATATTCCAGCGCGTCCAATATCATGCCGCCCGCCATGAACACCGCGCCGGTGCAGGCCAGCGCCAATATCTGCCCGCCTGTGCCGGGATATTGCTGCATATAGGTGACGCCGCGCTCGGTCGCGCCTAGGGCGAGCGCGTAGATGATCAGAAACGCCTCGAACTTGGTCTTGACGGTAAAAAGGCGTTTGATCCGTTCCATGTCCATCCCATCCGGCGTTTGGCCCCCGCCTTTATGGCATGAGATCGCCCGAAAGCTGCAAATGGTCAACAAGCGTTAACCATGATTGTTCGATGCGCGCGATCAACGTGGTGTCGCCCAGACCATCGGGCGCAATATCTTCGGGCCAATAGGCAGCCACGATTGCCGCGATGGCATCCAGCTTGGCTTCGTCCACCAGGAAGCGCGGATCGATCGTCGCCGGATCAGCCACGACGCGCAGCCGCAGGCAGGCCGGGCCGCCGCCATTGGCCATCGACTGGCGCACATCGACCGGGACGAGTCGCCGGATCGGCCCATTGCCCGCGATCATCTGCTCCAGCCACTGCCACACGGCGGGCGTCTCGCGCGCCTCGGTCGGCAGGACCAGCGCCATCTCGCCCGTCGGCAGCGTCACCAATTGCGCGTTGAAGAGATAGCTTTTGATCGCATCGGCCAGGCTCACCGCGCTGGCGGGCACCTCGACAATCTCGACGCAGGGCAGGGCGGCGCGCAGATCGGCATAGAAGCCTTCCTTGTCGGCAAAGGCCAGTTCATGGGTGAACAACACCCGCTCATTGGCCACCGCCACGACATCGTTGTGAAAGGCACCCGCTGCAATCGCTTCCTCGGACTGCTGCACGAACAAGGTCCGCGCCGGGTCCAGCCCATGCCGCCGCGCCACCGCCTTGCTCGCCTCGACATGCTGGCGCGCGGGGAAGGGGCCGTCGGACTGGCCATAGACGAATATCTCGACTCCCGGCAGGTCATGCCGTTCGGCCAACCGCATATGATTGGCCGCGCCCTCGTCGCCAAAGGGTGGCGGCACCGGGCCATGGACGGCAAAGACGCTCTGGTCGGAAAAGGCGACCCGCAACTGCGCCAGTGTCTGCGGCCATTCATGGCTGCGATGCGCCATCGTCACCAGATTGGCGACAGTAAGGTGGGTGCGCCCGTCGCTCGTGTCGCTGGCGGGCGAGACCGTCGCCGCATTGGCCGCCCACATGGACGAGGCCGACATCGCTGCTGCGCGGATATGCGGCTCGGCCGCACCGACATCGGTTCCTAATTGCGCCAGCCACGCCCCATCGGGCCGCCATTGCGGCAGGAAGATGCCCTGCGTCAGCCCCAGCCGGATATTGCCGCGCATCTTCTCAATGCCCTGCAACGCCGCCGCGCGCGGATGCGACACCGCGCCGGCATTGCGCGCCGACGCCAGATTGCCGACGCTTAGGCCCGCATAATTGTGGCTCGGCCCGATCAGCCCGTCGAAATTAATCTCGGTAACGCTCATGCCCGCCCCGCCATGGTAAATGCCGCACCCGGCTCCAGCCCGATTCGCGCTGCGCTTGGCCCATCTAGCGACACGACGCCGTCCGCCTCCTGCACGAAGCCCCAGGTGCAGCGATAGTCGGCCCGCCGCCCGGTCGCGATCAGCATCTTGTCGCCGCCCTTCTCATGCGTCGCGCCCAGCGTCACGTCGCGCGCGCCCGCAATCGTCTTCAACTGGTCGATCTGCCCCACCATTGTCGGGCCACCGTCGAAAATATCGACATAGCCCGCATTGTCGAACCCCTCGGTCTCCAGCATCCGCATCGCCGCCCGGCCATTGGGATGAGGCAGGCCGATGACGGCACGGGCGCTGTCGGTCAGCATCGCAGTATAGATGGGCGTTTTGGGCATCAGGTCGGCGATGAACTGGTTGCCGTTCACCGCATTGAACTCGTCCGCCTCCTGAAAGCTCATGCCGAAAAAGCGCCCGGCCAACCCGTCCCAGAAGGGCGATCCGCCTGCCTCGTCGATCACGCCGCGCAATTCGGCGATCACCTTGTCGCCAAAGCGCTGCCGATGCCCGCGAATATAGAGATAGCGGCTGCGCGACAGCAGCAGGCCAAGCCCCTCGGCCCGCTCGCGCGGATGCAGGAACAGCCCGCCGACCTCGACCGACCCTTCCAGATCGGTCGTGAGCGACAACATCTGCGCCCGGAATGTCCGGCCCAGCTCGCGGCTATGCTGGGTCAGCATCCCCAACCGATAGGAATAAAAGGGCCAGCTTTGCCCCACGGTCGAGAAAATCTGGCATGTACCGCGCACTTGCCCCGTCTCGACATTTTCCAGCACCATGACGATCAGTTCGTCGGCAATGCCCTCATCTTCGCGCGCCAGCGCTGCCTCGGTCCGCTCCAGCTTGGCGGCCAAAGACTTGCGGTCGGGCGGCAGGTTGGTGAAGCCACCCCCGGTCAGCTTCGCCATTTCATAGAGCGTCTGCAAATCCTCCGCCCGCGCGGTTCGCATGATGAAACTCAAACGCTTACCCTCTCTTCTTCATATTTTATGTCGTCCTTGCGCGATCCGCAGCAGCGCCAGCGCCGACAATCGCGCCCGTTCGGGCAGGCTGTCGGCGATCAGAAATTCGGCATCGCTATGGATGCTCCCGCCGCGCACCCCCATCGTGTCGACCACCGGCACACCGCAGGCCGCGATATTATTGCCATCGCACACGCCGCCCGTATCGCGCCAGCCAATCTCCAGCCCCAGATCAGCGCCGCACTGCTTGACCAGCCCGAACAGGCGCTCGGCCTTGTCATCCATCGGTTTTGGCGGCCGTCCGAAACCGCCATGCAGATGCAGGCTGACCTCATGGTCGCGCGCCACATCGGCCATCGTCCGCTCGATCAGCGCCCGTGCCGCCACCTCGTCCTGCGGCGTCCGAGGCCGGAAATTGACGCGCAGCACGGCATGGTCCGGCACGACATTATTCGGCCCGCCGCCTTCGATCTTCGCCGGATTGCACGAACAGCCGGGGCCGCTCCCGGCCTTGAGCCGCAGCGCCAGGTCCGCCGCCGCCAGCAGCGCGTTGCGCCCGTCATCGGGATTGCGCCCGGCATGGGCGCTGCGCCCGGTCACCACGATCGAGAAATTGCCGCTCCCCGCCCGCGCGCCAGCCAGCGTGCCATCGGGCAGGGCCGGCTCATAGGTGAAGGCTGCGACCTTGCCCGCCGCCACCGTCCGCAACAGGCCAGCGGAGGAGGGGCTACCCACTTCCTCGTCGCTGTTGAGGATGACGTCATAGCCAAGAATCTGCGCCGCCTCTGTCCCCTCGATCGCCCGCAACGCCGAGAGCATTACCGCAATCCCGCCCTTCATGTCGGCGACGCCTGGGCCGTTCAGTACGCCGGGTTTGATCCAGCGCTGCGCCTGAAACGGATGATCGGCGGCAAAAACCGTATCCATATGCCCGGTCAGCAATAGCTGCACCGGCGCGTTCGGCCGTACCGACAGATGGAGATGTTGCCCATGCAGGATGGTTTCGACCTGTCCGTCGGCGCGCATCGTTTCGACCGGCGTTGCATCGACCAGCGTGACGTCGCCCGGCAATGGCGCAAAGGCGTTGGCCAACGTCGCCGCCATCCGCGCCAGCCCCGCCAGGTTACGCGATCCGCTGTTGATCGCGGACCACTCCTGCACCTGCGTCAGCATCGGCGCATCCGCAGCCCGCTCCAGCATTGCAGCTTCGACCGTTGATAAGGGGTTCATGGCAAGGGTCTATCAGAGCGCGGCGCGCGTCTCCACCCCTGCGCGTCAGAAGTCGTAGGTCAGCGTCAATCGGCTGAGTGTATCGAAATCGCGGGCGCTCAGCAGCGTTTCCGATTCATATTGGACGTTGTAGGACAGGGCCGCCGACAGCCGTGCCGCCACCTTCGTCTCGATCGCGGTCAGCGAGTTGAGCGAATAAACCTCACTCTCGGCATAGCCTGCCGCGGTCTGCTTGAGCGTCAGCGTCGGCGACAAGCGCCACACTGCCGCCATCGATCCACGCGCGCCGAGCTTGGTTTCGCGCTCGCCGGTGAGATATTTGGCGTGGCGCACCGACGGACCGATATCGACCTGCAAATCCAGTGGCGCGCTGACGATCAGCTTGTAACCGATGCCGACCGACCCGGTATAGCGTTCGTCATAGCCGATCGACGTATCCCGCTCGAACTGGGTCAGCCCATAGGCGAAACCGCGCGGATCGAACTGATAGCGTGGCTCATAGCTGGCAAGATAGCGTTCGCGCGAAGTCACCCCGTTGGCGCGGCGATAATCCGCCGTCGCGCTCAACTTATGCGACCATTGAAGGCCTGCGCGCGTTGCCGTGGCTGTTCCGCTCAGGCCTAATTCGCTGGTCGAGCCGGTGGACCGAAACCCGCCTGCCTCGACGCGGCCCGTCCATAATTCGGTAAAACGCGCCTCGCGAATCACCGTGTCGTGAGTCGCCTTGGTCCTCTCCTTCCAGCTATTGACCATGCGCTGGATTTCGTCGCCGGACGCGGGATTGGTCTGCCGGGCGATCTTGGCGACGGTGGCGATCTCCGTCTCGCTGCCATTGGCAATCGCCGCCTCCAGCATTTCGCGCACCGACGGCGGCAGCAATATGGGGTCGGCAGCCAGGGCAGGGGCCGCAAACAGGAAGGAGATCAGGATCAAACAAGCGCGCATGGGTCCGTCATACCCGCTCGACGGCAAAACTTAAGCCCCTAAGTGCCTGTTTTCCGCACGGCCTGCCGCAGGAACGGTATCGCAACGGTTCAGATCAACGATTTGAATTCGTGCAGGATATCGCGATACAGCTTGCGCTTGAACGGCACGATCAACTCCGGCAGCGTTTCAGGCTCGGCCCATTTCCAGCTACGAAATTCGGGATGCTTGGTCTGAATATTGACGTCGCTATCCTGCCCCAGAAAACGGGCGAGATACCAATATTGCCGCTGGCCGCGATATTTGCCGCCCCATAATTTGCCCAGCAATTCAGGCGGCAGGTCATAGAAATGCTCGTCCTTGGCCTTGGCGATGATCTCGACATGCTCCGGCCCGATGCCGGTTTCCTCGCCCAATTCACGCAGCGCCGCCGCCTTGGCATCCTCGCCCTCGTCGATCCCGCCTTGCGGCATTTGCCAGGCTTCCACGACATTATCGAGCCGCTGGCCGACGAAGACCTTGCCATCCCTGTTGACCAGCATGATGCCGACGCATGGCCGATATGCCATTTCCCGTTCATTGGGCGTGGAAGCCATAAATCCCCTGAATCTTTCTCATATGATGCCACACACCCCGGCAGGGCACCGGGCTTAAGGATAAGCGCGGCCGCCGCGCGCGTCCATGGATCGAATCGCGCATGGCCTGATTTGCGACGGGCCGTTGGCCAGCAATATGCCCGATAGGGTGGTTGGAACCCGGCCCGGTGCCGCGCATTGCCCACCCATGTCCAGTAACGCCCCCGTCCTGCTCTGGCTCCGCCAGGATCTGCGCCTGTCCGATCAGGCCGCGCTCGCCGCTGCGGTAGAGGAGGGGCCGGTCATCCCGGTCTATATATTGGATGACGACACGCCCCGCACTTGGGCGATGGGCGGTGCGTCGCGCTGGTGGTTGCACCACAGCCTGACCAGCCTAGACGAGCGGCTGCGCGAGAAGGGGTCGCGCCTCATCCTGCGGCGCGGGTCATCGGCCGAGATATTGGCGCAACTGGCGCAGGAAACCGGCGCGCGCCGCGTCCATGCCCTGCACCATTATGAACCCTGGTGGCGCAATGCGGAAAAGGCGGTGGCCAAGACGCTCGATCTTTGCCTTCACGACGGCGGGCTGCTGTTGCCGCCCGGCGCGGTGCGGACCGGGGCAGGGGGCATCTATCGCATCTACACGCCCTTTTCCCGCGCGGTCATGGAACATATGCCGCCGCCCACGCCGACCCGCGCGCCAGCCACCATCCCGACACCCGATGAGTGGCCAGCCAGCGACACGCTGGATGACTGGGCCTTACTGCCCATCAAGCCCGATTGGGCGAGCCGCTTCACCGAAGACTGGACTCCGGGCGAGGCAGGCGCGCGCGCACATCTTACCGCCTTTCTCGATGCAGTCGGCGACTATCCGGTCGCGCGCAATCTGCCTTCGGTCGAAGGCTCCTCGCGCCTGTCGCCCCATCTCCATTTCGGCGAAATCTCGCCCGCTACCGTCTGGCACCGCGTTGCCGCTTCAGGACAGGATGCAACAGTCTATCTCAAGGAATTGATCTGGCGCGATTATGCCCATGTGCAGATTTGCCAGATGCCGACCTATGGCTCCGAAAATGCCCGGTCGGATTTCGATGCGCTGCAGTGGCGCGATCTGCGCAGCGCCGGGGCCGACTTTACCGCCTGGAAGACCGGCCGCACCGGCTATCCGATCGTGGATGCAGGGATGCGCCAGCTTTGGGCGACCGGCTGGACGCATAATCGCGTCCGCATGATCGCTGCCAGTTTCCTCATCAAGCATCTGCTGATCGACTGGCGGCATGGCGCGCGCTGGTTCTGGGACACGCTGGTCGATGCCAGCTACGCGAATAACAGCGTGAACTGGCAATGGGTCGCGGGCAGCGGCGTTGACGCCAATCTCTTCACCCGCATCATGGCCCCGCTCAGCCAGTCGGAAAAGTTCGATGCCGCCGCCTATATCCGCCGCTGGGTGCCCGAATTGGCCGACCTGCGCGATAGCGTCATCCACGACCCTGACGCCCATGGCGCACGCCCCGCTGCTTATCCGCCCAAGATCATCGACCATCGCGAAGGCCGCGAGCGCGCCCTGGCCGCCTATCGCCACGCAAAGGGGTGATTGCAGCGCCCGCCTGCTTCGGGCAGGAATGACGTCATGAATGCAGTCGATCCCCGCCGCGGCCGCCGCGCGCTTTCCGTGCGCCAGCCGCCCCGTTCCGGCAAGCCCAGCCGGATGGGCCGCGCATTGGGACCGCTCTTCCATCGCCTGCTCGACCGGATCGACCGGGGATTGGATCAGGGATCGCTCGACGCCATCCTGCCCGACGGCGCGCGCCGGATGCTGGGCGGTCGTGCGCCGGGGCCGCATTGCGAAGTCCATCTCGTCCATTGGCGCGCGCTGGTGCGGCTGGCTACTGGCGGATCGGCGGGCTGGTATCGCGCCTGGGCCGCGGGCGAATGGACCAGTCCCGACCCGGTGCCACTCTTTGACCTGTTCATGACCAACGCCGTCGCGCTCGGCCGCGTGGCGCGCCCCAATGGCCCGACCCGCTGGATCGCCCGCGCGATCCATTGGGCGCGGCGCAACAGCCGCACCGGATCTCGCCACAACATCGCCTATCATTATGACCTGGGCAATGATTTCTACCAGCTCTGGCTGGACGAACTCATGCATTATTCCAGTGCCTTATTCAGCAATCCTGACAGCGAATCCGAAGATCTGGAGCAGGCCCAGCGGCGCAAGGTCGATGCGATCCTCGATCGGCTGGCGCTCAAGGATGGTGACAGCCTGCTCGAAATAGGCTGCGGCTGGGGTGGGCTTGCCGAACAGGCAATGGAGCGACACGCGATCACCTATGCCGGCCTCACCCTATCGACCGAGCAGGCCGACTATGCCCGCGACCGCCTCGGCTCCGGCGCGCAGATTTGCCTCACCGACTATCGCGATGCGCAGGGGCAATATGACGCCGTCGCCAGCGTCGAAATGGTCGAAGCCGTTGGCCAGCGCTACTGGCCCGCCTATCTCGCCGCCATCCACCGCCTGCTCAAGCCCGGCGGTCGCGCGGCGATCCAATATATCTTGATCGATGACGCCATTTTTGACCGCTATGCACGCGGCGCCGACTTCATCCAGGCCTATATCTTCCCCGGCGGCATGCTGATGTCGGA
This sequence comes from Sphingobium xenophagum, assembly GCF_031457465.1. GTDB lineage: Bacteria > Pseudomonadota > Alphaproteobacteria > Sphingomonadales > Sphingomonadaceae > Sphingobium > Sphingobium xenophagum_A. Next base: position 165,775 of record NZ_JAVDWV010000007.1, read on the forward strand.
AAGCCGCTTCCGCGCGCTGGCCGAGCAACAGGGGCTGGAGTGGCGCGACGTCCACCGCTTCGGCCAACATTATGCGCAGACGCTCCGCCGCTGGCGCTTACGCTTCGACCAGGCGATCGAGCAGGGCCTGCTGCCCGCCAGTTTCGACCAGCATTTCGTGGCCTTATGGCGCTATTATCTGATGTATTGTGAAGGCGGCTTCCGCGGCGGCGGCATCGACGTGGCACAAGTGACGCTGGTGAAGCCCGCCTAAAACCGCCGTTCGTGTCGAGCGCAGTCGAGAAACGCCCGCGCTACGTTCAGCCCTCGACCCGCATCCGATGCCCGGTCGGCGTATCGGCCGCGACTAGCCCGACGATCGCATCGGCCACGACTTCCGGTCCCTTGAGCGTCGCCGGGTCTTCGCCCGGAAAGGCCCGCGCGCGCATCGCCGTGCGGGTCGCGCCCGGATCGACGATATGAGTGCGGATGGCCGAGATATTCTTCATCTCCTCGCCATAGGCGCCCACCAGCGTCTCCAGCGCCGCTTTCGACGCGCCATAAGCACCCCAATAAGCGCGCGGGCTGACGACCGACGACGTCACCGCCACCACCCGCGCATCCTTGCTTGCCCGCAACATCCCGTCGAACGCCGCGATCAGCGCTTGGGGGGCAGCAATGTTCAGCGTCAGCAGCCGCGCAAATTCCTTGGCGTCGATCGCTGGCACAGCCGCCAGCGCGCCCAGCGTCGCGGCATTCAGCACCAATATATCGAGCGCGTCCCAGCGCCCGCCGATCGCCTGCGCCAACCGCCCGATGCTCTCGCCATCGATCAGGTCGAGCGGCGCGATCGTCGCGCTGCCGCCTGCGGCATGGATGCGCTCCTCCACCTCTTCCAGCCCGCCGGTCGTCCGCGCGGTCAGCACGACATGCGCACCCGCCCGGCCCAGCGCCTCGGCCGTGGCTGCGCCAATGCCACGACTGGCCCCAGTGACGAGCGCTAGTTTACCGGAAAGGGGGAGAGAAGAAGATGCCATCATAAATCCGTTCGTGCTGAGTAGGGGCTGAGCCTGCCGAAGCCCCGTATCGAAGCATCCTTCGATACGCCACTTCGACTTCGCTCAGTGGCTACTCAGGACGAACGGAGGCGCTAGAATGGATGGGTCAGGCCACCCGCTCAGCCAGCAATTCCAACTGGTTGGTCACCACCACATCATCCTGATCGGTCAGCGCGGTGGGATAGTCGCCGGTGAAGCAGGCATCGCAATATTGCGGCCGCGTGTCGGCCCGCTTCGCCTCGCCGAGCGCCTTGTAGAGGCCGTCGATCGAGATGAAGGACAGGCTGTCGGCATGGATGAAATCCTGCATCCCGCCCACGTCCAGCTTGTGCGCCAGCAGCTTGGTGCGTTCAGGCGTATCGACGCCATAGAAGCAGCTATGTTTGGTCGGCGGCGATGCGATCCGCATATGCACCTCGGCCGCGCCTGCTTCGCGCATCATTTGCACGATCTTTAAGGACGTCGTCCCCCGCACGATCGAATCGTCGATCAGCACGATCCGCTTGCCTTTGATGAGCGCGCGGTTGGCATTATGCTTCAGCTTCACGCCCAGATGGCGCACCTTGTCGCCTGGCTGGATGAATGTGCGCCCGATATAGTGCGAGCGGATGATGCCGAGTTCAAACGGAATGCCCGATTGCTGGGCATAGCCGATCGCGGCGGGTACACCACTGTCGGGCACGGGAATCACATAATCGGCCTCGACCGGATTTTCGATCGCCAGTTGCGCGCCGATCGCTTTGCGGACCGAATAGACGCTCGACCCATCGACGATCGAATCGGGGCGGCTGAAATAGACATGCTCGAAGATGCAGGGACGCGGATGCACGGGGCCGAACGGCCGATGCGACCGGATTTCGCCTTCATTGGTGACGATCACCAGTTCGCCCGGCTCGATCGTGCGTAGATATTCCGCACCCACCACGTCCAACGCCACCGTTTCGGACGCGAAGATCGTCGTATCGCCAAGCTTGCCCATCACCAGAGGCCGGATGCCGAGCGGATCGCGGCAGGCGATCATCCCTTCGGGCGTCATGACGATCAGCGAGTAGGCACCCTCGACCTGCTTCAACGCATCGATGAACTTGTCGAGCAGCGTGCGATAGCTGGACGTCGCCACCAGATGGATGATGACCTCGGTATCAGACGTCGACTGAAAGATCGACCCGCGCCGAATCAGCTCGCGCCGCACCTTCATCGCGTTGGAGATATTGCCATTATGGGCGATCGCGAATCCGCCCGAATTCAACTCGGCATAGAGCGGCTGCACATTGCGCAGCGACGTCTCGCCCGTGGTCGAGTAGCGCACATGGCCGCAGGCCGCGTCGCCCGGCAATCCGCGAATCACCTCATCCCGGTCGAAATTCCCCGCCACATGGCCCATGGCCCGGTGGGTGTGGAAATCATGCCCGTCCCAACTGGTGATACCGGCGGCTTCCTGCCCCCGATGCTGGAGCGCGTGAAGGCCAAGTGCGACGATAGCGGACGCCGTATCAGCGCCCGAAACGCCGAAAATGCCGCATTCCTCGCGCAACTTGTCGTCGTCGAAGGGGTTCGTAGTCATCATGGGTGCGAGCGGTTCCATAGCCGTTCCTGACGACCCATAAGGAATATCCAAGGGTCGTCGTTGAGCGCGCATATAGTCACTCCAAGCCGCTTTGTCGCCCTCCTGTCACAAAAAAGCGTCGAGGCGCGTTTTCGACCCGCCGGGACCGACCCGGCGGCCCCCATCATCACGGCGCGATCAGCCATCCGGCCAGCGCCCCGCCAGCGATGATTGCGGGCGTCACCCATGTCCCCTTGACCCGCCAAGCCACGGCCAAAGCGGCCATGAACAGCAGGATCGCGAAGACCGGCCTGTCCACCCGCGCGCCCGTCGCCTGGGCCAATTGCACGAATGTCGCGGCGATGATGCCCACTACGGCCGCCGCCACGCCGGTCAGCATCCGGTGCAGTGCCGGATTTTCGACCACCGCTTCCAGCCGTTCGAAGAAGATCATCGAAAAGGCGAAGGCAGGCAGGAACATCCCCGCCGTCACCGCCAGCGCGCCGACCGGCCCGCCCGCGACATAGCCAACAAAGGTCGCAAAGATCACTAGCGGCGCAGGCAAAATCCCTGCGAGCGCGATCCCGTCGAGAAAAGCCGAATCGCTGATCCACCCGCGACCGACCGTATCGGCGCGGACATAGGGAATGGCAGTATAGGCGCCGCCAAAGGTCAGCAGGCCACCCTTCAACCCCGCGATGAACAGCATCGCCACGGTAGCGGGGGCAGCCGTTACCATCGGCGCGGCCGTCTCCGCTTCGCCCGCAACATGGCCGATCATCCCCGCGCCGATGACCGGCACAAGCAGCACGAGCGCGGCGATCACCGGCCTCTCAGCCAGCGCATAGGCGGCTCCGCCCGCGATCAATATGACCCAGAATGGCACATTCGCCAGCGTCGCGACCAGCGCCACCACGGCGATCACCGCCAGAATCCGATCCTCGATAATATGCTGACCAATCCGCACGACGGCCCGCAAGATGATCGCCAGCACCACGATCTGAACGCCGAGCAGCACGCCCGCAAGTCCCGCATTACCCGCGATCCAGCTGACATAGAGCCATCCCGCGACCATCATCAGCGCCAGTCCCGGCAGCATGAAGCCCAGCCCGGCAAGCAGTCCGCCCAGCCGCCCGCGCGCCATCATCCCCAGATGGACACACAGCTCATGCGCTTCGGGTCCGGGCAATATCTGCAACACCGCGAGCAATCGGTTGAAGCGCCCCGGCGTCATCCAGCGCTCTTCCTCGACCAAGGCCTGGCGCACCATCGCGATCTGTGCAACCGGCCCGCCAAAGGCGAGCGCCCCGAACCGCAGGAATTTAAGGAACAGCGCGATCAGGCTGATGCGCGGTGGCTGGATTTCGGCAATCGGGTCAGTCATCTAACGCTCCTCACGCCGCAGGCGCGGCGAATGGAACGGACTTGGACGGACCCCGTCTGACCGGGCGTCCGTGTTGGCCCGATGGATCTGGCTATCAACGAAGTCAGCGCGGATTGTCAATCTCGTCGCTGCGCTTTCCAAATCCCCGTCCATCCGCAAAACGCCCCACTGGCATTGCTCCGCGCGCGCCGCTACAGACGCAGCCCTGATGCATCGTTTCGCCAATCCCGCCCGCTTCCTCAAGATCGCGCGCCCGTTGACGGGCTGGCTGTTCTGGCCGGGGCTAGCCCTGATGCTGGCGGGTTGTGCCTGCGGCCTGTGGCTGACGCCGGCCGACTATCTGCAGGGGCAGACGGTCCGCATCCTCTATATTCACGTGCCCGCTGCCTGGCTCGGCATGGGCGGCTGGACCGGCATCGCCATCGCCGCGCTGATGCAACTGGTGTGGCGGCATCCGCTCGCCGCCGTGGCAGGCCGCGCGATCGCCGCGCCTGGCGCGCTGTTCACCGCCATCTGCCTTGCTACCGGATCCATCTGGGGTCGACCCACCTGGGGCACTTGGTGGGAATGGGACGGGCGCATGACCTCCATACTGGTCCTGCTCTTCCTCTATCTTGGCTATATCGCGCTCGCCAATGCCAGCGCCCGCCAAGGCGCAGGGCAGGGCGGCGTCAGCACCGTCACCGCCATCTTCGGCCTCGTCGGTGCGATCAATATTCCGATCATCAACCGCTCGGTCGTCTGGTGGAACAGCCTGCATCAGGGGCCGTCGATCACGATGCGGGGTTCCAGCATCGACATGGCGATCCTGTGGCCGCTGGGCCTGACGCTGCTCGGCTTTACATTATGGTTCGGCGCGATCGTCCTGATGCGGATGCGCGCCATCCTGGCGCAGAACAAAGTCGAGGCGCGCATGCAGCGTCTCGCAAGAGGGTGACCCCGATGCAGCAATGGACCTTCGTCATCGCCGCCTATGCGGTCACTCTGCTGGGCACGGCGGCGGCAAGCTGGCAAAGCTGGCGCACGATGCGCCATGCCGAGGCCCAGGCTGAGCAACTGGCGGACCGCGCATGAAGGCCAAGCATCAACGGCTGATCCTCGCGCTCGCCGCGCTGGTCGCGCTTATCGGCGCAGGACTGCTCGCTGCCTCCGCGCTCAAGGATGAGGCCGCCTATTTCTATGCGCCCGGCGATGTGAAGACCAAGGGTGTCGAGCCCGGCAAGGCGATCCGCCTGGGCGGCATGGTGGTCAAGGGAAGCCTCAAGCGCGCACCCGATGGCGTCACCATCCATTTCGATGTCACCGATGGCAAGGCCACCGTCCCCGCCACCTTCAGCGGCATCGCGCCCGACCTGTTCAAGGAAGGCAGCGGCGTCGTCGCCGAAGGATCGTTCGACGCCAAAGGCACCTTCATCGCCACCAATCTGCTCGCCAAACATGACGAACGCTATATGCCGCGCGAGTTGGAAGGCATGAGCTACAATGAAACCACCCGTGAAATCGAGGTGGACCAGTGAGGCTGCGCGATATTCTCATCCTCCCCTGGCAGGGGAGGTGGCAACGCGAAGCGTTGACGGAGGGGTGTCACCCTCTCGATAGCGGGACACCCCTCCGTCTGGCCTGCGGCCAGCCACCTCCCCCACAGGGGGAGGATCTTTTTTGCGTGGACAAGGCCCTATGATCGCCGAAATCGGCCTCGCCGCGCTCTGGCTCGCCGCTGCGCTCGCGCTGCTGCAGCTTGTCCTCGCTTTCACTGGCCTTAGGGGCAACAAGCCCGACCTGCTCGCCGCCGTGCGCCCTGCCGCCGTGGCGCAGGGCGTGCTGACCGCCATCGCCTTCATCGCGCTCGTCACGCTCTTCCTGCGCTCGGACATGTCGGTGCTGCTGGTCGCGACCAACAGCCATTCGGCCAAGCCCTGGCTCTATAAGTTTGCCGGCACATGGGGCAATCATGAAGGCTCGATGCTGCTCTGGGTCACGGTCATGGGCGTCGCCGGGGCCGCCGTCGCGCTGTTCGAACGCGCACTGCGCCGCGACACCCATATGGCGACGTTGGGCGGGCAGGCGGCGATTTCCCTCGGATTCTATGCCTTCCTGCTCTTCTCCTCCAATCCCTTTGCCCGCCTCGCCCCGGCACCAGCGGACGGGCAGGGGCTGAACCCGCTGTTGCAAGACCCCGGTCTCGCCTTCCATCCGCCCACGCTCTACATCGGCTATGTCGGCCTCTCGGTCGCCTTCTCCTTCGCCATCGGCGCGCTGCTGACGCGGCAGGTCGATGCCGCCTTTGCCCGCGCGATGCGCCCCTGGGTGCTGGCGGCCTGGGTGATGCTGACGCTGGGCATCACCGCGGGCAGCTATTGGGCCTATTATGAGCTGGGCTGGGGCGGCTGGTGGTTCTGGGACCCGGTCGAAAACGCCTCGCTGATGCCTTGGCTCGCCGCTACCGCCTTGCTCCATAGCGTTACGGTGCTGGCGACCCGCGACGCCCTGCGCGCCTGGACGGTCATGCTGGCGGTCGTTGCTTTCTCCATGTCGATGGTCGGCACCTTCCTTGTGCGTTCGGGCATCCTCACCAGCGTACACGCTTTCGCCGTGGACCCGGAACGCGGCAGCTTCATCCTTGGCTTGCTCGCCCTCTATATCGGCGGCGCGCTCGCCCTGTTCGGCTGGCGCATCGGTGCCGTGCGCGAAGGCGCGCCGTTCGAGTTGGTCAGCCGCGAAACCATGTTGGTTATCAATAACTTGCTGCTCACCGTCATATTGGGCCTGGTCCTGATCGGCACGCTCTATCCACTGATGACGGAAGCCTTCGGGCACAAGGTCTCGGTTGGCGCGCCCTATTTCGACCGGATCGCCGGGCCGATCGCGCTGGCGCTGATGATCGCCATGGCTGTCGGCCCGCTTGTGCGCTGGCGCAGGGACGATGCGCGCGTGGTGACCAAACGTTTGTTAATCCCCTTCCTCATAGCGCTATCCTTGTCCGCTTCGCTGTCCGTTTTGGCGTGGGGCCGCATCGGCATCCTGCCCTTCCTTGGCCTCGTCGTCGCCGGAGCGGTCGGCGTCGCCAGCCTCGCGCCGTTGTGGAAACGCAATCTGCGCCGCACCCCGCTCTTCACCTATGGTATGGTCATCGCGCATCTCGGCTGCGCGGTCAGCTTGGGCGGCATGGCCAGCGACTCCGCCTTCACGGTCGAGAAACTGGTCGCCGCCCGCCCCGGCGACATGATCCAGACCGCAGGTTGGCAACTGCGATTCGTCCAGATCCAACCCATAGCGGGCGATAACTGGACTGCCCTTCAAGCCGACATGGAAGTCCGTCGCGGCGGTCGCCCGGTGATGATCCACCCCCAATCCCGCTTCTTCGCATCGCCCCCGACCACCACCAGCGAAGCGGCCTTGCTCACCCGCTGGAACGGCCAGCTCTACGTCGTACTGGGCGAGGAAGTCGAAGGCGGCCGCTGGCAATTGCGTATCTGGTGGAAGCCCTTCGTCACCCTCATCTGGTTCGGCGGCATACTGATCGCGCTGGGCGGCTTCCTCGCGCTGATTGGCCGCGAACGGCGCGGATGGCTGATGAAGTGGCGCGCTAGGGCTGCGACCGCATGAGGAAGCTTTTGATTTGGCTGCCGCTTGGACTTTTCCTCGGCTTCATCGCCCTGTTCGCCAGCGGCCTGTTCCAGCCCGATGACCGCGTTATCCATTCGCGCCTGATCGGCCAGCCGCTCCCGGCTTTCACGCTGCCCGCCGCCGCCAGCGACCGGCCGCCGCTCGCCAGCGCGCAGATGGCGACCGGCCAGCCGCGCCTGCTCAATATCTTCGCCAGTTGGTGCGTCCCTTGCGCTGCCGAAGCGCCGCAATTGCTGGCACTCAAGCAGGCCGGTGTCCCGATCGACGCCATCGCCATCCGCGACGCCCGGCCCGATGTCGATGCTTTCCTCGCCCGCTACGGCAATCCCTACGCCCGCATCGGCCTCGACGCCCGCAGCGCCGTCCAGATCGCGCTCGGATCGTCCGGTGTGCCGGAAACCTTCGTCATTGATGGCAAGGGGCGCATCGCCTACCAGCATATTGGCGACATCCGCGCCGACGATGTGCCGATGATCCTCGAAAAGCTGAGGGCCGCGCAATGAGACTGATCCTGGCTTTCTTCCTCATGCTGATCGCGACGCCGCTCGCTGCGCAAACCGCGCTGCCGCCTGCGCCCTGGGCCGATCGGCAGCTTGACGATCCAGCGCAGGAGCGCAAGGCCAAGGCGCTGATGGAAACCATCCGCTGCCTGACGTGCCAGAGCCAGTCGATCGCCGACAGCAATGCCAGCATGGCCGGCGACATGCGCTCGCAGATCCGCGAACGGATCATGGCGGGCGAACAGCCCGAAGCGATCCGCACCTGGCTGATCGCCCGCTATGGCGACTGGGTCAGCTACGAGCCCACCGCCGCGCCCATCCTCTGGCCGCTCTGGGGCGCGCCTTTGCTGCTGCTTGGCCTTGGCCTGCTGCTGCTGCGTAGCCGGATCAAGCGAAAGGCGCGGACATGACCGGCTGGTTCCTTGCCTTCGCCCTTGCCGCGCTGGTCTTCATTGCTCTGCTCTTGCTCGGCCGGATACCTCGCTCGGCGCGGGAGATCAGTGCGGCCGCGCTCGTGCTGGGGCTGGCCGGTTATGCGTGGCAGGGCAATCCTGGCCTCGCTGGCGCGCCTCGCTCGGCCGAGCCCGTCGAGGGCCAGTTCGACGAGAAGCTGGCCGAAGAACGGCGCAACCTCGGCGAACGCTTTGGCCCGACCGGGCAATGGTTGATCCTGTCCGATGGACTTGGTCGTCAGGGCAAGACCAAGGACGCCGCCAACATCCTGCTGTCGGGCCTGCGCGCCAGGCCCGATGACGCCACGCTGTGGCTCGGTCTCGGCAATGCGCTCGTCGCCCATGCCGATGGCATATTGTCGCCGGGCGCGGATTTCGCGTTTCGGCGTGCCATGGCGCTCGATGCCGATGGCCTTGCCCCCCGCTATTTCTACGGGCTTGCCCTGGCGCGCAACAACCAGTTGCAGGCCGCGCGTGGAATGTGGGCACCGCTAGCGGAGAGCGCGCCGACGGACAGCCGGATCAAGGCGGAACTTCAGGCCAACATCGCGCGTATCGACGCCCTTCTGGCTCAGGATGGAACGGCCGCACCTTAGGGACGCAGCGTCGCATTGCACGCCCCCGGAGGGCATGGTAGGGCGCGGCGGTTTGTGGGGTGACAGCATCGTCCGTCATCACTTCTCTTCGGATGTCGACACAGTATGACCATTGCGTTTTTCCTGCATGGCTGACCTGCTTCCCAACACCGCGCCGACGTCCGGCGAGGAAGAAACAGGCCACGGCCATGCTCGGCAGAAGGCCACCGTCAAACTGGTGGTCGGCGCGATCGGCATCGTCTTTGGCGACATCGGCACCAGCCCGCTCTACGCCTTTCGCGAGACATTTGCCGGGCACCATGAACTGACCCTCGATCCCGACCATATTTTGGGCGTCATCAGCCTGATGTTCTGGTCGATGATGCTGGTGGTGACGTTGAAATATGTCAGCATCATCATGCGCGCCGATAATAAGGGCGAGGGCGGCAGCCTGGCGCTGCTGGCGCTGATCAACGGCCAGACCAAGACACAGCGCTGGTCGCGCGGCATCGTCCTGCTCGGCGTGTTCGCGACGGCGCTCTTCTACGGCGACTCGATGATTACCCCGGCCGTCTCGGTCCTGTCGGCGGTCGAAGGGCTGGCCATCTACAATCCGGTTCTCGCCCCGGCGATCATACCCGTCGTGATCCTGATTCTGGTTGGCCTGTTCTGGATACAGGGCCTGGGCACGAACAAGGTTGCAACGCTGTTTGGGCCGATCATGCTGCTCTATTTCGTGACGATCGCGACGTTGGGCATAGTGTCGATCATCAAGACGCCGGGCATCCTCTACGCCTTCAACCCCTATTGGGCCGTCATGTTCTTCGTTACCGATCCGCTGCCCGCCTTTTTGGCGCTGGGCGCGGTCGTGCTGGCGGTGACAGGGGCAGAGGCGCTTTATGCCGATATGGGCCATTTCGGTCGCAACCCGATCCGCGTTTCCTGGCTCGCCTTCGTGCTACCCGCGCTGATGCTCAACTATATGGGGCAGGGCGCATTGCTGTTCCGTGAGGGCGCGGCGGCGCTCGATAGTCCCTTCTACAATCTCGCGCCGCAATGGGCACAGCTACCGCTGGTCGCCATGGCGACGATGGCGGCGATCATCGCGTCGCAAGCGGTCATTTCCGGGGCCTTCTCGGTGACGCAACAGGCAATCCAGCTCGGCTTCATGCCGCGCCTGCGGATTGCGCATACCAGCGCGGCGACGGCTGGCCAGATCTACATCCCGCTCGTCAACTGGGGCTTGATGGTGATGGTCATCCTGCTGGTGCTGACCTTCAAGACCTCGTCCAACCTGACCGCCGCCTATGGTATCGCTGTCACTGGCGCGATGTTCATCGACAACGTCCTGCTGACCGTCGTGCTGTACCGGCTGTGGAACTGGAAATGGTATTATGCCGCGCCGGTACTGGCCGTTTTCTACATCGTCGATGGTGCCTATCTCGCGGCGAACCTGACCAAGGTGCCCGATGGCGGCTGGTTCCCGCTGCTGATCGGCTTCATCATCTTCACTCTGCTGACCACCTGGTCACGCGGTCGCCGCTTGGTGCAGGATCGTTTGCGCGAAGCCGCCATGCCGATCCCGGTGTTCGTGGCGTCCGCCGCCAACAGCGCGGTGCGTGTGCCCGGCACGGCGGTCTTCATGACCTCGACGCCCGATGGCGTGCCCCACGCCCTGCTGCACAACCTCAAGCATAACAAGGTGCTGCACGAGCGGGTCATCCTGCTGACCGTCAAGATCAAGGATGTGCCGGTGGTCGAGGATGATGGCCGCTGCAAGCTGGAGGATCTGGGCCGGGGCTTTTTCCGCATGGTGCTGCAATATGGCTTCATGCAGGAGCCTGACGTTCCCGCCGCGCTCAAAAATGTGTCGGGCTGCGGTCAGGCGTTCAAGATGATGGACACCAGCTTCTTCCTGGCGCGTCAGACCCTGCTGCCGTCGTCCAAGCCCGGCATGCCGCTATGGCGCGAAAAAATCTTCGCCTGGATGCTGCGCAACGCGGAAAGCGCGATGGAATTCTTCCGCCTGCCCACCAACCGCGTGGTCGAATTGGGCAGCCAGGTCGAGATATAGAAAAGGGCGCGGCCTTCGCAAAGGCCGCGCCCCACAGGCTTACGTCATTCCACCGCTCAGGCGGCGTCGCGGTCCTTGGCGGTGATCTCCACAAGCTGACCGCCATTGATGGCGATCTTCTTGGGCTTCATCGCTTCGGGCACTTCGCGCAACAGGTCGATCACCAGCAGGCCATCGGCCAGATCCGCCTTTTCCACCCGCACGAAATCGGCGAGTTCGAACCGCCGCTCGAAGCTGCGGTTGGCGATGCCGACATGCAGATATTTGGACCGATCCGATGCCGACCCTTCATCCTTGCGACCGATCACCTGAAGCAGGTTCTGCTGCGCGGTGATGTCGATCTCGTCGGGACGAAAACCGGCGACGGCCAGCGTCACGCGATAGCGATCCTCCGACAGGCGCTCGATGTTGAACGGGGGATAATTGTCACCCTGGCTCAACCGGGCGTTGTTTTCGATCAGGTCGAACAGACGATCGAAACCCACGGTGGAACGACGATAGGGGGTAAGGTCAAATGCACGCATTGTCATAATCTCCCAAAGAGCAAAATGAACAGGCCGGACCCGAACAGGCATCCGGCGATACTATGTCCAACCCCATATGGCGGCTGGACAGCGCGGATATGGTTTTGTGCCCGGAGGTTTCAAGAGGGCGAAACGGGGGTGAGGGGCACAGAAAAATGCAGCCCTTGGACCTTTTGTCCAATGGCGATCGTTGGGCGCGAAGGACAAATAAAAAGCGCCCGGATCGTGTTTTCACGATCCGGGCGCTTCATAGACGATTGCTCGTCTCCCCCTTGGTCTGCCTCAACCGCTTCTCAGCCCCCTAAGCTCGAAGCGGGATGCAGTATCCCTGAACCACGGCCTTTTACCTGTGCTTCTAGGGTCTTGCTATGACTGCGGCGGGCCGGAGTCACGGGCAAAATAGGCCGTCTGTGATTTTGCGGTGCGCCCTGTGGCCGTGATGCAACAATCTGGCAATGCTTGCCGTTCGGCCCCGCCATGCCTAGACGATCAGCCTATCCTTCCACAGGGGCCGTCCGCGCCACATGATTCTTTCCCGCTACGAACGCATGATCGCCAAGCGCTACCTTTTGCCCGGCAAGGGGGAGGGGTTCATCTTTCTTGTTGCCGGCATCAGCTTGGCCGCCGTGATGCTTGGCGTCGCCGCGCTCATCATCGTGATGAGCGTCATGAACGGCTTTCGCGCCGAACTGTTCGACAAGATCGTCGGACTTAACGGCCATGCCGTGGTTCAGGGCTATGGCGGGCGTCTGCCGGATTGGAAATCGGTGCTGGCGCAGGCCAAGGCGACGCCCGGCGTTACCAATGCCACGCCGATGATCGAACAGCCCCTGCTCGCCACCTTCAACGGCCGGGTGGAGGCCGTGCTGGTGCGCGGCATGACGGTGCCCGACATCCGCACCAACAAGACGCTCAAGGGCAAAGTGCTGGCAGGGACGCTCAACAATCTGACTGCCAATAGCAGCCGGATCGGCATTGGTTCGCGGCTGGCGGAAAATCTGGGTATCCAGTTGGGTGATAGCCTGACGATCATCAACCCGGCGGGCCGCTCCACCCCCTTCGGCACGGTGCCGCGCCAGGTTGCCTATCAGGTCGCCGCCATCTTCGAGGTCGGCGTCTATGATTATGACAAGGCCATGGTGGTCATGCCGATCGAGGATGCGCAGACGTTGCTGCTGCTCGGCGACGTGGTCGGCATGATCGAGGTCGAGACGGTCGATGCCGATCGGGTGGGCCAGATATTGCAGCCATTGGCGGCAAAAGTCGCGGGACGTGCCGTTGTCACCGACTGGAGACAGATGAACGCTTCGCTGTTCGAGGCGCTGGCGGTCGAGCGTATCGCGATGTTCGTCGTCCTCTCGATCATCGTGCTGGTCGCCGTGTTCAACATCCTTTCCTCGCTCATCATGCTGGTCCGCGCCAAGACGCGCGACATCGCCATTTTGCGGACGATGGGGGCCAGCCGGATCGGCCTGGTCAAGATTTTCATGACGGTCGGCGTCACCATCGGCACGCTGGGCATGGTGGCGGGCATGGTGCTCGGCTTCACCTTCCTCTTCTTCCGCCAGGGGATCGTCAACGCGATCCAGTTCGTGACGGGGCAAAATCTCTGGGATCCTTCGATCCGTTTCCTGACCGAACTGCCATCGCAGCCTGATCCGGTGGAGATCGCCAGCATCTGCATCATGGCGCTGGTGTTCAGCTTCCTTGCCACCCTTTATCCGGCCTTCAAGGCCGCCAATACCGATCCGGTCCAGGTGCTGCGCTATGAATGACATATTGAAGGTCACGGGCCTCACCCGCAGTTTCACCCAGGGCGGCGTCACCATCGAAGTGCTGCGCGGCGTTGACCTCAATGTGGGGCCGGGCGAGATCGTCGCTTTGCTGGGGCCATCGGGGTCGGGCAAATCGACGCTGCTCCAGGCCGTGGGTTTGCTGGAGGGCGGGTTCGACGGTTCGATCCGTATCGGCGGCGAGGAAGCAGCCAAACTCGACAATGACGGCCGCACCCGCCTGCGTCGCGACGCACTGGGCTTCGTCTATCAGTTCCACCATCTGCTGCCCGATTTCAACGCAACCGAAAATGTGATCCTGCCGCAGGTGATCCGCGACGTGGAAATGGGCGCAGCCAAGGCGCGCGCCGAATCGCTGCTGACCGCGCTTGGTCTTGGCCATCGCCTGGATCATCGTCCCAGCCAATTGTCAGGGGGCGAGCAGCAGCGCGTCGCCGTCGCCCGCGCCCTTGCCAACCGCCCCGCGCTGGTGCTGGCGGACGAGCCGACCGGCAATCTGGACGAGCGTACCGCCGACATCGTGCTTGCCGAATTTTTAGGGCTGGTCCGAGGCGAAGGGTCTGCCGCGCTGGTCGCTACCCATAATGAGCGGCTGGCGCTGAAGATGGACCGGGTGGTTCGCCTGCACGAAGGACGGCTGGAACAACATTAAGGCAAGGCGCGACACCAACAGGGGTGTCGCGCCTTGTCTATCACTGCGCCAATGCGGCCAGCTTCTCCGGGCCGATCGTCTGGACCGCAGACTTGAGTTCGTCGATATTGGCCACGGTGCCGCTGGCGGACAGCATGAAGCGATTGGCAATGCTCGTCGCATATTTGCCGTCGCGGCTTTCCTTATCCCAGCTTTCGTTGACCAACTGTCCATCGACCGTCTGCGTACGCTCATAGCCGGTCGCTGTTTCGCGGTTGGACTGGACGTTGAACGCTGCGCCGATCCCGGTCATCGCGCCCATCGCCGCCATGTCGATGATTTCCACCTTCATTTCGTCGTCGCCTGCCCGATAACGTGCGCTGGCCTGCGCGCCGCCAGCCATTCCCGCGCTTTCGATTTCGGTCCGCTCGAACCGGCCGATTCGGTCAGGCAGCAACGCCTGTAGCGCGGACGGGGAAAGGGCGACGGCGGGCGCGCCAGTCTTGGCCGCGTCCTCCATCTTGCGCGCGGCTTCCTCCATCTTCTTGCCGGCGGCATCGAGCTTGCCCAGATCGACCGTGCCGACACCCGGAATGGTCATTTGCCCATTGACTGTGGAGTCGCCCAACGATGGCGCTGCCAATCGCGAAAAGGGCGCAGCGACAGCACCGGCAAGGAGGGACAGCAATATGGCGGCGACGATCGTCACGACCGTATAAGGCATGGCCTTGTCGGCTGGTGCCCGCATCAATCGCGGCAGGCCGAGATACAGGAGATAGAGGCTGTAGAGCCCCAATATACTCAATATGCCGAGCATCGGCAGCAGCAGAAATATCCCGGCCAGCCAACTTGCCGTCGCCGAATAGGCCGCGACCTTGACTGCCTTGACCATATCCTTCTGGCCGCCGAACCGTGGTGCCAGCATGTTGATAAGCCAGGCCAGTGCGAACAGGCCGATCAGCGAAAACACATATTGGGCAATCGCGCTGCCAGCCGCGCCGACCAGCGATGGCCGAAAGCTTATGCCAAACGCGCCATAGCCGAACATCTGGCTACCAATCAGCCCGGCCAGCGGCGGTATCGCGGCCAGGATCATCGCATAGCCAATGAAGATGCTGCCGACGCTGGCAGGTTCGGCGTCGATGACCTCCCATTCGCTTTTGGGTTTGATCAATATGGATTTCGCCCTGTCGATCAGTCCGGGGGGCGTGGAAACCGGGTTCATGTCCGTCATGATGGCCTTCTCCCTGTTCGTCGCGGAATTTGACCAGCAGGACGCCGCGAACGCAAGATCAATATGCGATTTCGAAGAATGATCGGCATGGGGCTGGCGTCGAATCGCGGCAGGTGCATATTGGGGCCATGCCTCATGCCGCTTTCGTTCCCCTTCGTATCTTCTCCTCCTACACCATGCTGGAAGGCGCGATCGACCCCAAGGTCATCGCCAAACAGGCCAAGGCGCTGGGCTTTCCTGCCGCCGCGATCACCGACCGCAACGGGCTCTATGGCTCGATGGCCTTTTCCGACGCCTGCAAGAGCGACGGGGTACAGCCGATCATTGGCGCGATGCTCGGCATCCTGCGGCCTGGCCGCCCGGCCAATGCGTCGGCGGTCCATGACTGGCTTGCCCTCTATGCGCAGGATGCGACGGGCTATGACAATCTCTGCGCGCTCGTTTCCATGGCGCATCTCGACCGGCCCTTGGAAGAAGTGCCCCATGTCGGCCTCGACGTGCTGGAGGGCCGCACCGAGGGCTTGATCGCGCTGACCGCAGGTGGGGAGGGGGCGTTGGCGCGCCTCTTTGCCGAGGATCAGCCCGACGCGGCCTTCGCCTATGCCGACCGGCTGCAGGCGCTATTTCCCGACCGGCTCTATATCGAACTGTGTCGCCGCCTCGATCCGGTCGAAGGCAAGGCCGAACCGCATCTTCTCGATCTGGCCTATGCCCGCGACCTGCCGTTGGTGGCGACCAACCCGACCTGTTTCACCGAGCCGCATTTCCACGCGGCGCATGACGTGATGCTGTGTATCGCCGACAGCGCCTATGTCGACATGCCCGACCGACGCACCAGTTCGCCCGACGCCTGGATGAAGCCGACAGGCGAGATGAAGCGGCTGTTCGAGGATCTGCCCGAAGCACTCGCCAACACACTGGTCGTCGCCCAACGCTGCGCCGTCGCCGCGCCCAAGCGCAAGCCGATCCTTCCGAGCCTCGCTGGCGATATCGAGGGCGAGGCGCGGATGCTGCGCGACCTGGCGAGCGCAGGCCTCGACGCCCGGCTCGCCAAGCTGGGCATTATCGACGCTGCAGCCCGTCAGCCCTATCTGGACCGGCTCAAGTTCGAGACAGACATCATCATCCAGATGGGCTTTCCCGGCTATTTCCTGATCGTCGCCGACTTCATCAAATGGGCCAAGGATCATGATATTCCGGTGGGTCCGGGCCGTGGTTCGGGTGCCGGGTCGGTCGTTGCCTGGGCGCTGCTGATCACCGACCTTGATCCGCTGCAACTGGGCCTGCTGTTCGAACGCTTCCTCAACCCGGAACGTGTGTCGATGCCCGACTTCGACATCGACTTTTGCGAAACGCGGCGCGGCGAGGTGATCCGTTACGTCCAGCAGAAATATGGCGTCGATCATGTCGCGCAGATCATCACGTTCGGAAAATTGAAGGCCCGCGCTGTCCTGAAGGACACCGGCCGCGTCCTCCAGATGAGCTATGGCCAGGTCGATCGCCTCGCCAAGCTGGTGCCCAATCACCCCACTGACCCATGGACCTTGGAACGCTCCTTGAACGGCGTTGCCGAGTTCCGCGCGGAATATGACAATGACGCGCAGGTCAAACGGCTGATCGACTATGCGATGAAGCTGGAGGGCTTCCCGCGCCACAGTAGTACTCACGCAGCGGGCGTGGTGATCGGCGACCGGCCCTTGCAGCAGCTCGTGCCGCTCTATCGCGATCCTCGTTCCGACATGCCCGTTACCCAGTTCGACATGAAATATGTCGAGGGCGCTGGCCTCGTAAAGTTCGACTTTCTGGGGCTGAAGACGCTGTCGGTGCTGCAAAAGGCAGTCCAACTGCTGGCGGCGCGCGGGGTGACGGTCGATCTCGATACGCTCGCCTGGGACGATAGCGCGGTCTATGACCTGCTCCAGCGCGGCGACACGGTCGGCGTGTTCCAGTTGGAATCCGAAGGCATGCGCAAGACGCTGGCCGCCGTCCGACCGACCAATTTTGGCGACATCATCGCGCTCGTGTCGCTCTACCGGCCTGGCCCGATGGACAATATTCCGATGTTCGGCCGCCGCAAGAATGGGCAGGAGGCGATCGAATATCCCCACATATTGCTGAAACCGATCCTCGAAGAAACCTATGGCATCTTCGTCTATCAGGAACAGGTGATGCAGGCGGCGCAGATATTGGCGGGCTACAGCCTGGGCGACGCCGACCTGTTGCGCCGCGCCATGGGCAAGAAGGTCAAGGCGGAGATGGACGCGCAGCGCTCGCGCTTCGTCGAGGGCTGCGCCGCCAAGAGCGACATTCCCAAAGCCAAGGCGAACGAACTGTTCGATTTGATTGACAAGTTCGCGGGCTATGGCTTCAACAAAAGCCACGCGGCGGCCTATGCGCTGCTCGCCTATCAGACGGCCTGGCTCAAGGCGCATTATCCGGCGGAATTCTACGCCGGGTCGATGGCCTTCGATATTCATTTGACCGACAAGTTGACGATCTTCGTCGATGACATGCGCCGCATGGGGCTCACCTGTCTTGCGCCGGATATCAACCGCAGCCAGGCCGATTTCTCGGTCGAGCCGGTGCCGTATGAAGGCGAAGATCCCCGCCTTGGTTTTGCCGTGCGCTATGCGCTGGGTGGCCTCAAAGGGGTGGGCGAGAAGGCGATGGACCAGTTGGTGGCAGAGCGCGATGCGGCCGGGCCATTCAAATCGCTGGATGATTTTGCCGACCGGATCGAACCGCGCCTGCTCAACCGGCGGCAGCTGGAAAGCCTGGCGGCGGCGGGGGCGTTCGACGATGTCCATCCCGACCGTGCGGGAGTCCATGCGGCGGCAGAAACCATCCTGGCCGTTGGCGTCAGCGCGGCGCAAGCGCGTGAGAGCGGGCAGGGCGGTCTGTTCGGCGACGTTGAAACGCCCCATGCCGATGTCCGCATTCCCCCGCACCAGGCCTGGACCGTGTCCGATCGCATGGCGCAGGAAAAAGAGGCGTTCGGCTTCTATTTCTCCGCCCATCCAGTCGATCGCTACCGCCACCTGGCCGATGCGCGCGGCGCGCGCAGCTATGGCGCGGTCTGTCAGCAGCCGGTGGGCATGCCCAATGAGGAAGGGCGTGTTATGACCATCATGGCGGCCATGGTGGAAGATGTGCGCTGGCGCGAAACCAAGCGCGGGGCGCGTTATGCCAACGCGACTTTTTCTGACAGCAGCGGCCAGTTTCAGGCCAGTTGTTTCGAGGAGGATGCCTGCAAGGCGATCGAGGAACTGGCGCGAGATGGCGATTGCGCTTTGCTGGTCGTCGAACTGGACCGGCTGCCGGGCGAGGAGACGCCGCGAGTCACGGTGCGCGGCGTCGAGCCCTTCCGCCAGATCGCCAGTGCTTCGCGCATGGAATTGACCGTAGATGTCGAAACGGCGGAGGCGGTTGCCAAGCTGGCCGAGATATTGGGACAGGCCGAAGGCGGGCGCAGCGAAATCTTCCTGCGCGCGCCGGTCAGCGATGGCCAAGCGGCCCGCGTCTTCCTGGGCGACAGGTTCAGCCTCGGCGCGGATCAGGTCGATGCGATCGGGGCGATCCGGGGTCTGACCATCCATCGCTTCGAGCGGATGGACGTGAAGGCGGACGGCTATAAGACACGCACCCGCCGGTCGGGCATGCGATTGGTGGGTTAATCAGAAGAGCCGCATCTGCGCGCCTTCGGGCGGGCGGAACAGGTCGGTGCGCAATGTCAGCCGCTCGTCGTCAAAGCCCGCCTTCCGCCGCGCCTTGACGAAGCGGCTGCGGATCAGGTCGGCCCACACGCCTTGCCCACGCATCCGGCTGCCGAAATTGGGGTCATTATCGCGCCCGCCGCGCAGGTCGCGGATGATGGCCATTACTTTGGCCGCGCGGTCGGGATGATGCGCGTCGAGCCAGGCGCGAAACAGCGGCGCCACCTCATGCGGTAGGCGGACGAGGATATAGTTGATATCTCGCGCGCCTGCTGCCGCGACGCGGGCGACGACGTTTTCGATTTCATGATCGTTGATGGCCGGAATGATCGGCGACATATTGGCTGTCACGGGAATGCCCGCTTGCGCCAGTTGCGCGATCGCCTCCAGCCGACGTTCCGGGTGGGGGGCGCGCGGCTCCAGTGTGCGGGCGACCTTGGGATCGAGCGTGGTGACGGAGAGCATGACCGCCACCAGATTGTCGTGGGCCAGGTCCGCGAGCAGGTCGATGTCGCGCAGGATGCGGTCGGACTTGGTCGTGATGAACGTCGGGTGCCGCGTTTCGACCAGCACCTCCAGCACCTGTCGCGTGATCCGCCAGTCCTTTTCGATCGGCTGATAGGGATCGGTATTGGTCCCCATTGCGATTGGCGCTACGCTGTAATTTTTCCTGGCCAGTTCGGCGCGCAACAGAGCTGCCGCATCGGGCTTGGCAAAGAGCTTGGTCTCGAAATCCAGCCCTGGCGACAGGTCATGATAGGCGTGGCTGGGCCGCGCGTAACAATAGATGCAGCCATGTTCGCAGCCGCGATAGGCATTGATGGATCGGTCGAAGCCGATGTCGGGGGAGGCGTTGCGGACGATGATGGTGCGTGGTCGTTCGACCGTGACTTCGGTGCGGAGTCGCGGGAGCGCGCCTTCCAGCAATGCCAAGTCGAGCCAGTCGCCGTCCACCGCGCGCTGCGGCAGATTGAAGCGATCGCTTTCGCCGTTGACGGTCGCGCCTCTACCCTTTTCGATGGCCATGCCCACGAATAGAACAAATAAGGAACGATGACAACAGTACGGATGAGTGCCGGTTCGGAATGGGGGCACTGGCGTCGCAGGGGCGGCGTCCCTATAGCTAAGCACATGGCATCAACCCAAAAACACAAGACACCGGACAAGGTCCGCCCCGCAGGCTTCCCCACGCGCGATCAGGTGATGGACTTCATCACCACATCGGACCAGCCTGCGGGCAAGCGGGAGATCGCCAAGGCCTTCGGCCTCAAAGGGCAGGAGAAGATCGCGCTCAAGGCGCTGCTCAAGGATATGGCCGACGAAGGGCTGATCGACCTTGGTCCGGCGCGCGCCTTTCACAAGTTGGGCGGGGTGCCCAAGGTGACGGTGCTGCGGATCATCGATGTCGATGACACGACGCTGATCGCGACGCCCGAACGGTGGGAGGCCGAAGGCCAACCCGCGCCGCGCCTGCGGGTCGTGGAGCGCGGCAAGCGCGGGGCGCTGACCATCGGCGATCGCATATTGGCGCGGACCGAGGAGGCGGGGCGTGGCTGGGTTGCGCATCCGATGAAGAAGCTCGCCAAGGCGACCGAGATGCTGCTGGGCGTGGTCGAGGAGATGGCAGACGGTAAATTATGGCTTCGCCCGGTGGACAAGCGCATCCGCAAGGATACGCCGATCAGCGACGCGGGCACCGCCAAGAAGGGCGACCTCGTCCTGGCGGAACCGTCCGGTCGCCCGCCGCGCATTTCGGCGCGGGTGACCGACATATTGGGCGACCCCTTCGCGCCGCGCAGCTTCAGCCTGATCGCGATCCACAAACATGGCATCCCCCATGTCTTTCCCGAAGCGACCGAGGAAGAGGCGCTGGTCGCCGCTGCCCTGCCGCTGCATGAGGAGAAGCGCGAAGACCTGCGCCACTTGCCGATCGTCGCGATCGATCCGGTGGATGCGCGCGACCATGATGATGCCGTGTGGGCCGAGGCGGACAGCGACCCGGACAATAGTGGCGGGTTTCGGGCGATCGTCGCGATTGCTGACGTCAGCTACTATGTACGCCCCGGCAGCGCGCTCGATCGCGAAGCGCGCAAGCGGGGAAATAGCGTTTATTTTCCGGATCTTGTCGTGCCGATGCTGCCGCATCAGCTATCGTCGGACATGTGTTCGCTTCGGGCCGGACAGGACCGTGCGGCGATGGCCTGTCACCTGACCATCAATGCACAGGGGAAGGTGACGGCCTGGCGCTTCAGCCGCGCGGTGATCCGTGTTGCGTCGGTCATGGCCTATGAGGATGCACAGGCGGCGATCGACGGCACGGGCGAGCATGAACTGCTCGAAACGGCGCTCAAGCCGCTCTGGGCCTGCTGGGCCTTGTTGCACAAGGCGCGGCTGGCGCGCGAGCCATTGGCGCTCGACTTGCCCGAACGGCGGGTGGTGCTGGACGAATGGGGCAAGATCGTCAGCGTCGCCGTGCGCGAACGGCTCGACGCGCATATGCTGATCGAGGATTATATGATCGCGGCCAATGTTGCGGCGGCCAAAGCGCTGGAAGCGAAGAAGGCGCCGGTCATGTACCGCGTCCATGAACCGCCAAGCCGTGACAAGCTGGTGGCGCTCAAGGAATATCTGGCGACCTTCGACATTGAGTTCGCGCTGGGGCAGGTAATCCGGCCCGCGACCTTCAACCATCTGATCAAGCGGGTGGGGGAGGTGGAAGCCAAGCCACAGATCATGGAGCAGATCCTCCGCAGCCAGACCCAGGCCTATTATAGCCCGCAGAATATGGGGCATTTCGGCTTGGCGCTTGGCTCTTACGGCCATTTCACCTCGCCGATCCGCCGCTATGCCGACCTTTTGGTCCATCGTGCGCTGGTGGGGGCTTATGGCTTGGAACTGCCTGCGCCCAAGGGTGGGATCATCCCCGATCGATCCTCGCTCAGCCAGGAGGATTATGAGAATATGGGCAAGGTCGGCGAGATGATCTCCGGCCATGAACGGCGCGCGATGGAGGCCGAGCGCGATACGGTGGATCGCTATGTTGCCGCGTTCCTGGCCGCCCATGTCGGCGAGCTGGTCAAGGCGCGGATCACCGGGGTCCAGAATTTCGGCTTCTTCGCCACGGTCGATGGCCTGGGCGGGGATGGCCTCGTGCCGGTATCGACCATGGGGGCCGAACGCTTTTTCTATGACGAGGCAGGCAAGGCGCTGGAAGGCGTCGAGAGCGGCGATCGCTATACGGTCGGCCAGCGGCTTGAACTGCGGCTGGCCGAAGCCGACCCGATCAACGGATCGCTACGCTTCGAGCTGCCCGATCATCCCGCGCCGCGCGGCGGGCCGATGAAGCGCGACCGGACACGGCCGGGCAGCCATCGCGGGCGGCCGATCAACATCCGGCATATGGGCGCAAAGCGGGGCAAGCATAAGCGGTAATGTGAAGTTGGGAGATGGGTTCCCGCTTTCGCGGGAATGACGGTGGATGGATCGAGCGTCAGCTCAGGCGGTCGATCGATTCCGCGTCGAGTGCGCCGGGGATGACCATGATGGGGCAGGGCATTCGGCCCGCATCTGCTCCGGCGAAATGCGATACCAGAGGGCCGGGCGGGCCGCTGGCGGCGGCGCCCAATACCAGTGCGGCGACATCGTCCATTTCGTCGAGTGTTTCGCGCACCACGGCGACGGCTTCGCCCTGGCGCACGGTGATGCTGGGACGGATGCCGGATTCATCCATCAATGTTCCGGCTGCACTGGTCACCAGCGCCTCGGCGCGTTGCAGCGCTTCATCCTCCATCGTCGCTTGTACGCCGCCCCACTGGACGAATTCGGCCGGCGGAATCAGGGCGAGAATGCGGACGGTGCCGCCGGTCTTGGCTGCGCGCCGCGCGGCGAAGCGCAGCGCGGTTTCAGCCTCCGGCGATTCGTCCACGACAACCAGATATGCGCGCACTGAATATTGCCCCTGCAAAGATTTGATGGCCATGCCGTTCGGTCAATCGGACCGAACGAACCATAGGGGTGAAATGTGGGCCATAATCGGCTTTGGCGCAAGGCGTCCCTTGACCGTTCCGGCGAATGCGTGAAAACGAACAGCAAATGGCGCGTGCCGCATAATTGAAGAAGAGGCCCAGAACGCATGAGCAAGACGATCCAGATGCCCGCTTTGTCCCCCACCATGGAGGAAGGGACGCTGGCCAAATGGCTGGTCAAGGAAGGGGATACGGTATCGTCCGGCGATCTGCTGGCGGAAATCGAGACCGACAAGGCGACGATGGAGTTCGAAGCGGTCGATGAAGGCGTGATCGCCAAGATCCTGGTGTCCGAAGGCTCCGAGGGCGTGAAGGTCGGCACCGTGATCGCGATCATCGCGGAAGAAGGCGAGGACGTCGCGACCGTCGCTGCTGGTGGTGGCGAAGCTGCGCCCAAGGCCGAGGCGGCACCTGCCAAGGCGGAAGCCGAAGCGCCTGCCTCCGCGCCAAAGGCTGCTGCTGCGCCCGCCGCTGCTGCTCCTGCCGAGGGTCGGGTCAAGGCCAGCCCGCTCGCGCGCCGTCTGGCGCAGGACAAGGGCATTGATCTGGCGGCCGTGACCGGTTCCGGTCCCAATGGCCGCATCGTGAAGGGCGATCTGGACGGGGCCAAGGCAGGCACGGCCAAGCCGGCCGCTGCGCCTGCTGCCGCCCCTGCCGAAAAGGCTCCGGCGGCCCCGGCACCGGCTGCGCCGACCGGCGCGCAGGATTTCGGCATTCCGCACGAGGTCGTGAAGCTGAGCGGCATGCGCAAGACGATCGCGCGCCGCCTGACCGAATCCAAGCAGCAGGTGCCGCACATCTACCTGACGGTCGATATCCAGCTCGACAAACTGCTCAAGCTGCGCGGCGAACTCAATGCCGGGTTGGCCAGCCGCAAGGTCAAGCTGTCGGTCAATGACCTGCTGATCAAGGCGCTGGGTGTCGCGCTGGCCGAGGTGCCCGAATGCAATGTCCAGTTTGCGGGCGACCAGATGCTGCAGTTCAAGCGTGCCGATATTTCGGTGGCGGTGTCGATTCCCGGTGGCTTGATCACGCCGATCATCACCGACGCAGGCAGCAAGGGCGTCGCCGCCATCTCCGACGCGATGAAGGATCTCGCCAGCCGGGCCAAGGACGGCAAGCTCAAGCCGGAAGAATATCAGGGCGGCACCGCCTCGCTCTCCAACATGGGCATGTTCGGCATCAAGCAGTTCGAAGCGGTCATCAATCCGCCCCAGGGCATGATCATGGCGATCGGCGCGGGCGAGAAGCGGCCGTTTGTGGTCGATGACAGCCTGCAGATCGCAACGGTCATGTCGGCCACCGGCAGCTTCGACCATCGCGCCATCGACGGCGCCGATGGGGCGCGGTTGATGAAGGCGTTCAAGGAACTGATCGAAAACCCGATCGGCATGTTGGCCTGATGCCGTTCGTCGATGAGCAGCCGCCGGAGCATCATCCGGCGGTGCGGGTCATCGCCATGCCCGCCGATACCAATCCTTACGGAGATATTTTCGGCGGCTGGTTGATGAGTCTGATGGATTCAGCGGCAGGATCGGTAGCTGCGCGCTACAGCCATGGCCGTGCCGTGACGATCGCGGTGGAGGGCATGACATTTCTGCGCCCGGTCGTGGTCGGCGACGAGGTTTCGGTATTCGCTACCCTCAAATCCGTTGGGCGCACGTCGATGAAAATCGCGGTAGAAGCGTGGCGTCGTGCGCGACATGACGACCGATCCTATCGCGTGACCCAGGCGACCTTTACCTTCGTGGCGATCGGAGAGGATCGCCAGCCCCGTTCCGTTCCGCCGATCGCGGAAGCCTAATTTCAAGAAGCGAGTGTGACCCATGGCTGATACCTACGATCTCATCGTCCTCGGCTCCGGCCCCGGCGGCTATGTCGCCGCGATCCGCGCTGCGCAGCTCGGCCTCAAAACGGCCATCGTCGAGCGCGAAAATCTGGGCGGCATCTGCCTCAACTGGGGCTGCATCCCGACCAAGGCGCTGCTGCGGTCGGCCGAGATTTTCCATTATATGCAGCATGCCAAGGATTATGGCCTGGCCGCGGACAATATCACGGCGGACATCGAAGCGGTGGTGAAGCGGTCGCGCGGCGTTGCCAAGCAGCTCAATCAGGGCGTCACCCACCTGATGAAGAAGAACAAGATCACCGTCCATATGGGCGATGGCAAGCTGGTGGCGAAGGGCAAGCTGTCCGTCACCAAGGATGGCAAGACCGAGGAACTGACGGCCAAGCATATCATCATCGCGACCGGCGCGCGCGCCCGCGACCTGCCGCAGCTCAAGGCCGACGGCAAGCGGGTGTGGACCTACCGCCACGCCATGACGCCGCCGGAAATGCCGACCAAGCTGCTGGTCATCGGGTCTGGCGCGATCGGTATCGAATTTGCGAGCTTCTACAACGACATGGGCGCTGATGTGACCGTGGTCGAGATGATGGACCGCATCGTCCCCGTGGAAGATGCCGATGTGTCCGCTTTCCTCGAAAAGGCGGTCAAGAAGCAGGGCATGACCGTGCTGACCGGGGCCAAGATCGAGACGATCGCGACCAGCGACAAGGGCGTGACCGCGAAGATCAAGGACAAGACCGGCAAGGCGATCGAGGCCGAATATAGCCATGTGATCGTGGCGATCGGCATCGTCCCCAACGTCGAAAATCTGGGTCTGGAAGAGGTCGGCGTCGAGCCGGACCAGCGCTTCCACGTCAAGACCGACGCCTATGGCCGCACCAATGTCGATGGCATCTGGGCGATCGGCGACGTAACCGCGCCGCCATGGCTGGCGCACAAGGCGAGCCATGAGGGCGTCATCGTCGCCGAGATGATCGCGCAGACGCTGGGCAACAAGGATGTCCATCCTCATGCGATGGATGTGCGCAACATTCCAGGCTGCACCTATTGCCACCCGCAGATTGCCAGCGTCGGCCTGACCGAAGCGAAGGCGAAGGAAGCGGGCTATGAGGTGAAGGTCGGCATGTTCCCCTTCATCGGCAATGGCAAGGCGATCGCACTGGGCGAGGCCGAGGGCTTCACCAAGACCGTGTTCGACGCCAAGACCGGCGAATTGCTGGGCGCGCATATGATCGGCGCGGAAGTGACCGAGATGATCCAGGGCTATACGATCGGCAAGACGCTGGAGACGACCGAGGCGGAATTGATGCACACGGTCTTCCCGCATCCGACCATTTCGGAATCGATGCACGAAAGCGTGCTGGCCGCTTATGGGCGTGCGATCCATATCTGATCGCTGGACAATAAAAACGGGCGCGGGGGCTCTGGTCCTCGCGCTTTTGTGCGTGCTGGGTATCGCGGCGATACAGCAGGCCGGGTGGCTCGACGGGCTGAATAAGGGTCTGATGGGCACGGCTGGCGACGTGCGCGATAGCGCGTGGGGTGGGCCGTCCATTGCGCTGATGCGGCTGGCGACGGCGATTGGCGACACGATCGGCAGGATCGCGATATTGGCGGTGGTGTTTCCGTTGCTTCTGTGGCGCGGGCGACGTGCCGATGCGCGGTGGCTGGCGCTGTTGATGGCGGGGGGCACGGCACTCAACCTGATCCTCAAACAAATATTTTCCGCGCCGCGCCCCGACCTGCTGCCGCATCTCGACATCGTACATAGCTATAGTTTCCCCAGCGGCCATGCGGCGGGCAATATGATGTTGTTCGGCGCGCTGGCGATGCTGGCCGGGCGGCCGGTCTTTTACTGGATAGCGGCGATAATGACCGCGCTGATCGGGGTCAGCCGCGTGTGGCTGGGCGTACATTGGCCGAGCGACGTGATGGCAGGATGGATATTGGGGCTGGGCTGGCTGCTGCTGTGCCGCGTGTGGCTACCAGCGCGGCGAGGGCAATAGCAGCGCCCGTGTGAGGCTGCCATGCGCAGGCATACCATCGGTGGTGACGAAGCCATGGACCCAGAAACTGTCAACTAAGGTCGCGGCGGCGATGACGAGCAGCAGCAGGGCTGTGCCTGCGAACAGGCGCGGCGCGCTGCGCATCGGCCGGTCGGGCGAAAGCGCGATCAGGATCAACGGCAGTATCGGCAGGAAATAGCGGCCCTGCGTCCCCTGAATATAGTCAGCAGCCAGCGGCGTGCCGGTCAGATACATGGCGGTTTCGATCAGCAGCGCAATGCCGCCCGCCACTGCTAGCCACCAGAGCCGCTGACCGATGCCGAAACGCGCGCCTGTGCCGGTCGCGATGCCCGCGCCGAGCATCAACAGCGCCAGCGGATAGGCGATCAGCGGCAGCAGGATGGCGTTCCAGCCGAAGCGGCCGACGATTTGCAGCGCATAGACGGGCGCGCGTTCGGTCACGCTGGCGACGAGGATGCGGACATAGGCCAGCGGATCGCGCAAGATGACGGCCAGTTGATCGGCGAGCGGCGCAGTCATCATCGTTTCGCCGGTGCGGCGCGACTGGATATGGTAGAGCGCCTGGCTGCCGCCGGACAATGTCATCCAGAGGATGAAGCCGATGGCGCCGACCAGCATCGCGCCGATCAGCAGCCAGGGCCGATAGTCGCGCCGGTCGTGCGGCCAGCGCAGGCCTGCCGCCATGAGCGGGAGATAGACGCCTTTGGCGAGGGCCAGAAGTGGGGCAGTGACGAACAATCCGGCGGCGCGGGCGGGGCTTGTGCCCATGAAGCCGATCCGCAGCGCCAGGGCGAGGCCAAGAAAGCCGAGGCCATTGATGACCGCATCGGGCGAGAGTGATCCGGTCTGATAGGCGAAGGTCGGGAGCAGCGCGGTCGCCAGCAAGGCGTTGCGACCGAAGGGGAGAAGTTGCAGCGCGGCGATTAATAGCAGCAGTCCGGTCGCCGCGTTGATGAGGCGGCCGACATAGAAGGCATCGCGTCGCGAGAGGTCGAGCGCGTCGGCGAGATACAGGCCGACCGCGCCGGGGGCATAGAGGGTGGGCGCGTAGCTCGCCACATTGGGAAAGTCGGCGAAGGCAGTGCCGGGCCGCTGCGCATCGGCGTCGCCGCTCCGTTCCAGCATGGCGCGATCGAAACGGCGCAACGTGGGTGGGACATCAGTCGGGAAATCGACCGCGTGAAAGTCCACGGCGGCGCGCGGCAAGGTCGCGCCGATCAGATCGCCGCGCTGTTCGGTCATCACGCGGCCCTCCGACAGCAGCAGCGCCTTCATATAATGCTGGTTTTCGTCGGGCGCCTGAAAGGGCGGTGTGATCAGCGCGCAGAAAAGGGTGGCAATGGCAATGGCCACCAGCATGATTTTTTCCAGGCCGACCCATGGCGCAGACAGCAGCATGTCAGCGTCTCTCGCGCCTTTTGTCCTGAACCGTTCGTTTCGCATCGCAGCCGCATAACGTCCTTTGGTCGCGATGCTAGAGTTTAGCCCTTAATATTTCCCGTGCGTAACAAAATTTTGCTGAAGCGGTCTATCCGTCGATGTCGTCGGCCGTTGCAACGGGGGGATGGAGCCGCAGCCGACTGACGCGCCGTCCGTCGCTGGCCAGAATTTCCAATTTCCAGCCGCTCTGTTCATGATCGAGAATTTCACCCGGTTCAGGCACCCGGCCCGCTATAACGAAGGCAAGCCCGCCCAGCGTATCGACATCCTCGTCGATATCGCCCAATTTCTCGTCGATTTCCTCGGCGACGTCCTCCAGTTCGGCGCGGGCGTCGGCTTCCCACAGGCCGTCTTCCAGCGGGACCAGCATCGCTTCGGGGGCATCGTCATGTTCATCCTCGACCTCGCCGACGATTTCCTCGACCAAATCCTCGAAGGTCAACAGCCCCTCAGTGCCCGAATATTCGTCCAGTACGATGGCGAGATGCGTGCGCTTGGCGCGCATTTCGGCGAGCAGGTCGAGCGCACCCATGCTTTCAGGGACATAGAGCGGCTGGCGGATCAGCGGTTCGAGCGTGTCGGGAACGGGTTCCTTGCCCGCCAGGATGGCGAAGGCGTCGCGGATATGGACCATGCCGACGATCGTATCGAGCGTGTCGCGATAAACCGGGATACGGCTATGGCCCGCTTCGGCGAACAGCGCGGCGAGATCGGCGAAGCTCGCCTTCTCCTCGATCGCGATGATGTCGGCGCGGGGCACGGCGACGTCATCGACTGTATGTTCGGAAAAGTGGAGAAGATTGCGGACCATCTGCCGCTCGATCGCCGAAAGATCGCCCTTGGTCGGCGGCGATGCGCCGACGTCATCGCTATCCTCGTCATATTCGTCGAGCGCTTCTTCCAGTTCCTGCCGCAGGCTGGTGGATTCGCTGTCGCCGAACAGAAGCGACTTGATGCCGCTCCATAAGCCGCCGTCGTTACTACTGTCCGATTCCTTGGAACCGTTGCCGTCCTTCGGGCTGCCCTCAGCCATAGTTAGTCCTAATCCCCTGTCATCATGCGATCCCCATAGGGATCGGGAAGTCCGAGACTGGCCAGCGCGGCGATTTCCAACGCTTCCATGGCCTGCGCCTCATTGTCGTCCATATGATCATATCCGAGCAAATGAAAAGTCCCGTGAACAATCAAATGCGTTGCATGATCAGCGAGGGAGATGCCCTTGTCGGTGGCTTCGGCGGCGCAGACCCCCTCGGCCAGCACGATGTCGCCGAGCAGGACTTCGCCATCATCGGTATTGGCGGTGCTTTGCAGCAGGTCGGCCTGCACCATCGGAAAGGACAGGACGTTGGTCGGCTTGTCCTTGTCGCGATAGGCGCGGTTGAGTTCATGCACTTCGGCATCGCTGGTCAGCTTGACCGCGATTTCATACAGCGCCTCGTCGGTCGCGAAGGCGGCATAGGGGCTGTGGGCGATGGCGGCGGCGACCGCGCTTTGGGCGAGTTGTTCCCAGTCCGAACCGGGCCAGCCATCTTCGTGGAGGAGAGCGACTTCAATCATATTGTATGAATCTCATCATTCCATTCGGTTCGAGCCTGTCGAGAATAGTTCTCGACGGACGCTTCTCGACAAGCTCGAAGCTGCTCGAACCGAACGGGGATTGGGGCATCCGCGACGTTAGGCATCCGGCCCCTCATAGGCCTGGACGATGCGCCCGACGACGGGGTGGCGGACGACATCGCCGATGCCGAACGGCACCATGGCGATGCCCTCGACACCTTCGAGGCGCGCGACCGCGTCGGCAAGGCCCGATGCGCCGGGCTGCGGCAGATCGACCTGCTTGGGATCGCCGCACACGACCATGCGGCTGCCTTCGCCAAAGCGGGTGAGGAACATCTTCATCTGGGCGATGGTGGTGTTCTGCGCCTCGTCCAGCACGATGAAGGCGTTGGCGAGCGTCCGCCCGCGCATGAAGGCGAGCGGCGCGATCTCAATCTCTCCGCTGGCGATGCGCCGTTCGACCTGCTCGGCGGGGAGCGTGTCGTAGAGCGCGTCGTAGATCGGGCGGAGATAAGGATCGACCTTCTCCTTCATATCGCCGGGCAGGAAGCCCAGCCGTTCGCCCGCCTCGACCGCGGGACGCGACAGGATCAGCTTGTCCACCGTGCCGGTGATGAGCTGGCTGACCGCCTGGGCGACGGCGAGATAGGTCTTGCCGGTGCCTGCCGGCCCCAGGGCGAAGATGATGTCGTTGCGGTTCAGCGCCTCCATATAGGTGACCTGGGTGGCCGAGCGCGGCACGATCGTCTTCTTGCGGGTGCGGATCATCACCGTGGGCGGTTCGGCGACATCATGGCGGATGATGCCGTCGAGCGTCGGTTCGGACGACATGGCGATGACGGCCTCGACCGCGCCAGTGTCGATCTGCTGCCCCGCGACGATGCGGTTGTAGAGGCCGGTCATGACGTCGCGCGCACGGGCGGCGGCCTGCGCCTCGCCCTCGATCTGCAGCTTGTTGCCGCGCGCGGCGATGTAGACGCCCAGCCGATTTTCGATCGCGACGAGATTGCGGTCATATTGGCCGAACAACGTACCGAGCAGATGCGGTTTGTCGAAGATGACTTCGAGTTGCGCGCGTTCGGTCGATGGGCCGCCAAAGCGGGTATTGGGTTTCTTGCCCATGGTCAGCCTCCCTTGCTCGTCATGCATCTCGTGAAGATCCGTCCCAGTGGGAGATCGGGGAGATGGCGTCCCGCCCATGCGGGAATGACGAGGCTTTGGTTCAAGCGGCTTTCCTCCTGCTATACTCGCCGGCCAGACTATTGGGACCGGCGCTGATGATATCGACTTCGATGATGTCGCCGATCGCACTGTCGGGCGCGGTGACGTGGACGGACTGGAGCCAGGGCGTCTTGCCGATCAATTGACCGGGATAGCGGCCCTTGCGTTCCAGCAAGATGTCGGTGCGGCGACCGACGGTGGCGCTGTTGAACGCGACCTGATGCCGGTTGATCGCGGCCTGCAGCCGGGCGAGGCGTTCGTCCATGACGGCGGCGGGCACCTGGCCGTCCATGTCGGCGGCAGGCGTGCCGGGGCGGGGGCTATATTTGAACGAATAGCATTGGGCGTAGCCGACGGCATCAACGATGCGCAGCGTATCTTCGAACTCCGCATCCGTTTCGCCGGGGAAGCCGACGATGAAGTCACCCGACAGGGCGATGTCGGGCCGGACGGCGCGGACCCGGTCGAGGAGGTGCAGATAGCTCGCCACATCATGGCTGCGATTCATGGCCTTGAGAATGCGGTCATTGCCCGACTGCACCGGCAGGTGAAGGAAGGGCATCAACTTGACGCAATCGCCATGCGCGGCGATCAGGCCGTCGCTCATGTCGTTGGGGTGGCTGGTGGTGTAGCGGATGCGATGGAGGCCGGGCAGTTCGGCCAATCCGTGCACCAGCCCGTCCATGCCCTGCATCCGGCCCTTGCCATCCTCGCCCGACCAGGCGTTGACGTTCTGGCCCAGCAGGGTGATTTCCTTCACGCCGCCATCGACCAGCGCCTTGGCTTCATCAAGGATGGCGGTCCATGACCGGCTGATCTCCGCGCCGCGGGTGTAGGGCACGACGCAATAGGTGCAGAATTTGTCGCACCCTTCCATGATCGTCAGGAAGGCGGTAGGGCGCGCCTGTTTGGTGCGAGCGGGCAGCGCGCCGAATTTGGAGGCCGCGGGCATGTCGGTATCGACGGCCTCTTCCCCGCGTCCTGCCTTTTCGATCAGGTCGGGCAAGCGGTGATAGGCTTGCGGGCCGACGACAATATCAACGGTTTTGGCCCGGCGGCTGATTTCGCTCCCTTCGGCCTGGGCGACGCAGCCAGCGACCGCGATCATCGGGCGGGTGCCGTCTTCGCGGGTCATGCGGCCGATGTCGGAATAGACCTTGTCCACCGCCTTTTCGCGGATGTGGCAGGTGTTGAGGATGACCAGGTCGGCGTCCACGCCGTCCGCTGCCGCCGTCATCCCCTGCGCGCCAAGCATCTCGGCCATGCGCTCGCCATCATAGACGTTCATCTGGCAACCGAAGGATTTGACGTGGAAGGTGGCAGGCGCTTTGGGGGCATCGGTACGATTCATGACCACCAGCTATATAGAGGGCGGGGCAGAAGCGAAAGGGCGCTGGTGCAGGGCGATGCTCGCGGCGATCCGGTCCCGCGCGGTTGCCGCGATCACCTTGCGATCGGCGCATGTTGCCGGGTCGAAGGGCGACAGGAAGCGGAGCGTCACGACCAGCGGTCCCTTGCGACCGAGGACGCGCCAGGCGTTGGTGCCTGCCGGTTCATCGCCATGCCAGGCGATCTCGTCGGTCGCCGCGCCATAGTCGATATGCACCGGCTGGATCAGCACGGCGCGAGGCGGGGGAAGAAGGACGGCGAGCAGCGAGGGTTTGAACGGCAGCAGGCCGCTGCCGTCGCTGGTAGTGCCTTCGGGGAAGAGCGCGACCGGCTGATGCCCCTGCATTGCGGCGCGCAGGGCATCGAGTTGATGGGACAGGGCGCCGCGCCGTTCGCGCGCGACGAACAGCGTGTTGTTCTGTGCTGCAAGCCAGCCGATCACTGGCCAGCGTGCAATCCCGTCATGCGCGACGAAGGCTGCGCCGGTGGTGCCGCCGAGTGCCAATATGTCGATCCAGCTGACATGATTGGCGAGCAGAACCATGTCGCCGTCATGCGGCTGCCCTGCATGCTCCACGCGCGCGCCGATCGCGAGCGCCGCCAGCGCCAGAAAGCGATGTGGCCAGGGCGACCGTCGCCTGGCCAGTTTCCAGAGCAGATGGGGTATAAGACAGGCAAACAGGCTGGCGACCAGCGCTGCAATGCGGACCGTGCGGCGGACAGGGGCCAGCGTCAGTTCTTCCGTTCGAGCGCGACGCCGTACAGTTCCATGCGGTGATCGACCAGACGGAAACCCAGTTTTTCGGCAATCTGCTTTTGCAATTGCTCCAGTTCGGGATCGACAAATTCGATGACATTGCCGGTTTCGACGTCGATTAGATGATCGTGATGCGATTCCGGTGCCGCTTCGTAGCGGGCGCGGCCGTCGCCAAAGTCATGCCGTTCCAAGATGCCCGCTTCCTCGAACAGGCGGACGGTGCGGTAGACGGTGGCAATCGAGATGCCGGGATCGATCATCGCGGAGCGTTTGTGCAATTCCTCGACATCGGGATGATCCATGGCGTCGCTCAACACCTGAGCGATCACGCGCCGTTGTTCGGTGATGCGAAGGCCTTTTTCATGGCACAGGGCTTCGACGTCGATCTTGCGGTTCATGAAGGCTCGCTCAAATGGATAGGCCGGAGGATAGGTTCGATGCCTAGCGGCTTTTCAACGGTCAGGAAAGGCCGGATACAGGAAAGGGGCGCATCGACGATGCGCCCCTCATTTACCCTGTCAAAGCGGTCGGACGCTTATTTCGCGGCGCGAGTGGTCCGGCGACGCTTGGTGCCCAGGCCGATCTTCTTCGCCAGATTGCGGCGCTGTTCAGCATAGTTGGGAGCAACCATGGGATAGTCGGCTGGCAGGCCCCACTTGGCGCGATAATCGTCCGGGGTCATCTGATAATGGGTCATCAGATGGCGCTTGAGCATTTTGAGCTTCTTGCCATCTTCCAGGCAGATGATGAAGTCAGGCTTGATCGAAGAGCGAACCGAGACGGCCGGCTCCAGCTTGACTTCAGGCGCAGCGGCCGGCTCGTTCAGCGCCGATAATGCACCATGGACATTCTGTATCAGAGTGGCGACGTCGGATACGGCGACGCTATTGTTCGAGACATGCGCGGCGACAATGTCTGACGTCAAAGTAATGAGCAGTTCGCTCTGTACCGATTCGGTTTCCATTTTTCTATTTCCTACGAAGGCTTTTTATAATGCGACCCGCCGGTGGAAATGGATTTCTACAGCGGTGTATCTCCGCTAGACCTCGCAGCCTCATTTCGCAAGGGGCTATTGGGTCATATTCGCATATCAATACGAAAGCTCAGAGCATCATGAAGTTGTCCATCGTTGCCGCGATAGTAACCGGGGCGGCGGTGCACATATTCGAACCCCGTTTTCTCGTACAGTTTTATGGCGTTATTTGATGAACGCACTTCCAGGTTCATCGACGTGATGCCCCTACGGCGCGCGCGTAGCAGACTGTCGCGCAAGAGGGCTTCGCCGACACCCCGTCCGCGCCACAAAGGATCTACGGCAAGCAGAAGCAGTTCGCATTCATCCAATACTGACCGCACCAAAGCAAAGCCCAGCGGCAAGGCGTCGATCCGCGCGATGGTTAGCCAAGTACCCGGCATCATCATCACGCCTGCAAGCTGCGCCGACGTCCAGGCTTCACCAAATAAAGGGTCGAACGCAGCCTCCATTACGCTCATTGCATCGGCAATGGCGTTGCGCTCGCCTTCATCGTAGGTGTCGAAGATCAGGTCTGGCATCATGATGCGGCGCGCTCCGCGATCGTTTTGGCATCCGCGCCCCGACCGTAAAGCGGGGTCCAGGGCAGGGGGGGCAGGTCGGCGATCAACGGATGGTCTGCCGCATCGGGATAGATAGTCAGTGCCGCGCCGGACCCCCGCGCGGTGATAAGCGCTTCTGCCCCCGTGCCATAGATGACGGGCGCGCTGATCTGCGCTGCCAATGTGGGGATGGGTGTGGACTGAATGGCCGTGGTTGCGCTCAATCCGTCGCTGGTGAAGGATTGCCAGAAAAGTTCGCCATGGCCGCCGGTTATGGTGACGATGATGGGTGCATCGCTGGCATGTTGCCGCGCCGCGCTGGCGGCGATGATGGACGGGGCGCTATAGCCGCTCAGCGGGAGTTGCCATGCCAGCGCAAGTGCGCGGGCTGCGGCTATGCCGATGCGCACGCCGGTGAAACTGCCTGGCCCGACATCCACCGCAATCGCATCGGCGCGTCCTCCGTCGGGCAGGGCGGCAATGGCCGGCAGCAGAGCTTCGGCATGGCCGCGCCCGACGATTTCATGATGGCGGCCGATGAGCGCGCCGTCTTCCAGCAACGCCACGGACAAGGCCTGTGTCGCAGTGTCGATCACCAGCAGGCGCAAAGGATACTCCCGTTAGGCTCCGCAAAAGAGCGGATTCGCCTAGCGGTTAGTCGATCAGTCGCGTTTTGCCAAATCACATGCGCGGTTCAGACCGCGCGGACTTCCGTGACTTCGGGAACATAATGTTTGAGCAATTGCTCGATCCCGTTCTTGAGCGTCGCGGTGGACGAGGGGCAACCGGCACAGGCACCCTGCATCTTGAGATAGACCGTGCCCTTGTCGAAGCCGCGATAGATGATGTCGCCGCCGTCATTGGCAACAGCCGGGCGCACGCGCGTATCAATGAGTTCGCGGATTTGTTCGACGATTTCGGCGTCCGCCGGATCATCGCCAAAGCTTCCCTCATCGCCGGGCACGCTGATCTCGGCGGCGGAGCCAGCCTTGAAGAGCGGCATGTTGGCGGAAAAATGTTCGAGCAGGGTCGCGAGGATATCCGGCTTTACATAGGCCCATTCGGAACCAGGCGCGATCGTGACGGAAATGAAGTCGCTGCCGAAAAAAACGCCGGTGACATCGCCAAGGCCGAACAGCGCATCGGCGAGCGGAGAAGCCTCGGCTTCCTCCGGCGTCGCGAAGTCGCGAGTGCCTGCGCCCATGACGGTGCGGCCGGGGAGGAATTTGATGGTCGCCGGGTTGGGCGTCAGTTCGGTCTCGATCAGCATGGGCGCTATGTGGAGGCAAGCAGGCCCAAGATCAAGCGGTGGGGAACTTCGTTGGCTGCCGTCGATTGATTGGGGGAAGCAATTGGAGAGCCGATATGAGCACCGAATCCGAAATTCGCGACCGTTTCTGGAGCGATCTGGCGAGCAGCCCGTTCCTGATGATCGGTTTGCAGAACAGCCATGAGCATAGCCTGCCGATGACGGCGCAGCTCGATCCCGATGCCAATCATTGTTTCTGGTTCTACACCAGCCGCGACAACCGGCTGGCCCCCGGCGGCCCGGCGATGGCGCAATATTCGGCCAAGGATCATGATCTGTTCGCCTGCATCGACGGGACGTTGACCGAAGAGACGGACGCGGCGGTCATCGATCGTTATTGGTCCAAGCAGGTCGAGGCCTGGTATCCGGGCGGGCGCAACGATCCCAACCTGCTGATGCTGCGCTTTGATCTGGGCACCGCTGAAATCTGGCGCGCGGACATGTCGCTGACGGGGGTGTTCAAGATGATGTTTGGTGGCGATGTGCGTGACGAGATGAAGACCAAACATGTCGAGATAACGCTCTGAGCCTTTTCACCCAAAGAAATCAGCGGCCGCGACAGCATGTTGCGGCCGCTTGCTTTTTGTCTGCGCCTTCGCCATATACGTTGCAGCGCAGCAGAGGGACCATTTTGGCCCCACAGCGATTGGCAGCGTGATCGTCCGCAAACCT
This sequence comes from Sphingobium xenophagum, assembly GCF_031457465.1. Lineage (GTDB taxonomy): Bacteria > Pseudomonadota > Alphaproteobacteria > Sphingomonadales > Sphingomonadaceae > Sphingobium > Sphingobium xenophagum_A. The sequence continues at coordinate 202,686 of NZ_JAVDWV010000007.1, forward strand.
ATGGTGGCTGAAGCAGTCACAAAGGGCTCACGGACCGGCCAATGAGAGTCTGCGTCAAGCTTGAGGCTTCCCTTTTCACGCGGGTCGTTTCGTAACCCGCCTTAGCGCCCTTGCTGCGTCCGCAGATCAGGTTGGCGCATGGCCCACTTGTGAGTTTACACATGGAATTCAATGACTTTGGTCTGGCTGAGCCGATCATGAAGGCGCTCGCCTCCAAAAATTACGTTACCCCGACGCCGATCCAGCAAAAAGCCATTCCGGCGCTGCTGGAAGGCAAGGATCTGTGCGGCATCGCGCAGACCGGCACCGGCAAGACGGCGGCGTTCGCGCTGCCCAGCCTCGACTATTTTGCGCGCAATCCCAAGGTCACGCCGCTCAAGGGCTGCCGCATGCTCGTGCTGGCACCGACCCGCGAACTGGCGGCGCAGATCGCGCAGAGCTTTCGCGACTATGGCCGTTTCCTCAAGCTGAGCGTCGAAACCGTGTTCGGCGGCGTGCCGATCAACAAGCAGATCCGCGTTCTGGCTGGCGGCGTCGACATCGTCGTCGCGACGCCGGGCCGCCTGCTCGACCTGATCGACCAGCGCGCGCTGACCATCAAGGACACGGAAATCTTCGTTCTCGACGAAGCCGACCAGATGATGGACATGGGCTTCATCCAACCGTTGAAGCGTGTCGCCAAGATGCTGCCGCGCGAACGGCAGAATCTGTTCTTCTCGGCCACCATGCCCAAGGAAATCGAAGCGCTCGCCGCCCAGTTCCTCAACGATCCGGTCAAGGTCAGCGTCGCGCCGCAATCGACCACGGCGGAGCGTGTGCGTCAGCGCGCGATCTTCGTGAACCAGGCGGAAAAGCAGGCGCTGCTTCACCTGATGCTCAAGAGCGAAGAGATTGATCGCGCGCTGATCTTCACGCGCACCAAACATGGTGCCGACCGTGTCGTGCGCTTCCTGGAAGGTGCCGGGATCGACGCTTTCGCGATCCATGGCAATAAGAGCCAGGGCCAGCGCACCACGGCCTTGCAGGCATTCCGCCAGGGCAAGGTCAAGCTGCTGGTCGCGACCGACATCGCCGCGCGCGGCATCGACGTGTCGGGCGTGTCGCATGTCATCAACTTCGAAATTCCCAATGTGGCGGAACAATATGTCCACCGCATCGGCCGCACCGCGCGCGCTGGTGCCGAAGGCATCGCGATCAGCTTCGTGGCGGATGACGAGCGTCCCTTCCTCAAGGCCATCGAAAAGACGACCCGCGTAAAGCTGGAAATCGAGGCGCTGCCTGAGAATTTCATGGAAGCGGTACGCAACATGCCCAAGCCCGCAGCCCCGAAAAAGGGTCCGAGCCAGTCGCCCCAGCAGCAGGCGCGTCGCGCCGATGGTCAGCGCAAATATCAGGACGGCCAGAAGCAGTCGCGCGGCACGCCGGATCGGGCGCATCGCCCCGACTCCGAGGGTGGTGAGAAGCGTCCCTTCCGTCGTCGCCGCAGCGGCGGCCCGGTCGGCGCGCACAAGAGCGCCGTCCAGCGCACGGGCGCACCGCGCGCATAAACAGGATCGAGCGTGCCGGGACGGGTTCCCGGCACGCTCCACCCGATGGGGGAAACAGTCTCCCGTCCTGACGATGATTGTCAGTGGCCATTCAGGAAAGTGCCGCTAGGCTAATGGGCCTATGCATTTTTTCCCCCGCCGTTCGGCCACTTCGCTCTCCGTTCTCGCCCTGTTGCTGTCGGTATCGTCCGTGCCGCTTGTCGCACAGACGCAATCTCCGACCGCTCTTGCCAGGACGGGCGCGGCGCAGGCGCAAACGCGCCCCTGGCTATATGAAAATAGCGATGTGCCGATTGATGCCGCATGGCAGTTCGGCACGCTGTCCAACGGCTTGCGTTACGCCATCCGCCGCAACGGCGTGCCGCCGGGGCAGGTGTCGGTGCGGTTACGGATCGATGCCGGATCGCTGATGGAGCGGCCCGATGAAATGGGATACGCCCATTATATGGAGCATCTGACCTTCAGGGGATCGCGCCATGTGCCCGACGGTGAGTCCAAGCGCATCTGGCAGCGGTTGGGCGTCACATTCGGCAGCGACAGCAATGCCCAAACAACGCCGACAGGAACGACCTATGCGCTCGACCTGCCGCAGGCGAATCCGGCGAGTTTGGGGGAGAGCCTTAAAATCCTGTCCGGCATGATGGCCGACCCGAATATCGTCGATAGTGCGGTGGCCGCCGAGCGCGCCGTGGTTCTGGCCGAGCGGCGGGAGAGCGACGGCATGCAGATGCGCGTGTCCGACGCCAGCCGCCAACATTTCTTCGCCGGACAGCCCTTGGCCGACCGTGCGCCTATCGGCACCGTGGCAACGATCAATGCAGCGACCGCCGCCCGCATGGAGGCCTTTCATCAGCGTTGGTATCGACCAGAAAATGCCGTCATCGCGATAGCAGGCGATATCGATCCGGCGCAGGCCGAGCAGCTTATTCGCGATCATTTCGCCGCCTGGACCGTACCGGGCAAAGGTGCCCCCGCCCCCGACTTTGGCAGGCCCGACCCCAAAAGCCCGGCAACGCGGGTGTTGGTCGAACCCGGCGCACCGGTGGGGCTGACCGCGGCCTGGCTGCGCCCGTGGGAGCCGCGCGCTGACACGATCCTCTATAATCAGGACAAGCTGACCGACATGCTGGCGCTGCAGATCATCAGTCGCCGGCTGGAACAGGCGGCAAGGGCCGGTGGCAGTTTTCTGCAGGCCAGTGTCGAGCAGCAGGATGTCAGCCGCTCTGCGGATGGCACTTTCCTATCGATCATTCCCGCCAATGATGATTGGGAGAAAGCACTGACAGATGTCCGTGCGATCGTGGAAGATGCCAAGGCCAGTCCACCCAGTCAGTTGGAAATCGACCGGGAATATGCCCAAATGGACACGGCCCTGTCGATCCAGGTCGAAAATGCCGATACCGAATCGGGTGCCAAGCAGGCGAGCGATCTGGTCAGCGCGGTGGATATTCGCGAAACCACCGTCAGCCCGCAGGCCGCCGTGGACATTTTCCGCGCCGGTAAGCCCGCCATGACCCCGCAGAAGATATTGGATTCGACCCGGCGGCTATTTTCCGCCGACGTGTTTCGCGCCCTGCTGGTAACCGGTAAGGTGGAGGCGGGAACGGACAAGCGCCTAGCGGCGGCGGTCGCGGCTCCGGTCAAGGCGGCGACCAATGTTCGACTGGCCGAAAAGCCCGTGACGATGGATGACCTACCCGCATTGGGCGCACCGGCAACGGTGGTATCGCGCAGCGCGATTGGTTTGCCGGGCATGGAGAGCATTAAATTTTCGAACGGCGTCAAGCTGACCCTGTTCGCCAATGATGCCGAGACCGAGAAGGTGCGGATCAACGTCCGTTTCGGGCATGGCCAGCAGAGTTTTTCGCCGACCAAGCCAGTGCCAAGCTGGGCGGGAGGATATGCGCTCGTCGCCAGCGGTATCGGCAAGCTGGGCCAGCGCGAACTGGACGAACTGACCAATGGCCGCCGCATGGGCATGGAGTTCGGCATCGACGATGATGCGTTCGAATTGCAGGCGGTGACCCGACCCGCCGATTATCGCGACCAGTTGCGCCTGTTTGCGACCAAGCTTGCGGCGCCCGGCTGGGACCCGGCACCGATCGAACGGGTCAAGACCGGGGCGATGCTGGCCTATGATGCCATGTCGCAATCGGCCGACGCCGTGTTGGCGCGAGACCTGAACTGGTTGCTGCATGACAAGGATGTGCGATTCCGCACGCCTTCGCGCGAAGAGATCGCGGCGCTTACGCCGCAGGCGTTCCGGGCGGTGTGGGAGCCGGTACTCGCGTCCGGGCCGATAGAGATCCAGATATTCGGGCATGTGAAGGCTGAGGAAGCGATCCAGGCGGTCGCCGCGACCTTCGGGGCGCTGCCACCCCGATCCGATACGCCCGCTCCCGCCGCCAATCGCGCGATGCGCTTTCCTGCGCCTGTCAAAAATCCGGTGGTGTTGCGTCACAAGGGCGACAAGGATCAGGCAGCCGCCGTCATGGCCTGGCCGACGGCGGGGGGCTTTGCCTTGCAGAAGGAAGCGCGGCAGTTGGAGATATTGACGCAGATCTTCAACGATCGCCTGTTTGACCGACTACGCTCTGCAGAGGGTGCGGCCTATTCGCCAAGCGTCCAGAACAACTGGCCTTTCTCCTATGATGCGGGCGGCTATATTTTGGTCACCAGTCAGGTCCGGCCCGACCGCATCAATTATTTTTACGATGTCGTTCGGAACACGGCCGCCGATCTGGTGAAGAATCCGGTCAGTGACGACGAATTGCAGCGCGCGGTGGCACCGATGCGGCAATTATTGACGCGGGCCAGCACCGGCAACGCCTTTTGGATGAACCAGATGGAAGGGGCGACTCACGATCCACGCTATGTCGAGGCGATGCAGCGTATGGGGCAGGATATGCTGACCGTGACCGCGCCACAATTACAGGAACTGGCCGCCAAATATCTTGTGTCCGGCAAAAGCTGGTCTGCCATTGTCCTGCCGGAGGGTGTGACGGCGAAATAATCTGGCGAGCAGCGGATTTTTGCTTGCGGTTTTACCCTGCCGGCCGATAGCCGCGCACGGGAATAGTGAGCGTGGGATGCGATGACGTGATGGATATGACGCCATGAGCCTGCGACTCATTCTTTCGGTCGAGGCGCTGGAACCGCGCCTTTCGGGGATCGGCCGCTATAGCTGGGAGCTGGCACAACGCCTCCCGCTGATGGATGACGTCGAAAAAATCCGATTCTACCGCAATGGCGAGTGGATCGTCGATCCAGCGAGCTTGCTGGTCGATAGGGCTGGCGGTCCTCGGCGGCATATAGTGTATCGCTGGCTGCGCAAGCATAGCAAATGGGCGCGCAATGTGCGGGACGCTTCGGTCATGCGGTCGCACCTGTTTCACGGGCCGAATTATTTTCTGCCGCCGCGCGGGGAGGGTGGCGTCATCACCGTCCATGACCTGTCGATCTTTCGCTATCCAGAAACCCATCCGGCGGCCCGGCTGCGGCAGTTCGAGCGCTATTTTCGCCTCTCGGTCGAAAGGGCGGCGCATATCATCACGGACACCGAGACGACGCGCGCGGAAGTCGCCAGTTTTCTCGCGATTGATCCGGCTATGGTGACGGCGGTGCCGCTGGCGGCCAGTCCCGACTTCCACCCACGCACCGACGCCGCGATCGCGCCGACGTTGGCGCGCTATGACCTGATGCCCCAAGGCTATGCCCTGTGCGTTTCCACGGTCGAGCCGCGCAAGCGGATCGCGGAATTGCTGTTCGCCTGGGAGAAACTGCCGCCCAGCGTGCGGAATCGTTGGCCATTGATGGTGACCGGCGGGGCCGGGTGGCTGAGCGATGTGGTCAAAGAGCGGATGATCAAGGGCGCGCGCGAAGGATGGGTGCGTTATCTGGGTTTTGTACCCGATGCGGACTTGCCCCTGCTTTATGCCGGTGCGGCGTTGTTCGTCTATCCTTCGGTCTATGAGGGCTTTGGTCTGCCACCCGTGGAAGCCATGGCAAGCGGGGTGCCGGTGGTCGTTGCCGATGCGTCCTGCCTGCCAGAGGTAACCGGCGGCGCAGCGATGCTGGTTGCGCCGGAGGATATTGATGCCTTTGCCAGTCGTCTGGAGCAGGCGCTGGTCGATGACGGCTGGCGGGAGCAAGCGCGCACGGCGGGGCTTCGCGTGGCGTCCGGTTATAGCTGGGACCGCTGCGCGCGGGAAACTATGGACGTCTATCGCAAACTGCGCTGACCATTCAGTCGATGGCGCGCAGCGCGGCGAGGATCATGCGCGCCGACAGGGCACCAGCGGCCGCTGCGCTCAATGTCGGCCGCGACAGGCTGCGATGGCCCAGCCCGAACATGCAGGCTAACACCACTTCCTCCGCGCCCTCCAGCGCTTCGCCCGACAGGTCGGGATTGGCCGCGCAGGCAAAATCGCGAATATAGGTGCGGAAGCGGGTGCACATATTCGCAATCGTGTCACCAACGGCGGGGTTGCGGAAACTTTCGGCCAATATGTCGAAGGAGAGAGCCTCGTTCTTTTCGTCGATCGTATGCAGCAGCAATTGTTCGAACGTCTGTTCGATCGACAACAAGCCGGCATGCAACCGTTCGCGCAGGATGGCCATGTCGTCACACCATTCGTCGGCGTCGGCATGGACAAGGGCTTCGATAATGTCTTCCTTGCCCTTGAAGAGCCGATATATCTGGCCGACCGACACTTGGGCAGCGGTCGCCAGTTCCGCCATCGAGGTCTGGTGGAACCCATGGCTGTCGAACAGGTCACGGGCCGCCGCCAAAATGCGGGCCTTGCCGGATTTCTCTATGTTCACCACGCTCTTGCTATGCTGCACCGCAACCAATTTCTGCTCCCCTGCGATTTTGTCTCTTGAATATCCTGTGGCACGAACCTAATTGCGGGGCAAGCGGAATGAACGTTCATTCCGAATGCATATCTACATCGGAACGGAATTCAGGCGATGCACAAGGGGACATTCATCGGGCTGCTGGCGTGCGCGTCGGCATTGGCGCTGAGCGCATGCGGGGAAAGCCCGCCGCCCGCGCCCCCGCCACCAGCCGTCGGCGTCGTCACGTTGAAAACCGAGTCGGTGCCGTTGGTAAATGAATTGCCGGGCCGCATCGTGGCCCTGGAAATTGCGGAGGTGCGTCCGCAGATCAGTGGCGTCATTCGCCGCCGCCTGTTTACCGAGGGCGGCACGGTGCGCGCGGGGCAGTTGCTTTACGAAATCGAGGACGCGCCGTACCGCGCGGCGCTGGCACAAGCGCAAGGCTCGCTGGCCCGCGCCAACGCCGCGATCCGATCGACGGCGTTGCAGGCGCAGCGCTACAAGGATCTTGTCGGTGTGAACGCCGTCAGCCGTCAGGAATATGATGATGCCGATGCGGCGGCGCAGCAAGCGCGCGCCGATGTTGCAGCGCAGCGTGGCGCGTTGCAGGCCGCCCAGGTCAATCAGGGCTTCACCCGCATCAAGGCGCCGATTTCGGGCCGGATCGGCCGGTCTCTGTTCACGCCCGGCGCGCTGGTTCAGACCGGGCAGGCCGATCCGCTGGCGACGATCCAACGCACCGATTCGGTGTATGTCGACATGACGCAATCCGCCGCCGAGATCATCGACCTCAAGCAAGCGATGAAGCGGGGCGGTGTCAGCGAAGCAGACGGCGCACGCATCCAGTTGCTGCTGCCCAATGGCAGCACCTACCCGATCGAGGGACGGCTGCAATTTTCCGAAGTGTCGGTCGATCCGACATCGGGTGCAGTAACATTACGCGCGACCTTCCCCAATCCCGACGGGATGCTGCTGCCGGGCATGTATGTCCGCGCCAAACTGGTCGAAGGCCAGCAGAGCGAGGCGATATTGGCACCGCAGCAGGGCATCACCCGCGATGCGCGTGGCCGAGCCACGGCAATGGTGCTGGGGAAAGACAATAAGGCCGAGATGCGCCAGGTGCAGGTGACCCGCGCCGTGGGCGACAAGTGGATCGTGACCAGCGGTTTGAAGCCCGGCGACAAGCTGATCGTGGAAGGGCTGCTCAACCTGCGCCCCGGCACGGTCGTCACGCCCGGCGCACCGCAGCAGGTGACGGCGGCGCAAGGCGCGCCGCAAGGATCAAAGCAGGGCGGGGCGAACTAAGCCATGGCACGCTATTTCATCGACAGGCCCATCTTCGCATGGGTCTTGGCCATAGTCATGATGCTGGCCGGCCTGCTTGCGCTTCGCACGCTGCCCGTGGCGCAATTCCCCGAAATTGCCCCGCCTTCGGTCGGCATTTCCACCAGCTATCCGGGCGCAAACGCCCAAACGCTGGAAAGCACGACGACGCAGATCATCGAGCAACAGCTCAAGGGCATCGACAATCTGCGCTATTTCTCCTCCACCAGTGACGGCGCGGGCAACCTATCCATCACCCTGACCTTCGAGCAGGGGACGGACGCGGACATCGCGCAGGTGCAGGTCCAGAACAAGCTGTCGCAGGCGACGCCGCTATTGCCGCAGGAAGTGCAGCAACAAGGGCTGCGCGTCACGAAATCGACGTCCAGCTTCCTGCTCGTCATGGCGGTCTATGCCGATGATGGCATTCATGATCAGCAGGATGCGGGCGATTTCGTCGCATCGACCCTGCAAGATCCTATCAGCCGTGTGGAAGGCGTAGGCGACACCCAGTTGTTGGGCGCGCAATATGCCATGCGCGTGTGGCTCGATCCCTATAAGATGGCCAATCTGGGGGTCACAACCGGCGATGTGAAAGCCGCGATCCAGGCCCAGAATGCCCAGGTTTCCGCTGGCCAGATCGGCGGCACGCCGTCGCCGAAGGGCCAAGCGCTCAACGCCACCATCACCGCCCAGTCGCGCCTGCGGACGCCGGATGAATTTCGCGCGATCCGCCTTCGCAGCAACAGCGACGGCGCAGTCGTGCGTCTGTCGGACGTGGCGCGCGTCGAATTGGGTTCCGAAAATTACAGCTTCGGTGCGAAGTTCAATGGCCATCCAGCGGCCGGTTTCGGTATCAAACTCGCCCCCGGCGCGAACGCGCTCGATACGGTGGAAGGCGTCAAGGATCAGATCAAGGCGCAGTCCAAGAATTTCCCGTCCTGGGTCAAATATGATTTTCCGGTCGATAACTCGACCTTTGTGGCCCTTTCGGTCGAGCAGGTCATCCACACGCTGATCGAGGCAGTTCTGCTTGTCTTCGTGGTGATGTTCGTCTTCCTCCAGAACTGGCGCGCCACGCTGATCCCAACCATCGCCGTGCCGGTGGTGCTGTTGGGATCGCTCGCCATCCTGAGCGCGGCCGGTTTCACCATCAACACGCTGACCCTGTTTGGCATGGTGTTGGCGATCGGCCTCTTGGTCGATGACGCGATCGTGGTGGTCGAGAATGTCGAGCGCCTGATCCAGGACGAAGGGCTTAGCCCCAAGGAGGCGGCCAAGAAGTCGATGGACGAGATCAGCGGCGCGCTGATCGGCATCGGCCTGGTCCTGTCGGCGGTGTTCCTGCCGATGGCCTTCTTCGCTGGATCGACCGGCGTCATCTTCCGCCAATTTTCGATCACCATCGTGTCCTCGATGATCCTGTCGGTGCTGGTCGCGTTGATCCTGACGCCCGCTTTGTGCGCCACGATCCTCAAGCCCGCCAAACATGGCCATGCCGACAAGAAGGGCTTTTTCGGTTGGTTCAACCGCACCTTCGACAAGGGCGTGAAGGGCTATGGCCGCAATGTCGAAAAGATCGAGCATCGTTGGGGCCGCAGCATGCTGGTCTATGCCGCGATCGTCGTCGGGATGGTCTTCATATTTCTGCGCTTGCCGAGCGGCTTCCTGCCGGAGGAAGATCAAGGATCGTTGATCAGCCAGGTCTCCTTGCCTGCCGGTTCTTCACTGGAAGAGACCGAACGCACGCTGGCCAGGGTGCGCGACCATTTCCTCCAGTCTGAAAAGGACAATGTCGCGGCCGTCTTCACCATTTCGGGCTTCGGCTTCGTAGGCCAGGGTCAGAATGTCGGCATCGTCTTTGCCCGCATGAAGGACTGGTCCGAACGCAAGGGTTCGGACAATAGCGTCATGGCGGTTGCCCAGCGCGCGAACATGGCGTTCAGCAAGATTTCTTCGGGCATGGTCATCGCTTTCGTACCGCCTGCTGTGCAGGAATTGGGCAATGCGTCCGGCTTCGACCTGCAATTGCTCGACAACGCCAATATCGGCCATGAAAAGCTGTTGGAGGCACGCAACCAGCTATTGGGCATGGCGATGGCCGACAAGCGTTTGGCGCAGGTGCGTCCCAACGGTCTGGAGGATACGCCGCAGCTCAAGCTCAATGTCGATCAGGCCGCAGCGGGCGCGTTGGGCATTGCCCAAGCGGACGTCAACGACACAATCAGCACAAACATGGGCAGCAGCTACGTCAACGATTTCATCGATCGCGACCGAGTAAAGCGTGTGTTCGTGCAGGCCGACGCGCCTTATCGTTCATCGCCCGACGCCATCGGCGCGTTGCATGTGCGCGGTAGCAGTGGCGTGATGGCACCCTTGTCTTCGTTCGTGACGTCCGAATGGACCCAGGGTCCGGCGCGTCTGGAACGTTTCAACGGCGTGCCGTCGATGAATATCATGGGCGCGCCCGCACCCGGCGTCGCGAGCGGCACGGCGATGCAGGCTATGGAAGAACATATCGCCAAATTGCCGCCGGGCATCGGCTATAGCTGGAACGGCATTTCCTATGAGGAACGGACGTCCGGCGGGCAGGCAGGCTATGTTTATGCGCTGTCGCTGCTGATCGTCTTCCTGTGCCTTGCAGCGCTCTATGAAAGCTGGTCGGTGCCGATCGCGGTTATGCTGGTGGTGCCGTTGGGCGTGCTGGGTGCGGTCATTGCCGCCACGCTGGCGGGCCTCAACAACGACATCTATCTGCAGGTCGGGTTGATCACCACCATCGGCGTGTCGGCCAAGAACGCGATCCTGATCGTGGAGTTCGCCGAAGAGAAGATGCGCGAAGGGCTGTCGCCTGCGGCGGCGGCGCTGGAAGCGGGCAAGCTGCGCTTGCGGCCGATCCTGATGACCAGCTTCGCCTTCATCTTCGGCGTGCTGCCCTTGGCCTTGTCCAACGGGGCGGGCGCGGGCGGTCAGAATGCGATCGGCTGGGCCGTGGTCGGCGGCATGTTGTCAGCGACAGTGCTGGCGATCTTCTTCGTCCCCGTGTTCTTCACCGTCGTGAAGCGGCTATTCCGCGAACATAAGACTCATGAAGCGGCCGACGACCGGGCAACGCCCGCCGCGCCGCAGGAGGCATGATCATGCATAATATAAAGGCGCTGGGCGCCATCACCCTGTCGCTGGCACTCGCCGCGTGCGACATGGCACCCAAATATGTGCGGCCGCAACTGGCGGTCCCGGCCGCCTCTCCGCAGGGACCAGCCTATGGCACCGATGGCGGCGCGGCGATCGTCCCGGCCGATACCGCGTGGCGTGATTTCTTCACCGATGCGCGGCTGGCGCGGGTAATCGAGACCGCACTGGCGAACAACCGTGACCTGCGCATTGCCCTGGCCAATGTCGAACAGGCGCGGGCGCAATATCGGGTGCAGCGGGCCGACCTGTTGCCTGGCGTTTCTGCAGGCGGCACCGCCACGTACCAGGACTCGCCCTTTTCGCTGGCGGGATCGGGGCGGACGGACTTGTATCAGGCGCAGGTCGGCATTTCCGCCTGGGAAGTTGATCTGTTCGGCCGGGTGCGGAACCTGAGCAAAGCGGCGCAGGAGCAATATTTCGCGAGCGTCGAAACGCGCAATGCAGCGCAGACCGCGCTGATCGCCGAAACGGCCAATGCCTGGCTCACCATGGCCGCGGATCAGGAACGGTTGCGCATCGCGCGCGACCTAGAACAGGCGTTCGGCAAGACGCTGGAACTCAACCGCGCGCGCTTTGCCAAGGGCATCGCGTCCGAACTGGAAGTGCGTCAGGCGCAGACCAGCTATGATGCGGCACGATCGACCATTGCCGAAACGACGACCCTGGTCGCGCAGGATCAAAATGCGTTGAACCTGCTGGCCGGAACGACCGTGCCTGCGACCGACCTGCCCGACAGCTTTCCCACGACCGATGCCACGATCGAAAATCTGCCGGCCAATATCGCGTCGGAGGTGCTGCTGCGTCGCCCGGACATTGCATCGGCGGAGCATCAATTGCTGAGCGCCAACGCCAATATCGGCGCGGCGCGGGCGGCGTTTTTTCCCAATATATCGCTGACGGCGGCATTTGGTTCGCTCAGCCTTGGCCTGTCCAACCTGTTCGGGTCAGGCAGCAGTTTCTGGTCGGTAGCGCCGACAGCCTCTTTGCCAATCTTCGACTTCGGGAAGAACAAGGGCAATCTGGCCTATGCCAAGGCGACCTATGACGCGATGCTGGCGACCTATGAAAAGAGCGTCCAGACGGGCTTTCGCGAAGTTGCGGATGCGCTAGCTCGGCGTGGCACGATGGGGCAGCAGCTTGAAGCGCAGACGTCGCAGCGTGATGCGGCGCGCGTAGCTTATACGCTGTCCGATGCCCGGTTTCGGGCGGGCGTCGATGGCTTCCTGACCACATTGGATTCGCAAAGGGCTCTGTCCAATGCAGAACAGAGCCTGCTCACCACACGCCTGACGCGCGCCACGAATATGGTCGAACTGTATCGGGCGATCGGTGGCGGGCTGAAATAGCAGCGCGGCGCGCGACCGCCGATTGGGGTCAGGATAGATTTTCCTGTCCCGTGACAAACCATAGGGGCTATGATCCGGTCATCGCTCCTATGGATTGTACCAGCGCTCATGATGCCAGACCTCGATGCCATTGTTGCCGATATCATCGCTACAATGGCGCAAGCGGAGGAGCGTGGTGCCGTCGCGGCCTATATCCCCGAACTGGCCAAGGTGGACCCCGCCCAATTCGGCATCGCCATCGTTACAGCCGATGGACGGATGATCACGGGCGGCGACGCAGACACCGGCTTTTCGATCCAGTCGATTTCCAAGGTCTTTGCCCTGACGCTGGCATTGGGCAAGGTCGGGGATCAGCTATGGGAACGGGTCGGACGGGAACCGTCGGGCAATGCGTTCAATTCCATCACCCAGTTGGAGCATGAGCAGGGGATTCCGCGCAACCCCTTTATCAATGCGGGGGCGATCGTGGTGACCGACGTCAATCTGGGTGGGCATCAGCCGCGCGTTGCGATCGGGGAGATGCTGCGCTTTCTCCATTATCTCTGCGAGGACGACAGTATCGCGATCAATGAAGCGGTTGCCGCGTCGGAAACGGCGACTGGATTTCGCAACGCCGCTCTCGCCAACTATATGCGCGCCTTCGATAATGTCCGTCATCCCGTCGACCTGGTGCTGGGCAGCTATTTTCATCAATGCGCGATCGAGATGAGTTGTCGGCAACTCGCTCTGGCGGGGCGGTTTCTGATGCTGGACGGGCGGCATCCGGGCGGGGGCAGGGTTGTGTCACCGCGCCGGGCGCGACGCATCAACGCGCTGATGCTGACGTGCGGCCATTATGATGCGTCGGGCGACTTCGCCTTTCGCGTAGGCATTCCCGGCAAGTCCGGGGTTGGCGGCGGCATATTGGCCATCGTGCCTGGCAGCGCGTCGATCGCGGTCTGGTCACCGGGCCTCAACGCGAGCGGCAACAGCCAGATCGGCACACAGGCGCTAGAGGAACTGGCGCGGCATACGGGCTGGTCAGTGTTCAGTCCGCCTGTCGTGGAGGATTAAGCGGCCTCTTCGTCCTGCCGAAGCCGCCGCAGCCTGGGTGGGGTCGCCATCTGCGCGGCCTCCTTGATTCCGATGCGCAAATCTTCGCGGGTCTGGTGAATGGAGGCAATGACGGGCCCCATGGCGACGCCCAGATCGACCAGCGCGGTTTCGGCCAGTTGCAGCGAACTTTCCAACGTTTCCGGGACCGCATCGCTGGCGCCCACGCGATAAAGCTGCGCGGCATGGTCGGTATCGCGGGCACGCGCGATGATCGGCAGGTCGGGCACCCAGCCTCGCACCCGCTGCGTCACGCGCACGGACAGCACCGGATCGTCCATCGTCAGGATAAGTGCGCGGGCGTGGCCCAGCCGCAGCTTATCCAGCATCTCAACCCGCGACACATCGCCGAACAATATGGGATAGCCCGCCCGCCGCGCATCGGCGACAACATCGGGGTCGGATTCCACGACGATGAAGCGCTGCTTATGGATTTTGAGCAAATCGCACACCATGCGCCCGACCCGGCCGAAGCCGATGACGACCGCGGCCGCTTCGGCATGTTCCTCCGTGGCGTCGACGCGATCCTCGCCAAGCGCCATTTCCAGTCGCCGCGCAACGTCATGGCCGATCCGTGCCAGCAGAGGCGTGATCGTCAGGCCGATTGCGGTCACGATCTGCCAGAAGGCGGCGGTGGACGGCAGGATCAGTTGCGCCGCCGCCGCAGTGGACAGCACGATCAACGTGGTTTCCGACGGGCTGGACATCAAGACGCCGACTTCCAGCGCCGTGCCTTTGCGCGCGCCGGAGAAATAGAGGAGCGCGGATGTCACCAACGTCTTGGCGAAAACGACGCCGACGACCGCCAATAACAGGCTCTGCCAGTTTGCGAGAATGACCCGCAGATCGAGGCTCATGCCCACGGTGATGAGAAACACGCCGAGCGCCAGCCCCTTGAACGGCGCGGTCATCACTTCGACCTCGCCATGATAATCGGTTTCGGCGATCAGCAAGCCTGCGAGCAGCGCGCCAACAATCGGCGACAGGCCTGCAATAGAGGTGGCAAGGCTGGATACGATGACGACCAACAGGCTGGCGGCGAGGAATACTTCCGGGCTTTTGGTCCTTGCGGCCTGACTGAACACATGGGGCAGAAGGAAGCGGCCCATCACCAGCATGAAAGCGATGGTAATGCCACCGCGCAGCAACGTACCGCCCATCGCTGCCCATGCCCCGTCAGGACTGGCGGCGACGGAAGGAGCCAGCGCGCCCAGCATGAAGATGATCGGGACCAGGGCCAGATCTTCGAACAAGAGCATTGAAAAGGCCGCGCGACCGACCGCGCTCTGCGTGCCGACCATGGGCAGAACGACCGCCGTGGAGGAAAGGGCGAGGGCTAGGCCCAGTCCGATCGCACCCGCCGTCGGTTGCCCAAGCAGATACAGACCCGCCGCAATCAGCATCGCGCTCAAGATCAGTTCCGCAGCACCGACGCCGAACACCTGCGTCCGCATCGTCCATAATCGGCGGAAACTCAGTTCCAGTCCGATCGAAAACAGCAGCAATATGACGCCCAACTCGGCGAATGGCTCAATCGCCTCCTGGTTCGAGATCGTTACATGATAGAGCCAGGGATATTGCCCGACGAGCGCGCCAAGGCCGTTCGGTCCCACCGCTAATCCGACCAGGATGAAGCCAATGACCGGACTGATGCGAAAGCGGGAAAAGCCGGGAATGACTAGCCCGGCCGCGCCGAGAATGACGAGGGAGTCGCTAAAACTGTGGGGATTTATTGCACCGACCATGCCGCCACCATTGCGCCAAGTCAGCGCAATATCCAGTCATTTGGTTGAAAAATCTTAATGCGGTGCGAAGTCACCCGTTTCCAGGCTCAATAGGTCTCACCACCGCAGGATATTCTGCCCGTGCCGCGATTGTCGATCGTACAGGCGGGCTTGCCGTTCACTGCAACATCGCCTGATCCCGTGGTGACGATCCTGGCGCTTACCTCGCCAGTCAGGGTAACACTGCCCGGCCCATCATTGGAGATGCCTGCCTGTCGCGCCCGCAGCCCTCCTGCCGCGACCTCGCCTGGACCATTGACGCGGATATTGGCGACCCCTGCGCGACCGGCCAATGTCATCCGGCCACCACCCGACAAGGCGGCGTCGAGGCGATCCAGTGCCACGTCCGTAACGTGCACATCGCCATTGCCGCCCAGCATGATCTGCCCCTGCAATCCTTTCATCCGGTCGACTGTTACTGACCCGCCGCCGGTCAACATGATTCGTTCGACCATGCCGGTGGATAGTCGCAAAGTTGCCGAACCACCGCTCCGTTCGCCCGACCGGGGACGCGCCATGGTGACGATGAGCAATCGGCCCGAAACATCGACCTTTAACCGATCGAGTGTCGCTTGATCGCCCTCTGCCCGTGCTGACGCGCCGCTGCCGGTCGTTACGACGATGGTGACTGGCGCATCCGCACGGATCGCATCGAAGCTGGTTATGGTGAACCCGCGCGTCGCCGCCTGTGCGGGCGGTGCGATCAACAGCAGAGCCAGCGTCAGGGTGCGCAGCGCGCTTCGCCCGGTCCCATACTGTTGATCGTGCATTGCGCCTTGCCTTTCACTCTTACATCCCCCGCGCCCGTGATCTTGATAGCCACCCGGCCGTCCGACGCAATGTCGATATCCCCCGCGCCCAATGTTTCGACATCGGCGGTTCCGACCTTCAAGTCTTTACCGTCTATGTCGCCGGCGCCTGTGATCGACAGTTTCGCGTTCTCAGCGCGGCCGGTAATCTTGATCGATCCGGCTCCGGTCATGTCAGCCGTAAAACGGCCGACATTGATCTGGTCTGCACGAAAATCCCCCGCGCCCGTTAGGGACAGCTTCAAGGCCTCGCCCTCGACCCGGTCGATGGCGAAATCGCCCGCGCCCGTCAGCGCGACAGAAGAGATAGCGGGCATAGTGACGAAAATCTTCACACCCTTGCTTCTGTCCTTGCTGCCCCAATTCCAGATGCCCTTGGACTTGCGGCCGATGACCAGCTTGTCGCCCTTGACCGCAATGTCGAGGTCAGCGACCGCTGCGGCCTCGCCCTCCGCGCGAACATTGAAGGGCGTGCCGATCGTTACCGACACGTCGTCTGGCCCGGTCGCATCTATTGCCGCAAAATCCTTAAGCGCTGCCCATTGCTGCGCGCTCGTCCGCGCGGCCTGCCCAGCGGCAGACGGATCGGCGGAGCAGGCGGTCATCGGGAATGCAAGGCCGACAAGCAGCAAGGCATAGAGGTTGAAAGGGCGGGACATTGCAATCTCCATTACTGTATTGCGGTAATAATACACGTTGATGGTAGCGGTTCCAACCCCTCTTGTTCGTATAACCAGTTCGGGCAAGATAGGCCCGAACCGTTTTGGAGAATCCCATCATGCGTGCGCTTTTTTCCGCTCTCCCGCTTCTTTCGCTGGCGTTGTCCGCGCCGGTGCTGGCGCAGGGGGATGACGGTGCGGCCTGGTGGGCGCATGTGCAGATATTAGCCGACGATGCGATGGAGGGGCGGGGAACCGGCACGCCGGGTTATGACCGCGCGGCGGATTATGTCATCGACCAGTTCAAGGCGCTGGGCCTCAAGCCCGCAGGGGTGGGTGGCTACAAGCAGCCGGTTGACTTCGTCGAACAGCGAATCCAGTCGGACCGCAGCAGCGCAGCGCTGGTCGGGCCACAGGGGGAAGTGCCGCTGGCGGTGCCGGGCGACCTTATCTTCTCCGGCGGCGGCGGCCCGGTTCCCGAAAATATTGACGCGCCGATGGTGTTTGCCGGATATGGCCTGCACCTGCCCGAAGTCGGCCATGATGATTTTGCCGGGCTGGACCTTAAGGGCAAGATGGTGGTCGTCCTGTCGGGCGGGCCGACGACGATTTCGGGGGCGCTCAAATCCCATGCCCGGTCCGAGCGCGCGCAATGGCTCGCGGCGCAGGGCGCGGTCGGCCTGATCATGCTGGTCACGCCGAAACAGGTGGAGATACCATGGACGCGGCGCATCGCCCTGGCTGGGGCACCCGCTCTCTATTATTGCGACGCGGCGCTCCGCGAAACGCGCACGCCGTTTCTGGGCGCGCAGCTTGATCCCGCCAAGTCGGCAGCCCTGTTCGCAGGATCGGGGCAGGATTTTACCGCCATTGCCGCCGCCGCCGATGCGTCCGCGCCGGTTGCATCCTTTCCGCTTGCCGTGCGGCTCAAGGCACAGGTTGCCGCTACCCGGCGCGACCTGTCGTCGCCTAATCTGATCGCAGTCCTGCCCGGCAGCGACCCGAAATTGCGCAATGAATATGTCGTTATGTCCGCGCATCTTGACGGCTATGGCATCGGTACGCCGATGAAGGGCGACGCCATCTATAATGGCGCGTTCGACAATGCGTCGGGCGTGGCCAGCCTGCTGGAAATCGCCAAAGCGCTCAAGGCCAGCAAGGTGAAACCCAAACGCTCGATCTTGTTCGCGATGGTCACGGCGGAGGAAAAGGGCCTGCTTGGATCACGCTATTTCGCGCGGCGGCCGACCGTGCCGCAGAAGAGCATCGTCGCGAACCTCAATTTCGATATGGCGCTGCCGATCTTCCCGCTGACCAGCGTGACGCCGGTCGGCTATGATCAAAGCTCGCTGGGGGGCGTGGCGCAGGCGGTGAGCGCCGCGATGAATCTGCCGATCACGCCCGATCCTTTCCCAGACCGAAACGTCTTCATCCGTTCCGATCAATATGCCTTCATCCGTGAAGGCATTCCCGCCCTCTTTTTCAAATATGGGTTCAAGGCGGGTACGCCCGAAGCCGAAACGGAAAAAGCCTGGCGCGCGAACCTCTATCATTCGCCCTTCGATGATCTGAACCAGCCGGTGATGCCCGCCGAAACGGCGAAGCTGAACGCCTATGTGACGGCCGTGACGTTGCAGGTGGCGAACGTGGCGGAGCGGCCGACCTGGAATGAGGACAGCTTCTTCAAACGGTTCGCGAAATAGGGTGCCGGGGGGGGATGACCTCCCCCCAGCGATAGACTTTACTTCTGGAAACCGGCGATGATCTTGAGTTCGACTGCATCGCCGACCACGGGCACGGCATAGCCAAGGCCAAAGTCGCTGCGCTTGATTGATCCGGTGGCGACGAAGCCGACATTTTCCTGCTTGTTCATCGGGTTGGCACCCGCGCCGTAAAATTCGGCGTCCAACGTTACTGGCTTGGTGATATCCTTGATGGTGAGGTTGCCAGTGATGGTTGCGCCGGTGCCCTCTGCCTTGACGCTGGTGGACACAAATTTGGCGGTCGGGAATTTGGCGACATCGAAGAAGTCGGCCTTGAGCAGATGCTCGTCCAGCTTGGTCACGCCGGTCTTGAGGTTGGCGATCGGGATTTCAATGCTGACGGTAGAGGCGGATGGGTTCGCCTTGTCGAGGGTCAGCGTGCCGGTCGGTTCGGCAAAGATGCCGACATTATTCGTGAAGCCCATATGATCATAGGCAAAGACGACCTGGGTATGGCCGCCATCGACCTTGTAGCTGCCACCGCTGACCTTCGCGACATCCTTCGCGCCTGGTACGCCCGTGGGGGCTTGCGCAATGACCATGCTGCCACCGGCAATGGCGACGAGGGCGGCGGCGGGAATGAGATATTTCTTCATGGGGAAGACTCCAGAAACGATCAAGGGACGCCACCACAATAGGTTGCGGTCATAACAAGTTCCAGAGTCGTAACAGGAAACGGTCCGTTCGACATAACCATGTCTTGCCGACGGTCGATGATGGCCATAGGCTGTTCATACGGCACCATGGCGATGACCATTAAATCAGCGCATGGCGTCCTTGCCTGCGCGGCCGACCGACTCGATGTCGCGGCCGACGCCCTGCACCGTATTGCAGGCTGAAAGCACCAGGAGAAATCCGCTCATCAACAGGCACAGTGCCGGGCGCATCATGTCATCACTCCAATTTTACCGTCATCCTCCTCTATCGCCGGGCGTCGGCGGCGGGAAGAGCTATTGCGCAGGTCATCGCCCGCGTCCGCTTGACAGCAGCGGCCTTCAATGCCAATGGCCGCTTCCTCCTTGCAGGGGGCGCGTAGCTCAGTGGTAGAGCACACCCTTCACACGGGTGGGGTCGCAGGTTCAATCCCTGCCGCGCCCACCATGGCTTTAACGCCATGACAGGACAGATTATTTCCCGGCATTGATCTTTTGATACGCGGCTTTAATCCTGCGGTCCTGATCCGGCGCGTGCGCGCGTCGAGCCCGAAAGGATGTTGATGCCCCCTTATCTGAAAGCTGGTGCGGCGCTTGGCGCGTTGTTGGTGAGTTCTGCTATTGGCGTACAGGCGCAGGAAAGGCTGACGCTGGAACGGGTGTTCGCCAGCCCCGATCTTGCTGGACCACAGCCCCGCGCGCTCACATTGTCGCCGGACGGAAAGCTGGTGACGTTGCTCAAGCCGCGCGTGGATGAAAAGGAGCGGCTCGACCTGTGGGCGATCGACACCGCCACCGGCGCAGAGCGGATGCTGGTCGATTCGAAGAAGACCGGCAGCGGCGCGGCGCTGAGCGAAGCGGAAAAGATGCAGCGCGAGCGGGATCGCAGCGTCGCGGGCAGCACCGGCATCACCAGCTATGACTGGTCGTCCGATGGCAAGACCATCCTCGTGCCGGTCGATGGCGACCTGTATCTCGCCGCGCTGGATGGGCAGGTGACGCGGTTGACCGACACGCCCGATGGCGAGCTGAACGGCGTGGTCAGTCCCAAGGGGCGCTTCGTATCCTTCGTGCGCGGCGGCAACCTGTTCGTGCAGCCGATCGGCGGCGCGGAACGGCAGATCACGCAGGGCGCGAGCGATACGGTCAACTGGGGCGTGGCCGAGTTCGTCGCGCAGGAGGAAATGGACCGGCGCACGGGCTATTGGTGGTCGCCCGACGAGGCGATGATCGCGGTGGCGCGGGTCGATGAAGGCCCGGTCGGCATCGTCACCCGCACCGCGATCGGCGGGGAGGGGACCAAGGTTTATCAGCAACGCTATCCGGCGGCAGGCACGCCCAATGCGCTTGTCGACCTTTATGTGATGAAGCCGGATGGATCGGGCCAGGTGAAGGTCGATCTCGGCCCGGATCGCGACATCTATCTGGCGCGGGTCAACTGGTCGAGGGATGGCCGCACCCTCTATGTCCAGCGGGAAAGCCGCGACCAGAAGCGGCTCGATCTGCTGGCGGTCGATCCCGCGACGGGCAAGGGCCGGGTCATCCTCACGGAAACGGCGAAGAGCTGGGTCAACCTGTCCAACAATTTCCGGCCACTGGCCGACGGGAGTTTCCTGTGGTGGTCGGAAAAGACCGGCCATGGGCATCTCTATCATGTGCGTGGGAGCAAATGGACGGCGCTGACCAGCGGCAAGTGGGACGTGCGCGACGTGGTGGGCGTGGATGAGGGCAAGGGCCTCGTCTATTTCACCGGCAATCGCGAAACGCCGCTGGAGCAGCAGCTTTATGTTGCGCCGTTGACCAAGGCCGGGGCCGCGCAGGCGTTGACGCGCAGTGGCTGGTGGAACGATGCGGTGATGGACGGCAAGGCCAGCCGGATCGTCGTCAGCCGTCAGAATAGCGACCAGCCAAAGCAGGTCTATCTGGCCGACAATAAGGGCAAGCAATTACAATGGTTGTCGGAAAATGCGCTGACGGGCAGCCATCCTTATGCGCCCTATATCGCCAGCCATGTGAAGACGAGATTTGGCACGGTGAAGGCAGCAGACGGCACGAGGCTCTACACCAAGATCATGACCCCGCCGATCGAACCGGGGAAACGCTATCCGGTGTTCATGATCCATTATGGCGGTCCCGGCGGCGGGCGTCAGGTGACCAATAGTTGGAGTGGGGCGCTTAACCAATATCTGGTCGACCGGGGCTGGATTGTCTTTGCGATCGACAATCGCGGGACGCCCGATCGCGGCAAGGCGTTCGAGGACCATCTCTATCGCGCGATGGGCACGGTGGAGGTCGAGGACCAGTTGACCGGCGTAGACTGGCTCAAGGCGCAACCTTTTGTCGATCCAACGCGGATCGCAACTTATGGCTGGTCCTATGGCGGCTATATGTCGCTCAAGCTGCTGGAGAAGGCACCGGGGGTATTCGCGGCGGCTGTGGCTGGCGCGCCGGTGACGAAATGGGAATTGTACGACACCCATTATACCGAACGCTATCTGGGCCAGCCGCAGGATACGCCCAGCGCCTATCCCGCGTCGGGCGCTGTCGATGAATCGGTGAAGATCGTTGATCCGCTGCTGCTGGTCCACGGCATGTCCGACGACAATGTCGTGTTCGACAATGCCACCGCGCTGATGGCCAAGATGCAGGGCGCGGCAGTGCCGTTCGAAATGATGGCCTATCCGGGCCAGACGCATCGCGTCGGCGGGCCGGGCGTCAGCGTGCATCTGTGGCGCACGATCGAGGACTTCCTGACCCGCCGCGGGTTTGCGCCTGCGCCATGACAGGCACTTTGCACCCGGAAGATGTCAAGCGCCTTCAACAGGCCCTGGAGGCGTTGCAATCCGGGCGGGCCGCTGTCGCCGAACAAATGCTACGGGCGATGGACGTTCAGCTACGTAATCATCCCGATGCGCTGTATATATTCGCGTCCGCGCGCCGCGCCCAAGGCGACATGGCCGGAGCACGCCTGGCGTTCGAAGTTGCGCTGAAAGGGGCAGCGACCCATGCACAGCTTTGGAATGCCTATGGCAACCATCTGCATGACATGAAGGAAGGGGGCGCAGCCATAACAGCGCTGCAACGAGCAACGGCGCTGCAGCCTCATTATGCGGAAGGTTGGATCAATCTGGCAATCGTAGCGACAGACCAGGCGCGGTTTGCGATTGCAGAAAACGCGCTTGGGCAAGTGGCACGGATAGCCCCGCAGGATAATCGCATCCTTCATGTGCGGGCTATGTTGGAGCAGGCGCAAGGGCGGCCTGACGCGGCTGCAGAAGCGTATCGGGCCTTGCTCTTGCGAACCCCGTCGGATTTTCGAACATGCTATAATCTCGCTACTGCTTTGCGTGCCGCTGATGATCGTGCAGGCGCGCTCGAAGTTGTGGAACGCGCAATCGGAGGCGGATTGGACATCGCCCAGACCCTCACTTTGCGTGCGCACATTTTGGCCGAACAGGGGCGTGTCGATGAAGCAGTAGTCCAGTATCGCGCTGTGCTACGCCGTTTCCCTGATCATATTGATGCCCAGGATACGCTGGCCAGGCTGTTGCCACAGATCGGACGGGGGAGCGAAACGTTCGACTCTTTGGACCAGGCGATCGAACAGCGGCCACAACATCTCCCGCTTCTGATGGCAGCCATTCGCATTGCCATCGACATTCAGGATCATGAGCGCGCCTTGGCGTTTATAGATCGAGCGCAGCCACTACTCAGTGATCCCAATCAGCTAGGCGTTGCCCGCATCCGCGCATTGGGTCTGGCCGGGCGGCAAAAGGAAGCAATTGATGTGGGCCAACGCCTTGCCGTTGTCGACCCGGTGCGTGTGGGCCTGCAAGCCAATCTGGCCCAATTGCTCCTAGCGCAGGGCGATCCCAAGCAGGCCTTAGGCCATGCGCTGCTCGCTACCCAGCATGCGCCATTGGACCAGACGGGCTGGGCGCTGCTGACGATCATATGGCGGCTGCTTGGGGATGAGCGTGAGCATTGGTTGGCGGACTATGATCACTATATATGGGAACGCGATATTGGCACACCCGACGGGTGGAGCGACCAATCGACCTTCCTGGCTGATCTGCGCGAGTCACTTGAGCGCTTGCATGTGACGACTGTCCATCCTGCCGATCAAACGTTGCGCGGCGGGACGCAGACACGCGGCGATTTGTTCGATCGGCGCAGCTGCCCCGTTATCATGGCACTCAAGCAGCAATTACGTCGATGCGTACAATCCGTATTGGCAGAATTGCCCGTTGAGGCCGGTCATCCATTTCTGAGTCGGCGTACTGACGACATCCGATTTTCTGGATCATGGTCCGTCCGCCTCCGCGAGAGCGGCCACCATGTTCAGCACATTCATTCTCAAGGTTGGATTAGCTCGGCTTTCTATGTCGCCGTGCCTGATATTCTACCGACGGACCAGCATCCCAACGCTGGCGCGATCCTGTTCGGCGTACCCGACGAGGCCCTGAACCTGGACGCCTTGTCGCCCCGCCGGGTGATACAGCCGCAGGTCGGTCGGCTCGTACTTTTCCCCTCCTATCTATGGCATGGGACGGCACCTTTTTCGGGATCGCAATCGCGGATCACCGTCGCCTTTGATGCCTTGCCAGCCTGAAAACCGCTATCGCCAGGCGTGGAAGATCGCCCGGCGATAGCGGTCCTTGCGGCGGAGCGGCATGGCCCATTTGCGCCAGCCCTGATTGTCGAGCGCTTCGGGTAGCACCTGGAACCGGCTATAGCCGAAGCGGCGGCACATTTCCTGCAAGGCCAGGATATTGGGCGCCCAGAAATTGGTGGGATCGCCGTCCAGTTCCAGTTCGGTGAACAGCCGCATCGCGGGCACTGGTTCGTGACGCAGCGCCGTTACCGTTTCGACCACCAGATGATCGCGGCTCATGGCGGCGGCGGCCTCCAGTGTGCGATAGGGGTCGGGCACATGGTAGAGGACGCCCAGCAACAGCACCATGTCGAACTGGCCTAGTTCCTCTACATTATGCTCCGATACGTCGAGATCGAGCGAGCGCACCTTGGACCCGAAACGGGCATGGGCATGATCGAAGCCGCGCTTGTCGCCCCAGCCTTGGCCCGACCAGCAGAAATGGTCGGTCGCCAGAACATCCGCCGCGCCGCGCTGCTCGGCCTGAAAGGAGAAAAAGCCATCCCAGGCTCCGATATCAAGCACGCGCTTACCCGCAAGTGGCGCGATGAATATCTGGTCGGCTTCTTCCTGCAGCGAGGCTAACGGCTTGATGCCCTCGGCGCGGGTGCCGTCGGCAAAGGCGAAGCTGTGAAACCAGCGGTCGGGCAAGGGCGGCAGCAGCGCTGACTGCATTAGTTACGTTCCGTTTTTCAAGGAGGAGGAAGGAGGGCACATCGTTTCGACGCGATGGATATTGCGCCTGCTATCGGGTGGACAAGCCCTTCTTTCTGGACAAAAGGCCCAGTATCGCTATGGCGCGCACTCCGCAAGATTTGCTTTGGAGTGGAGAGTCTAGTCATGGGTTACAGGGTCGTCGTCGTAGGTGCCACCGGGAATGTGGGCCGCGAAATGCTGACCATTCTCGCCGAGCGCGAGTTCCCGATTGACGAGATCGCGGCGGTCGCTTCCTCGCGTTCGCAGGGGCTGACCGTCGATTTCGGTGATAGTGGCAAGACCATCAAATGCCAGAGCATCGAGCATTTTGACTTTACCGGCTGGGACATCGCTCTGTTCGCGGCAGGCAGCGGCCCGACGGCGCAATATGCACCCAAGGCGGCAGCGGCCGGTTGCGTCGTGATCGACAATAGCTCGCTTTATCGGATGGACCCGGACGTTCCCTTGATCGTGCCGGAAGTGAACCCCGATGCGATCGATGGGTATAAGAAGAAGAACATCATCGCCAACCCCAACTGCTCGACCGCGCAGATGGTCGTGGCGTTGAAGCCGCTGCATGACTTTGCCAAGATCAAGCGTGTCGTCGTCGCGACCTATCAATCGGTGTCGGGCGCAGGCAAGGCGGGCATGGACGAGTTGTTCGAGCAGAGCCGCAACATCTTCGTCGGCGATCCGGCCGAGGCCAAGAAGTTTACCAAGCAGATCGCCTTCAACGTGATCCCACATATCGACGTTTTCCTGGACGATGGGTCGACCAAGGAAGAATGGAAGATGGTCGCGGAAACCAAGAAGATCCTCGATCCCAAGATCAAGCTGACCGCAACTTGCGTGCGCGTTCCCGTGTTCGTTGGCCATAGCGAAGCGATCAACATCGAGTTCGAGAACGAAATTTCGGCCAAGGAAGCGCAGGACATATTGCGTGAAGCGCCCGGCATCATGCTGGTCGATAAGCGCGAGGATGGCGGCTATATCACGCCGATCGAATGCGTCGGCGATTTTGCCACCTTCATCAGCCGCGTGCGCGAGGATTCGACTGTCGACAATGGCATCAACCTGTGGTGCGTCAGCGATAATCTGCGCAAGGGCGCGGCGCTGAACGCGGTGCAGATCGCCGAACTGCTGGGCCGTCGCCACCTCAAAAAGGGCTGACCTCTCTGCCTTGCCTCTATGCTATCGTGATGATAGCATAGAGGGATGGGTCAGGTTCTTATCCGCAATCTTGATGATCATGTCATCGCGGCCTATCGCGAACTGGCGGTGCGTAATCAGCGTTCGTTGGAAGCAGAACTGCGCGATGCGCTGACGCGCGGTCGGCCGATGACCGGCGATCGCTTGAACCGCATGTTGACCCGGCTTGAAGATATTCGCGCGATGACGCCCAAAAACGTCCGGCAGACGCCGCCTGAAGAACTGCTGCGAGAAGATCACGCAGACTGATGCTCATCGTTGACACAAGCGTTGCTGCCCGTTGGGTCATTGGCAGCGATGATCCTGTTCTGTCGGATGAAGTCAGTATTGCTCTCACTCTTTTGCCGCGTCGACTGGTTGCGCCCGACTTGCTGATGGCCGAGTTCGCCAACATCATGTGGAAGAAGGTGCGAGCGCAGGAAATCGGTCCCGCTCAGGCCAGGGAGGCGGTGGCAGTGCTGCCCGACATCGTCGAACTGATCCCGACTGCGGGCCTGGCCGATCGCGCCATGGACATAAGCCTGCAACTGGACCATCCGGCCTATGATTGCTTTTTCCTGGCCGCGGCGCAAATGCTGGAAACCATCGTCATTTCGGCTGACAGAAGGCTGGTTCGTTGCTGCGCCTATACGCCATTTGCGGGTCTGATTGCGGGCCTGACGGATCGTCCGTCCTGGCAGGCATAGCGAGTTCCGGTTTTGATCGCGCTCTTGCGCCGCCGTGACTGACGCCATATCGGCAAACGGCCCCCAGCGAAGGACCAAGCCATGACCGACCTCCCCATCGAACGCCACGATATAAAGGGTTTCGACGGCCTGCCGATCGCGGTGCATGTTGCGGGCAAAGGGCGGGATCTGGTGCTGATCCACGGCTATTTCTCCAACGCCTACACAAACTGGATTCGTTATGGCCATGCCGCCAAGCTGGTGGCGGCGGGCTTCCGCCTGATCATGCCGGACCTGCGCGGGCATGGCGAAAGCGGCAAGCCACATGATCCCGCCGCCTATCCGGCCGATGCGCTGACCGATGACGGTCTGGCGCTGATCGAACAGATGGGGCTGACCGATTACGATCTGGGCGGCTATTCGCTGGGTGCGCGGACCACAGTGCGGATGCTCGCGCGCGGCGCGACCCCGCGTCGGGTGATTTTGGCGGGTATGGGGTTGCGCGGTCTGGTGCAATCGCTCGACAATGGCGGCTATTATCAGAATGTGCTTACCAATCTCGGCACGTTCGAACGCGGCACGTCGCAATGGATGACCGAAGCTTTCCTCAAGACGACCAAGGGCGACCCGGTGGCCCTGCTTCATATTCTCAATACGTTCGTCGATACGCCCGAAGCCGTCATTGCCGGGATCGCGCAGCCGACCAAGGTCATCTGCGGCGCGGACGATCAGGATAATGGCGTGGCGCAGGAACTGGCCGATATTCTGCCCCATGGCAGCTACACCGAGATTCCCGGCAACCATATGAACGCTGTGACCCGCAAGGAGATGGGGCAAGCGATGGCCGATTTCCTGACCGCTTGACGGCGTATCACGGTCAGGTCACTCTCCCCTCATAAGCCTAATGAGGGGACTCCCATGAAAATCGCCGTCTCGATCGCCGCGCTTGCGGCCGCTCTTATGATATCGCCCGCCATGGCGCAGCAGGCGCCTGCGCCGACGGCCGCCGAGGCCGACGCCTTCCTCGCCAAGGCGGAAAAGGCGATGTTCGACCATTCGCTCATTTCCAGCCGGGCCGCCTGGATCAATTCCACCTATATCAGCGACGACAGTGACGCTGTCGCTGCCTATTTCGGTGCGATCGGCACCACCATGACGGTCGATTACGCGCTGGAGGCGGCCAAATATGCGACCGCGCCGGGCCTGTCGGTGGAAACCAAGCGGCGGCTCGACCTGCTGCGCACCGCACTCACTTTGCCTGCCCCGACGACGCCGGGCGCGGCCCAGCAGTTGAATGACCTTTCGACCCGGCTCCAGTCCACCTATGGCAAAGGCAAGGGTACATTGAACGGTCAGCCGATCAACGGCAGCGACATCGAAGAGAAGATGGGTTCGAGCCGCAATCCGCAGGAACTCAAGGAAATGTGGTTGAGCTGGCACGATAATGTCGGCGCGCCGATGCGCGGCGATTATGCCAAGCTGGTCGATATTGCCAATGCGGGCGCGAAGGAATTGGGCTTTGCCGATACCGGGGCGATGTGGCGGTCTAAATATGACATGCCTGCGGACGATTTCGCCAAGCTGACCGACAAGATCTGGGCGGAGGTGAAGCCGCTCTATGACGAATTGCATTGCTATACCCGCACCAAGCTGAACGAAAAATATGGAGCAGAGGTGCAGCCCACGACAGGCCCGATCCGCGCTGACCTGCTCGGCAATATGTGGGCGCAGGAATGGGGCAATATCTATGATGTGGTGGCGCCTGCAGGCGCTGGCGACCTGGGCTTCGATGTCGGCGAGCTGCTCAAGGCCAAGGGCTTTGTCGAAACCCGGCCTGATCAGGTGGATGGCCCCGACACGCCGGAAAAGCAGCGGCGCGGCTATTGGGAAAAGCAGATGTTCAAGATCGGCGAGGGCTTCTATTCCTCGCTTGGGCTGGAGCCGCTGCCCGCGACCTTCTGGGACCGCACCCAGTTCATCAAGCCGCTCGACCGGGAAGTCGTGTGCCATGCGTCCGCCTGGGATCTGGACAATAAGGACGACCTGCGCGTCAAAATGTGTACCAAGATCAACAGCGACGATTTCGTGACCATCCATCACGAGCTGGGCCATAATTATTATCAGCGCGCCTATAACAAGCATCCCTATCTCTATCTGGACGGGGCCAATGACGGCTTCCACGAAGCGATTGGCGATTTTGTCGCCTTGTCGATTACCCCCGATTATCTGGTGAAGATTGGCCTGCTCGATGCCGCCAAGGTGCCCGGCGCGGACAAGGATCTGGGGCTGTTGCTGCGGCAGGCGATGGACAAGGTCGCGTTCCTGCCCTTTGGCCTGCTGATCGACAAATGGCGCTGGGGTGTGTTCGACGGATCGATCCCGCAGGACAAGATGCAGGAGGGATGGACCGACCTGC
Source organism: Sphingobium xenophagum (assembly GCF_031457465.1). Taxonomy (GTDB): domain Bacteria; phylum Pseudomonadota; class Alphaproteobacteria; order Sphingomonadales; family Sphingomonadaceae; genus Sphingobium; species Sphingobium xenophagum_A. Next base: position 231,336 of record NZ_JAVDWV010000007.1, read on the forward strand.
GCTTGCAATATCAGGGCATCATCCCGCCTGCGCCGCGCGATGAGACGAAGTTCGATGCTGGCGGCAAATATCACATCCCCGGCAACACGCCTTATACACGCTACTTCTTAGCGCGTATCCTGCAATTCCAGTTCTATGAAGCAGCATGCAAGCAAGCAGGGTGGAAGGGGCCGCTCCATCGTTGTTCCTTCTATGGCAACAAGGATGTCGGGGCGAAGCTCAACGCCATGCTGGAAATGGGCGCGTCCAAACCCTGGCCCGATGCACTGCAAACTTTTACCGGAAGCCGGAATATTTCGGGGAGAGCGATGACAGCCTATTTCGCACCACTGCAAAAATGGCTGATCGCACAGAATAAAGGTAAGTCTTGCGGCTGGTAACTTCGGTGTAAAGTCTTTAAGGGCCGCCCCCCATGAACCCGGCGATCATCATCATTGCCCTGCTGTTCTTCACCAGTGTCATCATGACACTGGCAATGGGGGTGGCCTGGCTGCATTTTGGCCGACAGCGGCATGTGCTGAGCTGGGCGCTATCCTATGCGGCCGCAATGGTCCAATGGCTGGCCAATGGCGGCGGTATAGCCCTGGACAGCCGCGGGCTGATGGCGTTGACGGCCTGCTGCATCGTCACCAGCGGGACATTGATGCTGGTTGGCGTGCGGCAGCGATCGGGTCGGCCAGTGCCTTGGCGCAGTTTGATCGCGCTCGGTATGTTGGTCAGTGGCGCGGGCATATATGTCTCGCTGATCGGCGATCGGGCGCTGCAGGGCATGGTCGTGCCCTCCTATGTCGCCGTGCTGATGCTGTGGGCTGCTGCTGCGCTGTGGCCCCGCGACCGCCGGTTCAGCGCCCCGGAAATGGCCTTTTTCTGCATGAGTCTGCTGCTCGCGCTGTTCGAGGTCGGGCTGGTAGTCAGTGCCGCCATGGATCTGGGTCGAGCGCCCGGCCAAGGCTTGGCGCTGTATCGCGCGCTGCTGGGATTGGGACTGCCATCCATCTATGTCGGCCTTGGCGTTGCGGCGGTGATGGTCGTCGCTGGCGATCTTGCCCATCAACTGCGCAAGCAGATGCGCCACGATCCTCTTACCAATGTCTTGAACCGGCGCGGGCTGGATGAGGCAGCGGCGCGCGCAATGGCCCATGCCGCCAGGCACCAGCGACCATTGGCGCTGGTTATCTGCGATCTGGACGGGTTCAAGGCCCTCAACGATGGTCATGGCCATATTGCGGGGGACGCAGCGCTCTGTGGCTTTGCCCGCCTGCTCACCAGTGCGGTACGGCGCGGCGATATAGTCGCCCGCCTGGGTGGCGATGAGTTTGGCTTGCTGCTGGTCGACACCGATGCCCCTGCTGCGGCCGATGTGATGGAGCGGGTACGGGCTGAAATAGGGTTTCTCGTAGTCCCATTCGCTCCCCAAGCTGCCTTGCGTGCGAGCTTTGGCGTTGCTGAAATGATCGCTACGGACGACAACCTGGAGGATATGGTAGCGCGCGCCGATACGGCGCTTTATGATGCCAAGAGGGAAGGCAAGAACCGCGTCGCCATCTGGCGCGCGGCTGCCTGATTACCGGTCCCCTGATCAGCGAAACGGCGGCTCGTTGAAGGCGCGCAGTTTGCGACTGTGCAGCTTCGCCCCCTCCTTGCGTAGCAGTTCGCAGGTCATCAGCCCGACGCGCAAATGGCCTGCAATCGCTTCCTCATAAAAGCGGTTGGCCTGTCCCGGCAGCTTGAGTTCGCCATGGATCGGCTTGTCGGATACGCAAAGCAGTGTGCCGTAGGGAACGCGGAAGCGGTAGCCCTGCGCCGCGATCGTGGCGGATTCCATGTCGATCCCCACGGCCCGCGACAGGCTGAAACGCAGCGCAGAGCTGGAATAGCGCAATTCCCAATTGCGATCGTCGGTGGTGACGACGGTGCCGGTGCGCAGGCGACGGCGGAAATCCTCCTTGTCGCCACCACCCAGCACGGCTTCGGCAGCGCTGGCCATCGCGACCTGTACTTCAGCGATGGCCGGAACCGGGATTTCGGGCGGCAGCATGGCGTCGAGCACCTTGTCGTCGCGCAAATAGGCATGCGCGAGGACATAGTCGCCGATCCGCTGGCTGGGACGCAAACCACCGCAATGGCCGATCATCAGCCAGGCTTCGGGGCGCACCACCGCGAGGTGATCGCAGATCGTCTTGGCATTGGCCGGGCCGACGCCGATATTGACGAGGGTGATGCCGCTGCGATCGGGGGCTATCAAATGATAGGCGGGCATCTGGTGCCGGCGCCAGGCGCTGTCGGCGATCATCCGCGCAGGGTCGGCAGTTTCGGACGTGACATAGACGCCACCGGCGCCTGACAGGGCGGTGAAGCGGCTGCCTTCGCGCTTTAGTTCGGCGCAGGCCCAGGCCACGAATTCATCGACATAACGGTGATAGTTAGTGAACAATATGTAGCGCTGCACATCCTCGGCTGGCGTGCCGGTATAATGTTTGAGCCGCGCCAGCGAGAAATCGGTGCGCAACCCGTCGAACAGCGCCAGGGGCCGGTCGCCATCGGCATTGGGAATAAACAGCCCATCGGCGATTTCGTCGCCAATCTCGGCCAGTTCCGTCGCCGGGAAATGCCGCGCGAGTTCGGTCGGCGGCGTGCCATCGAGCGCGCTGATGTCCAGCCCGTCCAGCACATAGGGGAAGGGGATTTGCTGGGTGCTGAGGCCCGTTTCCACCTCGACGCCATAGTCGCGGACCAAAAGGTCGATCTGTTCGGCCAGATAGTCGGCGAACATCGCCGGGCGGGTGATGGTGGTCACATAGCGGCCGGGCTTCGAGAGGCGCGCGAACGAGCGGCCGGGCGGCGGCATGTCGCTTTCACCATGATAGATGATGCGCAGTTCGGGATAGCAGAAAAGCCGCTCGCTGCGCGCGGTGGCCGCAGGCACGCTGCCGTCGCGGGCGTAGGCGCGCATGGCCTCACGCAGATTTTCGATGGATGTCTGGTAGATATGGTCGAGTTGCGCGACCGTCGCCTTGCCGATGCTCTGTGTCATCGCCCCCTGTTACCGCCTTTGCGTGACGGAAGGAAGACGCTTGCTGCAACAAAGGCGCGCTGGTTGTTCAGCGCGCCTTCGCAACGATCAGAGCTGGCCCAGCATATGGTCGGCCGAGGAAACCTTATAGTCGCCCGGTTCCTCGACATTCAGTTCGGCGACGACGCCATCCTTGACGATCATCGAAAAACGCTGGCCGCGCGTGCCAAGGCCGAACTTGCTGCCGTCCATGGTCAGGCCCACCGCCTTGGCGAAATCGCCATTGCCGTCGGCCAGCATCGTCACCTTGTCATCGGCACCGGCGGACTTGCCCCAGGCGCCCATGACGAACACGTCGTTGACGGCGGTGCAGGCGATTTCATCCACGCCCTTTGCCTTGAGCGCATCGGCTTTTTCAACGAAGCCGGGCAAATGCTTGGCCGAACAGGTGGGGGTAAATGCACCCGGCACCGAGAAGATGGCGACGGTGCGGCCCGCGAAATAGTCGTCTGAAGCGACCGCTTCGGGGCCGTTCTGCGTCATCTTGGTAAAGGTCGTGCTGGGCAGGCGCTCGCCTGTGGCAATGGTCATGATCATATCTCCTGGCCTTGTGTCGGGCGGGAGGTCGGGCTTGGCGGTCCGACTGTCAAGGGGAGGGGGTATCATGCAAGCCGTCCTTGGCAATGCCGTGCGTGTGGCTATAGTCGGGCGATGGACCAGTCGCGCTTCTATGGCGGGCATTTCCTGCTCGCGCTTCCCGGCATGGACGACATGCGCTTCGATCATTCGGTGATCGCGCTGTGCGTGCATGACGAACATGGCGCGCTGGGCATCGCCGTTGGCGAGGAAATGGAGGAGGTGCGGCTGCGCGACCTGCTCGAAAGTTTCGATATCGACGGCAGCGGCGTGCCGGACATGCCCGTGCTGCGCGGTGGCCCGGTCGAGCCGCGGCGGGGCTTCGTGCTCCATTCGCTCGACTGGGCGGGACAGGATATGGTGCAGGTCGATGACCGCTGGGGCCTGTCGGGCTCGCTCGACATCTTGAAGGCGATCGGGGAAGGGCGGGGGCCAAGTCGCTATCTCGTGGCGCTGGGCTATGCCGGATGGGGCGCGGGCCAGTTGGAACAGGAGATGACCGGCGAGAGCTGGTTTCTGGCACCGGGGGACACGGATTTGCTGTTCGAAACGCCCGCGCGCCGCAAATGGTCTGCCATCTTCGCCGCGATGGGCATCGATTCGTCGCATCTGGTGAGCGGTGCCGGGTCTGCCTGAGCGCCACAGGCGATAGGCACATAAAGACATCTTTATATTGCATTGCCATCAGGCCCGCCGCTTGGTAAAGCCCGGCCCATCGTCGCCGCCCGGCTCATGTCAGCGGTGCCAGCCTTTATTTGACTGACGGAGATATGCTCGTGGCCACCGTACCCGCCGCCAAGGCGCAGGATTATGTGATTGCCGATATCGGCCTCGCTGCCTTTGGCCGCAAGGAAATGGATATTGCCGAAACCGAAATGCCGGGCCTGATGGCCCTGCGCGAGGAATTCGGCGCGTCGCAGCCGCTCAAGGGCGCGCGCATCACTGGTTCGCTACACATGACGATCCAGACCGCCGTGCTGATCGAAACGCTGACCGCGCTGGGCGCCGAAGTGCGCTGGGCGACTTGCAACATCTATTCGACACAGGACCATGCCGCCGCCGCAATCGCCGCGTCGGGCGTGCCCGTCTTCGCCATCAAGGGCGAAACGCTGCAGGAATATTGGGACTATGTCGAGCGCATCTTCGACTGGCACAATCATGAGTCCGGCGTCTGCAACATGATCCTGGACGATGGCGGCGACGCCACCATGTTCGCGTTGTGGGGCGCGCGGGTTGAGGCCGGTGAAGAATTGTTCACGCCGTCGAACGAGGAAGAGGAAATCTTCTGTGCGGTGCTTAAGCGCGTTCTGGCCGAGCGTCCGGGCTGGCTGACCAAGACCGTCGCCAGCATCAAGGGCGTGTCGGAAGAGACCACCACCGGCGTCCATCGCCTCTATGAACTGGCCAAGAAGGGCAAGCTGCCCTTCCCCGCGATCAACGTGAACGACAGCGTCACCAAGTCGAAGTTCGACAATCTCTATGGCTGCAAGGAATCGCTGGTCGACGCGATCCGTCGCGGCACCGACGTCATGTTGGCCGGTAAGGTCGCCTGCGTCGCGGGTTTCGGCGATGTCGGCAAGGGCTCGGCCGCCTCGCTCCGCAATGGCGGCGCGCGCGTGCTGGTGACCGAAGTCGATCCGATCTGTGCCTTGCAGGCGGCGATGGAAGGCTATGAAGTCGTGACGATGGAAGAAGCCGCGCCCCGCGCCGACATCTTCGTCACCGCGACGGGCAACGAAGCCGTCCTGACCGTCGATCATATGCGCGCCATGAAGAATATGGCGATCGTATCGAACATTGGCCATTTCGACAGCGAGATCGAGATTGCGGGCCTCGCCAATATGAAGTGGACCGAGATCAAGCCGCAGGTTGACGAAGTCGAGTTCCCGGACGGCAAGAAGATCATCGTCTTGTCGAAGGGCCGCCTAGTTAACCTGGGCAACGCCACGGGTCATCCGAGCTTCGTGATGTCGGCCAGCTTCACCAACCAGACGCTGGCGCAGATCGAGCTTTGGACCAAGAGCGAGCAATATGGCAACGACGTCTATGTCCTGCCCAAGCATCTGGACGAAAAGGTCGCCGAACTGCATCTGGAAAAGCTGGGCGTGAAGCTCACCAAGCTGAGCCAGCGCCAGGCCGACTATATCGGCGTGCCTGTCGAAGGCCCCTACAAGCCCGACCACTACCGCTACTGATAATTGGCGATCCTCCCCTCGCAGGGGAGGTGGCTGGCCATAGGCCAGACGGAGGGGTGTCACCCTATCGATAGGGTGACACCCCTCCGTCAGCACTTCGTGCTGCCACCTCCCCCACAGGGGCAGGGCTATCGCATATGACCAAGCATTGAGAGAAGGAATGCATCGTTCCACCCTGCTCGTTTGATTTTGCCTTTGATTGATCCCTTGTCCGG
>NZ_JAVDWV010000008.1:0-216864 GCF_031457465.1 Sphingobium xenophagum
GTCGTAGACCACGACGTTGATAGGCTGGATGTGGAAGTGGAGTAATCCATGAAGCTAACCAGTCCTAATTGCTCTGTTCGCGCTTAAACGGTTCACTTGTGAACCGCAGAGTCCCACCATCAATGACAGCACTGGCAACAGTCGCTCGGATTAGATGGCGTGGTTCTTAAGCCAGCCAGAAATCACATACACACAAAATGTGTCTGCTGACGCATTTTCCAAGTAAAATGCTTAAACGTGCACGGTATCGATTATAAACCCTGATTTTGCGCCAGCTTCATTGCTTGGTGACCATAGCGTCTGTGACCCACCCGATCCCATCCCGAACTCGGCCGTGAAACCAGTCTGCGCCGATGGTACTATTGCTCAAGCACTGGAAGAGTAGGGCGTCGCCAGGCATTGAAGCTCGCGCAAAATCAGAAAAAACCCATTCACCTTGTCAAGATAAAGGCGGCCCCAAAGCCGCCTTTTTTGCGTTACCCCACAAACAAGGGGCAACCAGTGTCGCGGGATGGAGCAGCCCGGTAGCTCGTCAGGCTCATAACCTGAAGGTCGTAGGTTCAAATCCTACTCCCGCAACCAACACACAAAAACACAAAAACGAACGCCCGCCCTTGAGGCGGTTTTTTGCGTTCTGCCGCTATCGAGAGAATACCCGCCAGATCGCCGCGCACGTCGATCTTGAGTTCGCCGCCTTCAGGGACCAATATGATCGCGTCGATGAGCGAACGGATAATCTCAGCCGCCTCGAAGCGCTTGCTCTCGTCGTCGCCTCTTCTCGTAACCGCCCCCGATCACCCCACGCAACGCGCCGTCCCGTAAGCTACAGGCCAGACGTCCAACAGAAGCTGCCAACGGGACAACGTGTTCGTAGAAGAATGTACTGCCGGCCAATTCGGGGACGAGGCTCGTCAGCGAGACCGCTGAATGCAAACTATGTCCACCGATAGATGTCGATAGGCATAGGAGGAATTCATTTTGTGTTCAGTGCCTTAGGCCGTAACCCGAAGTGAATTCGGCGGCGCGCATGCGGGCCTAAATCATTCCCACTCGATCGTGCCGGGGGGCTTGCTGGTATAGTCGTAGACGACGCGGTTGATGCCCTTGACCTCGTTGATGATGCGGGTTGCGACGCGGCTCAAGAAGGCGGCGTCGAAGGGGTAGATGTCGGCGGTCATGCCGTCGGTCGAGGTGACGGCGCGCAGGGCGCAGACGCTGTCATAGGTACGCAGGTCGCCCATGACGCCGACGGTCCGCACCGGCAACAGCACGGCGAAGGCCTGCCAGATCGCATCATAGAGGCCTGCATTGCGGATTTCCTCCAGATAGACCGCGTCGGCCTTGCGCAAAATGTCGCAGCGCTCCTTGGTCACTTCGCCGGGGATGCGGATGGCAAGGCCGGGGCCGGGGAAGGGATGGCGGCCAACGAAAATGTCGGGGAGGCCCAGTTCCTTGCCCAGCACGCGGACTTCGTCCTTGAAGAGTTCGCGTAAGGGTTCGACCAGCTTCATGTTCATGCGGTCGGGCAGGCCGCCGACATTATGATGCGACTTGATCGTGACCGAAGGCCCGCCGGTGAAGCTGACGCTTTCGATAACGTCGGGATAAAGCGTCCCTTGCGCCAGGAAATCCGCGCCGCCGATCTTCGCGGCTTCCTCCTCGAACACGGCGATGAATTCGCCGCCGATGAATTTGCGCTTCTTTTCGGGGTCGGTCAGGCCCGCCAGGCCGCCCAGGAAGCGGGCTTCGGCCTCCACATGGACCAGTTTGATGCCATAATGTTCGCGGAACAGGCTGACCACCTGTTCGGCTTCGCCCAGCCGCATCAGGCCGTGGTCGACAAAGACGCAGGTCAATTGGTCGCCGATCGCTTCGTGGATCAGCACCGCCGCCACCGCGCTGTCGACGCCGCCGGACAGGCCGCAAATGACGCGGCCTTCGCCCACCTGTGCGCGGATATCGGCGATCTTGGTCGCGCGGAATTCCGCCATCGTCCAGTCGCCCGCCAGACCGCAGACATGGCGCACGAAATTGGCGAGCAGCTTGCCGCCGTCCGGGGTGTGGACGACTTCGGGATGGAATTGGGTGGCGTAGAAGCGCTTGGCCTCGTTCGCGGTGACGGCGAAGGGCGCGCCTTCGCTGGTCGCCACGACCTCGAAACCGGGGGCGAGCTGCGTCACCTTGTCGCCATGGCTCATCCACACCTGATGGCGCTCGCCCTCGCTCCACAGGCCGTCGAACAGTGCGCAGCTCTTCTTGACCTCGATGAAGGCACGGCCGAATTCGCCGCTCTCGCCGCCTTCGACATTGCCGCCCAATTGCTGCATCATCGTCTGCTGGCCATAGCAGATGCCCAGCACCGGCACGCCCGCGTCGAAGATCGCCTGCGGTGCGCGGGGGCTATCCTCCCACATGACCGACGATGGCCCGCCCGACAGGATCACGCCCTTGGGCTGCATCCGGGCAAAGGCCTCGTCGGCGCTGTTGAAGGGGGCGATCTCGGAATAGACGCCGGCTTCGCGCACGCGCCGGGCGATGAGCTGGGTCACCTGGCTGCCGAAGTCCACGATAAGGATGGAATCCTGAAGGGGCAGCGTCATAGAATCGCCTTTGTCAGTCCGAGGGATAGGGATTCGCGTCCGGTTACTGTCCTGTTGCGTTCTTGTCCAGCACAGGTGCGCGCGCGCCGCGCCCTGCGGTCCATCCCAGCAGCGCGCCACCGGCCAGAACGGCGGCGGCGATCAGGAAGGCGCTGCCGATGAAGGGCAGGATCGGCGCGGTGCCGACCGAGGCGGAGTAGACCGCGCCGAAGAAGAGCGGCGAGGCGATGCCCGCAATGCTGGAGACGCTGTTGTTCGCGCCCTGCAACTGGCCTTGTTCGCTTTCGGACACGCGCCGGGTCATGAGCGACTGGAGGGTGGGCATGGCCAGGCCCCAGAGCGCGTTGGGCAGCATGGCGGCGACGAACAGCCATCCCGTCGGCGCCAGGCCCATCGCCGCAATGCCGACCGCGCCGAACGACAGGCCGACGACCATCGTGGTCCGATCGCCCAGCCGCTTGACCACTGGCCCGACGAGCAACCCCTGTACCCCCATGTCCATCAAGCCGACGAGCGCCAGCAGGGTGCCGACCTGCCATGCGCCCCAGCCATAGCGGTCGCCCGCATAGAGAACGAATACCGCCGAAAACAGGTGATGGGCGAAATAGAGCAGGAAATTGACGGTCGCGAGGCTGGACAGTTCGGGGTGCGACCGCAGCAGCCGGAGCGCGCCGAACGGATTGGCGCGCCGCCAGCTGAACGCCATGCGCTTGTCGCGCGGCAGCGATTCGGGCAGCACGATCAGGCCGTAGAGGAAGGCGAGGCCCGACAGGCCCGCTGCCGCCCAGAAAGGCGCGCGCAGCGAGATATCCCCCAGCACGCCGCCAATGAGCGGTCCGGCGACGAAACCGCCGCTGAACGCCGCGCCGATGAGGCCATAGCCCCTGGCGCGATCTTCGGGCGCGGTGATGTCGGCCATATAGGCAAAGACCGAGGTGAAGCTGGACGAGGTGATCCCGGCGAGGATGCGCCCCACCGCCAGCCACCATAAGCTCGGCGCGAGCGCCATCAGCACATAATCGAGCGCCAGCCCGCAGACCGACACCAGAATGACGGGCCGCCGCCCGAACCGGTCGGACAATGACCCGATCACCGGCGAGCAGAGAAATTGCATCCCCGCCCACAGCGCCACGAACAGCCCGTTCCACAGGCCCGCCGCGCTGGTCGCGCCGGACAGCTGCTCGATCAACTGGGGCAGTACCGGAATGACGATGCCCATCGACATGACGTCGAGCCACGCCGTCACAAGGATGAAGATGATCGCAGCGGTGCGTGCAGGGGCGGGCGGGGCGGACATGACCGCCCCGCTAATCAGTCCAGGCCGATAAAAAGTCTAGAAGCTTTCCTCGGCATAGACTTTGCTGACATCGCCGCCCCATTCGCCATGATAGCGATCGAGAAGCCGTTCGGCGTGGGTCTTGCCCGATGAGACGACATCTTCCAGCGCGGAAAGATAACCCGTCTCATTGTCGCCCGCTGCATTGAGCCGCCCGCGCGCCGCCAGGCCCGATCGCGCAATATCAAGCGCGGGCCGCGCAATGTCGCGCAAGGTGCGGCCCTTGCCGACTGGCGCGTCCAGGCCGAGCCGCGGCACGGAATCGCGCAAGACCTGCCGATCCTCCATGCTCCAATCCTTGACCAGATCCCACGCCGCATCGAGCGCGCCCTGGTCATAGAGCAGGCCGACCCACAAGGCGGGCAGCGCACAGATGCGGCCCCACGGACCGCCATCGGCACCGCGCATTTCGAGAAAACTTTTCAGCCGCACTTCGGGGAAGGCGGTGGAGAGATGATCTTCCCAATCCTTCTCGGTGGGCTTTTCGCCGGGCAGGACGCTAAGTTTTCCGTCGAGGAAGTCGCGGAAACTCAGCCCTGACGCATCAATATATTTGCCGTCGCGAAAGACGAAATACATCGGCACGTCGAGCGCATAATCGGCATAGCGTTCATAACCAAAGCCATCCTCGAACACGAAGGGCAGCATGCCGGTGCGCTTGGGGTCGGTATCCGACCAGATATGGCTGCGATAGGAGAGGAACCCGTTGGGCTTGCCCTCGGTAAAGGGCGAATTGGCGAACAGCGCGGTTGCCAGCGGCTGCAAGGCCAGCGAGACGCGGAATTTCTGCGCCATGTCCGCTTCGCTGCCATAATCCAGATTGGTCTGGATGGTGCAGGTGCGCAACATCATGTCGAGGCCCAGCGACCCCACGCGCGGCATGTGCCGCAGCATGATCTCGTAACGCCCCTTGGGCATGATCGGCAGCTCAGCGCGCGTCTTGTCGGGCCACATGCCAAGGCCGAGAAATCCCAGCCCCAGCATATCGCCGACATATTTCACCTGTTCCAGATGTCGTCCGGTTTCAGCGCAGGTCTGGTGCAGATTGTCGAGCGGCGCGCCCGACAGTTCCAGTTGCCCTGCCGGTTCCAGGCTGATCGTGCCATCGGCCCCCGACAGCGCGATGATATTCTCGCCCTCGAACACCGGATTCCAGCCATAGCGGGTCAGGCCGATCAGCAGCGTGTGGATGCCGCCCTTTTCCTCATAGGAAGGGGCGTGATGATCCTTGCGGCTATAGACGAATTTCTCATGCTCGGTGCCGATGCGCCAGCGGTCCTTGGGTTTTTCACCTTTGGCAAAGGCCGCGATCAATTGGTCGCGGCTTTCGATGATGGGATCATGCTCCCCTGAGTCGGTTCTGGTGCTCATGCCCCGCCCTTACTGCTTCCCCTCTGCCCGTCAAACAATGCGGGCGTCGATCAGATAGGCTTTGTGTCCGTCCGGTTCAATCCAATAGCGAAATGAAACTATTTCCAGTCGCCATTGATCGTCATCCACGCCGCCGTAGCGGCGATAGCAGCCGTTTCCGCGCGCAGGATTCTAGGACCAAGCGAAACCGGCACGGCCTGGGGGTGGGCGCGGATCGCCTCGCGCTCAGTGGGATCAAATCCGCCCTCCGGTCCGATCAGGAAGGCCGCTGCGCCCGGATGTGCGGCAAAGGCCTCCGTCAGAGGCGTGCCGCCGGTTTCATCAGCGAAGAAAAGACAGCGATCGCTGGGCCAATCGCGCAGCAGCGCATCGAGCTTCACCATGGCGGCAAGTTCGGGCAGCGCAGTGCGCCCGCATTGTTCGGCGGCTTCGACCAAATGGGCGTGCAGCCGGTCGAGGTTGAGCTTGTCCACCACTGCGCGGCGAGTCAGCACGGGCTGCAGCTTTGCCACCCCCAATTCGCACGCTTTTTCCGCGATCAGGTCGATGCGCCCCTTCTTGATCGGCGCGCAGCACAGCCAGAAATCGGGCACCGTCTCCGGCCCCTTGGTCTGCGCCACACATTCCAGCACCAGATCGCGCTTGCGGATGTCGCGCGCGCGCGCGGCCCATTCGCCCGACCGGCCGTCGAACAGCAGCACGATGTCATCGGGCTTCACCCGCATGACGGCGATCAGATAATGGGCCGGATTACCATCCACCGGCACCACCACGCCTTCGCCCAACTGGGTTTCGACATGCAGGCGCGGGGCGCTTTGCGGTGGCCAGGCGGGGGTGGCGGTCATTTCGGTCTTTCCGTATGGCAATGCGGCCCCTAATGCCGTTCCTATCAAGGCAAGTCGAGATGCGCCCCGCGATCAGTGGCGAAACGGAGATAGTGTGAGCAGTAGCATCGTCCCCGACACCCAAGCGCGCGGCCTTTTGTCGCGTCTGCCGGACACGCCGCGCGCCCTCGCGCTGCTCGCCCGATTCGACCGGCCGATCGGCTGGTGGCTGCTTCTCTGGCCGGGGGCCTGGTCGGTGGCGCTGGCGGGCGGTGCTTTTGTGCGCTGGCCGCTGATCCTGTGGTTTCTGCTCGGCAGCATTGCGATGCGCGGCGCGGGGTGCGTGTTCAATGATATCGTCGATCGCGATCTTGACGCCAAGGTCGCCCGCACCGCCTCGCGCCCGCTTGCCAGCGGCGCGATCTCGCTCAGAACCGCATGGCTCTGGCTGCTGGTCCTTTGTGCGGTAGGGCTTGTCGTGCTGTTGCAATTGCGGCCCTATGCGCAGGTCATAGCCTTGACCTCGCTCGCGCTGGTCGCGGCCTATCCTTTCATGAAGCGGATTACCGGCTGGCCGCAAATCTGGCTGGGTCTCGTCTTTTCCTGGGCGGCCTTGGTCGGTTGGAGCGAAGTGGCCGGTACGCTGACCATGGCTGGCCTGTTGCTTTATGCGGGAACCATTTTCTGGGTGGTGGGCTATGACACCATCTATGCGCTGCAGGATCGGGAGGATGACGCGCTGATCGGGATCGGTTCCAGTGCCTTGTCGATGGGGCGGCATGTCCGCATGGGCGTCGCGCTCTGCTATGGGCTGGCGCTGGCTCTGTGGGCGATCGCCATCTGGCAGGTGCGGCCCTACGCTCTTGCGCTCGTCGCATTGCTCCCCATCGCCGCGCATCTTCTTTGGCAGGTCGTGACCTTGCGGGATGATGGCATCGACCCGCTTGCCAAGTTCCGTTCCAATCGTTTTGCCGGGCTGCTGATGTTCCTTGCCTGCCTCGTGGTGGGCAGCGCATGAGCGCGCATTCGACGGGGCCGGTGCCCGGCGACGATTGCTGGAAGATCGCGACAGCCACCCGCGCCAGTGTCATCATCGACGCGGATACCTATTTTCGCCATGCTCGCGCTGCGATGCTCAAGGCGCGCAAGCGGATCATGCTCATCGGCTGGGATTTCGATGCCGCGATCAGCCTTGTTCGCGAAGATGAGGTCAAGGACGGCGCGCCCGCCATCATCGGTGATTTCATCAGTTGGCTGGTCAATCGCTCGCCCGACCTCGAAATCTTCCTGCTGCGCTGGGATGTCGGCGCGATGAAGTCGATGGTCAGTCCCGTCAACCTCTTCACCACGCTCAAATGGATGGCCCATCCGCGCGTCACGGTGAAGCTGGATGGGCATCATCCGCCTGCGGCCTCCCATCATCAGAAGATCGTGGTAATCGACGATTGTTTCGCCTTTTGCGGCGGCATCGACATGACCGGCGATCGCTGGGACACGCGCCATCATCGCGACGATGAAGCCGGGCGTCATCATCCCGACGGTTCGCCCTATGGCCCGTGGCATGATGCGACCACGGCCCTGGCCGGGCCGGTCGCCGCCGCGCTCGGCGCCCATGCGCGCATGCGCTGGAAGATGGCGGGCGGTGATGATCTGGAACCGGTGGAGGACGGCGAGGATTGCTGGCCTGATCGGCTGTCCGTGCAATTTGAAGGCGTGGAGGTCGCCATTTCCCGATCCGCGCCGCAAATGGACGATCAGGATGGCGTGACCGAGATTGAAAGCCTCTATTGCCACCAGATCGCGGCGGCCAAACGCTGCATCTATGCCGAAAGCCAGTATTTCGCCTCCCGCCGCATCGCCGAGGCGATCGCCAAGCGGCTGGCTGAACCCGATGGCCCGGATATCGTTATCGTCAACCCGGAACAGGCCGATGGCTGGCTGGAACAGCAGGCGATGGATACGGCCCGTGCCCGCCTCTACGAAGCGCTCAAGGCGCGCGATACCCATGGCCGCTTCCGCATCTATCACGCCTTCACCACGCGCGGCGTGCCCATCTACATCCATGCCAAGATCTTGATCGTCGATGATCGGCTGATCCGGGTCGGCTCCTCCAACATGAACAACCGGTCGATGCGGCTCGACACCGAATGCGACGTGACGATCGACACGATCCTGCCCGCCAATGCCGGGCGACAGGACCGTATATTGGCCATTCGCAACGACCTGATCGCCGAACATCTCGACATGCCGGTCGAGCGCGTCGCCGCCGTGATCGCGGAACGCGGGCTGGTCGCGGGTATCGAGGAAATGCGCCAGAAGCCGGGGCGGACGCTACGCCCCTATGTCACCCCGGACCTGAACGACGTCCAGACTTGGCTCGCCGATCATGAAGTGCTCGACCCCGAAGGCCCCGAAGAAATGTTCGAATCGATCAGCGAACGCGGCCTGTTCCGCCGGATGAAGGGCTGGTTCGGCAGGAGCTAGGTCTACTCCGCCGCCAGCAAGGCCTCCGCGCTCTGAAGGTTGACCGACACCAGGCGACTGACCCCCTGTTCGACCATGGTGACGCCGAACAGACGGTGCATCCGCGCCATGCTGACGGCATTGTGGGTGACGATCAGATAGCGGGTCTGGGTCTGCGCGACCATCGCGTCGAGTAGATCGCAGAAGCGCTCGACATTGGCATCATCCAGCGGCGCATCGACTTCGTCCAGCACGCAGATGGGCGCGGGGTTGGTCAGGAACAGGCCGAAGATCAGCGCCACCGCCGTCAAAGCCTGTTCGCCGCCCGATAGCAAAGTCAGCGCGGCCAGCTTCTTGCCCGGCGGTTGGGCCATGATTTCCAGCCCCGCCTCCAGCGGATCGTCGCTGTCGATCAGTTCCAGATGCGCCTGTCCGCCGTTGAACAGCGTGGTGAAAAGGCGACGGAAATGGCCGTCGACTGCCTCGAACGCGGCGACCAGCCGTTGCCGTCCTTCGCGATTGAGGCTGCCGATCGATCCGCGCAGCCGGTGGATGGCTTGCGTCAATTCTTCGCTCTCCGCGCGGCTGGCCGCTTGGCTGGCTTCCAGCTCGCCCAGTTCCTGCGCCGCGACCAGATTGACCGGGCCGATGCGTTCGCGCTCGGCGACGAAGCGGTCATGCTCGGCCTGTTCGGTCTGGGCGATGCGGATGTCGGCGCTGGCAAAACCCAGCTTCTCCGGCAGCAATGGCGGCGGACATTCGAACCGCTCGCCCGAAAGCCGATTGGTTTCGATGCGCTTTTCATCTGCGGCTTCCGCGCGGGCGACGGCCGTGGCGCGTGCCTCGCGCGCTGCGGCTAGCACTTCGCCCGCCTGCGCTGCGCGATTTTCGGCGGTGCGCAGCGTCGCTTCCGCCTCATATTCCGCGCGCCGCGCTGCTTCGGCGGCCTCCGCCAGTGCCACGCCCTGATCATCCAATGCGGCGATGGCCTGCGCCAAGTCGTCGGGCTGATCCTCGATCGTCGTGCGTTCGGTAGCGATCGCCTCCCCGCGCGCGACCATCGCCGCAATGCGCTTGGCCGCTTCGCCCGCCCGTCCGCGCCAGCTCTTGATTTCCGCTTCTGCCGCCGCCTGCCGTTCGCGGTCGCTCGATAGTGCGCGATCGGCCAAGGCTTGGTCGGCCTGCAATTGGCTAACGGCCGCGCGTGCCTTCTCGCTCGCCTGCGTCAGTGCGGCGACCAGCGCCCGCGTATCCGCCCCATCGGGCATCGCCGTGCGCGCGGCCTGCGCCATATCCAGCTCGGCTCGCGCGGAGTCGCAATCACGCCGGGCTTCGATCAGCCGCTCCTCTATCCCTTCGCGCCGTCCCGACAGGCGCTCCAGCGCCGTCGTCGCCTCGTCGGCTGTACGTAGCGCGGCGCGCTGCTGCTGCTCCGCCTGGGTCAGTCGCGTGCGTCCCGCCGCCAGTGCATCGCTCGCCGCCTGTTCGGATGCCCGCGCGGCCTGCTCTGCGTCCTGGGCCGCATCCACCTCGGCCGCAATCGCGGGCCGAGCCGCCATGATCGCCTCCAGCCGGTTGAGCCGGATCAACCGTTCGGCCGCCGCCGCGCCGCCTTCGATGGCGACATAGCCGTCCCACCGCCGCATCTGCCCGTCGCGTGTGACCAACCGCTGGCCAACGCGCAACATCTGCCCCGCATCCTGCTCGGCAAAACCAATCTGGGCCAGGCGGCGCGCCAGTTCGGGCGGCGCGCTGATATGGTCGGCAAGTGACTCGCAGCCATCAGGCAGCGCCGGATCATCGGACTGCGCCTGCGCCCCCGCCCAGCGGCGCTTGCCTTGCGGGGCGATAGGGCTTTCCAAATCATCGCCCAAGGCAGCAGCCAAGGCGCGTTCATAACCGGGCGCAGCTTTCACTTGGTCCAGCGCCCGCGCGCGCCCGCCCGAACCGCTATCGACGGCACGACGCAACGCCACCGCTTCACTGTCCAGCGCCGCCAGTCCCGCACGCGCGGACGACAGGGCCGCCTGCGCTAACGCCCGCGTCTCGCTGGCGGACTGACGCGCCGTTTCTGCCTCGCGGATCGCCACCTCGGCCGCATCCCGATCCAGGCCTGCCTGCTTTTGTCGGGCAACCGCCTCGGCGCGTTGCGCCTCCAACGGTGCCGCATCGGGTAGCGCCGCCGTTTCGGCGGCCAGGCGAGACGCCTCGCGCTCCGCCCGCTCCAACCGGGTGCGCGCGGCCACCAGCGCGGCTTCCGCGACGCGCAGTTCAGCCTGCTCGCCCGCCTGCTTCGCCATCGCCTTGGCCAGTTCCAGCTCGGCATCACGCGCGCCACTCTCGGCAGCCGCGATCCGTGCCGCAAAATCGGGCCGCAATGTCTCGGTCTCGGCGATCCGCGCCTTGAGCGTACCAATCTCCGCCGTCAGTCGCGCAATCGCCTCGGCCGCGTCATTAGCTAACGTGCCTTCCCGCGCCCGATCCTCTTCCAGTCGTACGCTTTGCTGTAGGAGATCCTGCAAACGTCGCACCACCGCATCGCGCTGCGTCCGCAATGTCTGAAGCCTATGCCCCGCTTCGCTGGCATCCTCGCGCGCCTGCTGAGCGTCGGCACGCTTGTCCGCCAACAGGGCTACTGCTTCCTGCGCTTGGGCTACGGCCGCCCCTTGCGCTTGCTGCGCGACGTGCACGCCATGATCGGCTTGTTTCGCGTCGGCGCGGGCGGCTTCCGCGCTGGCATTGGCCTCGCGCCAGCGCGCAAACAAAACGCGCGCCTCGGCCACCCGGATCTGGTCGGACAGGCGAATATAGCGTTCGGCCGCCCGCGCTTGCCGCCGCAGGCTGTTGGCCCGCGCGTCCATGTCGATCAATATTTCGTCGAGCCGCGCCAGATTCGCTTCGGCAGCGCGCAATTTCTGTTCGGCATCCTTGCGCCGGACATGCAGGCCCGCAATCCCCGCCGCTTCCTCCAGCATCGCGCGCCGTTCCTGCGGCCGGGCGGCGATCACGGCGGCGATCCGCCCCTGGCTGACCAGCGCCGGGCTATGCGGCCCGGTGGCGGCATCGGCGAAGATCAGCGCCACGTCACGCGCGCGGACATCCTTGCCATTGGCGCGATAGGCGCTGCCCGCGCCGCGCTCGATCCGGCGGGTGACTTCCAGTTCGCCATCCGCGCCGACATCGACGGCGCTGAACAATTCGCCCTGTTCCTGCACCGTCAGCAGCGACACTTGCGCGAAATCGCGCTGCGGCCGGGTCGCGGTGCCTGCGAAGATCACATCTTCCATGCCGCCGCCGCGCATCGACCGGGCACTTGATTCGCCCATCACCCAACGGATGGCTTCCAGCAGGTTGGATTTACCGCAGCCATTGGGGCCGACAATGCCCGTCAGGCCGGGTTCGATCCGCAATTCGGTCGCATCGACGAAGCTTTTGAAGCCGGAGAGTTTGAGCCGCTTTATCTGCACGGGATTGGACCGGAGCGATACATCGCCCCGGTTCCCTCACGCGCCGATGTCAGCCCCCCGGCCGGCAATCAGAGTCCCGCTGCCTTGAGCTTGGGCTGGAGCGCGGCCCAGTTCGCGGCATTGTCGACCAGCACGCCGTTGATCAGGAAGCTCGGCGTCCCGGTGATCTGATATTGGCTGTTGGCCGTCTCGACGCCCTTCGCCAGCTTTTCTGCCGCTGCCGTGTCGGCCAGGCATTGCTTGGCCTGATCGGCCGAAATGCCGCGCTGCTGGGCGAATTCGACGAGGCCCAAATCATTTGCCAACTGTCCGAATCGCTGTGCGGGCGGCGCGTTCATCACCGCCTGATAGCGCGCATCGCCCATCGCCTGCGCCTTGTCGAACATTGCTGTCTGATTGGCAAAGAACTGCTCGGACAGCGGATAATAGATATCCTTGCCGCCGCAACGCGCCAGCAAGGCCGTCGAAATGTCGATCGGATCACGCACATAGGGGCGGAACTCGAAGCTCATTTTGCCGGTATCGACCAGCTTGTTGATTTCTTCCGATGCTTCGGCGGTGAAATCCTTGCAATGGCTGCACGTATAGGAACCGAATTCGACCAGCTTCACCTTCGCGGCGGGATTGCCCATCAGATAATAGCCATCCGGCGTTTCGGCGACGGTCTGCGACCAGCTGGTGCCAGCAGGCGGCGCGACGGCCGCGACCGGTTCACCTGCGGACGTAGCGTTTTCCTCGCTCTTCCCGCACGCGGCGAGGGTCAGGCTGAGGGCGACAAGGGCAAGACCGGAAAAGGCTTTCACGACGGGCAAGGCTCCGATGATGGATGGTTGGGGGGCGAGTCTAGATCAGCGCGCGGCTGGCGGCAATGCGGCCTGAAGGATGGTCCAGGTCGATCCTTCGACCCGCGTACCGTTGACGGTAAAACCGGGCGTGCCGGTGATCTTCACCTTGTTCCACGCATCGTCGGTCATCGCCATCACCTGCTTCATGCCCATGGGGCTGGCGATGCAGGCGTCGAGCTGTGCGGGCTTATAACCGCGCTTGCCCATCAGCGTATAAAGTCCAGTCTTCTGGCCGATGTCACGCAGCGCCGCGATCTGGTCGGTCGGCTTGGTCGCGTCGCGATCATAGGTCTCGATCTGCGCCATCCATGCATCCTGATTGGTGAACAGCGCTTCATGATTGCCCATGAAGCGGGCCGGGCCGCCGCAGCGCGCCAGCAGCGCGGCGGTCAGGTCATATTTGTCGCGCACCGCGTTGCGCACCTCGACGCTGACCTTGCCGCCCTTCACATAGCCGGTCTTGAGCGGCCCGCTCGCTTGCCCCACGAACTGGGCGCAATGGCTGCAGGTATAGCTCACATATTCGACCAGCTTGGTCGTGGCGGACGGATTGCCCATCACATGCCCGCCGATTGGCGAGATGACCACGCGGTTCACCCAGTTGGTGGCAGGCGCGGCAACCAGGGCAGCTGGGAGGGCGATGAGAGCGAAAGGCAGGAAGCGGGCGACGGTCATGGGGACGGGTTCCTGGCAGATATCGGCTGAACAAAAGCGTAACGGCATCAGCCGATCTTGGGCGGGCCGCTGCTATTGGCAAGCCCCTGTGCCAGTGATTCCAGTACGGTGCGCAATTCGGGATCGCCAATGCCCCGCAACGAATCGCCCAGTTCGACCGGGATCGGCCGCAAATTCCGTGGCGGCGGGCGGCGTTCGGTCGTGGCGGGCAGGATATCGCCCTGCCGCATCGCCACCTTGGCGACGGCGGCATAGCCAAAGAAGCGGTTCACCCGCTCGATCATGTCGGGCAGCATATGCTGCACCATCGGTCCATGGCCGCTCATCACCGTCAGCTGCAATGTGCCGCCCGCCTTCTTGCCGACCGGGAAGCGAATCGATTCGGGCGCGGTGATCGCGGCATAATGGCTGCCGACAATCTCGGTCCAGCGGGTGACGATGCTGGACTGGACGAAGCCGAACTTGCGGAACGCCGCGCGGCCGATGTCGGGCATCAGGTCCGCAATCTGGCGGCTCGCACCGATCCGGGGCCGCTCCACGGGCAAGGCGGCGCGGCTTTTCACTTTCGGTACTGGGGGGCGTTCCGTCATCGCCCACACCATGGCATAGGGCCGCCATGCGCGTCGAGGGTAGAGAGTCAAAAATCGCGAGCGACCTGCTCGCTCATTATGACGTCCATGCTCGTCGCCTGCCCTGGCGCGCGCCGCCGGGGAGCAATGCGACCGATCCCTATCGCGTCTGGCTGTCCGAAGTGATGCTGCAACAGACCACGGTGGCAGCAGTCGGTCCCTATTTCGCCAAATTCACCGAACGCTGGCCGAGCGTGGAGGCGCTGGCGGCGGCAGCGGATGCCGATTTGATGGCCGCCTGGGCCGGGCTTGGCTATTATGCCCGCGCCCGCAACCTGCTCGCCTGCGCGCGCGCGGTCACGAGCGACCATGGCGGGGTGTTTCCCGATACGGAAGACGGCCTGCGCGCGCTGCCGGGCGTGGGTGCCTATACTGCCGCTGCGGTTGCGGCGATTGCCTTTGGCCGCCGCGCCGTGGTGGTCGATGCCAATGTCGAGCGGGTCGTTGCCCGGCTGTTCGCGATCACCACCCCGCTACCCGCGGCCCGTCCGGCGATCCGCGAAGCGGCGGATAGAATCACGCCTGATGCCCGCGCGGGGGATTTTGCCCAGGCGATGATGGATCTGGGTGCGACCATCTGCACCTCCCGCAATCCCGCCTGTGGCATCTGCCCCTTGCGCGCCGATTGCGCCGCCGTCCTGACCGCCGATCCGGCCGCCTTCCCGGTCAAGGCCGCGAAAAAGGCCAAGCCGCATCGGCTGGGTCACGCTTTCTGGATCGAACGGGCGGACGGTCATGTCTGGCTGGCGCGCCGCCCGGACAAGGGACTACTGGGTGGCATGCGCGGCTTGCCCGGATCGGCGTGGAACGACGTGCCCGATCCGACCCCGCCTTTTGCCGGGGCCTGGCAAACGCTGGAGCCGCCGGTCGCGCATGTCTTCACCCATTTCTCGCTGGCATTGACGGTCCATGCGATCCAGGTGAATCAAGGTCATGTGCCGTCGGGTGCGGGCGAATGGTGGCCGATTGATCGACTGGCGGAGGCGGGATTGCCGACGCTGTTCGTGCGCGCGGCCGAAACGGCCATGAAGAAAGAGGATGTCAGCGATGCACGGCACTAATCCGTTGATAGAGAAGCTACCCGGCTTCGCTGGCGGCACGATCGACCGGGTGGATCATATCCGCACCAACCCGGCCAAGCTGGCGGAAGCCTTTGCTGATCCCGCCGCGCGCCTGCTCGTGCTTGACGGGCTGGAGCCAGTCGAGGTGAATGGCCATCTGTTGCTGGAGCCGCTGGCGGCGGATGCTGATGTCGCGGATCATGTGCTGCTCGGCATCGACCCTGCCGGACAGCCGATCTTCGCACGATTGGTCGCCGATCTTGGCCCCAATCTCGTCCCAACTCCGCGCAGCCGCGCTATTGCCGGGCTGGTGCCAGCGGCAGAGGTCGCGCTTTATGGCACCGCGCGCAGCCTCGTTCACTGGCATGCACGCCACCGCTTCTGCTCGGTCTGCGGCGGGCCGACCCAGCCGGTCAAGGCAGGCTGGTCGCGGCGTTGCGATCTTTGCGCCGCCGAACATTTCCCGCGCACCGACCCGGTCGTCATCATGCTGGCGGAATATCGGGGCCGGGTGCTGGTCGGGCGGCAACATGCCTGGCCGCAGGGGCGCTATTCGGCGCTGGCGGGTTTTGTCGAACCGGGTGAGACGATCGAGGAAGCCGTCTCGCGCGAGCTGTTCGAGGAAGCGGGCATCCGCGTCCGCGACGTGCGCTATGTCATGAGCCAGCCCTGGCCCTTCCCCTCCTCCCTGATGATCGCCTGCATCGCGCAGGCGGACGACGACGCGCTGACGCTCGATCCGACCGAGATCGAGGATGCCTTCTGGTGCGATGCCGATGCGGTGCGTGCCGCGTTGGCGGAGGAGCCTGGCGCGCCTTTTCTCGCGCCGCCAACCATGGCGGTCGCCTGGCACCTGTTCGACCGCTGGCTGGCGGGCGTTGCCCCATCGGATGCAAGCGCGTAAGGCCACAGGCTCCTCTTATCGTTTCGGGAAACCCACGCCTCCATGCTCAGCCTAGAAGAAGCCCAGTCGCGCGCGCAGGATCTGGTCAGCGCCGCGCGCAAGGCAGGGGCGGATGCGGCCGACGCCATTTACGCCTGCAACGCCTCGACCAATGTGTCGGTGCGGCTCGGCCTGCTGGAGGATGTCGAACGGTCGGAGGGCGAAGAGATCGGCCTGCGCGTCTTTATCGGCAGCCGGTCGGCCAGCATCTCCGCGTCGGACATGAACCCGGCGACGCTGGCCACGCTGGTTGACCGCGCCGTCGCGATGGCGCGCGAAGCGCCGGAAGACCCTTATGCGGGTCTCGCGCCCGAAGATCGCCTGATGAAGAAGCGCCCGCCTGCGCTCGACCTGACCGATGAACGAGAGCCCGAACCCGCCGCTTTGCGCGAACGCGCGCTGCTGGCGGAGGAAGCCGCGCGATCGGTGCCCGGCATCACCAACAGCGAAGGCGGCGGCGCATCGAACGGCCGCAGTCAGGTGGCGCTGGCGACCAGCCATGGTTTTGCCGGTGCCTATGCAGGGACCAACCACTCGACCTGGGCCAGCGTGCTGGCAGGCGCAGGGTCCGACATGCAGCGCGACCATGCCAGCCATAGCGTGCGCCATCTGGAGGATCTCGACAATGCCGAGGCAATCGGCATGCGCGCAGGCCAGCGTGCGGTCGCCCGGCTCAATCCGGTGAAGGTGGAAAGTGGCGTCATGCCGGTAATCTTCGATCCGCGCATCGGCTCCAGCCTGCTGGGCCATCTGATCGGCGGCATGGTCGGCCCGGCGATTGCGCGCCGGTCGAGCTTCCTGCTCGAATCCTTGGGCGAAGCCCTGTTCGACGCGGGCGTCACTATTATCGACAATCCGCAACTGCCGCGCGGGTTGCGCTCGCGACCCTTCGATGGCGAAGGGCTGCCGGTTGCGCCGCGCGCGCTGATCGACCGGGGCGTGCTGACCGGCTGGCTGATGGACAGCGCCTCGGCCCGGCAACTGGGCCTGCAGCCCACCGGCCATGCCAGCCGGGGCGGCAGCGGCGCGCCGGGCGTCAGCATCACCAACGTCCATATGGAGGCCGGCACGGTCTCGCCGGGCGACCTGATGGCGGACGTCAAGCGCGGCCTCTATGTCACCGAATTGATCGGCATGGGCGTCAATGGCGTGACCGGCGACTATAGCCGGGGCGCGGCGGGCTTCCTGATCGAAAATGGCGCGGTCGCTCATGCGGTGTCGGAAATCACCATCGCCAGCAATTTGAAGGCCATGTTCCGCGCGCTCATCCCCGCCAACGACCTGCATTTTCGCTATGCCATGAACGTGCCGACGCTGCGCGTGGATGGAATGACCGTTGCCGGGGGCTGAGATAGACCTGCGCGCGATCGTATCGGCGGTCGCCGATGCCGCTGATCATGCGCTGACCCTGTGGGCGGGCGGCGATACCCGCGTGCGCCAGTGGGAAAAGGTGCCGGGCCATCCGGTGTGCGAGGCTGATCTGGAAGTCGATGCGCTGCTGCGCGAACGGCTGGGCCTGATCGACCCGGAAGCGGGCTGGCTGTCGGAGGAGACGGCCGACACGGTGCATCGCCTGGGCGTGCCGCGCGTCTGGGTGGTCGATCCGATCGACGGCACGCGCGATTATCTGCGCGGACGGCGCGGCTGGGCGGTGTCGGTCGCGCTGATCGAGGATGGCGCTGTGCGCCTCGGCATATTGGCCGCGCCTGCTCGCAATGAATTGTGGATCGCGCAGGCGGATGGCCCGGCGACACGTAATGGACAGACGCTGCGCGCTGGCAACCGCACCACGCTGCCGGGTGCCCGCGTCCCCGCCGATCAGTTACCGCGCATCGACCGGGATCTGGTGACGGTCGAAAAGCCCAACAGCATCGCGCTGCGCATGGCGATGGTGGCCGCCGACGAGGCCGATCTGGTCGCCACGGTGCGCTGGGGCAATGAATGGGATGTCGCCGCCGCTGCGCTCATCTGTCAGCGGGCCGGGGCGACGGTCACCGACGCCCTGGGTGCGCCCATGCGCTTCAACCGCCCCAAACCGACGGCTTTTGGCCTGCTTTGCGCTGCGCCCGGCATTCATGCCGCCGCCACGGATCGGCTGGCCCCCCGCGCTCGTGAAATATTGGGCGGTGCGCCGGGCTGACGGTCAGGCTTTACAGCTTGCCATAATGCGCTTCGAATCCGGCAATATCGCCCGCTGCCAGATATTTCGCCTGATCGATCCACTGGTCGCGGATCGGACGGCCCTTGAAATTGCCCAGCCTTGCGTCGATCGCAGCGATATCCGTATCAGTCCAGGCGGCGATCTGCGCAAAGCGGGTGATGCCCAACTCATTCAGCAGCGCCTTGAGCTTGGGGCCGACCCCTTTCATGCGCAGCAGGTCGTCCTCGCCCGCTTCCTGTGACACTTCCGGCACGACGGCGGCTACGGGTGCAGGTTCCGCTTCGACCACCCTGACAGGCTCGACAGCAATCGGCTCTACAGCAACGGGTTCGACAATGACCGGCGCGATGACAACCGGCGCAACCGGCTCGACTGCAACCGGATGGGATTCCGCTTCAATTGCGGCCGGCGGCGCAACTTCGCCGCCTTTGCCCTTGCCCGACACCAGGAAGACAAGACCGATGATCACCAGCAAACCGACCAGCAGCCACAGCCCATAGTCCATGAAGAATTCCTGCATCACGCGCCTCCCTGAATATTGTGCCGCTATGTAGGGACGCTTTGTCCCGAACGGCAAGCCTTCACGCCTGTTCGCGCGCAACCTCGCGCCAGCCGATATCGCGACGGCAGAAGCCGGTCGGAAAATTGATCGCATCGACGGCGGCATAGGCGGCCGCCTGCGCTGCGCCGACCGTCTCGCCCGTCGCGGTCACATTGAGAACGCGTCCGCCATTGGCGACCAGCGCGCCACCCTGTTGCGCCGTCCCTGCATGAAACACCATCGCCCCCTGCGCCTGCGCCGCTTCGATTCCCTGAATCGCGCCGCCCTTTTCCGGCGTGCCTGGATAGCCATTGGCGGCCATCACGACGGTCAATGCCGTGCGCTCGGCGAGTTGCACCGGCCCCTGTTCGGCCAATGTCCCCTTCGCGACGCTCAGCAACAGGTCGACCAGATCGCCATCGAAGCGCATCATCAACACCTGGCACTCTGGGTCGCCGAAACGGGCATTATATTCGATCAGCTTTGGCCCTTGGTCGGTCAGCATCAGCCCGGCATAGAGGACGCCCGAATAAGGCATCCCCTCCGCCGCCATCGTCGCCACCGTCGGCGCGATGATCGTGTCGATCACCTGCCGCTCCAGTTCGGGCGTCAGCACACGCGCGGGGCTATAGGCACCCATGCCCCCGGTATTGGGGCCGGTGTCGCCATCGCCCACCCGCTTATGATCCTGCGCCGATCCGAAGGGCAGGATGGCGCTGCCATCGGTGAGCGCGAAGAAGCTGGCTTCCTCGCCGGTCATATATTCTTCCAGCACCACTTCCTCACCGGCCGCGCCGAACGCGCCCGAAAACATGGTGTCGAGCGCATCCAGCGCCTCTTGCCGCGTCTCCGCGATGATGACGCCCTTGCCCGCCGCCAGCCCATCGGCCTTGATCACGACCGGCAGCGTGAAATCGTCGAGCGCGGCGATCGCGCCGTCCTTGCTGGTGACGCGCTGATAGGCGGCGGTCGGGATATGGGCGCGCTGGCACAGATCCTTGGTGAACCCCTTGGACCCCTCCAATTGTGCCGCCTTCTTGTTGGGGCCGAATACCGGAACGCCCATGGTGCGCAGATTATCGGCCAGCCCGTCCACCAGCGGCGCTTCGGGACCGATCACGACCAGCCCGATCGAATGGCGGGTGCAGAAATCCAGCACGGTGCGATGATCCGTCGCGTCGAGGTCGACCAACGTCGCTTGCTCGGCTATGCCGGGGTTGCCCGGCGCGGCGTAGAGCGTATCGAGCCGGGGCGATTGCGCCAGCTTCCACGCCAGCGCATGTTCGCGGCCACCGCCGCCAAGCAAAAGGATATTCATGTCGCCCATGTCCCCGGATTTCGATGCCTATGACAGTAAGGGCCGCCTGTTAGCGGAGGAACGCGCAGGGGACAACGCGCCGCCGCTCTCGGTCAGTGAATTGTCGGGCATGCTCAAGCGCACGGTCGAGGACCGCTTCGGCCATGTCCGCCTGCGCGGCGAGATTTCCGGTTTCAAGCGCGCGGCGTCTGGGCATCTCTATCTGGCGCTCAAGGACGATAATGCCGTGCTGGACGGCGTGATGTGGAAGGGCGGGGCGCAGCGCCTCGCCTTTTCCCCGCAGGACGGGGTGGAGGTGATCGCCACCGGCAAGCTGACTACTTATCCCGGCCGCTCCAAATATCAGATCGTGATCGAGCGGATGGAGTTGGCGGGCGAAGGGGCGCTGATGGCGCTGCTCGAAAAGCTCAAGGCCAAGCTCGCCGCCGAAGGTCTGTTTGCGGCCGAGCGCAAGCAGGCTTTGCCCTTCCTGCCGCGTACCATCGGCGTCGTCACCTCGCCCACTGGCGCTGTGATCCGCGACATTCTCCATCGTCTTGCCGATCGCTGCCCGACCAACGTCCTGGTCTGGCCGGTATTGGTGCAGGGCAATGGTGCCGCCGAGCAGATCGCGCGGGCGGTGCGCGGCTTTTCCGCGATGGATGGCAGCGGTCCCGTGCCCCGGCCCGATCTCGTCATCGTCGCGCGCGGCGGCGGGTCGATCGAGGATTTGTGGAGTTTCAACGAGGAGATCGTCGTCCGCGCTGTTGCCGATTGCACCATCCCGATCATCTCGGCGGTCGGGCATGAGACGGATACGACCCTGTGCGATCATGCCGCCGATCGCCGTGCGCCCACGCCGACCGCAGCGGCGGAGATGGCGGTGCCAGTGCGCGCCGACCTGCTTGCCACCCTCGCGGAAATGGGCCTGCGGGCCGGACGCGCCGTCCGTCGCAATGCGGCGCAGGCGAAAGAGCGCCTCGACATGCAAGCGCGGCTGATGCCCACCCCCGACATGCTGCTTGCGCCGCAGCGTCAGCGGCTCGACCAATTGTCCGAAGCCCTGGCCAGCGGCCTGCGCCACCGGATTGCCGATGCCCGCGCGCAACTGGGGCAGGCCGGCGGCGCGTTGCGACCGGCGCTGCTTCAGCAGCAACTCGCGCGTGCAAGCGAGCGGCTCGACCGGTTGCGACTGCGTCCCGATTATCTGGCGCGGGTCTTGTTCGACCGCGCGACGGCCTTCGACCGGGTGTCGCGCCATTTCATCTCGCTCGATCCGGACCGGCCGCTGGCGCGCGGCTATGCCCGCGTGATGGCGGGGGGACGGCTGGTCCAGTCGGTCGAAGCCGCACAAGCCGCGGGCGCGGTGACGCTGCATTTCAAGGACGGAACGGTCGATGCGACAGTCGGGCAGGGCGCAGCCTTGCTTGAGAAGCCAGACCCTGCCGCTATATCCCCGACATCCCGCCCGCCGCGCAAACCGCGCGGGGCCGACGCACCGCCGCAACAGGATCTCTTCTCCTGACTATCTGAAAGGCCCGACCGATGCTCATGTCCAACCGCGACCGGATCGCGCGGCTTCATTATATGCCCTACAGCTTCCGCGTGTTGCAGGCGGGCGATCATGTGCTGTGCGCGGTCACGGGGCAGAAGATCGCGCTCGAAGATTTGCGCTATTGGAGCATCGCCCGGCAGGAACCCTATGCCAGCGCGGAAGCCTCGGTGCAGGCGGAGCGCGCGGCGAAACGCATCCCATGAATCGCCTCGCCTTCATCCTGTTGCCCGCCGTCTTGGGAATAACGATTGCAGCCGCACCGCCCCTATCCGACGAGCTCCGCCTTACCGGCACGATGACGCAGGGTGGCGTGGTGACTGGCACCGCGCCGGCCGATACGGTCTCGCTTCGGCTGGGGGAGGAGGTCGTGCCGGTCGATGCCGAGGGCCGCTTCCTGATCGCTTTCGACCGGGACGCAGCGCCCGCCGCGCGGCTGACGGCGGCACTCGCCAACGGACGGACGATCGAAAAAAGTCTGACCATCGCGCCCCGCCCCTGGCGGATCGAGCGCATCAACGCGCCCATGCGGCCGACCAAAAGCACGGAAGCCTTCCTGGCGCTGCGCAAGCCGGAACTGGCGCAGATCGCGGCCGCCCGGAGGCTTAAAACCGATGCCAAGGGCTGGCGGCAACGCTTCATCTGGCCCGCGATGGGGCGGATTTCCGGCCTGTTCGGCTCACAGCGCGTTTATCAGGGGCAGCCGGGCGCCTATCATGGCGGCGTCGACGTCGCTGGCGCGACCGGCACGCCGGTTGTCGCCCCCGCCGATGGGGTGGTGATCCTGGCGGCGGCGGTCAAACCCTTTACGCTGGAAGGGCATTTGCTGATGATTGACCATGGCCATGGCCTCAACAGCGCCTTCCTCCATCTGTCGCGAATCGATGTAAAGCCCGGCGACACTGTGACCCAAGGGCAACGCATCGGCGCGATCGGGGCGACCGGCCGCGCGACCGGCCCGCATCTCCATTGGGGCATGAAGTGGAACGACGCGCGCATCGACCCGCTGCTGGTTGCGGGGCCGATGCCGCAGGGAAGATGAAGCGTCCTAGCTGACCCGCTTCATCCGCACCGCGCGGCCACCTTCAACCTTGCCCATGAAGCTGCCCATGGCGGCGCGCTTGAGTTCGATCTTCTGGCCGACCTTCGGGTCGCGCGCCGTCAAGGCCTCCGTAGTGGCCCAGACCGCGCCATCGTCCAGCCCGATCTGCCACTTTCCATAGCCAAGGCTGCGGACCGAAGCGATAACCGCCTCGATCTGGTCAACGCCGTCCACCTTCGCTTCACCCCTATCATCGACCTCGTCGCCGCCGAGGAAGGGAAGTTTGGGAAAGGAAAAACCGAACAATGTCTTGCGTGTCTTGGCAAGTTCGCTCTTGTCCAGCACAACGACCTCATCGCGCTGAGCAGCGGCATCAATCGCGCCGACCTGCCGGTCGAAGCAGGCCAATCGCTCACTATTGTCGGTTATGGTTCGGCACTGCAACAGGTCAGTGAAAATCTCCGGTCGCGGCTGCTGTTGATTGGGCGCGGCCGCCGCATTTGTGGCGGCTATGCTAAAAAGCACCACCAATAATGTCGTGCCAAAGCGCTTCATGCCGTCTCTCCTAACCATTCGACCCGTCGATTGCTCTACCATGCATTGGTCAGAGACAAGGTCAATATATCGCTGGAACGCCACGAGTGGCCGCTCCTGCGCCACTTTCATTCGATGACAGGTGGACCGTGGACATGAATGCTTCGCGTTCACGCTCCAATGAGACATTATGTTGCTATTCGGCTGTAAAACAGGTCTATCACGGTCTTGTTGCATTTATGATACAGCCGCGTTCAAAAGCGGTGAATGCCCTTTTCCCGCGCTTTACAGCGCCCTGCTCCCCGCGCAGTTTCGCGACCATGCATATGGGGGGATCGCTGTCGGGCACCTTATCCCTCCATAGGTAGAAATAGTGGCAGATCATCTGCCAACCTCCAGAGCAAGGGACTGGACCGTGAAGACATTTTCCAAGAGGGCACTTTTGCGTGCCAGCGCCGCACCGGCGATCCTCGGCGCGTCGCTGATCGCAACCGCCGCATTCGCACAGGAAGCGCCGCAGGCCGCTGAAGTCGAAACCGGCGACACCATCATCGTAACGGGTTCGTTGATCCGCAATCCGAACCTGGTGCGTTCGACCCCGGTGACGGCCACTACCGCTGACCAGATCGAACTGAAGCAGAACAACACCGCTGAAGAAATTCTGCGCGAAATTCCGGGCATTGTTCCCAGCATCGGTTCGGCTGTTAACAACGGTAACGGCGGCGCTTCGTTCGTAGATCTTCGCGGTCTGGGTTCCAACCGTAACATCGTTCTGATCGACGGCAACCGTTTGGTGCCGGCCGAATTGAACGGTCGTTTCGATCTTAACAACATTCCGCTGGCACTGATCGATCGCGTTGACGTACTGACTGGTGGCGCTTCCACCACTTACGGCGCGGACGCAATTTCGGGCGTCGTCAATTTTGTAACCAAATCTGATTTCGCGGGCATGGAAGCCAACATCGCGAATCAACTGACCGAACAGGGTGACGGCCACTACATTCGCGCCGATCTCACGCTGGGTGCTAATTTCGATGATGGTCGCGGTAATGTGGTCTTCTCGGTTGGCTATCAGCAGTCTGACCCTGTTTATCAGGGTGACCGTCCTTTCTCAGATGTATCGATTGACTCTTTCTCCGGTCTTGGCGGTGGTTCCGGCACTGGCACCCCGTCGCGCTTCACCAACGTCAACACCACCGGCGCTGACTCAATCACGACCGGTTGCGGCCTTACCGGACAGCCTGCGTGTAACGCGGTCCAAGGCAACCGTCAGGTAACCGCCGCAGGTGGGGCGTTCCGTCCAACGTCGGCCTTTGATGCCTATAACTTCAACCCCTTCAACATCTTCCAAACGCCGTTCGAGCGTTTCAACATGTACGGTGCTGGTCGCTACGAAGTCAGCGATGCTGTGGAAGTTTATTCGCGCGGTATCTTCTCGAAGAATACCGTCAGCACAATTATCGCTCCGTCGGGTGCTTTTGGCATCTCGGTGAACGTCCCGCTCAGCAATCCTTATCTCTCGGCCGCACAGCGGAATGCGTTCTGTGCTTTCGACATTAACCCCGGCGCTGGTTATACCCCGCGCTTTACCCAAGCGCAGTGCGACGCGGCTGCTACGGCGCAGCCAACTTTGGCCGACGGTACTGCTAATCCCGATTATCGGACCGTCACGACGACGCTGTCACGTCGCGCAACTGAATTGGGTCCGCGTATTTCGGACTTCACCACGACTTTCTTCGATTATCGCATCGGCGCGCGTGGCGGTATCACCGACACGATTGATTGGGATGTCGCAGGTGCCTATGGCGAGTCTGAAAACGTTCAAACACAGCAGGGCTATTGGCTGAACTCGCGTGTTCGTCAGGCGCTGCTGGCAACGAACACGTCGACCTGTCTGACCGATACCAATGGCTGTGTTCCGCTCAACGTGTTCGGGCCTGACGGGTCAATCACCGCTGAACAGAATGCCTTCTTGAACGCGAACAGCCAGATCATCACCAAGACTTCACTGGCGCAGGTAAAGGGCACCGTCAGCGGCGATGTTGGTTTTGCGGCTCCCTGGGCCAATGATGCCATCGCTTTCGCCATCGGTGGCGAATACCGCAAATATGGCGCATCGCGGGAATCCGATCTGCTTTCGCAATCTGGCGACCTTGGTGGTGCGGGCGGTGCTGCCCCGAACATCAATGGCGGTTATGAAGTTTATGAAGCCTACGGCGAACTCATTTTGCCGATCGTTCAGGATAAGCCCCTCTTCGAAGATCTGACGCTTGAAGCCGGTATCCGCTATTCCGACTACACCGTTGACGGTGGCACAGGCTACAACACCACCACCTGGAAGGCCGCCGGTAGCTGGACGCCAGTCAATGGTATCAACATCCGCGCCAACTATTCGCGTGCTGTTCGTGCACCGAACATCGCTGAATTGTTCGCGCCGGTGAATACCACTTTGACGAACTTGGATAGCGATCCTTGCGCCGGTGTGGCACCGACCCAGAACGCAAATCTCGCTGCTGTCTGCATAGCGCAAGGTGCCAGTGCTGCCCAACTCGGTTCGATCATCAACGATCCGGCTGGTCAGGTGAACTCGACCGGCGGTGGCAACCTTTCTGTCGGTCCGGAAAAGTCGAACAGTTGGGGCGTGGGCCTCAGGTTGCAGCCTGCCGCCTTGCCGGGATTCAGCATGACTGTTGATTATTACAACATCAAGATCACGGATGCGATTACCTTCCCGACTCCTGATGACGTGATTTCAGCTTGCTTCGACAACATCACCGCCGCCAGCGCCACCGACCCCGCCTGTACCGGCATTCGCCGCGATCCGGGTACGGGTGCGCTGTTCGGTGAAGCCGCGGTCGTAGGTGGCCTTCCCCAGACACTGTCTAACCTCGGTAAGTTGGCGACGGACGGTATCGACGTTCAACTGAACTACATGAAGGAAGTGGGCTTTGCGAAGTGGTCGTTGAGCGCGAACGGCAACTGGACGAACAGCTCGACGTTCCAAGCGACGCCTAGCTCGATCAATCGTGAATGCGTCGGCCTTTACAGCGTCAACTGCGCATCGATCCAGCCTAAGTTCTCGTGGTCGGTGCGTAACACGCTCTCGTTCAGCTCGGTCGATCTGTCGCTGTTGTGGCGCTATATCGACGGCGTGAAGTATGAGGATGGTGATGCTTTCGTTGGCACGCTGGATGGCAAAGAGGTCGATTTCAACCGTATCCCGGCTGAACATTATTTCGACCTTACCAGCCGCTTCCATGTAAACGATGAAGTCACGATCACGATGACCGTTCAGAACCTACTGGACAACCAGCCCAAGGTGGTCGGTAACACGATCGGTTCGACCAGCTTCAACAGCGGCAACGTCTATCCGTCGACCTACGATGCATTGGGTCGCCGCTATACTGTTGCGGCAAAGCTGCGCTTCTGATCCGTTCGGATTAAACATGAAAAGAAAGGGGCTGGTGGCGACACCGGCCCCTTTTCTTATGGGCTGAAAATTACGGTGGACGTGGCGGCCAGCCTATTCGGTTAATGTCTAAGAAAGCAGCGGCCGCGGCAACGTTTCTGATATGCCGACATTGTGAGCGATCACGCGCGCCCAATGACCCACTTTTTCGATCTCGTCAGCATATAGGTTGATAGCTTGTCGTGCATCACGCTCACGTTGTCCGGCACTAAATTCAGTTCCTGTCTTTGCATCACGCGCAAATACTGGTCCGTTTACGATCGTAGAGATGGCATCCGTGTCGAGGGCAAGGCCGAACAATTCTGCCAAACGTGCGAGAACGCCCCGCGGTTGTTCATTCAGGACGTCACTGCGCAAAGTAGCAACTCTCATGCCCAGCTTTTCGCATAAGGATTGAAAATGGAACTGTTGAGCCAGCCAGCCCGCCGCAGCGACCTGTATATCGGTCAGGCGAAGATAATCGGCAGGCTCAATACCGAGCGATGTCAGCATCCCTTCGCGCATAAGCTTGCCGAACAGATCGCGCACCCAGAGCCGCCCGGCGAGTCCCTTGCGCGCGATTGAGGCAAGGTAGGCGTCGAGCGGCGCATGCAGCAGCAGGGCGCGCGCGTCAGGTCGCAGTCCCATAATTGCGGGAATCAGAGGATTGACGATATTGGATGGTTTAATAATGGTGGCCTCGCCCGTCGTAAAGGGCCGCGCCAGCAACCGCAGGCCTTCGTCCAGTACGCGAGCGGCATCCGCCCCCTTCGCGCCACGATGTCGCCAGCCGACAATGTCATTCAGCAGCACAGGTTCTTTGAGGCCCATAGCGGTCCCCGGCACGTCGAACGCCGCGGCCAAAAGCGTCGAGCAGCAATAAGCGGAATGGAAGATGAAATGGATAGGGCCGGGGGGCGACGCCAGCGCGACGGCATCGCTGCGCTTTATGACCAACGGGGACCTAGCATTAGGCAAATTTTCGTCGGTCAGGAAGGGAATGGTTGCGTGATGAGCGCGTGACACGTCGACAAATTGGAAGGCGTCATGGCTAGGGTCGTAGCGATGCGCGAGCCATCGGGCGTCGACCATAGCATCGGCAACAGGTGGAAAAGTGGCAGACATGGCGATGAGCTTTCGCATGAGCACCAGGATCGCACAAGCAGGTCTCAAACCCCTGCTTGCTACTCCAGCACCTTGTGGTAGCCATAATCCATAAGAGCTGGGGGGCTATATGGACGAAACGGTTATACGGTTGTTGCAGCAAGCTGGGGATGCACGGCGACTAGGTCGTACAGCCGAAGCCGAAGCACTACTGGGTCATGTGCTGGTCCATCAACCTAATGCACCACAGGCCCTTAATCTGCTGGGTTTGATTGCGCTCGACCGGCAGGATTTCGTTAATGCCATTTCCCATTTTTCTGGTGCAGCGCAGTCTGATCCGGGCGAGGCTGCCCTTTGGATGAACCTCGCCTCGGCGTATCGCGGTATCGGTGATGCCTCAGGCGAACGCATGGCGCTGGACCGTGCGCTCGCAGTGGATCAGTGTAATTTGATGGCGCAAATTCGCATGGCGCAATTGCAACAGCGTCTGGGCGAGGACCATGACGCTGCCAGTAGTTGGAGCAAGGCCTTGGCGCTGGCGGCTGGACTACGCGACATGCCGCCGACATTGGCTGATACGCTGGCAGAGGCGCGGCGCTATATAAGCGATCATAAAGCACGCTTTGCAGAGTTCATTGAAACCGGACTCGCCGCCCCATTGCGCAGCGCCGACGCGGTATCGCAGCGCCGGTTTCAGGCCTGCCTAGATCGAGAATTTGGGCGGCGAACCATCCACCAGAACCATTGTTCAGGCCTTCACTACCCTTTCCTGCCGGCAGATGAATATTTTGACCGTCATCATTTTCCGTGGATGGCGCAATTGGAAGCCAAGACCGATGCCATCCGGGCGGAGTTTTTGGCGATGGCCGAGCGGGATGGCGGCAATATACGTCCCTATGTGCGGCAGGATCCAGGAACGCCGCAGAATAAATGGACTGAACTGGATGGATCGCTCGATTGGGGGGCGGCATTTCTATGGGAATATGGGGTTCGTAATGAAGTGGTGTGCGCGGCCTGTCCTCAAACGGTTGCTGCGCTCGAAGCGCTCCCGCGCGCTGACATTCCCGGACGGGCCCCATCTGCTTTTTTTTCCTTGCTCAAGCCCAAAAGTCACATACCGGCACATACCGGCGTTACCAATACCAGGGCGATTGTTCACCTGCCGTTGATTGTTCCGCCTGGCTGCAGCTTTCGTGTCGGTGATGAAACAAGAACATGGCAGGAAGGCGTTGCTTTCGCTTTTGATGACACAATAGATCATGAGGCATGGAACGAGTCCGAACATCTGCGTGTGGTGCTGATATTCGACGTGTGGAATCCGCATTTGTCGCTTGCGGAGCAGGCGCTATTGAAGCAATTCTATGCTAAGGCGGATGCAAGCAAGGCGCAGGATCTGGCGCGGCGCATCTAAACGGTGGCATGGTCAATGGCCGTTATCGGCCAACTATTTCCATTGCCTTTTCTGGGAGATATGCAGTGCATTATGTCAAGGCGATGATGGCATTAGGACTAATTGTTGCGGCAATTCCCGCTGTTGCGCAGGAAACGCCGCAGCTCGACAAGAATGACCCGGATGCCGTACGATGCAAGAAATTCGCGGTCATCGGGTCGCTGGTAAAGAAAGAGCGTATCTGCCGGACGAATGCTGAGTGGCGGAAACTGTCCGAGCAGCAAAATCGCGATGCCGACGACTTGATCACCCGAAGCCGGGCAGGCATGAATCCGAGCGGTTAATTGGAAACGGGGCGTTGCGGTCGGCCGCAACGCCCTCTTTCTTTAGAGTCCTCCATGAGGAGAAACCCCTCCGACTTCAGTCGGATACTGGCTTCAGCCCCGGACTCGGCCAGTAGCCTGCTATCCTCGGAAAAAATGAACAGCCCGAAGGGCGAGAGTTCATTTTTTCCGAGGATAGCAGGCTATGGGCTACAGCAGCGGTTGTCACACAACATTTCATCATCGCTATCATCTCGTCTGGGCACCGAAACGCAGTTCAGCGCAGCTAAATATCGGTTCAAGGTGTTGCATGGCGAGGTGCGTCTGCGGGTTCGCGAGATTATCCGACAGGTCTGTGCCGAAATGGGCGTGACGATCGTTCACGGCGTGCTTTCGCGCGACCACGTCCACATGTTCGTCGAGATACCCCCGCACGTATCGGTCAGCGATTTCGTGCGACGGGCCAAGGGCAGGTCATCACGTAAAATCCAGCAGGAGTTCGAGCATATCCGCAAGCGCTACTGGGGCCAACGCTTCTGGCAACGCGGCTACTTCTCGACAACATCCGGCAACATCACCGATGACACTATCCTGCGTTACCTGGACAAACATGGCCACAAAAACGGCTTCAGCCCCGCCCCATGATCCTACCGGCGTCAGCCGGTCAGTCATTCAGCTGATGCCCAGCACCAGCGCCCCATCGCCATCCTCGACCCGTACCGTCGATCCGTCGGGCACCTGGCCGCGCAGGATCATGTCGGCGAGGGGGTCTTGCAGATAGCGTTGCACCGCCCGCTTCAACGGGCGCGCGCCATAGACCGGATCATAGCCGACCCGGCCAAGCCAGGCGCGTGCGCCGTCGGTCAGGTCGAGCAGGATCTTGCGGTCCTTGAGCAGCTTGCCGACCCGTGCGACCTGGATGTCGACGATCGGTGCCATATGCGCGGCCCCTAAGCGGTGGAACAGGATGACCTCGTCCAGTCGGTTGAGGAATTCCGGGCGGAAATGGCCGCGCACGACCTCCATCACCTGATCCTCGACCTTTTCGACCGGTTCGTCGTCGGCGAGGCCTGCAATATATTGGCTGCCCAGATTCGATGTCAGGACGATGATCGTGTTGGTGAAATCGACCGTGCGACCCTGCCCATCGGTCAGGCGGCCATCGTCCAGCACTTGGAGCAGGATGTTGAACACATCGCTATGGGCCTTCTCGACCTCGTCGAACAGGACGACCTGATAGGGGCGACGGCGCACGGCTTCGGTCAGGACGCCGCCTTCCTCATAGCCGACATAGCCCGGAGGCGCGCCGATCAGCCGGGCGACGCTGTGCTTCTCCATGAACTCGCTCATGTCGATGCGGACCATCGCATTGTCGTCGTCGAACAGGAAACCGGCCAGCGCTTTGGTCAGTTCGGTCTTGCCGACGCCCGTCGGCCCCAAGAAGAGGAAGCTGCCAAGCGGCCGGTTGGGGTCTTGTAGCCCGGCGCGGGCGCGGCGGACGGCGGTCGACACGGCGCGCACCGCATGGGCTTGGCCGATGACGCGCTTGCCCAGAGTCTCCTCCATGGCGAGCAATTTTTCGCGCTCGCCGGTCAGCATCCGTTCGACCGGGATGCCGGTCCAGCGGGCGACGACGCCAGCGATGTCCTCGGCGGTGACTTCCTCGCGCAGCATCGCGCCGTCCGACGCGGTGGCTGCTTCGGCCAGCCGCTTTTCCAGCGCCGGGATGGTGCCGTAGGACAGCTCGCTCATCTTCGCGAGATCGCCTGCGCGCTGCGCCTGCTCCAGTTCGAGCCGGGCGGCGTCGAGCTGTTCCTTGATCTTGGCCTCGCCTGCGATCTTGTCCTTTTCCGCCTGCCAGCGGCTGGTCAGTTCGCTCGACTGCTGCTCCAGATTGGCAAGGTCGGCCTCCAGCGCGGACAGCCGGTCCTTGGATGGCTGGTCGGTTTCCTTCTTGAGCGCTTCCCGCTCGATCTTGAGCTGGATGATGCGGCGGTCGAGATTTTCGATCTCTTCGGGCTTGGATTCCACCTCCATGCGCAGGCGTGAGGCCGCCTCGTCCATCAGGTCGATCGCCTTGTCGGGCAGGAAACGGTCGGTGATATAGCGGTTGGAGAGCGTCGCCGCCGACACGATCGCGCCATCGGTGATCCGCACGCCATGGTGCAGCTCATATTTTTCCTTGAGGCCGCGTAGGATCGAGATGGTGTCCTCGACCGTCGGTTCGCCGACGAATACGGGCTGGAACCGCCGCTGGAGCGCGGGGTCTTTCTCGACATATTTGCGATATTCATCGAGCGTGGTCGCGCCGATGCAATGCAATTCGCCGCGCGCAAGGGCGGGCTTCAGGAGATTGCCCGCGTCCATCGCGCCTTCGGATTTGCCCGCGCCGATCAACTGGTGCATCTCGTCGATGAAGAGGACGACATGGCCCTCGGCGGCTTTCACTTCGTCCAGCACGCCCTTCAATCGTTCCTCGAACTCGCCGCGATATTTGGCCCCCGCGATCAGCGATCCCATGTCGAGCGCCATTAAGGTGCGGTCCTTGAGCGTGTCGGGCACGTCGCCATTGGCGATGCGCAGCGCCAGCCCTTCGGCGATGGCGGTCTTGCCGACGCCGGGTTCGCCGATCAGGACGGGATTATTCTTGGTCCGGCGGGCGAGAATCTGGACGGTGCGGCGGATTTCCTCGTCGCGGCCGATGACCGGATCGAGCTTGCCGTCGCGCGCGGCTTGCGTGAGGTCGCGGGCGAATTTCTTGAGCGCGTCATAGCGATCTTCCGCGCCCGCCGTATCGGCGGTGCGGCCCTGGCGCAGGCTGTTGATCGCGGTGTTGAGCGCTTCGGGCTTCACGCCAGCGATGCCCAGAGCCTTGCCCGCCGCCGTGGTGGTGGCCAGCGTGAGCGCGAGGAGGAGCCGTTCGACGGTGACGAAGCTGTCGCCCGCCTTGGCCGCGACCTGTTCGGCCGAGTCCAGCACGCGCACTATGTCATTGTCGAGGCCGGGCGTCTGCTGCGCGCCGCTGCCCGATACGGCAGGGATTTTCGCCAGCGCGGCGTCGGTTTCGCGGAGCGCAGTCGGGGCGTCGCCGCCAGCCGCTTTGATCAGGCCCGACGCCATGCCCTGCTCATCCTCCAGCAGCGCTTTCAACAGATGGTCCGGGCTGATCCGCTGATGGTTCATGCGGATCGCGACGGTTTGCGCCGATTGCAGGAAGCCTTTGGCGCGGTCGGTGAATTTTTCGAGGTTCATAACAGGCCCTTCGTGATGCTGCCCCTCATGTGGTGTTGCCTAAAAACCACACAAGGGGCGATACGCAATTTCCGCAGGCGGGCGATTTACTTGGGGCTGGGTGCCTTGGGTTGGTCGGCGGCGAAGGCGTCGCCGAAGAAATCCTGCGCATACCAGCGCGGCGCTTCCGGCGCGTCGGCGATCTGCCGGGCGATGGCATAGTTGACGCGGGCGAATTTGGCGGCGGCATCCCAGTTGAAGGGCAGGTCGATCTGGTCGGATGGCTGGTGATAATGGGTTTTGAGGAAATGTTCGAACGCCGCTTTGCCCGGCCCGGCAAAGCCGGTCATAAGAAACACGGCGGGCACGCCTTCCTGCACGAAGCGATAATGGTCCGAGCGGGTGAACAGCCCTTCGGCAGGCAGCGGGTCGGGCGAGAGGGTGACGCCGACCGATTGTGCCGCGCGATCGACGATCGGGCCGAGCGTCGAATGCTCCGCGCCGAACGCCACGACGTCCTGGAAGTCGTAAGTCAGGATCGGCATGTCGAGATTGACGACGCCGACCAGCTTGCCGCCTGTCGGCAGGACTGGGTGTTTGGCGAGATATTGCGAGCCGAGCAGCCCGTCCTCTTCCGCCGTGACGGCCGCGAACAGGATCGAGCGTTTGGGCCGCGCGCCGCCTTCGGTAAAGGCCTTGGCCACCGCCAGCATGGTCGCGGTGCCCGACGCATTGTCCATCGCGCCGTTATAGATTTTGTCGTCGCCCTTCGCGCTTTCCTTGACGCCATTATGGTCGAGATGGGCCATCAGCAGCACATATTCATGGGCCAGTGCCGGATCTGAGCCGGGCAGCACCGCCAGCACATTGGCCGAGGGGGCCGTGCTGACGGAACTGACGCGCTCCAGCGTGACGCGCGGCTTGAGCGCAAAGCCCTTGGGACGGCCGCCCTTCTTGCCCGCCTGCTTCAGGATGGCGGCGAGATTGCCGCGCGACCCGGCGAAGAGCGCCTCTGCGGCCGGGCCATGGACCGTGGCCGTGGCGCGGATGCCGGGGGTGCGGACATAGGGCTGGCCCTGGCCGTCGATCCAACTAACGACCGGATCGTTGCTGCGCTCGCGCAGCTTTTCCCAGGGCATACGGGCGAGCAGGCTGGGGCTGGGCAGGGTGATGAGGCCGATGGCCCCGGCCTTCTGCGCCGCCAGCGCCTTTTCCGCGGCGAGATGCGCGCCGACTTCGCTCGGCATACCGACGGGCGAGCCGGAGAGGGCGACGGCGAATTTGCCCTTGAGGTCCAGCCCCGCATAATCGTCGATCTTCTCGCGATCCGATTGCAGGCCATAGCCGACGAATACGGCCCCGGCGGCGATGCTTTGCTTGGCTTCGCGGCCGAAGCCGCCGATGGCGACATCGGTGCCATTGGCGAAACGCTGGCCGCCGATGGTGAGTGCGGCGGGGGCGCTCTTGTCGAGATCGGCCAATGCCAACGTCACGGGTTGATACCAGCTATCCTTGACCGCTTGGGTGAGGCCGAGCGCCGCAAAGCGCGCGGCGACGAAGCGGGCGGCGATGTCATAGCCGCGTGTGCCAGCGTCCCGTCCTTCGAGCAGGTCGTCGGCGAGGAATGTCACGTCGGCGCGGATCGCGTCGGGGGAGAAGGTCGGTTCCTGCGCGATTGCGGGCGCGGCGAGGGCGAGCAGGGAGACGAGGACGGGGAGGCGAAAGCGCATGGGTTACTCTTTTAAGGTCGATGATGGAGTGGAACCTATCGTCGCCGTTCGCGCTGTCCAGCCGTATGCGTATTGCGCTGCTAAAACGCTCCGCTATTCTAGCGCCATCCTGCGGGCGGTTTCACCCCGCTGCTTTAGTCAGAAGGCTCCTTCATGATCCTGTCTTCCCTGCCGCGCCGCCTGCCCCTGCTGATCGGTCTGTCCATGCTGGCGATGACGCCCGTGACCCAGGCGGTGGCGCAGGGTGCGGCCGCCGTTGCCGCGCCCGCGCCGCTTTCCAGCCTCGTGGCGGCGGTCGATATTCCCTATGAAGAATTCAGGCTGAAAAACGGCCTGCGCGTCATCGTCCATACGGACCGCAAGGCGCCGGTGGTGGCGGTGTCGGTCTGGTATCATGTGGGGTCGCGCTTCGAGCCTGCGGGGAAGACCGGCTTTGCCCATCTGTTCGAACATCTGATGTTCTATGGGTCGGAAAATGCCGATGGACCGTTTTTCGGGCGGCTGGAGGATATAGGCGCGACCGACTGGAACGGGACGACCTGGTTCGATCGCACCAATTATTTCGAGACGGTGCCGACGGGCGCGCTCGACCGGGCGCTGTTCCTCGAATCCGACCGGATGGGCCATTTGCTGGGCGCGGTGACGCAGGCGAAGCTCGATACCCAGCGCGGCGTCGTCCAGAATGAAAAGCGGATGGGCGAGAATGAGCCTTATGGCCTGGTCGAATATGCGCAACTCGCCGCGCTGCTGCCCGAAGGTCATCCCTATCGCCACTCCACCATCGGGTCGATGGCGGATCTGAATGCCGCGACGCTGGCTGACGTGCAGATGTGGTTCAAGACCCATTATGGTCCCAACAACGCCGTGCTGGTGCTGGCGGGCGATATCGACACGGCGACAGCGAAGAAAAAGGTGGAACGCTGGTTCGGCAACATCCCCGCCGGGCCGCCGCCCCAGGATGTGGACGCGACCGTCCCGACGCTCGACAAGGATGTCGAGAAACTGATGAAGGATAATGTCGCGGCGACGCGGCTTTATCGCAACTGGGTGGTGCCGGGCGTCAATGGCGCGGACCTGCCCGCGATCGACCTGGCGTTGTCGGTGTTCGGCGGGCTGGGATCGTCGCGGCTCTACACGACGCTGGTGCGTGACGAGAAAGTGGCGGTGGGCGTCAAGGCCAATGTCCAGCCGTTCGAGAAGCTGAGCATCGCCGAGATCACGGTGGACGTGAAGCCGGGCGCGGATGCGGTGGCGGTGGGCAAGCGGCTCGACCAGCTGCTGGCCGATTATCTGGCCAACGGGCCGAGCGCCGATGAAGTGCAGCGCGCCGCCACGCAGCGGGTGGCGGGGACGATTTCGGGGCTGGAAAAGGTGGGCGGCTTTTCCGGCAAGGCCGTGACGCTGGCCGAGGGGGCGGTCTATTCGAACGATCCCGCGATCTACAAGAAGGATCTGGCCGCCTATGCCGCGGCGACCCCGCGCCAAGTGACGGAAGCGGCGCGCAAATGGCTGGGTCGGCCGGTGTTCCGACTGACCGTGGCGCCGGGCGAGCGGACGGCGGCGGATAATGCGCTGGCGGGCAATGCGACGATGAAGCCCGCTTATTTCCGCGATCCCGATGCGCCTGCGCCCACGGCCGCAACGCCACCCAAGCCGACCAGGATCGCCGAACCGCCGATCGAGCCGGTCGCGGACCTCGACTTTCCGCCGGTCGAACATGCCAAGCTCAGCAATGGCATCCCGGTCGTCTTCGCGCGCCGCGCCACGGTGCCGACGGTGCGGGTGTCGGTGGCCTTCGATGCGGGCAATGCGGCTGACGATCGGGCGAAGCTCGGCACGGCGGCGCTGACCACGGCGCTGCTGGACGAAGGCACCAAGACCCGCAGTTCGCTGGTCATCGCGCAGGAACAGGAGCGGCTGGGCGCGGCGGTGAGCGCGGGCAACAGCATGGACCGCACGACCGTTGGCCTGTTCGCGCTCAAGCCCAATCTGGATGCGTCGCTGGGGCTGCTGGCCGACATCGTGCGCAACCCGGCCTTTGACCCCAATGAGGTGGAGCGGCTGCGCGGGCAGATGCTGACCCGGATCGCGTCCGAGAAGACCCAGCCGATGGCGATCGCCCAGCGGATGCTGCCGCCTTTGCTCTATGGCACGGCGCATCCCTATGGCATCCCCTTCACCGGCTCCGGCACGGAAAGCGGGGTCAAGGCGGTGACGCGGACCGATCTGGTCGCTTTCCATGAGGGCTGGCTGCGGCCCGACAATGCCAAGATTTTCGTGACGGGGGACACCAACCTTGCCGAATTGCTGCCCTTGCTGGAAAAGCGCTTTGGCGACTGGAAGGCGCCGGCGGCGGCGAAGGGGACCAAGCTGTTCCGCATGGACCGGATGGCGCGCCCGGCGCGGATCATCCTGATCGACAAGCCGCAAAGCCCGCAGTCGATGATCTTGGCAGGTGTGCTGACGAGCAAGAAGGGCACCGACAATCCGGTGACGCTCCAGTCCGCCAACGAGGTGCTGGGCGGCAGCACGACGTCGCGGCTGACCATGGATCTGCGCGAGACCAAGGGCTGGGCCTATGGCGCGGGGACGGCGTTGCCGGGGGTCAAGGACACGATCCCGCTGCTGGTCTATGCCCCGGTACAGAGCGACAAGACGGGCGAGTCGATCATCGCGGCGCGGCAGGACATCAAGGATTTCCTGACGACCAAGGGCACGACCCAGGCGGAGCGCGACCAGACGATCAACGGCCAGATATTGTCCTTGCCGGGCAGTTTCGAGACGTCGTCGGAACTGATGGGCGCGATGATGCGCAACGACCTTATCGGGCGGGCGGATGATTTCTACGAGACGCTGCCCAAACTCTATCGGGCGATGACCGCAGCCGATTTCGACAAGGCGGCGCGCGAGGCGATCAACGCCGACGGGCTGATCTGGGTCGTGGTGGGCGACGCGAAACTGGTGCGGCCACAGCTTGACGCGGTGGGCTTGCCGGTCGAAACCGGCACCCTGGCTGACTGAGAAAAAACCTAAAGGAGTGAATGAGATGGCAACTGTCGATGGCGCTTATGATTGCGTGGCCAAGACGCCGATGGGCGACCAGAATGGCGTCTTTACCGTCATTAGCAGAGGGGACCGGTTCAACGGCACCTTTGCCGGGATGATGGGATCGCTGGATGTGGTCGATGGCAAGGTCGCGGGTGACACGCTCACCTGGAAGATGGAAATGACCATGCCGATGCCGATGACGCTGGAATGCGAAGCGACGGTCAGCGGTGACGCGATTACGGGCACGATGCAGTTGGGCGCGTTCGGGGCTTCGGCCTTTACCGGTACGCGGCGGGCCTGACGGCGCAGGGGGTTTGGGTGCTTCCCGAACCCCCAAAGCGGACAGCGAGGCGGACATAGGTTGCGACTTGTGCCAAATTGATTAGTTAGCTATCTAATAATTATGGCGGACGCGGAACAGGAATTGGCTTTGTTGCATCTGCTGGCCCCGGTCGCGCGGGGCTGGCGGCAGATGGGCGATGCGGCGCTGGCGCAATTCGGCGTGTCGAGCAGCGCGGGATGGTGCCTGGTGCATCTCGACCAGCTCGCGGAGCCGCCGCGACAGGCGGAACTGGCGCTGCTGCTGGATATCAGCCCGCCGTCACTGGTGCGGACGCTGGACCAGTTGCAGATCGCCGGGTGGATCGAGCGGATCGCCGATACGGATGATAAACGCTCCAACCGGCTGGCGCTGACGGAGGCGGGCAAGACGCTTGCGGAGAAGATCGCGGCGCGGCTGGCGGACGTGCGCGCGGGGTTGCTGAGCGGACTGCCCGATGGCGCGGTCGAGGTCGGGGTCGAGTTGCTGGGCTTGCTGAGTATGCGGATGGCCGAGCAGCGGGCTGGGGTGGGGTGATCTCACCGTCTCGCCTGGGTTTTGGGTTGGGAGATGGGTTCCCGCCTTCGCGGGGATGACGGGGGATGGTGCGGGTCTGGTTGGAAGGGTGCGCGTCGTTGATAGGGTTACACCCCTCCACCGGCTTCGCCGGTCCCCCTCCCCTTACAGGGGAGGATTTTAGCAGTGCCCATGAAATAGGCCCGCCGGTCTGGGACGGGCGGGCCTTTCTATCAGCGCGTAAGAGCGATCAATATTGGATCGTTACCGTTACCGCGCGGCGATTCTGTGCCCAGGAGGCTTCGTCCGAGCCGAGGGCGGCGGGGCGTTCCTTGCC
The DNA here is from genome assembly GCF_031457465.1 of Sphingobium xenophagum. Lineage (GTDB taxonomy): Bacteria > Pseudomonadota > Alphaproteobacteria > Sphingomonadales > Sphingomonadaceae > Sphingobium > Sphingobium xenophagum_A. The sequence continues at coordinate 38,788 of NZ_JAVDWV010000008.1, forward strand.
GTAGCTGACGGTAGTGATGCGGCCCGAATCAATGCCCAGCGAGGCGAGATAGTTTTTCGCGGCGTTGGCACGGCGTTCGCCGAGCGCGATATTATAGTCGCGGGTGCCGCGTTCGTCGGCATGACCCTCGATCGTGACGCGCACGGCGGGGTTCTGTTGCAGCCAGGCGGCCTGGCTCTGGAGCGTTGCCTGATCCTGCGCGTCGACATCATATTCGTTGAGCGCGAAGAAGATGCGGTCGGAAGATACCGAGGCGACGAAATCTTCCTGGCTGCCCTTGATCGGGCCGCTCGATCCGATCGGACCGCTGGGCATCGTTGTGCCGGTGCCGCCGGGGGCGGGGGGCAGTTCGGCGGGCGGCTTTTTCGAGCAGGCGGCGAGCGCGATGATGGCGGTGGCCATCAAAAGGGTGCGGGACATTTTCATGACGTGTCTCCTTATTATAGCGCTGTCTGCTTGGGGGGATGGCAGACAGGGTCCGTGAAGTTCGTTACGCTGTCAAGACGAATGGGTTCCATCGGGACAGCGCGGTAGAAGAATTATCAAGGCAGCAACGGACCCCAGGCCGGATCGGAGCCGCTCAAAGGCGTCGGGATGCGCCGTTCGTTGACGCCGGTCAGATCGACCTGCCACACCTGGCTGGCCCCTTGCCGACCGGGCGTGGTGCGGAAGAATTGCAGCACGCGGCCATTGGGCGACCAGGTGGGCTGTTCATCCTGCCAGCCATTGGTCAAAATCCGTTCGTTACCGCCGCTGGGCGTCATCACCGCAATCTTGAAGTCGCCGGACATTTTGGTGAAGGCAATGAGGTCGCCACGCGGGCTCCATTCGGGCGTCGCATAGCGGCCGCCGCCATGGCTGATGCGGCGCTGGTTCGAGCCATCGGCATTCATGATATAGAGTTGCTGCCCGCCCGACCGATCGCTTTCGAACACGATCTGGCTGCCATCGGGCGAGTAGCTGCCGCCGACATCAATGCCGGGCGAGGTGGTGAGGCGCACGGGCGTGCCGCCATTGGCCCCGATGCGGTAAATGTCGGTATTGCCCGCCACCGCCATCGAGAAGAGGATGTTGCGGCCATCGGGCGACCAGCGCGGGGCGAAGGTCGGGTTGTTGCTTTCGGTCACGAGGCGTTGCTGCCCGGCCCCGATGTCATAGACATAGAGGCGGACCCGGCTGCCCAGATAGCTGACATAGAGAATGGATTTATAGTCGGGCGAAAAGCGCGGGGTGAGCGCCATCGACTGGCCGTTGGTGATGAAGCGATGGTTTGCGCCATCGCTGTCCATGATGGCGAGGCGCTTGACCCGTGCGCCCTTGGGACCGCTTTCGGCGATATAGGCGATGCGGCTGTCGAAGAAGGGGCTTTCGCCCGACAGGCGCGCGTAGATGGCATCGGCGCATTTATGCGCGGCGCGCCGCCAGTCGCGCGGTGCAACGACGAAACCCTGGCGGGTGAGTTCCTGCTTGAGCGCGACATCATAGAGATAGCAGCCAACGGTAATGTCGGATTCGCCGCCGCTGGTGCGGACGAAGCCCTGGACCAGCGCTTGATAGGCACCCCATTTGTCGAACTGGGGGAAGGTGACTTCGGCAAAGGGAATGACCGGCAGGCCGCCCGGACCCGATGGATCGAACAGGCCGGAGCCTTTGAGGTCGGCAGCGATGACTTCGGCGATCTTGCGGCCAAGTTCGGTCGCGGACCCGGCGGGGGTCGTCACCTCCTGCTGCGCGGGCAAGGGCGGCACCGCGACCTTGACATTGCTGTCGATCTCGCCGGTGACATCGACCGACAACTGGGCCTGGGCAGGCAGGGCGGTGAAGGCGAGCAGCGCGGCGGTCGCCATGCCGATACGGTGGAGCAGGGTGGGTTTCATCGGTTCAGCCTCGCGTCAAAGCGGAGTGGCCGGAGCCATTTCCATTGGTCGTAAAATTCAGGTGGCATGTTGCGGAAGGGGGAAGCGAGCTTCACCGCCTGGATTGCGCGTTCGGCATGAAGCTGCGCCTGTGGCCGGTTGCTGGCGTTGACGCCAAGCTGGTCGATTATCTGGGGCGTGCCGATGACCGCGCCATTCCGGTCGAGCCGTACTTCGAGCAGCGTCACGAGCTGATCGGCATCCGCGCCCGATGGCGGACGCCAGTGCGGTTTCAATTGGCGGCGCAATTCGGCGTCGAGCGCCGATTTCTGCGCCGGACCCATGGCGGCGGCGGGTGCGGGGGCAGGTGGACGACGCGGCGCGTCGGCGTTGGTGTCGATGCCCTTGAGGAAATCCTTGCCGAGCAGCGAGCCTTTGGGCTTGTCCGCCTTGCCCTGGCCGGAGGCGCGCGCGGGGGCGTCGGCCTTGGTCGCGGGCTTGGTGGAGGGCTTGGCCGATGCGGCCGCGGCGGGCTTGGTCGGCTTGGCGTCCGCCTTGGCCTTGGCCGGTGCCGTCTTGGCGGGCGTGGGCTTGGCCGGGGTCGATTTGGCCGCAGGCGTCGGCTTTTCAGGCGCGGGCTTGGGCTTCGCCTTGGCCACTTCCTTCTTGGCGGGCGCGGGTTTTTCCGGCGCAGGCTTGGCCACCTCTTTGGACGGCGCGGGCTTGGGTTGCGGCTTGGGAGGGGCAGGTTGGGGTGGGGCAGGCTGGGGCGGCGCCGGCACCGGCGCGGGTTCGGGTTCCGGCGCGGGTGCGGCGTCCTGCGTCGGTCCCTGCTCCGGCGCGATGCTGGGCGGCGGCGGGGCGGTCGAGATTTGCGGCGCGGTCGATTGCAGCGCGACTTCGTCCACCATGGAAACTTCCATCGGCGGGGTCTTGAGCTTCAACGGGTTGGGGGTCGCCAGAAATCCGGCCGACAACAGCCCGAACAGCAGGACATGCCCCGCCGTCGCGACACCCAGCCCAATCTTTTCCGCGCGCTCCATCCAGCCTGTCCTACGGACTCTAGTCTGAACCGTCGCTGGCTGCGTCAGGCGACGAGACCAGCGACACCTTGTTCAGGCCGGCGCGGTTGAGTTCGGCCATGACCCGCATGACCCGACCATAATCCAGCCCCTTGTCGGCGCGCAGGAAGATTTGCGGCGCGTCCGGATTGCCGGCATTGGCAGCTACGATTTCGGCGAGCCGGTCGGGCAGGTCCGCGTCGGTCACGGCGTCCTCATCGACATAGGTTGCGCCGTCGCGGTCGATGGAGACGACGGTGGGCTTGGCATCCTGGTCCAGCCCCTTGGCGCGGGTTTCGGGCAGGTTGACCGGCACGCCAGTCACCAGCAGCGGCGCGGTGACCATGAAGATGATCAGCAGCACCAGCATGACGTCGACCAGCGGGGTGACGTTGATGTCGGCCATGGGCGCGCGGCCGCGACCCCGGCGGGCGGAGGGAGGGCCGGACATGGCCATTAGCGGGGGGCTCCCGTCCCGGTCGCCGTTCGGTTCGAGCTTGTCGAGAACGAAGCGCGCCGTTCTCGACAAGCTCGAACCGAACGGGGTTGGGAATGTGCGGTGAAAAGGACGGAAGCGCTCATCGCTGGGCCTCCAGTTCGCGGCTCAGGGTCGCGTAGAAGCTGTCGGCGAAGCGGGTGAGGGCGGATTCGAGGCGGTTTATGCCATGGCTGAAGCGGTTATAGGCGATGACCGCCGGGATAGCCGCGAACAGGCCGATGGCAGTGGCGAACAGCGCCTCCGCAATGCCCGGTGCGACGACGGCAAGCGAGCTATTCTGTTCGGCCGCAATCGCGGTGAAGGCGCGCATGATGCCCCAGACGGTGCCGAACAGGCCGACGAACGGCGCGACCGAACCGACCGTCGCCAGGATGTTGAGCCGATCGGACAGCCGATCAATCTCCGCCGCGATGGTACTGGACATGGCGGTCGCGAGCCGGTCGCGCGTGCCGTCGCGATCGACCACCTTTTGCGCGGTCGATCGCCGCCATTCGGTGACGCCCGCCGCCATCACCTTGGCCGCGGGATGCTCCGCCTTGCCACGGGTCTCGTAGAAGCGGTCGATATCCTCCGCCTTCCAGAAATCCGCCTCGAACTTGCGGCTTTCCTTGCTGGCGCGGCGCAGGCTGACCGAAAAGCCGATGATGATCGCCCAGGTCCAGATGCTGGCCAGCAACAGGCCCAGCATCACCCCCTTCACGACGATGTCGGCCTGCAGGAACAGGGCCAGCGGGGAAATGGTGGCGGCGTCGGCCACCGCGGCGACGTCTGGCAGGTTGAGGGTCATGGGTGGAGGTCTTCCCCTTGGCAAAGGCGGCTGAAAATGTCGGTCCAGGCTTTGGGTTGCCGTTGCGGGCGGCCCTGCGGCGTCAGCCATGCAACGCAAATGCTGGCATCGGTCAACTGTTCGTCGCCGCGCATGACTGACTGATGAATGGTGCAGGTCGCTGCGTTCACCTGAGCCACGCGGCTGACCACCATCAGGTCGTCGTCCAGCCGGGCGGGGCGGCGATAGCGAATCTGCAGGTCGGTGACGGCATAGACGCCGGTGCCGGCTTCATGCGCGGCGCGCTGGTCGATGCCCGCAAGGCGCAGCATGTCGGACCGGGCGCGCTCCATATAGCGCAGATAATTGGCGTGGTAGACGAGGCCGGACAGGTCGGTATCCTCGAAATAGATGCGCAGCGGGAAATGATGCACGGCCGCGATGAAGCGTCCGGTCGCGGGAGAGGGCATCATTTCGGCAACAATCATGGCGGGCTTTTAACCATGGCGCGCGGTCGAGGCAAAGGCCGAAACGTCCTTCCCCCGCGCAACAGGCGCATTTTGTCGCCTGCGCTTTTTGAGGAGTGGGCCGCTCTGGCCCCCGGACGGGGGGAAGGCTAGGAAGGGCGCACGGAATCAAGCCAGGGAGAGAAGGCGCATGACGGATATTCGCACGGTAGGCGTGATCGGCGCGGGACAGATGGGCGCAGGGATAGCGCAGGTGGCGGCGCAGGCGGGCTATGACGTCATCCTGTCGGACATCGACCTGCCCCGCGCGGAAAAGGGGCTGGCGGGGATCGCCAAGCTGCTGGCGCGGGCGGTGGAGAAGGAGAAGATCAGCAAGGCCGATGCCGACGCAGCGCTGGCGCGCATCCGGCCGGTGGGCGAGATCGCGCCGCTGGCCGATGCGCAACTGGTGATCGAGGCGGCGACCGAGCGCGAGGAGGTGAAGCGCGCTATCTTCGCCAATGTCGGGCCTTTGCTGGCGGCTGATGCGATCCTGGCGACCAATACATCGTCCATTCCGATCACCCGGCTGGCGCAGGCGGCACCCGATGCGGGGCGCTTTGTCGGCGTGCATTTCTTCAATCCCGTGCCGGTGATGGTGCTGGTCGAGGTCATTCGCGGCCTCGCCACAACGCCGGAGACGGTGGCAGCGGTCGAGGGCTTTGCGGCACGGATCGGCAAGACGGTGGTGCAGGCGTTCGACGCGCCGGGCTTTGTCGTCAATCGCATCCTGCTGCCGATGCTGAACGAAGCGGTGTTCGTGCTGGGCGAGGGCGTGGGCAGCGTGGTCGATATCGACATGGGCTGCAAGCTGGGGCTGAACCATCCGATGGGGCCGCTGACGCTGCTCGATTTCGTCGGGCTGGATACGGCGCTGGAAATTCTCAACGTGTTCCTCAGCACCACCGGCGACCCCAAATATCGCCCCGCGCCGCTGCTGGTGAAATATGTCGAGGCGGGCTGGTATGGCCGCAAGACCGGGCGGGGCTTCTACGATTATTCGGGCGCGGAGCCTGTGCCGACGCGGTGACGGGGGTGGGCGAAAGGGGGCGCTAGAGACGCGCCGCCTTTCGCAAGGCCTCGTTGATGCGGGCTTGCCAGCCGGGACCGCCCGCCTTGAAGCTGGCGATCACATCGGGGTCGAGCCGCAGCGACACATGCTGCTTGGTTTGTTCAAGTTTGGGGCGTCCGCGGCGCACCAGCGTCTGGCCCACATAGGCATCTGCGCCATCGGCCCAGTCCTGCGTCAGCTTTGGGGCGTCATCGGGATCGATCCAGTTCCCGCCAGTAGATTTCTCGTTCGTCATCATCTGCTATCCTCATCGAAATGACGCGAATGGCGTCACCCCTGGGTGTCCAGACACATATGACCGGCCGTTCATCCAACAGGCCAAGCATGATATAGCGGACCTCGCCATAATCCTTCCGATCGTCGGTTCAGATCAGGTGGAACCTGTCGAACATCGTAACGATGGATTCGAAATCCAGACCGCGCGCATCGAGAGTTTTTTGTCGCTTGGACGGATCATACTCGATGCGCATGGCATATTTTCCTCCGACTACGGCGCTGCCACGCATATTTAATGTAGCACAAAAATAGCGAGCCGCAATATTTAATGGAACATCAAAGCTACCCCGCGCTGAGGCTATGTTTCTTCATGCAGTGGCGGAGCTGGTCGTAGGTAAGGCCCAGGCCCTTGGCGGTGGCGCGTTGGTTGAAGCGGTAGCGTTCGAGGGCGGCGGTGATGATCGCGGATTCATAGGCGTCGACGGCGGCGCGCAGGTCGCAAATGTCGTCGACTGACGCCGCAGCGGAGGCAGCGCTGGCTTGGGCGGTCGGCACCGGCGGATCGCACGGGTCGGCGGCGCGCGGCATGAGCGGCTTGGGCTTCCAGGGGGAAGCGAAGGGGTCGAAGGTGATGCGGCTGATCGGGCGGGTTGGTGCGTCCCAGCGATAGACGGCGCGCTCGATGACGTTGCGCAATTCGCGGACATTACCTGGCCAGGCATAGGCTTCGAGTTCGGCGAGCGTCGCCGCGTCGAAACCGGGCCATTGCGGCCAGCCGAGTTCGGCGGCCATGCGCCGCCCGAAATGATCGACCAGCACCGGCACATCGCCTTCGCGCGCGCGAAGCGGGGGCAGGGTGATGACTTCGAAGCTCAAACGGTCGAGCAGATCGGGGCGGAAGCGCCCGGCATCGGCGGCGGCGGGCAGATCGTCATTGGTCGCCGCGACGATGCGAACATCGACGCGCAGCGGCTTGGATGCGCCGATGCGGGTGACTTCGCCATATTCGACTACGCGCAGCAGCCGTTCCTGCGCCGCCATCGATAAGGTGCCGAGTTCATCGAGGAACAGCGTGCCGCCATCGGCTTCCTCGAACCGGCCCGGCCGCGCGCGGTTGGCGCCGGTGAAGGCACCCTGTTCATGGCCGAACAATTCAGCTTCGATCAGCGTTTCGGGCAGCGCGGCGCAGTTCATGACGATCAAGGGTTCGCCCCAGCGCGGGGACAAGTGATGCAGCCGCTCGGCGATCAGCTCCTTGCCGGTCCCGCGCTCGCCGATCACCAGCACCGGGCGGTTGAGTTCGGCCGCCCGGCCCGCCAGTTCGACGGCGTCCAGAAAGGCCAATGACTGGCCGACAAAATGGGTCGTTTTCTCCATGCCCCAACTTATGGTGAAATTTCCCACCTTGTCGCAAGCGAAATTCCGCACTCGACCGAAAGGAAGGGGCAAAAATGACGGAAATCTGCGCCATTCGGCAAATTGGCACGGCCCCTGCAGAGCTATGGGCAATCCGCAGATAATCGCGGAACCACATGAAGGCCAAGGTTCAGGGAGTGTATAAGATGGAAGACAACAGCAACAGCGTTCGCGAAATCGGCCAACTGATGTCGGTCGCCGTCGCCGCCCTGCTGGTAGGATCGACCCTGATCCTGGCAGCGATCGGCCCGGCCCGTGCCAGCGAAACACCGATCCTCGCCAGCGAAACCCACAATTCGGCGACCCTGCGCTATCTCGCATAAGGTCATCGAAGGCACCAAGACAAGCCAAGACCAGGAGTGACGTTAAAATGGGTATTTTTTCCCGCACCCGCGACATCATCGCCGCCAATGTGACCGATCTGCTCGACAAGGCGGAAGATCCGGCGAAGATGATCCGCATGATCATCCTCGAAATGGAGGAAACCCTGGTCGAAGTGCGCGCGTCCGCCGCCCGCACCATCGCCGACCAGAAGGAAATGCGCCGCCACATCACCAAGCTGACCGCGTTGCAGGATAGCTGGACCGAAAAGGCGCAGCTTGCCCTGTCCAAGGATCGCGAAGACCTGGCCAAGGCGGCGCTCGTTGAACGGCAGAAGGCGACCGACATGGCCGAGCATCTCGCCCATGAGATCGAGACGCTGGACGAAGCGCTGCGCGCCGCCGAAGAGGATATCGCCAAGCTGCAGGCCAAGCTGCGCGAAGCCCGCGTGCGCCAGAACAGCCTGGTCACCCGGATGCAGAGCGCGGAAAACCGCCTGCGGGTGCGCGAAGCCTATGCCGGCGAGAAGGTCAACGAGGCCTTCGCCCGCTTCGACATGCTGGAGCGCCGGGTCGACATGGCCGAAGGCCGCGCCGACGCGATGGACCTGGGCAGCCAGCCCAAAACGCTGGAAGAAGAGATTGCCGAACTGCGTTCCGCCGACAAGGTGGATGCCGACCTCGCCGCGCTCAAGGCCAGCATGAACAGGGAAGGCTGATCCGATGGAAGATGTCTTTCTGCCCATCATGGTGTGCGGCATGTTGTTCATCGGCATGCCGTGGCTCATCTTCCACTATGTCACCAAGTGGAAGCAGGCCCCCAAGATCACCGACGAGGATGAGAAGCTGCTGGATGAACTCCACCTTCTTGCCCGCCGGATGGAGGAGCGGCTGCAGACGGTCGAACGGATCGTCGCCGCCGACAATCCCGATTTCCGCCCGCATCGTCCGCAGGAGCCGGACGAATTCACCTTCGACCGGAGAAACTGACATGACCGCCCGCCGCACCAAATTCTACCTCGACAAGCAAAATGGCAAGTTCATGGGCGTGTGCTCCGGCATCGCGGATTATACCGGGATCGACGTGGTCTGGGTTCGGGTCGCCATGGTCCTGTCCTTCTTCATCATCGGCTGGACGCTGCTGGGCTATTTCGTAATCGGCTTCGTCGCCGACAAGAAACCCACCGGCCTTTATTGCGACCGGGATGACGAGAAATTCTGGCAGGGCGTGCGCGCCAACCCGGCGCGCTCCACCCGCGACGTCCGGTCCAAATTCCGCGACATCGACCGCCGCCTCGCAGACATCGAAATCTATTATACCAGCCGCAACACGCGCCTGGCCGACGAGATCGACAGCCTGCGCTAAACAGCCTGGGGCAAAACAGGGAGACTAATCATGAATGTCGGTGGACCTTTCTTTGTCCTGGCCATCATCGCGATGTCGACGCTGGGCTGGATGTTCACCACCTGGGTCCGTGCCCGGCATGGATACCCGGTGGAAAATGAATGGACCGGCACCGTTGATCGAACCGACGCCGACGCTGGTCGAAAAATCGACCTTCTTTCCAATGAAAACGAAAAGCTGGTGGGCCGGATCAGCCGCCTGGAGGAACGCATCGCCGTGCTGGAACGGATCGCCACCGATCCTGCCACCCGCACCGCGCGCGATATCGAGGCGCTGCGCTGAGGCGCGGCCGACAAAGGGAGTAGATTATCATGGTTCCAATTGAATCTTTTGCGCCCGTGGCGCTGATCGTCGGCACGTTGGGGATGGTTGGCTGGGTCGTAACCACCTGGCTGCGGGTCAAGCATGGCTATCCGCTGGAAAATAGCTGGGGCAAGCCCGTCTATCCGCAGAAAAACGCGGAAATGGCCGAGCGGATCACGCTGCTGAGCCAGGAAAATGCGCAACTGCGCGCCGAGATCGGGTCGATGAAGGACAGGCTGGCCGTGGTCGAGCGGATCGTCACCGACGAAAGCCATCAATTGACGCGCGAGATCGAGCAATTGCGCGGCGTGGCCAACTGAAGGCCGACATAACGCGCCAAACAGGGAGTTAAAGCGCCATGAATCCTTTTGAGATGGTGGTTGCCATCATTGCCATCACCGCCATCGCCAGCGTGTTACGGGCCAAATATGGCGTCGTGCGCCGCGACAAGGGCGAAGACGTCATCCAGCGCGGGCCGGACCCCGATACCGAGCGGCTGCGCGCCGAGGTGAGGGCGCTGAAAGAGCGGGTCGCGGTGCTGGAGCGGCTGGCAACTGATGGCTCCACTGCGCTGGAGCGGGAATTTGAAAAGCTGCGGGACCGCGACTAAGCGCGGTTCCGGTTCGACAGGGAGGCACATATGCAGGACCCCTATCTCTATCTGGCCATGGCGCTGACCACGCTGGCAGGCGTGGCGATCATCGCGGTGACGGCCTTGCGCGGCTGGAATGGCTGGCTGGCGTTGAAGCGCGCTGAACTGAACCGCCGCGCCGACGATGCCGCGCCGCCATCGGCGGTAGCGCGGATCGAAGTGGCGGACCTGAAGGAACGCATCCGCAAGCTGGAGGCGATCGCGGCGGGGGTCGATTTGTAAGCCATTGAGCGCGGCATACCGCTGAGATTGGCCGGCCCTTCCTTGGCATGAAGGGGCCAGCGTCGTTGAGGGGGAGGCCATTCCTGACGATAGGCGCTGTTCTACACCACTGGCGTCACCAGCGCTTCACCGGCAAAATGCGCGTGGAGATTGGCCAGCACCAGATCCGCCATGGCGGCGCGGCTGTGGACGGTCGCGCTGCCCTGATGCGGTTGGAGGACGACCTGATCCATCGCCAGCAGTGCTTGCGGCACATGGGGTTCGGCGGCGAAGACGTCGAGGCCTGCGCCAGCGATCCGGCCCTCCGCCAGCGCGACGACCAGCGCATCTTCGTCGATCACGCTGCCCCTGCTGATATTGACGATCACCCCATCGGGGCCGAGCGCGTCGAGCATGGTGGCATCGATTAGTTTGGCGGCTTCCGGCCCGCCCGATGTGGCGACGATGATCGCGTCGCTCTGCCGCGCAAAGTCGATCGGGTCGGCGACATAGCGATAGGCGGTGTCGGTCGCCGCGCGGCGGTTGTGGTAGAGGATGTCGCCCGCCACGGGTTCCAGCCGCCTGGCGATGGCGTGGCCGATACGGCCGAGGCCCAATATGCCGATACGGCGGCCCGTCACCCGGCCCGACAGCGCAGTTTTTTCGCCGCGCGCCCATGCGCCCGACCGGACCATCCGGTCGTTGGCGGCGATGTTGCGGATCGTGGCGTAGAGCAGGCCCACGGCCAGGTCGGCGACATCGTCGGTCAGGACATCGGGCGTGTTGGTGACGCGGATGCGCTTTTGCCGGGCATGGTCGATATCCACCTGATCATAGCCGACCGAGAACAGCGCGATCAGTTCCAGCCGGGGCAGCGCATCCATGATCGCCGCCGAGGCACCGACCGATCCGAAGCTGACCAGCGCGCGGGCATTGCGCACGGCCGTCGGCAGGGCGGTCAGGTCGGCATCGGCCGCGACGGTGTGGACGGTGAAGCGGCGCTCCAGACCCTGCGCCAGATAGGGATAGAGCGGGCCATAGGCGACGATCGGCGGGCGGTTGGTGTTGGTCATGCGGTTTATCTAGGGGTTGATCCGGCCCGCCGCCACCTGTCGCTGGCAATTGACAGGAACAGGCGGCGGTCCTAGCGGGGCTGGCACCATGGCCAGCATCATCGCGACTGAAGACAGCCGTTTCGGCCTGCGCCGCCAAGTCCGCCTTGCCGGGCCGCTCAACCTGTCGAGCGGGGCGACGCTGGGGCCGGTCGATATCGCCTATGAAACCTATGGGCAGCTGGATGCCGACGGCTCCAACGCCATCCTGATCTGCCACGCGCTGACCGGCGACCAATATGTCGCGTCGGAGCATCCGGGCACGGGCAAGCCCGGCTGGTGGTGGCGGATGGTGGGCGAGGGCAAGCCGGTCGACCCGGCGCGCCATTTCATCATCTGCGCCAATGTCATCGGCAGCTGCATGGGGTCGAGCGGCCCGGCAAGCGTCGACCCGGCGACGGGCGACCCATATGCGATGCGCTTTCCAGTGCTGACCATCGCCGACATGGTGCGGGCGCAGGCGTTGCTGCTCGACCATCTGGGCGTCGCGCGGCTGTCTGCCGTGATCGGCGGGTCGATGGGGGGGATGCAGGCGCTGACCTGGCCGACCTTGTTTCCCGACCGGGTCGAAAGCTGCGTCGTCATTGCGTCGACCGCGCGGCACAGCGCGCAGAATATCGCCTTTCACGAAGTCGGGCGCCAGGCGATCATGGCCGATCCGCAGTGGCGCGGCGGCGACTATTATGCCGATGGCCAGGTGCCGAGCGCTGGGTTGGCCGTCGCGCGGATGGCGGCGCACATCACCTATCTGTCCGAAGCGGGGCTGACCGAGAAATTCGGGCGGCGCTTGCAGGGGCGCGACGCCAAGACGTTCGGCTTCGACGCGGATTTCCAGGTGGAAAGCTATTTGCGGCATCAGGGATTGAGCTTCGTCGATCGGTTCGACGCGAACAGCTATCTCTACATCACCCGCGCGATGGACTATTATGACATTGCCGAGGACCATGGCGGGTCGCTGGCCCATGCCTTTACCGCGAGCAAGGCGCGCTTCTGCCTGGTCAGTTTCGATACCGACTGGCTTTATCCCACCACCGAATCGCGGATCATCGTCCATGCGCTGAACGCGAGCGGCGCGCAGGCGAGCTTCGTCGAACTGTCCAGCCCGTTCGGCCATGACGCCTTCCTGCTCGAATGCCCCGAACTCAACCGGGTGGTCGATGGCTTCCTGAAGGGCGGGCGGGCATGAGCGAGCAGTTGCGGCCCGACCTGGCGCTGATCGCGCGGACAGTGCGGCAGGGCGCGCGCGTGCTGGACGTGGGCTGTGGCGAAGGCGCGCTGATGGCGGCGCTGCGCGACAATGCCGGGGTCGATGCGCGTGGGCTGGAGATTGACGGGTCGAACGTCGCAGCGGCGGTGGCGCGCGGCCTGTCGGTGGTGCAAGGGGATGCGGACACGGACCTGCGCTATTATCCCGACGCCAGTTTCGACTATGCGATTTTGAGCCAGACGCTGCAGACGACGCGGCGGCCCGACCTGGTGGTGGAGGAATTGCTGCGCATCGGCGGGCAGGCGTTCGTATCCTTCCCCAATTTCGCGCATTGGCGCGGGCGGCTGTCGCTGCTGTGGGGCGGGCGGATGCCGGTGACGCGGCTGTTGCCCGACACCTGGTACGATACGCTCAACATCCACCATGTCACCGTCGATGATTTCCGCGCGCTGGTGAAGGAGCGCGGCTGGACCATCGACGGGCAGTGGTTTTTGAAGGGCGACCGGGAAACCACCCATGCGAACGCCAATCTGTTCGCGGAACATGCGGTGTTCCTGCTGCGCAAATAGCGCCGATCAGTCGGTTTCGGCGGCGATATAGACGCGGTTGCGGCCATGTTCCTTGGCCAGATAGAGCGCGCGGTCGGCGGCTTTGAGCGCGGAGCGGGCGTCTTCATAGGCCAGCACATTGGCGACCCCGGCGGAAAAGCTGACCCGGTCCATCCGCTCGCCGGTCGCGCGATTGACGAGGCTGCGGTTGGCGAGATCCTCGCGCACGCCATCGACCACTTCGCAGGCCTCGCCAGCGCCCTTGCCCCGGAACAGCATGACGAATTCCTCGCCGCCATGACGGGCGACATGGCAGCGGTCGTTGGAGGCCTTGGCCAGCAGGCCGGCCACGAATTTCAGCACCCGGTCGCCGGTGTCATGGCCATGGGTGTCGTTGACATGCTTGAAATGGTCGATGTCGCAAAAGGCGACCGACAGTTGCTCGCCCTGCGCCTGCGCCAGCGCGACTTCCTCACGCAGGACATTTTCGAAGGCGCGGCGGTTGGGCAGGCCGGTCAGATGGTCATGTTCGGCGGCGCGACGGGCATTTTCCAGGCTGGATTTGAGCGCCTTGGTCTGTTTCTGATTTTCGCGGAGCTGGGTTTCGACGAGGCGGGTCTTTTCGACCATCGAGCGGGTAAGGCCGACGAGGCGCGCCAGCACCGGCTCGCTGTCGCCGCCTTCGACCAGATCCTTGGCCTGTTCCTGCAGCGCCGCGCCATAATCCTTCGCCGAATTGCGCGATTCGTGCATCAGGCCCGTAAACTGGGTCAGATTTTCCTCGACCTTGTCGAGCATGGTCGCCAGCGAATCGGGGGTCACTTCATCGGCGCGCTGTTCGGCCGCGATCGTCTCGATCCAGCCGTTGGTGATCTTGCCCCGCTCCATCATCACCGCGCGGATCGCCTTTTCCACGCCGATATTCGCGCCGGTCAGATAATCGAGCGCGACGCTGAAATTGATGGGCGTCAGGTCCAGATCATGGGCGAAGAGAAAATCGCCAATATCTTCATAAAGTTGGCGGCGGCGGTTGATTTCGCGGCTGGACGAGGAGCCAGGCCGGGGCCGGGCTTCGACTTCCGCGCTTTCCTCCTCCGCCTTGCCCGACAGACCCTTGGCCCAGCGCGCCAGCCGATCGGTCAGCCCATGTTGCGAGCTTGCGGAAGAAGAAGATGCCCCGGTCATGACCCTCATAACGGCAGAGGTGGAACAGGGTTAAGAGCATAGCGCGAAAGAATCGGCCCGTCTCCCCTTCCCCGCCCATGTCGGACGATCAGATGTCGGCGGCGACCAGCCAGTCGCGGAAGATGCGCACTGCCCGCGTCTGGAGCGCGCGGGGGCGGCAGACGAAGAAATAGCGATAGGGGCTGTCGACATGGGTGTCGGGGAAGAGTCGCACCAGCCGGGTATCGCCCGACTGGTTGAAATGGCTGGCGTGCATCACCGCCACGCCCAGTCCCTGTGCCGCGGCCTCCAGCATCAACTGGCCCGAATCATAATTGTCGATCGCCAGCGGTTGCAGGTCGGGGATGCCGACTGCTTCCTTCCAGGCGTCGAAGGACTGGGCCATGTCGCGGTGGATCAGCACGGTATGTTGCGCCAGTTCCTGCGGCGATGTCAGCGCATGGGGTGGTTCGAGCAGCTCGCGCCGCCCGATCAGATAGACTTCGTCATGGTCCAGCTCATGCGCGTAAAGCGCCGGGTCGATATCCTTGGCCAGCAGCACGATCGCCGCGTCCAGCCCTTCGCCAAGCCGCGCCACCGCATGAGGCGTGGTTTCAATGTCGATATGCAATTGGGGGTGGAGCGCGCGCAGGGCGCCCAGATGCGGGAACAGGCGCTGGGTCGCGAACAGCGGCAGCACCGCGAGCCGCAACCGCAACTGGTTGCCGCCGCTTTGAATATTTTCCAGCGCCTGTGCCAGCGAATCGAGGGCAGGGGCGATGTCGTCGAGCAGCCTCTGCCCCTCGGCATTGATCTCCAGCGCCTGATGCTTGCGATCGAACAGGGGACGGCCGATGAAGCGTTCCAGCGCCTGAACGCGGCGGCTGAGCGCGGGCGTCGAGAGCGCAAGCTCCTCCGCCGCCGCCTTGACCGAGCCAAGGCGGGCAACCTGCACAAAGGCCTCAAGGGCCGTAAGGGGCGGCAATCTCCGCATTGTCTTTCACTATTCCATCGCCGGTGCGCTGCGCCGCGTCATCACTTATTGTCAGGCGGCTGCTTCCGGTCTCAAGCATCCTCGCCCTACAGAGCAGGAAAATCAGGCGAATGGCAAGATGCAATTTTTGCAACCGGAACTTTTACGTTCGCACTTGCAATATCGCGTTTACCGCTACATATAGAACAGGCCTTTCAGGCATCCTCTCCTAAAACTTTACGGGCTGGCCCTTGTGGTCGGCCCTTTTTTTATGCCCTGGGCACGGTGCATGGCCCCCTTTTCGCGGCGGCCGACGTTTCCTATCTCGTTACGGAACAAGAAGGACGGGGTGCCCGATGGCCGATGAGGAAATGACTGGACGCCGCATCCAGGTCGCCAATGCGCGGCCCGAAGATGCGGGGCGCGGGCTTGCGCGGCTGCCCTTGACGGTGATGGCGGCATTGCAGCTAAGCGAAGGCGATGTGATCGAGATCGTCGGCAAGCGATCGACGCCCGCGCGCGTGGTGCGTCCCTATAAGGAAGATGAGGGGCTGGACGTGTTGCGCCTCGACGGGCTGCAGCGGGCCAATGCCGGTGCCGGGTCGGGCGATTTCGTGCATATCGAGAAGGTCGAGCCGCGCCCGGCGCAGCGTGTCGTGTTCGCGCCTGCACAAAATAATTTGCGGCTTCAGGGGCATCCCGAAGCGCTCAAGCGGGTCTTCTTCCAGCGGCCGTTGACCGCGGGCGATGTCGTCGCGACGGCGGGGCAGCAGCAGGTGCCGACCGGCGACATGCCGCCACAGTTGCGCCAGATGCTGGCCGCGCCCGCCTATGCCTTGCAGGAAATCCGTCTGGTGGTCGTATCGACCATGCCCAAGGGCGTGGTGCAGATCGACGCGGAAACCGAAGTCGAATTGCGCCCCGAATATGAGGAGCCGAAAGAAGCCCGGCGCGCGGACGTCACCTATGACGATGTCGGCGGCATGGCCGATACGATCGACCAGTTGCGCGAGATGGTCGAACTGCCGCTGCGTTACCCTGAGCTGTTCCAGCGGCTGGGCGTCGATCCGCCGCGTGGTGTGTTGCTGCATGGCCCGCCGGGAACGGGCAAGACCCGGCTCGCCCGTGCCGTCGCCAATGAATCGGAAGCCGAATTCTTCCTGATCAACGGACCGGAGATCATGGGGTCTGCCTATGGCGAATCCGAAAAGAAGCTGCGCGAGATATTCGAGGCGGCGGCCAAGGCAGCGCCGTCGATCCTGTTCATCGACGAGATTGATTCGATCGCGCCCAAACGCGGGCAGGTGACCGGCGAGACCGAAAAGCGGCTGGTCGCGCAATTGCTGACGCTGATGGACGGGTTGGAGCCGCGCACCAATCTGGTGGTGATCGCCGCGACCAACCGGCCCGAAGCGATCGACGAGGCGCTGCGTCGGCCGGGACGCTTCGACCGCGAAATCGTGGTCGGCGTGCCCGACGAGCGCGGGCGGCGCGAGATATTGGGCATTCACACGCGCGGTATGCCGCTGGGCGACCGGGTGGACCTATCCGAACTGGCGCGCACCACCTATGGCTTTGTCGGCGCGGACCTGGCGGCGCTGTGCCGCGAGGCGGCGATCGAGACGGTGCGCCGCTTCATGCCGCGCCTCAATCTGGAGGACGGGACGATCCCGGCCGACGTGCTGGAAGAATTGTGCGTCACGCGCGAGGATTTCATGTCGGCGATCAAGCGGGTCCAGCCATCCGCCATGCGCGAGGTGATGGTGCAGGCACCCAACATCGGCTGGTCCGACATTGGCGGGCTGGACGATGCGCAGATGCGGTTGAAGGAAGGGGTCGAGCTGCCGCTCAAAAATCCCGACGCCTTCCGCCGGATCGGCATCCGCCCGGCCAAGGGCTTCCTGCTCTACGGCCCGCCCGGCACCGGCAAGACGCTGTTGGCCAAGGCGGTGGCGCGTGAGGCGCAGGCGAATTTCATCGCCACCAAATCGAGCGACCTCTTGTCCAAATGGTATGGCGAGAGCGAGCAGCAGATCGCCCGACTGTTCGCCCGCGCGCGGCAGGTGGCCCCGACTGTCATATTTATCGACGAGCTGGACAGTCTGGTCCCCGCACGCGGCGGTGGCCTCGGCGAACCGGCGGTGACGGAGCGGGTGGTCAATACGATCCTTGCCGAGATGGACGGGCTGGAGGAATTGCAGTCGGTGGTGGTGATCGGCGCGACCAACCGGCCGACGCTGGTGGACCCGGCGTTGCTGCGGCCCGGCCGGTTCGACGAGCTGATCTACGTCCCCGTGCCGGACGAGGCCGGGCGCGCGCGCATCCTGTCGATCCACACCGGCAAGATGCCGCTGGCCGAGGATGTCGATCTCGCCTCGCTGGCGGCGCGGACGCAGCGCTTTACCGGCGCGGATCTGGAAGATCTGTCGCGGCGCGCGGGCCTGTTCGCGCTGCGCCAGTCAATGACGGTCGAGACGGTAACGATGGCGCATTTCGAGGCCGCCCTGCTGGAAACCCGCGCATCGGTGACGCCCGAAATGGAGCGGGAATATGAGCAGATCCAGGCGACGTTGAAGCAGAGCGCGATGCAGATCGACCCGATCGGCTTTGTGTCGCCAGGCATGTTGCGCGGGCGCGACCGGGCCTGATTGGGGTCTGATCCTGGCGGTGGCAGGCGGCGGATGGGAAACCAATCGCCGCCTGCGCGTTCCTGCCCGATGCGCGCAATGCGGCTTGCAAGGCTTGCCGATTTTTGCGACGCCCGACCGTAATGACAACAGGCGGATATTGATGGCCTCCATTCCCATGAAAAAGACTGAAAATCGCGGCCGCAGGAGCGCGTTCCTGAGCCAGTGGAGGCTGTTTTTCCGGCAGTTCGTCAAGCATCCCGGCATGATCGGGTCGATCATTCCTTCGTCCGCGACGCTGGTGAAGCGCATGCTCGACCCCGTCGATTGGCACAATACCCGCCTGTTCGTGGAATATGGGCCGGGGGTCGGTACTTTCACGCAAGCGATCCTCGATCGGATGCACCCCGATGCGACGCTGTTGGCGATCGACCTCAATGTCGATTTCGTCGCCTATCTCGAAGCGCAGATTGATGATCCGCGTTTGAAGGTCGTGCATGGATCGGCCGCCGATGTGCGGCGCTTCATCCGGGAGGCGGGCCATGTTCAGGCCGATTATATCCTGTCCGGCATCCCCTTTTCCACCCTGCCCGACGGCGTGGGCGAGGGCATTGCGGCGGAGACCAACGCGGCGCTGCGACCCGGCGGCGCGTTCCTCATCTATCAATATTCGGCCTTTGTGCGCCGCCTGATCGACCCCCTGTTCGGCGATGTGCGCGGCGAGATGGAATGGCGCAATATTCCGCCTTGCCGCCTGTTTTACGCGGTGAAGGCGGACCGGCTGGCCAAGGCCGCCTGAGGCCGGTCCTGTCGTCTTCGCAACTGCCTGCGTTCATGCTAAGCCGCCGCCGAGCTAAATGGCGAGAGTAGCGATGAACGACCTGACCCAGACCCCTGAAATGCTGATCGCGACGATGGGCGCGCGTGCGCGCCGCGCCGCCGCCACAATCGCGCAGGCGAGCGACGTGCAAAAGGCCGACGCGCTGCGCCGCGCGGCGCAGGCGTTGCGGGATCAGGCACCAGCGATCATCGCCGCCAATGCGCGCGACATGGACAATGCGGTCGCGAACGGCCTGTCGCCCGCTTTGCTCGACCGGCTGCGGCTGGACGCGGGCCGGGTAGAGGCCACAGCGGCGGGCGTGGAGCAGGTCGCGGGCCTGCCCAATCCGCTGGGCAGCGTGATCGACCAGAGCGTGCGCCCCAATGGGCTGGATCTGCGCCGGGTGCGGGTGCCGCTGGGCGTGATCGGCATCATCTATGAAAGCCGCCCGAATGTGACCGCCGATGCGGCAGCGCTCTGCCTGCGCGCGGGCAATGCGGTGATTCTGCGCGGCGGCAGCGAGGCGAAGGAGAGCAACCGCGCGATCCACGCCGCGATCGTCGAGGGGATCGTGGCCGCTGGCCTGCCCGCCGATGTCGTGCAACTCGTGCCCACCACTGATCGCGCGGCGGTCGGCGCGCTGCTCAAGGCGGCGGAGTTCGTCGACCTGATTGTGCCGCGCGGCGGCAAGAGCCTGGTCGCGCGGGTGCAGGACGAAGCGCGCGTGCCGGTGCTGGCCCATCTCGACGGCATCAACCACAGCTATGTCGATGGCGCGGCCGATCCGACGATGGCGCAGCAATTGGTGGTCAATGCCAAGATGCGCCGCACCGGCATTTGCGGCGCGACCGAAACGGTGCTGATCGACAGCGCCTATGCCTATGCCCCCGCGCTGGTCAGGGCGTTGCTCGATGCGCAATGCGAAGTGCGCGGCGACGAAGCGGTGCAGGCGATGGACGCGCGGGTGAAGCCCGCCGACGAGGCGGATTGGGACACCGAATATCTCGACGCGATCGTGTCGGTCCGGCTGGTCGATGGCGTGGGGGAAGCGATCGCCCATATCGCCGCCCATGCCAGCCACCATACCGACGCCATCATCACCGACGACCCCGCCACCGCCGAGCGCTTCCTGAATGCGGTGGATAGCGCCATCGTGATGTGGAACGCCTCCACCCAGTTCGCCGATGGCGGCGAATTCGGGCTGGGCGCGGAAATCGGCATTTCCACGGGGCGGCTGCACGCGCGCGGGCCGGTCGCGCTGGAGGGGCTGACGACGTATAAGTGGATCGTGCGGGGGACGGGGCAGGTTCGGCCGTGACCGCATAGAGGGCGACGCAAGGGCGGCATCTACACCTCTCCCGCCTTCGCGGGAGAGGCTACGAAGACTTGGCACCTTGCTGCCTAGTCGCAGTCGGTGAGGGTCTTTCTTGCCGACTTCCAAAAGTTCATCAGGCTGAAAAAACCGGAGGCTGTTCAATCGGGAGCGCCCGGATTGATGGGACGATCGGCGGCTAAGGTTAGCTTCCACGGGCCAAACATGCCCGCCTCGACCAGGCTGATATAGATGCTTTGCTGGCAAGCGCAGCCACTTGTGTTACAACGTATGCGATCAGCGAAAAGGAATGCGACATGGCTGCCAGCACGACGATGACGATCCGGGTCACGCCCGATCTTAAGGAAAAGCTCGGCCGCCTCGCCCACAATACCCGCCGCACCAAGTCCTACCTCGCCGCCGAAGCGGTCGAAGCCTATGTGACTCGCGAATTGCAGATCATCGAGGGTATAGAGCGGGGGCTTGCCGACGTGGAGGCGGGCCGGGTCACGCCGCATGACGCCGCGATGGACCGGATCGACGCCGCGATTGCCGCAGCCGCCAAAAATGCTGCATGAGGCATGTGCAATGGTCGGATGACGCGCTTGACGATCTGGAACGGCAAATCGTCCATATCGCCAGAGACAATCCGGCGGCAGCGCGGCGGGTCGCGAAGCGGATACGCGAGACGGGCGACGCCTTGGCCGACTATGCGACCGGCCACCCCGGCCGGGTCGGCGGCACCTACGAAAAATCCGTCCACCGGCTCCCCTATATCCTCGCCTACGCGCTAAGCCGCGACGACACGGTGCTGACGATCCTCCATGTCATCCACACATCGCGCAACTGGAGCCCCGATGATTGGCCCGAATGAGGGGAATTGCCTGATTTTTGTTGTAATGGCCGATTTCGGTCGGGCAGGTTTTCGGACGGGTCAGCGGTATAGCGGCCATTTGCTGGGGCAGCAGCGAAGCGACCAAAAATTTAATAGAAGTGTTATAAGATCGCAGCCATTCTATCGTCGGTGCGTCAGCTAATGACGGGATAATCGAAATATATGCAACTCGATCCAGCATTTATCGAGGCCGCCTGCTTCCTGGGTGTAGAGGAAGAAGGAAAGGGCATTACGCCCAAAGCGACCGCATTTTATGTCGTTGTTCCATTCGAACACGACCGGGCGCAGGGGCGCGGATATCTGGTTACGGCACGCCACAACATTGAGTTCGCGCAGGGGCGGCAACTTTACGTATCTATAAATAAGGGTGTGCTTGGAGGCGATCGGATTGCCGAATGGCTGCCTATACTTACCGAACGTTGGTTTACGGACGAAATAGAGAGTACCGATGTCGCGATTGCTGATTGGCGACCATCGGACGAACATGCGTTATCGTATAGGGGGATTCTCACGGACAATTTTGTCGATGGCCCGCCTGATGGGGTAGTCCCTTTCCCGATAGCGGAGGGATTAGAAACTGCGACAGTAGGTCTTTTCTCCTATCATGCAGGTGCAATGCGACACACCCCCATCGTCAGAATAGGAAACGTTGCAGCAAAGCCTGTCGATCCAATCTTCACGCGAAGAGGTCCTATCAGCGGCTATCTGATTGAAGCTCGTTCCGTAGGGGGATTGAGTGGGTCGCCCGTGTTTGTAGGAGAAAATATTTTTCAGGGGCGGAAACGGCAACCCCTTCTTGGACTGATACACGGCCATTACGACTGGAAGGAAGAATTTTCATCAGCCACCCCTAATACGATTCATACAGGAATAGCTGTAGTCACGGCTTCAAGCGCCATATTGCGTATTTTGAAAGCCCCAGATTGTGTCGCGACACGGCAATCTTACCCCTGCATATTTTAGTTAAATTCGAATTTTAATGCAATTGAACAGTCATGCATTATGCCTGCGCCTGCTTGTGGGTATTGCAATTGGCGTGCTTAGCGGCAAGTTCTGGCGCACAACTGCCCTCCAAAAAATCCCCTTTCCTACTCGCACATCCTCTGATCTATCCTTTCCGATGGACCAGCACCCCACCCCGCCGCCGCCAGCCATGGCCAGCCGCGCCCACTGGACGCCCGCCAAGCAGCGGCGCTTCCTCGTTGCCCTGCTCGAAACCGGCACGGTTGCCGCCGCCGCGCGCAGCGTCGGCATGTCGCCTACCAGCGCGCATCGCCTGCGTCGGCGGCTGGCGGGGACGATGTTCGACCAGAGCTGGGACTGGGCGCTGGCCCATTATGCGCAGAGCATGGCCGATCCCTTCGCGCCGGACCCGCCGCCGCCGGTTGCGCCATTGAGGTGATTATGTGGTTTGCGAACGAGACACCAAAATCCTCCCCTGGAAGGGGAGGGGGACCGTTCGCGAAGCGAATGGTGGAGGGGTGTCACCCTATCGAGACGGCAACACCCCTCCGTCAGGGCTTCGCCCTGCCACCTCCCCTGCCAGGGGAGGATGGGCGTTGTTCGACACGCCAGGACCGGGTTTGCAAACTGCATGATCGCTACCGGACGACAAGGCCCACGCCCGCCATCCCCCTGTCGCGTCATAGTGACCCAGGCGTGACTTCACCGTGACCCAACACGAACCTCACCGGGTCTTCACAGCGCCCTCACCTTTACGATTGGCCCCATTTTCCCGACGACGGTGTGAACTTCGGCCGATCCTCGACAGACGCGCCGCTGTCGCCCTCGCCGCACCCCTCTTGCGCTCCCCCGCCCCCATGGGCCATGGGGTGGGCGTGACCGCCAGCATCAGCATAGGAACCGACAGCCACGGCAAGCCCGTGCTGGTCGACGTGGAGGAATTGCTCGCCACCCGGCTGCTCGTTCAGGGCAATTCGGGGTCGGGCAAGTCGCATCTGCTGCGCCGCCTGCTGGAGGAAAGCGCGCCGATGGTGCAGCAGGTGGTGATCGACCCGGAGGGGGATTTCGTCACGCTGGCCGATCGCTATGGCCATGTGGTGATTGATGCTGGCGACTATAATGAGCGCGAGATCGTCACCATGGCGACGCGGATTCGCGAACATCGTGCCTCGGTGGTGCTGAGCCTGGAGGCGCTGGAGATCGACGCGCAGATGAAATGCGCGGCCTCCTTCCTCAACGCGCTGTTCGATGCGCCCCGCGACCATTGGTATCCCGCTCTGGTGGTGGTGGATGAGGCGCAGATGTTCGCCCCCGCTGCGGCTGGCGACGTGTCCGACGAAGCGCGCCGGGTGTCGCTGGCGGCGATGACCAACCTCATGTGCCGGGGGCGCAAGCGCGGGCTGGCGGGCGTCATCGCGACGCAGCGGCTGGCGAAGCTCGCCAAGAATGTCGCCGCCGAAGCCTCCAACTTCCTGATGGGCCGCACCTTCCTCGACATCGACATGGCGCGCGCCGCCGATCTGCTGGGCATGGAACGGCGGCAGGCGGAGCAGATCCGCGACCTGGAGCGCGGGCGCTTCCTGGCGCTGGGTCCGGCCATCTGCCGCCGCCCGGTGTCGGTGAAGATCGGCGCCGTCCACACCAGCACGCGCGGCGGCACGCACAAGCTGATGGCCCCGCCGGTGACCAGCGGCGAGGATTTTCAGGAATTGCTGTTCGCCCCCGAACCGCAGGATGCGGCCCCCATCGCCCCGCCGCGCGCCGATCCGCCGCCCCGCCCGGCCGAGGAGATCATCCGTGCGCTGGCCGATTCGCCCTCGGCCAAGCCCGCCGCGCCTGAACTGGATTTCGGCCAGAATGAGCCGGTGGTGATGGCGGTGCTGGAGGAAATCGTCGCTGATCTGGGCGATGCGGCCCCCAGCGTGTCGACTTTGTACCAGGATTTCGGCGTGCGCTGCCGGATGAAGGGGCTGCGCACCCCGCCGCTGGACCTGCCCGCCTTCCGCAAGCGCTTTGCCATGGCGCAGGCGGGGATGATGGACGCGGCCGATCCGCGCTGGGAACCGGCGATGCGCGCCGCCGACACGCTGCCCGAAGATATGCTCGCTCCCTTCCTGCTGATCGCGCGCGCCGCGATGCAGGGGCATCAATGCCCCGACGATGCCGCGCTGGCCCGCGCCTATGGGACCAGCTCGCCGGGCCGCGTCCGCCGCCTGATCGACTATATGGAAAAACTGGGCGTCATCGTCGCCCGCACAGATTTTTCGGGCAAACGCTCGATCGGCGTGCCGGGACTTGGCCTGTCGACGGCGGTGGCGGAGGGCTGAGCGGCGGCTTGCTCCCCTTTCGGGAGCGGCCTATAGCGCGGCCCATGACCGCCGAACCCTTCGCCAGACAGCTTGCCGCTTTGGACGCGCGCGGGCGGTTGCGTCGCCTGATGCCCCGGTCGGGCCATGATTTCGCGTCGAACGATTATCTCGGCCTCGCCGCCGATCCGATCATCGCCGGGGCGGTGGCGGATGCGATTGCAAGGGGCGTGCCGGTGGGGTCGGGCGGATCGCGGCTGCTGCGCGGCAATGCACCCGAACATGAAGGGCTGGAGGCCAAGGCGGCAGATTTCTTCCGGACCCAGGCATCGCTGTTCGTCGCCAATGGCTATGTCGGCAATCTCGCTCTGTTCGGCACCCTGCCGCAGCGCGGCGACCTGATCGTCGCGGACGAACTCATCCACGCGAGCGCGCATGATGGCATCCGCATGAGCAAGGCCGCCGCCGTCTTCGCCCGCCATAATGATGTGCAGAGCTTTGCCGACCTAATCACTGCCTTCCGCGCCGAAGGGGGCAAGGGGCGCATCTGGATCGCGGTCGAAACACTCTATTCGATGGACGGCGACCTCGCCCCGCTTACCGATCTCGCCAAGCTGGCGGCCAAACATCATGGCATGCTGCTGCTCGACGAAGCCCATGGCACCGGCGTTTTCGGGCCGGGAGGACGCGGGCTTTCGGCGGGGCTGGACGGGCTGCACAATGTCCTTACGCTCCACACCTGCGGCAAGGCGATGGGGGTGGAAGGCGCGCTGATCTGCGGACCGCGCCTGCATATCGACTATCTCATCAACCGCGCCCGCGCCTTCATCTTCTCCACCGCGCCCTCGCCGCTGATGGCGGTCGCGGTATCCGCCGCGCTCGACCGGATCGAGGAAGCGAGCGACCTGCGTGACCGATTGAAGACGTTGCGGCAGGATGCGGCCGAAGCGATCTGCGCGCCGCTCGGCCTGCCCACGCCGCGCAGCCAGATCGTGCCGGTCATCCTGGGCACGGACGCGCGCACCATGGCAGCGGCGGCGGCCTTGCAGGATGCCGGGTTCGACGTGCGCGGCATCCGCCCGCCAACCGTGCCGCCGGGCACCAGCCGCCTGCGCATATCGCTGACGCTCAATGTCGGGCGCGCCGACATCGCCGCGCTTGGCCGCGAATTGCAGAGGATTATGAGATGAGCGTCCTCGTCGTCACCGGCACCGATACGGGCATCGGCAAGACGGTCTTTGCCGCTGGCCTCGCTGCCGCGTTGGGCGCGCATTATTGGAAGCCGATCCAGGCCGGGGTCGAACCCGATGGCGACAAGGAAGAGGTCGCCCGCCTGTCCGGCCTGCCCGCCGCGCAGATCCTGCCCGAAGCCTATCGGCTGGCGACGCCCGCCTCGCCGCATCTGGCCGCGCGGATCGACGGGGTAACGATCGCGTTGGACCGGCTGGCGCTGCCGCAGGTCGATGGGCCGCTGGTGGTCGAGGGCGCGGGCGGCGTGCTGGTGCCGATCAGCGAGACGCTGTCGATGGCCGACCTGTTCGCCCATTGGGGGCAGCCCGTCATCCTGTGCGCGCGCACCGCGCTCGGTACGATCAACCATAGCCTGCTTAGTATCGAGGCGCTGCGGTCGCGCGGCGTGCCGATCGCAGGCATCGCCTTCATCGGGGAGGCGCATGCGGAGAATGAGCGGATCATCCCGCTGCTGGCGGGTGTGCGCAGCCTCGGCCGCCTGCCGCTGCTCGATCCGCTGAGCCCGGCCACGCTGGCGCAAGCGTTCGCGGCGCATATACGGCTTTCCGATCCTTTCAACGGCTGATAATATTCGACCAACGACATGGACAGGCTTGTTGGACAGGCGTTCAAGTCCCCGTCATGCCGGGCGCGTCCGATGCGCCCACTTCAAGCAAGGGATGCTTTGATGAAACACCTCCTTCTGGGCGCTGCCGCCTCCGCACTGGCGCTGACCTCTGGTATCGCCCACGCGCAACAGCCCGCCGCGCCCGCGACCACCGCCTCGGCCCCAACCAAGCCAACTTATGGCAGCTATGGTTTCGACGCGGCGGGCATGGACCTGTCGGTCAAGCCCGGCGATGATTTCTACGACCATGCCAATGGCACCTGGGCGAAAAACACGCCGATCCCCGCCGACAAGTCCAATTATGGCGCGTTCAACACGCTCGACGAATTGTCGCGCACCCGCACCCGCGCGATCCTGGACGCGGCGAAGGATGATCCGGCGAGCAAGATCGGCGCGGCCTATGCCAGCTATCTCGACACCGCTGCCGTCGAAGCCAAGGGGCTGGCCCCGATCAAGCCCTGGATGGCCGAGATCAAGGGCGTGAAGGACAAGGCCGGTTACGCGACGCTCGCCGCCAAGGCCGCCCGCGCTGGCATTAGCGGGCCGTTCCGCTTCTATGTCGGGCAGGACGATAAAGACCCCGAAACCTATATCCTGTCGATGAGCCAGGGTGGGCTGGGCCTGCCCGATCGCGACTATTATCTGGATGAAAAGCCGGAAATGGCCAAGATCCGCGCCGCCTATGTCGCGCATCTGGAATCGATGCTGACGCTGGCGGGCGAAACCGACGCCAAGGCCCGCGCCGCCGCGCTGATGGCGTTCGAGACGGAGGTGGCCAAGGTCCACTGGACCCAGATCGACAGCCGCGACGCGGACAAAACCTATAACAAGCTGACGCTGGCCGCCCTGCAAAAGGCCGCGCCGGGCTTCGACTTCGCCGCCTATTTCAAGGCGAATGGCCTGACGCCGACCGACCTGCTGGTTGCCCAACCCTCGGCTATCACCGGCGAGGCGACGCTGATCGCCAAGACGCCGATTGCCGTGTTGAAGGACGCGCTATTGCTGCGCAGCCTGCATGCTTATGCCGACAAGCTGCCCGACAGCATCGCCAATGCCGACTTCGCCTTTTACGGCACAACCCTGTCGGGCACGCCAGAGCGCGAGGCACGGTGGAAGCGGGGCGTCGATTTCCTCAAGGATTCGCTCGGCGAAGAAGTCGGCAAAGTTTATGTCGCGCAATATTTCCCGCCCGAAACCAAGGCGGCAATGGATGTGCTGGTCAAGAATGTGATCGCCGCCATGGGCCGCCGCATCGACGGCCTGCCGTGGATGAGCGACACGGCCAAGGCGCGCGCGCACAAGAAGCTGGCCGCCTTCACCCCCAAGATCGGCTATCCCGACAAGTGGCGCGACTATGATGGCCTTGCCATCCAGCGCGACGACCTGCTGGGCAATGCGATGCGCGCCAGCCAGTTTGATTTCGACTATAATATCGGCAAGCTGGGCAAGCCCATCTATCGCTGGGAATGGGGCATGACCCCGATGGAGATCAACGCCTATGCCAATTTCGGCATGGTCGAGATCGTGTTCCCTGCGGCGATCCTGCAACCACCCTTCTTTGATCCCAACGCGGACCCGGCGGTCAATTATGGCGGCATCGGCGCGGTGATCGGCCATGAACTGAGCCATCATTTCGACGATCAGGGTGCGAAATATGACGAAACCGGCAAGCTCAACCAATGGTGGACTGATGCCGATGTCGCCAATTTCAAGGCGCTGACCGACAAGCTGGTCACCCAATATGACGCCTATGAGCCTTTCCCCGGCGCGCATGTGAAGGGGGCGTTCACGCTCGGTGAAAATATCGGCGATCTCGGCGGGCTGGCCGTGGCGCTCGACGCCTATCATGCGTCGCTGGACGGCAAACCCGCGCCGGTGATCGACGGAATGACCGGCGACCAGCGCTTCTTCCTCGGCTGGGCGCAGGTATGGCGGCGCAATTATCGCGAGGCTAATCTGCGCCAGCGACTGGTGACCGATCCGCACGCGCCATCACAATATCGCGCTGACATCGTGCGCAATTTCGATAGCTGGTATGAGGCGTTCAAGCCTGCGCCGGGCGGCAAGCTCTATCTGGAGCCCAAGGAGCGCGTCAAAATCTGGTGATGACGAGCGTGCGCCGACTCCATTTCGGAGTCGGCGCACGCTTGTTGCTGTATCGCAATGATATACGTGGCGGACGGCCCGTTGCCCAAAAAGGACGAGCCGTGGGGAACCTGTCCATCGTCCCCCTTATGCCACGACTCGCCGGAACGGGGCTTCTCATTGCCCGCCATTCTTCACAGCTTATCCGGGTAATCATGTTCAAGGAGATGCATTTTGAAGAGCCTCACCCTTTCGCACGCCCTCAAGGCTGGCATTGCCTCGGCCGCTCTTTTCGCCGTTGCCCCGCTCGCCGCCCAGATGACGGATCCAGCCCCGGCCGCGCCCGCTTCCCCTTCGGCACCCGCCGCCGACGCCAGCAGCTTCAGCGATAGTGACATCCAGCAG
The DNA here is from genome assembly GCF_031457465.1 of Sphingobium xenophagum. GTDB lineage: Bacteria > Pseudomonadota > Alphaproteobacteria > Sphingomonadales > Sphingomonadaceae > Sphingobium > Sphingobium xenophagum_A. Next base: position 67,336 of record NZ_JAVDWV010000008.1, read on the forward strand.
TTCGCTGCCGCAGCCACCGAAGTGACGAAGATTCAGGCGGACGCATCGATCCCGGCCGACGAGAAGCAGCCCAAGATGCTCGCCGCGTTGCAGGCGTCCGGCCTGCCGCCTGAAAAGTTCAACCAGATCGGCCAGGCGGCCGCCACCGACCCTGCGCTTCAGCAGCGCATTCAGGCCGCCGCGCCGGCTGCCCCCGCGCAGCCGCAGCCCTGATAAAAGAGTGATGGGCCGGTCCTCGACCGGCCCATTTCTTGTGCCTTCCCCGGTAGTTCCCCGACCGGTTAAAAATATCAGGGGGTGACGGCGGCCGCGCTGTCTGTCTATCGTGCCCGCCATGCAGCAACTGGCCCTTTCCATCGCGCTGATCGGCATATTGGGGATCGGCGCGCAATGGATCGCTTGGCGCACGGGCTGGCCTGCCATTGCGCTCATGCTGGCGGCGGGCGTCATCGGCGGCCCCGTTCTCCACATCATCAATCCCGAACATGTGTTCGGCGAACTGCTCGAACCCATGGTGTCGATCGCGGTCGCGCTGATCCTGTTCGAAGGTGGCCTCAGCCTCAACTTCCGCGAGTTGCGCAAGACCGATGGCGCGGTGATCCGCCTCGTCCTGCTCGGTGCGCCGATCGGCTGGGTGTTGGGCGCGATCGCCTGCTATTATGTCGCCGGGTTGGTCTGGCCGGTCGCGATCCTGTTCGCCGGGATATTGGTGGTCACGGGTCCGACCGTCGTCCTCCCGCTGCTGCGCCAGTCGAATGTCGCCGCACGGCCGCGCGCCATCCTGAAATGGGAAGCGATCGTCAACGATCCGGTCGGAGTGCTGTTTGGCGTTGTGACCTATGAATATCTGCGCCGGGCGGGGGAGGGCGGCACGCTGGCGTCGGTCATTCTTTCGCTGCTGGGCGCGGCGGTCATAGCGGGCCTGATCGGCTGGCTTGCCGCCCGTGCGATCGGCTGGGCCTTTCCAAGGGGCCATGTGCCCGAATATCTCAAGGCACCGATATTGCTGGTCGCGGTGATCGGCGTCTTTGTCGGATCGAACATGATCCAGCAGGAAACCGGATTGCTGGCGGTCACCGTCATGGGTGTGGCACTCGCCAATATGCGTTTCGATTCGCTGCGCGACATTCAGCCGTTCAAGGAAAATGTCACCGTCCTGCTGATATCCGGCGTGTTCATCATCCTGTCCGCCTCGCTCAATCTGGAAGTGCTGCGCCAGTTCGAGTGGCGCTTTATCGGGTTCCTGCTGGCGCTACTGTTCCTGGTGCGGCCCGCGACGGTATTGTTCAGCCTGGCCTTTTCGCCTGTGCCCTGGAATGAACGGTTGCTGATCGCGTGGATCGCGCCGCGCGGCATCGTCGCGGTGGCGATTTCCGGCCTGTTCGCGCTGCGGCTCGATCGGCTCGGCTATGGCGACGGGTCGATCCTCGTCACCCTGTCCTTCTCCGTCGTCATCGCGACGATCGTCTTCCATGGTTTTTCGATCAAGGCGGTAGCCCGGTGGCTCAAGGTGACCGGTGCGTCGGAACAGGGGCTGCTGATCGTCGGTGCGACCCCATTTACGCTGGGACTTGCCGATCAGTTGCGCCAGCTCGACATACCCGTGACGATCGCCGACAATAGCTGGCAGCGGCTTGCTCCGGCCCGGCAGAAGGGCATTCCCACCTATCATGGCGAAATCCTGTCGGAAGCCACCGAGGAGCGGCTGGACCTGACCCAGTTTCAGGTGCTGGCCGCCGCGACCGGCAATGAGGCCTATAATGCGCTCGTCTGCAACGAATTCGCGCCGGAGATCGGGCGCGATAATGTCTATCAGCTGGGCGACGCCAGTGATGACGAAGATCCGCGCACCTTGCCCGAATCGCTGCGCGGCCGGACGCTCTTCACGTCGGGCCATGGCGTGGAGGAGATCGTGGAGCGCGAGGAGCAAGGCTGGACTTTCCGAAAGACGAAGATCAGCGAGCAGTTCGATTATGAAGCCGCCCGCGCCGCCTTGCCGCCGGAAGGGGACATGCTGTTGCTGCTCCGCCGGACCGGAGCGCTGCGTTTCTTCTCCCATGCTTCGCGCCCCACGCCCCAGCCCGGCGACACCATCCTGTCCTATGTGCCGCCCGCCCCGATCCGATCGAAAGGAAAGGAAGAATGACCAAATTGGCCCCAACCGCGCTGCTCCTGTGCGCGAGCCTGGCTGCGTGCCAGCCGCCAGGCGGGCAGGAGGCTGCCAATAGCGCGATCGCCGACAATGGGCTGGCGAATAATGGCGAGGACAATATGGTCGAGCCGCGACGCTCCATCCTGCGTCCCGAAGTCGTGCCGACAGTGGAAGAACCCAAAATCGAGCCGGAAGAGGCGCTGATCGGGTTCGGTGCCCTGTCGCTCCAGCTGGACGATGCGGCGAAGGCGGCGCTCGACGCGCTCGTGACGACCCCGGCGATGCAGGCGGGGGGCAGGGTTGCGTTGCGCGGGCACAGCGATTCGCGGGGCACTGACGGCGACAACCGCGTCGCCTCCCGCCGCCGCGCCGAGCGGGTACGCGATTATCTGGTCGAAAAGGGCGTGGCGGCTGAGCGCATCACGCTGGTTGCGCTGGGGGAAACCCGGCCGATCGCGCCCAATGCCAAGGAGGATGGCAGCGACGATCCCGAAGGCCGGGCGAAGAATCGCCGGGTCGAGGTGCGCGTCACGCCGCCGCCAGTCGTCATCCCGCCCCCCGTGCCGGTCGGCGCGCCGGACGCGGAGAAGCCATAGCCTTGCAAGCGGCTCTCGCCTAAAGGCAAGCCATGACCTCTCCTGTCTGGCACCCCTTCACCCAGCATGGCCTGAACGAGCCGATCCCCCACGTCGTGCGCGCCGAGGGTGCGCTGTTGCATCTGGCCGATGGCGGTACGTTGATCGACGCGATTTCGAGCTGGTGGGTGACAACCCATGGCCATTGCCACCCGCGTATCGCCGCCGCCATTGCGGCGCAGGCGGGGCAACTCGATCAACTCATCTTCGCGGGCTACACCCATGCACCGGCCGAAGACGTGGCGCGCGGCCTGATCGACCTCGCCCCGCACGCGCCCGATCAGCCTAGCCTTGCCCATGTCTTCTATTCCGACAGCGGTTCCACCGCCGTCGAAGTTGCGCTGAAAATGGCGCTTGGCTATTGGCATAACCGGGCGCTGGACGGACTGGGCGACGCGCGCAGCCGCATATTGGTGCTGGACCATAGCTATCATGGCGATACGATCGGCACGATGTCGATCGGCGAGCGGGGCGTCTATAATGCCGCCTGGACGCCGTTGCTGTTCGATGTCGGGACCATTCCCTTTCCTGCACCGGGCCAGGAGCAGGCCTGTCTCGACGCGCTTGACGCCGCATGCCGGGAAAAGCCCGCCGCCTTCGTCGTCGAGCCGCTGATCCTGGGGGCGGGCGGGATGCTGGTCTACCCGCCTGCGATCCTTCGCGAAATGGCCGCGATCTGCCGCCGCCACGACGTGCTGTTCATCGCCGATGAAGTGATGACCGGCTGGGGCCGCACCGGCACGTTGTTCGCCTGCGAACAGGCAGGGGTCGTGCCCGACATCATGGCCGCGGCGAAGGGCATTACCGGCGGCGCGATCCCGCTGGCGGTGACGCTGGCGACCGCGCCGATTTTCGAGGCGCATCGCTCGACCGACCGGGCACGGCTCTTCTACCATTCGTCCAGCTATACCGCGAACGCCATCGCCTGCGCGGCGGCGGCGGCCAATCTCGCCATCTGGCGCGAGGAGGATGTGCTGGGCCGCATCGCCATGCTGGCCAATGGCATCGCGACCCGGTTGGCAGACCTGGCGCAGCATTCCGCCTTCGCCAATCCACGGAAACTGGGCACGATCGCCGCGATCGACCTGATCGCGCCGGATGCGGGCTATCTGTCGGACCTCGCGCCCCGGCTGCGCGCCTTCTTCCTGGAGCGGGGCATATTGCTGCGGCCCTTGGGCAACAGCATCTACCTCATGCCGCCCTATTGCCTGGATGAAACCCAGCTCGATCACATCTTCGCAGCGCTCATCGCGGCAGGGGATCGGTTCGGCGTGAAAGCGTGACTTCCATTTTGCGGAGTTTAGCGCTATGGCGACGCGATTTTGCGAATTTGGGATATTATGGCGAAAGAAGAACTGCTTGAAATGCGCGGACAGGTTGTGGAGCTTCTCCCCAACGCCATGTTCCGTGTCCGGCTTGAAAATGACCACGAAATTCTCGGCCACACCGCCGGCAAGATGCGCAAGAATCGCATCCGCGTGCTGGTGGGTGACGAAGTGCTTGTCGAGCTGACCCCTTACGACCTGACCAAGGGTCGGATCACGTACCGTTTCAAATAAGTCGTATCTGATGCGACTCATATTGGCTTCGGCATCCCCCCGGCGGCTCGCGCTGCTGGGGCAAATCGGCGTTGTCCCTGACGCGGTCGATCCCGCCGACTTGGACGAAACGCCTCACAAGGCCGAACTGCCCGCGCTCTATGCCGCGCGCATTGCTGCTGAAAAGGCGGTGGTGGTGGCGGCGCGCCATGACGGGGCGCTGGTCCTGTCTGGCGATACGGTGGTGGCCGCCGGGCGGCGCATCTTGCCCAAGGCGGAAAGCGAAGCGGAGGCGCGCGCCTGCCTGACATTCTTGTCGGGCCGTCGCCATCGCGTGCTGAGCGCCATCACGCTGATCGACGGCGCGGGCGTGGCGCGCCATCGGCTTTCTACCAATATCGTGACGTTCAAGCGGCTGGAGGCAGCGGAGATCGACCGCTATATCGCCAGCGACGAATGGCGCGGCAAGGCGGGCGGCTATGCCATCCAGGGCAAGGCCGCCGGGCTGATCCGGGCGATCCAGGGCAGTCATAGCGCGATCATGGGCCTGCCACTCTACGAAACCCGCACGCTGCTCAAGGCAGCGGGCCATCCCCTCGATTAGGAACCGACATGGCCGAGTGGCTTTATGAAGAAGGCATTGGCGAGGCCCGTGCCGCGCTGATCGAAAAGGGTCAGTTGGTCGAGGCGCTGATCGAGCGCGAGGGCGATGCCGCGCGCGCAGGCGCAGTGATGCAGGGCAAGCTCATCACTACGGTCATTCCCAAGAAGCGGGGCATCGTCCGCCTGATCAGCGGCGAGGAAGTGCTGATCGAACCGATCCCGCCGCGATTGGCGGAGGGCGCGAACCTGCTCGTCGAAATCCTGCGCGAGGCAATCCCCGAAGAAGGCCGCCCTAAGCGCGCCAAGGGGCGCAGCACCCAGCCGGGCATGAAAGCGCAGGCTGGCCCCAGCCTGCTCCAGCGTATCCGCGCTACCGGCGTCCCTGTCGTTCCATGCCCCGCGCATGAGGAAGACCGGCTGGAAGCCCATGGCTGGAGCGAGCTGATGGAGGAAGCGATCAGCGGCGAAGTCGGCACCGAGGCCGCTGCTTTGCGCCTCTATCTGACGCCCGCGATGCTGTTGATCGACATTGACGGGTCGCTGCCGCCCGCGCAGCTAGGGCCAAAGGGCGCAAAGCTCGCGGCGCAAACGGTGCGGCGTATGGGCCTGAGCGGATCGATCGGCATCGACCTGCCGACAATGAACAACAAGGACGAACGGATCATCGCCGCCGCCCAGATCGACAAATATCTGCCGCTCCCGTTCGAGCGCACGGCGGTCAACGGTTTCGGTTTCGTCCAGATCATCCGCCGCCGCGAACGCGCCAACCTGATGGAGCTGTTGCGCGAAGATCCGGTGGCTACCGTTGCGCTGGCACTCTTGCGGCGCGCCGAACGGCATGGCCAGGGCGGTCCCGCGACGCTGGTCGCCGCGCCTGCCATCATCGACTATTTGCACAAGCGGCCCAACTGGATCGAACAGCTTGCCAAGCGTCGCGGCGGCGCGATCAGCATGCAGGCCGATGCCACCCTCGCGATCGCGGGTGGCCATGTCGCCTAAAGCCGCCGCTTGTCCGGTCTGCAAAAAGCCCGCCAGCGCGGAAACGCGCCCCTTTTGCAGCGCCGCCTGTCGCGACCGCGATCTGCTGCAATGGCTGGGCGAAGGCTATCGCGTCGCCGGGCCACTTGCCGAGGATGACACGCAAAAAATCGGCGATTATGGGCTAGACAGCGAACGGGATTGACGCCTATAGGCACCCCTCCATCGAGCGGAACCTTCCGCGGTTGGCTGTGCCTGGATAGCTCAGTTGGTAGAGCAAGCGATTGAAAATCGCTGTGTCGGCGGTTCGAATCCGTCTCCGGGCACCATTTTTACGCTCCCCGTTAAAATACATGATCAGATAATTGGATGCTCACGCGCGTCGGCCATGTTTCTGACATGAACGTTCGATGCTGCGAGCTCTATGCGTTTGTTAACGGGTTGCTCCTATGCGTGGCGAGGGAGAGCTTGGTGCGCATATATGGTATTTGCTCGGTTCAGACGGATTGCTGAAAAATCGCAGGTGGCGTTGCACGAGCAGTATAAGGCGCTGACGGGGCAGGTTCCCCTGATGTATGCCTTGATGTTCATCAACGTCTTTTGCCTGGGCATGGTGACCTATGGCGATGTGTCGATCTGGCTGAGCCTCGGCGTTCCGGCCACCCTATCCGTCATTATCTTCATCCGGGGTCTCCTGTGGATGGCGCGCAAAAAGACCGTGCCCTCCCCAAGCAAGATGCGGCGGCATCTTGCCGGCACCATCGTCATGTCGGCGGTCCTGAGTGCCGCGTTCGGTGCCTGGGGGCTATTCCTACTCAATGAAGTGGCGACCGACCGGATCACATCGGTTGCGCTCTATGTGTTCGTTGGCTCGATCAGCTGCTGCTATTGTTTACAATCCTTGCCCGTCGCCGGACGATTTGTGCTGATGTTCGGTGCGGCGCCGGTCACCTTGTGCCTGCTGACATCGTCCGACGTCTATCTGATCGGGATCGGCGTCACCTTCCTCATCATTGCGGCGGTGATCATGCGGACGCTTGCCACCAGCCAATCGGCGTTTAGCAAGCTTTTGATCTCGCGGTCCGAGATGAGCGCGCTGGTCACCGCGCTTCGGCAGAGCGAAGATCATTACCGCTATTCGGTCGACCTCAATCCGCAAATGCCGTGGATTAGCGATCCCGTCGGCGCGATCCTCGAACTCAGTCCCAAATGGGAGGCGGTGACCGGCATGCCCACGACGGATGCACTGGGTAGTGGGTGGACGGCCGCTGTCCATCCCGCCGATCTTCCTCCGGTTCTCGACCTGTGGCACCGAACGACGAGCGCGCCCGATGCCTCGGCGGTGGATGTGCGCTATCGCCTGCGCGACCGCGGTGGCGTGTATCGCTGGCATCGCGCCCGCGCGCAGCCGCGTCGGGCTGAAGACGGCACCATCCTGAAGTGGTATGGGACGCTTGAGGATATCGACGATCAGGTCAAAGCGGAAAACGCGCTGAGAGAGAGCGAAGAGCGGTATCGGCTGGCGTCGCGGGCAACCAACGACATCATCTGGGACTGTTCGCTCGAACAGGATCGAATCGATTGGAGCGAGGCTGCTTTCGATGTTCTGGGTTATGCCGAAACCCGCACGGGCACGTCCCGGTCATGGTGGGTCGATCATATCCATGCTGACGATCAGAAGCGCGTGGTCGATAACCTTGCCAGCCTGGACGACGCGCATTTCAACCAATGGGTCGAACAATTCAGATTTCGCGCGGCCGATGGCCGCTATCTCAATCTCGTCGCGCGGGGCTATGTCGTGCGCAACAAGGATGGCAAGCCGATCCGTCTGCTGGGGTCGCTGCATGATGTCACTGCGCAGTTGCAATATGAGGCCAAGCTCAAATGGTCGGCGTCGCATGATGCCCTGACCGGGTTGCCCAATCGCGCGATGTTCGCCGAGCGCCTGGACCAAGCGTTAGAGGAGGCGCGCCGACAGGGGCAGTGCGTCGGCCTGATCGTGCTGGATGTCGACCGGTTCAAGACCATCAACGATACGCTTGGCCATCATGCGGGCGATGCGGTGCTGCATGACGTGGCGGCCAAACTGAGCAAGCGTTTGCCGATCGGCGCGACATTGGCGCGTCTGGGTGGGGACGAGTTCGCGATCATCCTGCCGGGACTGACCCCGGAACAGGCGCGACAGGAAACCGTCGACACCATCATGGGCAGCCTGACGGGCTCCCTGCTGCATGATGGACGCCATATCGATGTCAGCCTGAGCGCGGGTGGCGCGCTGGCATTTCGGGACGGGTTGGACGCCGAAGAACTGCATAAATGCGCGGACCTGGCCCTCTATGCCGCCAAGAGCGAGGGACCAGGTCAGATACGGGGCTTCACGCCTGCCATGCGCGAAGCGGTAGACATGGAAAAGGCGATGTTGACCAAGGCGCGGGCGGCCCTGACCAACAACCATATCATCCCCTTTTACCAGCCGAAGGTGAACCTGCGTACCGGGGCGCTGGAGGGTTTCGAAGCCTTGCTGCGCATTCACGACCAGCAGCAGGGGCTTCAGCCGCCCGGCGCAATCCGTGCCGCGTTCGAGGACGCCGATCTGGCGGTCCGGCTGACCGATCGGATGCTTGATTGCATCATGGCAGATATGGTCGCCTGGCGCGACCAGGGCCTTGCCTTTGGCCGGATCGCGTTCAACGGCGCACCGGGCGATTTTCGCCGGGGTGATTTCGTCGATCGCATCCTGGGGCGGATGCACAAGCTGGGACTGCCCGCCAGCCTGCTGGAACTGGAAGTCACAGAAACCGTGTTCGTGGGGCAATTGTCCGATCGGGTCCATAATTGCCTGGAGACGTTGGCCGAGGCGGGCGTGACGATCGCCTTGGATGATTTCGGGACGGGCTATGCGTCGCTGACGCACCTGCAGCAATTTCCGGTTCACACGATCAAGATCGACCGGTCGTTCGTGTCGCGCCTCAATGCCGCGGAAACAGGTGATGCCGCCATTGTCGGGGCGGTCATCGACCTTGCGAAAAATCTGGGCATAACCACGGTCGCCGAAGGCATAGAGACGGCCGCCCAAGCGGCGCATCTGATGGTCAAGGGGTGCGATGTCGGTCAGGGCTTCCTGTTCGGGCGCCCCATGGCACGATCGCAAATCGCCCCTATCCTGGCGCAGTGGGATGCGCCTGGGATGATCGGTTTGTGCGCCGGGTCTGATTGGGCGGATATGCTGCGGTCCAGCATGGGGATGCACGATAGCGGGCCGCTCTCCCTCTCGGAATCGGGACGCTGATCCGGCTCGATCAGGCTTTGGTGCCGATGCCGCGTTCCACCAGCGCGTTGGCAATGGCGGCGACCTCCTCGGCCGGGCGGCTGTCGTCCCATACACCAAAGCGCAGGCCCAGAAACACGTTCATGCCCATGATTGCCCAGGCATGGACCTCCTCGACGTCAGCACGCACGTCGCCACGGGCCGCCGCCTTGGTCAGGCGAGCGGTCATGCGGGATGCGGTATTTTCATAATGGGCGCGGTAGGCGGCTTGATCGACGAACTCGGCCTCGTCGATGATGCGGTAAATTTCCTTATGTTCGCGCGCGAACTCCAGGAAGCTGAGTAGGCCAATCCGTTCCGCCTCGATACCATTGCGAGCGTCAGCAATACGCGGCCCGACGTAATCGCGCACCTGGCCCGACATGTCGGCGACGAGCGCGCGGAAGATATCATCCTTGCTGTCGAAATAGGTGTAGAAACTGCCCAGCGCACAGCCCGCGCGGCGGGTGATGCCGCTGATCGAGCCGTCGTGAAAGCCCTTTTCGCCAAATTCGGCCGCCGCGGCTGCCAGCAATGCGCGGCGAGTCCGCTCACCCCTGGCGGTGCGCGGCGTCTTGTCGTCCTTGGCGGCGGCATCCTCGGCCATGTCCACTCCTCCCAAAATCTGTGTTCTTTTTGCCGCACTGAACCGGCCTTGTCTCCGCCTCTCTATTTGAAGTTGAAAGATGGTTCAACTTTCATTATCGAATCGAGCAACGCAAAAGTGATCCGGCAGACCGGACACCGCATTTTCAGGAGAGGACCGACCATGAAGGCCCATTTCAGCATCCGCGCTCTTGCTCTCGCCTCTGTTGCGTGGAGCGGCGTATTAGCCATCCCCGCCGTCGCTCAGGACGCTGCCGCGCCTGCGGTCGAAGAAGAGGCGGCTATCGTCGTCACCGCCCGTCGCCGCGAGGAAACGCTGGTCAGCGTGCCGATTGCGGTCAGCGCCTTTTCGGGCGAAGCGTTGGAACGGGGCGGGGCGATCGACATTACCGACCTTGCCAACATGACTCCCAACACCACGCTGGAAGCCTCGCGCGGCACCAATTCGACATTGACCGCTTTCATTCGCGGCGTGGGTCAGCAAGACCCGGTTTCGGGCTTTGAACAGGGCGTCGGCATCTATCTCGACGATGTCTATCTCAACCGGCCGCAGGGCGCGATCCTCGACATTTACGATGTCGAGCGGATCGAAGTGCTGCGCGGGCCGCAAGGCACGCTCTATGGGCGCAACACCATCGGCGGTGCGGTCAAATATGTGACCAAGATGTTGCCGCAGGAATTTTCGCTCAAGCTCAAGGGCACTTATGGCAGCTATGACCAGGCCGATGGCATCATCAGCGTGTCGGCACCGTTGAGCGACATGATCCGCGTCGGTGGGGCCTTTGCCCGGCTGTCGCGCGGCGGCTTTGGCGACAATCTCACCACCGGCGATGAAAATTACAACAAGGATATCTGGGCGGGCCGCGCCACCTTTGAAATGGGTGGTTATGGCCAGCCCGTGCTGATGCGGATCACCGGCGATTATACCAAGGATAACAGTAGCGCGCGCGGTGGCCATCGGTTGATCCCCGGCCAATTGTCCGGTGCCCCAGTGCTGGGCAATGTGTTCGACACGCGCGGCGGCTTGGTCGATCCCAAGCAATATGTGAAGTCCTACGGGCTTTCCATGAACATCACGGCGGAACTGAGCGACGCGGTCACGCTGCGGTCGATCAGCGCCTGGCGCAAGGATGACAGCGCCTCGCCCATTGATTTCGATGCGTTGCCAGCAGTCGACGTGGATGTGCCGGCCTTTTACTTCAACGAGCAGTTGAGCCAGGAATTTCAGCTCCTCTATGACAAGGGGCCGCTGCACGGCATGATCGGCTTCTACTATCTCGATGCCAAGGCCGACACCGCGTTCGACGTGCGCCTGTTCACGACGGTTGCGGGGCTGACCGCCTATACGCAGGCCGATGTGGACACCGAAACCTATGCCATATTCGGCGACTTTACCTTCGACATCACGGAAAAGCTCAGCCTGTCGGCCGGTGGCCGCTACACCTGGGACAAGCGCCGGGCCGACATATTGCGGCAAAATTATCTGGGTGGCGGATCGCCATTGTTCGGCGGTGCTGGCGTGGCGTTCGGCGCGCCCAGCACCAATTTCAATGGCGAGCGCGAATATAAGAAATTCACCCCGCGCGTTTCCATCAGCTACAAGCCGACGCCGGATCATAACATCTACGCCAGCTTCTCGCAGGGCTTCAAGGGCGGCGGTTTTGATCCGCGTGGCGTCGGCACCAATGCGCCAGACCTTAATGGCGACGGCATCCGGCAGGATGACGAAATCGCGTCTTTCCTGAGCTTCGCACCCGAACAGGTCGACAGTTATGAAGTCGGCTATAAGGGCAATTTCCTCGACGGCGCGCTCTATGTTGCGGTCGCGGGCTTCTATGCCGACTACAAGGACGTGCAGATTCCGGGGTCCGTCGCCTGCACCGTCAGCGTCGGTGGCGTCGCTACGCCCTCCTTCTGCGGCGTGGTGTCCAACGCGGGCAAGGCGCGGTTCAAGGGGCTGGAGTTTGAAAGCACCGCGCGGCTGGGCCGCGACCTGATGACGCCGGGCGACCGGCTCAACCTGTCGACCGCGATCGGCTATATCGACGCGGAATATCGCGAATATATCACCAACATCGGTGGCGTGCCGACCGACGTCGCGGCCAATCGCGAAGTGCAGAATACGCCCAAATGGACCGCCAGCGGCACGATGAGCTATTCGACCCCAGTCGGCGCGGGCAGCCTCTATCTGGCGAGCAGCGTGTCGTGGCGCAGTAAGACCTATCAGTTTGAAATCCCCAACCCCTATATCGACCAGAAGGGCTATGCCCTGTGGGACGCCAGCATTGTCTATACCGCGCCAGACGATCGCTGGACGCTGGGCCTGCATGGCAAGAATCTGATGGACAAGGAATATAAGACGTCGGGTTATACCTTCGTCGGTGCCAATGCGGTGACGGGGGCCATCATCAACAATGCCGCCGGTTTCCCGACCCCGACGCTCGGCCGCGAGGGCACGCTGACCGCCTTTTACGGCAATCCCCGGCAGGTGTTCTTGACGGGGACGGTGAAGTTCTGATCTCCATCCCATCTCCGTTCGGTTCGCGCCTGTCGAGAACCCTTGCGCAACGGTTCTCGACAAGCTCGAACTGAACGGAGATGGGTGACGCCATATGACCGACCGATCCGCCACCCCCGCTTCCCCTGCCTATCGCGGCGTCGTGCTGGCGATGCTGCTGCTGGTCTATACGTTCAACTTCCTCGACCGGCAGATCCTGGGCATCCTTGCCGGGCCGATCAAGGCGGAACTGGGGCTGAGCGATACGCAATTGGGGGCGCTGGGCGGTATTGCCTTTGCGCTCCTCTATTCGACGCTGGCGATCCCGCTGGCGCTGCTGGCCGATCGCACCAGCCGGACTTGGGTCATCACCGTCAGCCTTGCTGTCTGGAGCGGATTTACCGCGCTGTGCGGTCTGGCGGGCAATTTCATGCAGTTATTCCTGTGCCGCATCGGCGTGGGCGTGGGCGAAGCGGGCGGGGTCGCGCCCTCCTATGCGGTGATCTCCGACTATTTCCCGGCGCATCAGCGGGCGCGGGCGCTGTCCATCTATTCGCTCGGCATCCCACTAGGATCGGCGGGTGGTGTGCTGCTCGGCGGCTATATCGCTCAGACAGTGGAGTGGCGCACCGCCTTCATCGTCGTCGGCTTGCTCGGCCTTTTGATCGCGCCTGTCTTTCGCCTGGTCGTGCGCGAACCCGTGCGGCCAGTGCAGGCCAGCGACGCTGCTCCGGTTTCGGCGGTGTTCGGCATCCTCGCGGCCAAGCGCAGCTTCTGGTTCCTGGCGGTGGGTGCGGCATGCAGTTCGATGTGCGGCTATGGCGTCGCCTTCTGGCTGCCCAGCCTGCTGATGCGCAGCTTCGGTCTCGACCTGATGGGGGCCGGGCAGTTTCTGGGCGGGCTGCTGCTGATCGGCGGCGTGGCGGGCGTGTTGCTGGGTGGCTGGCTGGGTGACGCGATGGGTGGCAAGGACAAGGCCTATTATGCCTGGGTGCCCGCGATCAGCTATGTGGTGGGGATGCCGCTGTTCGTGGTCGGGGTGCTGTCCGACAGCGTCGGCTTTGCCTTTGCCCTGTTCCTCGTGCCGCAGGCGCTGGTCTATGTCTGGCTCGGTCCGGTGCTGACCGCCGTGCAGCATCTGGTCCCCGCGCATATGCGCGCCAGCGCGGCGGCGAGTTTCCTGCTGATCAACAATCTGGTGGGGCTGGGGCTTGGCAGCTGGTTTGTCGGTGCTTTGTCCGACGCGCTGACCCCGGCTTATGGTATCGAAGCGCTGCGCTACGCCATCGTCGCGGCGCTTGGCTTCTATCTGCTCGCCGGGCTGTTCATGGCATTGGGCGGCCGGGCGCTGCGCAAGGATTGGGTAGCGGCCTGACCAAGTGGGGGGCTTACCTGCCGTCCTTTTCCCCCTATAGGGGCGGGCATGACGATCCTTGCCGACATCCAAGAAGAATATCAGTTTCTCGACGCGGACGACCGCTATCGCTTGCTGATCGACCTCGGCCGCGCGCTTGAGCCGATGCCGGACGCGCTCAAGACCGATGCGACGCTGGTGCGCGGCTGTTCGGCGGCCGTATGGGTCTATCCGACCGTGCTGGACGATGGGCGACTGCATTTCCTGGCGGACAGCAATGCGGCTATAACCAAGGGGATCATCGCTCTGGTGCTGCAAACGGTGCAGGATCAGCCGCCAGCCGCCATCGCAGCGGCGGATGTCGAGGAGGCGCTGGCCCCCTTCGACCTGCGCAACCAGCTCAGTTCCAACCGGACGCAGGGCATTCCCAACATGATTGCCCTTATCCGGCAAACGGCTGGTCGCTACACCGGCTGAACGCTGCAACCTGCAAGTGGCCTCGACCATTATCCTTCCGTAACCAGATGGAAGGACAAGAGCCGATGCGCATCCCCTTGATGATGACGGCCATGGCATTGCTGGCCGCCTGCTCGCAGGAACCCGAAGAACCAAGCCAGCGCGAGCAGATCGGCCAGGCGTGGAAATATGAAGGCGGGACCGGCGATGCCGCGAAGGTCGCCTATATCGGCAGTGCTAATACGGTCGCGACGATGACCGCGCCCGACACTTTTGCCGTGCTGCTGGTCCAACCGATGAGCAATGGCGAAAAGACCGTGACGGTGAAACTGGTCGGCGCGCCTTTTCAGTGCGACCTGTCGGCCTGCACAGTCAGCGCGACGGGCGATGATGGCAAGACGCATAGCTGGCAAGGTCGCATGACCGATGCGAAGGACGGCATTGAAATCATGCCGTCGCAAAATGCCTATGACGTCATCGAGAAGGCCAAGACGGTGAAGGTCGACCTAGTGGTCGGCCCGCAGGACAAGACCGCGCCTTTTGCGTTCAACGTGGCGGGGCTTGACCTGCCGGGGTGACCGGGTCGGCAGCGGAAGGCGCACGCACGCCCGCCCGGTTGCGGCGGGCGAGTTCGCGTTTCAGATCCTCCGGGCGGGGGGCGACGAGAAAGCCGAAGCTGACCGTGCCCTCCTTCGTCTCGACCACATGATGCAGGCGATGGGCCTGGACGATCCGCTTCATATAGGGCGACCGCGCGACATAGCGGTTCTTGACGCGCTGATGCACGATGATGTCGTGAAAGCCGAGATAGATGGCGCCATAGGCGGCGATCCCGGCACCCATGGCCGTCGCCCAGCCGCCCCAGCCCCATTGCACGCCGCCCAGTAGCAGCAGGATGGAGGGCACGGCGAAGATCACGAAATAGAGGTCATTGGCTTCCCACCGGCCAAGGCGCGGGCGATGGTGGCTGGCATGCAGGAACCAGCCGGGACCGTGCATGATCCAGCGGTGCATGACATAGGCGAAACCTTCCATCGCGACGACGGTGGCGAGGAAGATCAGCAGGAGCAGGACAAGATTCATGGCTCTGATATAGGCGCGCAGGACGACGGAAGCGACCCCGTAAAGTTACGGCTTTTGGGGTAGATCGGCCGCGCTATGGATGACCCGTTGCGGATAGGGTATGGTGATGCCGTTGTCGCGGAAGAGTTGCCACACGCGGCCCAGCACGTCGGACTTCACATTGCCGACCCCGCCCTCCGGGTCGCTGATCCACACCAATATGTCATGTTCGACGCGGCTCTCGCCAAAGCCGGTCAGCCAGACATTGGGCTTGGGGTTGCGCAGCACGCGGGGGCTTTCGGCAGCAGCCTGCAGCATCAGCGCCTGGGCGAGCTTGAGGTCGCTGTCATAGCCGATGCCGACGGGAATGCGGACACGGACATTGCGGTCGGAATAGGACCAGTTCTCCACTTCCTGCGTCATCAAATTTTCGTTCGGGATCAGATGTTCCTTGCCGTCGCGGGTGATGACGCTGACGGCGCGCACGCCGATCTTGTTCACCCAGCCGAAACTCTCGCCCACGACGATGACATCGCCCGGCTTGATCGACCGGTCCATCAGCAGGATGATGCCCGCGATCAGATTGCCGAACGTCTTTTGCAGGCCGAAGCCGACCGCGAGGCCTAGCGCGCCGGAAAAGACGGCAAAGGCGGTCAGGTCAATGCCCAGCATGTCGACGCCGATGAAGAAGGCTGCGATGATGATGGCGATAGCGGCGAGTTTCTGCGCCAGCAGCTTTTGCGTGGGATCAAAGCCTTCCGCTTGACCGATTGATCGGCCGATCAATTTGTTGGCGAGGCGGACGAGCGCGAACAGGGCGACGCAGGTGGCGGCGATCGACAGCAGGCTGAGCAGCGTGACCCGGCGTTTGCCAAGGCTGATGCCGACCGTATCGAGGGTGGCACCTACAGGCGCGAGGCCGCCATTAGTGCCGGAGACGATCGTCAGGAACAGCAGGAGCGCCAGCGGGAGCGTGGCCCATCGCGGGATGGAGAGCGTGCGCAGCGCATAACCCGCGAGCAAAGCGACCGAGAGGCCCAGGCCGATGCCCAGCACCAGATGCCCGACCGAATCGGCCGGCCAGAAGGCCGTGGCGATACCGATCAGCAGCGCCGAGAAGGCATAGCGCAACATGGCGCGCAAACGGGTGGCGAAGGATTCGCCCAAGGCTTCCATGGGGCCGCGCAGCCGCGGCTCGACCCGGCGCGAGAGGCCCGCAGCGGCGAGGTGCAGGACAAGTGCGAGGCCCAGCGCGATCAACGGATGGATCAGCCCGCCGCTGTCGGGCACGCGGTTGAGCAGCCAGGCAATGCTGAGCGTCATCGCGCGGCCCGGAAGCGGGTAAGCCCTGCGTCGAGGTCGGCGATCAGGTCGTCGGGGTCTTCGAGGCCGATATGCAGGCGGACCATTGGCCCTTCTACTTCCCAGCGGGTTGCGGTGCGGTGGCGGGCGGGATCGACCGGCAAAGCGAGGCTTTCAAAGCCGCCCCAGCTATAGCCGATGCCGAAATGGGCGAGGCCGTCGATCAAGGCGGCGCGGGCGGCCTCATCGCCGCCGTCCAGCACGAAACTGAACAGACCGGTCGAGCCGGAAAAGTCGCGCTGCCACAGTTCATGGCCGGGGCAATCGGGCAAAGCGGGGTGCAACACGCGCGCGACGCCGGGCTGATCCTTGAGCCAATGGGCGACCGCGAGCGCGCCGTCCTGATGCTGGCGCAGGCGGACGCCGAGCGTGCGGAGGCCGCGCGAAGCGAGCCAGGCATCGTCGGGGCTGGTCATCTGGCCGAACAGGTAGGCGGCCTGGCGGACCTTGGCGAACCAGTCGGCGTTCGCCGTGACGCTGCCCATCATCACGTCGCTATGGCCGACGATATATTTGGTGCAGGCCAGGATGGTGATGTCCACGCCATGGGCCATTGCCGGGAAAAAGAGCGGCGTCGCCCAGGTATTGTCGAGCAGGGTGACGATGCCCCGTTCGCGCGCGATGGCGGTGATGGCGGGTATGTCCTGCACCTCGAACGTCAGGCTGCCGGGGCTTTCCAAGAAGATGGCCCGCACCTTTTCATCGCCAAGGCGGACAGCGACCCGGACAGCATCGCAGGGATCATAATAGATTGTTTCGACGCCGTAACTATTGAGCATCTGATCACAGAAGTTGCGGGTCGGATCATAGGTGCTGTCGGGCATGAGCAGTCGGTCGCCCGGCTTCAGGGCCGCCATCAGCGCGCAGGCGATCGCGGCGACGCCCGACGGGAAGAGCATCGTCCCTTCCGCGCCCGGTTCCATTTCGGTCAGTGCGTCGGCGAGCGACCAGGCAGTCGGCGTGCCCTTGCGCCCGTAGAAGAGCCGTTCATGCGTGCTGCTGCCCGCGGCCTTTCGCAGATGGGCGACATCGTCATAGAGGATGGTCGAGGCGCGCCAGACCGGCGGGCTGACGATGCCGCCGGGCTGAGCGGGCATGCCGGTCCATTCGGGCTTGCGTCCGGCCTGTACCAGTTTCGTCAGGGGTTTGCGGTCGTCACTCATGCCGGGCCGGTCGCCTTGGGCGTGGCGGGGTCGAACCCCCATTCGGACCAACTGCCGTCATAGAGGGTTACATCGTCCTTGCCGAGCGACTCCAGCCCGGCGAGGAGGATGGCGGCGGTGACGCCGCTGCCGCAACTGGTGATGATCGGGCGGTCGAAGTCAATCCCGGAGTCGGCATAGAGGGCGCGCAATTCGTCGCCCGATTTCATGCTGTTGTCGGGATTGAACAGCGACGGCGAGGGCAGGTTGCGCGATCCGGGGATATGGCCCGACGCCATGCGGAGGCGCGGTTCGGCCTCAGCGCCGGTGAAGCGTCCAGTGCCGCGCGCATCCAGCACCTGTTCCGCGCCGGTGGCGAGATTGGCGATCAGGTCCGCCTTGGTCCGTACCTGTCCCGCCGCGCGGCGGGCGATGGCGGTGCCAGCGGTGGACGTGACGATGCCGGCCTCCGTAGGGCGACCTTCCGCCACCCATTTGGGCAGGCCGCCATCGAGAATCGCGACCGACGCGCCCAAGCCATAGAGGCGCATCATCCACCATCCGCGCGCGGCGCTGTGCAGCGGGCTATTGTCATAGACGATGATCCGGCTGTCGGGATTGATGCCCAGCGCCTGGCAGCGCTGCGTCATCAGCGCATCGGGCGGCAACATGCCCGGCGTCGCGTCGTCGGGGTCGTTGAGCGACGCCAAATCCATAAATACGGCGCCGGGGATGTGCGCGGCCGCATATTCGGCGAGCGGATCGCGCGGGGTGCCGGGCAGGAACAGGCTGGCGTCGAGGATGCAGAGATCCGGCGCGCTTAAGTGCGCGGCGAGCCAGTCGGTGGAAACGAAAATGGTCATGCGGTCCCCTATGGCCTGCGTCTTGCCGCCCCTTCTAGGCCGGGGGGCGGAGGCTGGAAAGGGCCAAGCCTAGCGCGGTGGCAGTTCGGCGGCGGCGCGGGCGGCGGGGCGGCGATATTGGCGCGGCCCCTGATCGAAGCGCAGCGGCGCGAGGCGCTCGGCGGGCGGCTCCTGCTCCTGCCCGACGATGAAGGCGCGAGCGGTGCGGCCCTTGTCGTCCGCCGCGTCATTGAATTGATAGGTCACGTCGAAGGCCGCGATCGGGATCAGCAGGCTGCGATCGCCCATGGGCACTGGCACGATCTGGTCGGGTGCAAGGCGCAGTTCGCCGTCCAGCCGCAGCGTTTCGCCCGGTGCCAGCGCCACGGCGGCATGGAGCGGCAAGCCGGTTTCGCCGATGAAGAAGCCGTCGAGCAGCGCCTGCTGGTTCGCGCCGCCATTACCGATGACGCCGCGCACCAGCACGTCCTGCGCGGCAAGCGACCCGCGATTATGCAGCAACAGGCCATAGGCGATGGTGACGCCCATCAGCGAATAGCGCGCCTGCGTGACCACGAGTTGCATGTCGATCCAGGCCCGGTCGGTGTCGACAGGGGCAGGCGGCGGCGGGGGCGACGCGACGGGCGCGGGAGGCGCTGTCGACGTCGGCGGAGGGGCGGCGAGGGGCTGATCGACGGGTTCTGATTCGACCGTCTCGGCTTCGACGGGCGAGCGACGGCGACGCAACAACAGGGCGACGGCGGCGAGGGCAAGCAGACCAGCGATGATCCAGCCCCAAGGCGTCGTATCGGCGCTGGCCGATGGCGCGGGCGTTGCCGCTGGGGGCGGTGTGACGGTGACGGCGGGGGCGGTCTCATTGACCACAGGCTGGGGCAGGGGCGCTTCTGGCGTCGGCGCGCTGTCATTGGCCGGTTCCGGTTCCGGTTCCGGTTCCGGCTCCGGCTCGGCGCGGGGGGCGGGTGTTGGCGCAGGGCGGGTTTCGGTTGGTCGAGTAGGCTGTCGCGTGGCTGGCTGTGCTGGAGTGGGGACCGGCACGGCAACGGGCGGCGGCGTCACGGTCGGCGCGACGATGGGCGGCGGCGCTACCGGGGTGGCGGGCGCGCGAAAGACATCCAGTTCCGGTCCCTGTCGGCGGGTATCGACGGGCGGCGCTGTCCGCGACGGCGGCAGGCTGAAACCACCCGGCGCAGGCTCTTCCGCCTGCTGGGCATGGACGGGCGCGGCCAGCAAAAGCGGCGCGGCGAGCATAAGTGAACGTACAGACCCCATATGGTGGCCAAGGCACAAGCCGCGCTGAATGGCAAGTGAACAACGTCGCCTGCCCCGTTGGACCGATGACAGCGGGCGGGCAATCGCGTAAGGGGCGGCCATGACCGACCTTAGCCAAACCCCGCTCCATCTGGGCCAGACCAGCGCGCTTCCTGCCAAGCCGGAAGCCGCCATCCTCGATTATGTGCCCAATCCGCGTCCAGGCAAACCCTATCTGGTGCGCTTTACCGCGCCCGAATTCACCTCGCTCTGCCCGGTGACCGGCCAGCCCGACTTCGCCCATCTGGTGATCGACTATGCGCCCGCCGCGACGATCGTCGAATCCAAGTCGCTCAAACTGTTCCTGGGGGCGTTCCGCAACCATGCGGCCTTTCATGAGGATTGCACGGTGGGCATTGGCGAGCGGCTGTTCGCCGAAATGAACCCCATTTGGCTGCGGATCGGCGGCTATTGGTATCCGCGCGGCGGCATCCCGATCGACGTTTTCTGGCAATCGGGCGAACCGCCTGCGGGGCTGTGGTTGCCGACGCAGGACGTGCCAGGCTATCGCGGCCGGGGCTGAGCGCCGATCAGACCAGTTCGCCGGTTAGTAGCCGGGGGAGCGCCCCGGACTGGCCGCGCGCTTCGGCCATGAAGCGCCCCTTGAGCAACGAGGTGCGCTGCACTGCTGCCAGTCCTGCGCGCCGCGCCAGCTTTGGCAGGCGGCCGGGAATGTCAAACAGGCGGACAAGGCCGTCCATCGCCACGCTGGTCATGATCGCGTCCAGCCCGCGCCAACGCTGATAGCGCGCAAGCAGTTGCGCATCGCCCGGATCGAGGCCGAGGCGCATGCCATCGACCAGCACTTCGACCAGCGCGGCGACATCGCGCAGGCCAAGGTTCAATCCCTGTCCCGCAATCGGGTGGATCGCATGAGCGCTGTCCCCCACCAGCGCCAGCCGCGTATCGGTGATGCGGGCGGCGTGGTGGAAGCCCAGCGGATAGGAGGAACGCGGCCCCGCCATGCGGATGTCGCCCAGGAAGCCACCGATCCGCTTCTGCGCTTCGGCGAGCCAGGCGCGTTCCGACAATTTGAGCATGGCGGGCGCCTGCTCACTCGGCACGGTCCATACGATCGCGGAGCGGGTGCACGGCAGCATCGGCAGCAGCGCGAAGGGGCCACCGACATAGAAAATCTCATAGGCGGTGTTGCCGTGCGGCACGTCATGGTCGATCGCGCTGACCATGGCGGTGTGGCTATATTGCCAGCGGGTGGTGCGGATACCCGCCGCCTCGCGGGTCGGGCTGTTGCGCCCCTCCGCCGCGACCAGCAGCGCGCCGCGGATCGTCGCGCCGCTCGCCAGCGTTAGCACGACGCCATGCTCATTGCGATCCACATGGGTCGCACGGTCGGGCTGGTAACGGGTCAGGTTGGTCGCCCGTTGGGCGGTCTGTTCCAAAGCGATGCGCAAGTCGCGATTGGGGAACATGGTGCCCATCACGCCGTCATCGTCGGCGTCCGGCACGAAATCGAGCGCGCCGGGTTCCAACCCATCGCTCACCCAGATGCGGTCGATCGGGCAACCCTTGCCATCGAGAAAGGGCATGACCCCGATCGCCGAGAGCATTGCGCAACTGGTCGAGGAGATGGCTGAGACGCGGCCGTCGAAACCGCTGGCGGTGGTATCCACCGGATCGGCGGGATCGACGATGGCGGTGCGTACGCCATGGCCGGAAAGAGCTATGCCAAGGGTCAGGCCGACAAGGCCACCGCCCAATATCACGACGTCGAAGCGTTCCATGGCCCCTGTCTAGGCGGTCGGGGCCGACTTGAAAAGCGATGGCTGGCCCGCTCGCCCAAAAGGGCAGGGGCCAGCCTGATCACCTCAGACGATATGCACCCAACCGGCCGGATCGGCGACGGTCCCGCGCTGTATGCCGGTCAGTTCGCCGCGCAGGCTTTCGGTGACGAGGCCGCCGTCGCCATTGCCGATGGTGAAGTCGCCATCCTTGCTTCTGACGGTGCCGATCGCGGTGACCACCGCCGCCGTGCCGCAGGCAAAGGCTTCGCGCAGCGCGCCGCTGGCGGCATCGGCGCGCCATTGGGCAAAGCTGTAGGGCTCTTCGCGCACATCATGGCCCTTGGCGCGGGCGAGGGTGATGATGCTGTTGCGGGTGATGCCGGGCAGGATCGTGCCGGTCAGTGGCGGGGTGACGATCGAGCCATCCTCCATCACGAAGAAGACGTTCATGCCGCCCAATTCCTCGACCCATTTATTTTCGGCGGCATCGAGGAAGACGACCTGGTCGCAGCCCTGTTCGGTCGCTTCCTTCTGCGCGACCAGGCTGGCGGCATAATTGCCGCCGCATTTGGCCGCACCCGTGCCGCCGCGCGCGGCGCGGGTATAATGTTCCGACACCCACAGGGTCACAGCCTTCTTGCCGCCCTTGAAATAGGCACCGGCGGGCGAGGCGATGACGCAGAAAATATATTCCTTTGACGGGCGTACGCCGAGGAAGGCCTCGCTCGCGAAGAGGAAGGGGCGCAGATAGAGGCTGCCTTCGCCGCTCGGAATCCAGTCTGCGTCGATCTTCACCAGCTCCGCGACGGCTTCGAGGAACAGGTCTTCGGGGATTTCCGGCATCGCCAGCCGCTCGGCAGACTGGGCGAAGCGGCGGGCATTTTCCTCCGGCCGGAACATGGCGATGCTGCCATCAGCGAGGCGGTAGGCCTTCATGCCTTCGAAAATTTCCTGGGCATAATGGAGTACGGCGCAGGCCGGGTCGATCTGGAACGGTTCGCGCGGACCGACGCTATGGCTATGCCAGCCCTTACCCTCGGTATAGCGGATCGTCACCATATGGTCGGTGAAGAGGCGGCCGAAACCGGGATCCTCCAGCAGGGCGGCGCGCTCGTTCGCCGCCACAGTCTTGCTGCTGCGGGTAACGGTGAAACGCGAACTATGCTGGCCGTCCATAATCTGTCTCCTTGGGTTGGACGGGCTGCCTATGTCACAAAGCGGGACTGGAAACAACGTCACCTATGCTGACCCATCGGGCCGCTTGGCTCAAGCTGGCCTCTTGGCGCTGGGCCATAGCCTCGCTAACGCTGGCCGATGCATTTTTTCTCCGACAACGCCACCCCGCTTTGCCCACCTGTAATGGCCGCGATCGCCGCTGCCGACCGGGAGGATCATGGCTATGATGGCGACCAGTGGAGCGCGCGGCTCGACGCGGCCTTTGGCGATCTGTTCGAAACCCCGGTCAGCGCGCTGTGGGTCGCGACCGGCACGGCGGCGAACAGTATCGCACTGGCCTGCCTGTGCCCGCCTTATGGCGGCATCGTCTGCCATGAAGAGGCGCATATCGTCGTCGACGAATGTGGTGCGCCGGGCTTCTTCACCCATGGCGCGAGCCTGATGCCGCTGCCGGGCGAGGGCGCGAAACTCACGCCGGACGTGGTGGCGGAGCGGTTGGCGGCGATTCGCCCCGACGTGCATCAGGTGCCCGCGCGTGCGATCAGCATCACCAACGCGACCGAATATGGCCGCGTCTACACGCCCGACGAGGTTGCGGCGCTGGGGGAGATTGCCCGTACCCATGGCCTGGGCTTCCATATGGACGGGGCGCGGTTCGCCAATGCGGTGGCCTTTTTGGGTTGCGCGCCCGCCGACGTGACTTGGCGCGCGGGCGTCGATGCGCTGAGTTTCGGCTGTGTCAAAAATGGCGGGATGGTGGGGGAAGCGTTGCTCTTCTTCGGGCCGGAGCGGGAGCGCCGGGCCGCAGAAGCGATGCGCTGGCGCAAGCGGTCGGGCCATTTATTTTCCAAGGGGCGCTATCTCGCCGCGCAGATATTGGCGATGGTCGAGGATGGGCTGTGGCTGGCCAATGCCAGCGCCGCCAATGCCGCCGCGCAGGCGCTTGCCGAGGCGACGACGGGGCGGTTGCTGCATCCGGTCGAGGCGAACGAGTTGTTCCTGCGGCTTTCCGCTCCTGAGGCGGCGGCTTTGCGCGCGCAGGAGTTTGATTTCTACGATTGGGGCGCGGGCGCGGCGCGGATCGTGACTAACTGGTCGCAGGACGCGGACAGTGTCGCGCCGCTGGCGGATGCGCTGCGCAGGCTCGACCATGGCTGACGACAGCCGGGGCGGCATCGTCCTGCCCTTCATCCTCGTCACGCTGATCTGGAGTTCGACCTGGATCGTCATTCGCGATCAGTTGGGCAGCGTGCCCGCCAGTTGGTCGGTCTGCTATCGCTTCGCGCTGGCCGGGGTCGCGATGATGGCCTTTGCCCGGATGCGGGGTGTATCGCTGCGAATCGGCGGGGCGGGGATGATGTTCGCGGCCTTGTTGGGGACGGCGCAGTTCGTTCTGAACTTCAACTTCGTCTATCGCGCCGAAGAACATCTGACGTCCGGGGTGGTCGCGGTTTTCTACGCGATGCTGCTGATCCCCAATTCGATTCTGGCCTGGATCGTGTTTCGTCAGCCGGTCAGCCGTGCTTTCATCGCCGGGTCGGCTGTGGCCATGACCGGGATCGCGATGATGCTGGTGCATGAATATCGGGCGGCCAGCGTGGATCCGGACAAGGTTCTTTTGGGCGTCGGCTTTTCGGTTATCGGGCTGTTCAGCGCTTCGGCCGCCAATGTGATGCAGGGCATGGATATCGCACGGCGGCTGCCGATGGTGGCGATGCTGGCCTGGGCAATGCTGATCGGCGCGGGGATCAATGCGCTGTTCGCCTGGGCGACGGCAGGGCCGCCGGTGGTCGAGCTGCGCCTGACCTACTTGCTGGGCATAGGCTGGCTGGCTTTGGCGGGATCGGTGGTCACCTTCCCGCTCTATTTCCGGTTGATCCAGCGATTGGGCGCTGGGCGGGCGGCCTATACGGCGGTGTTGATCCCGGTAATCGCGATGCTGATTTCGACGTTGGTGGAAGGCTATCGCTGGACGGGCCTCGCTGCATCAGGCGCGCTGCTGGCCATCGTCGGGATGGTGATCGCGTTGCGCGCGAAAAAGGCTTAGCGACGCAGGCCTGGCTGATAGTGCTGCTTGGCGGCGTTGACCCGGTCGATCAGGCTGGACAGCGACGGCTGGACGCTCGCGATCGGCGCGGGTGCGGACAGGCGGGTCATGCGATGGCTGAGCGCGGTGAAGGCGATTTCGATACTGTCCATGCGAGGGCGTCCTGCTCTGTTGCGGCAAGGCCCTCTTCGCGTCGATATGGTTAAGAAGGGGTAAGCATAGTCGGCGCTTGCGGCGAACCGATTTCGTCCTTCAGGCAGGCCATTAGCCCGTGGGCGTAGGTGGGATAGCGAGGCTGCCATCCCAGCAACCGTTTGGCGCGGCCATTGGCGACGCGGCGATTTTCGGCATAAAAGCCCCGCGCCATGGGCGAGAGTTGGGCCTGATCCATCGTCAGCAGCGGGGGATAGGGCAAGGCCAGCATATCGCAGGCGGCTTCGATCACCCGATTTTGGGCGCAGGGCAGATCGTCCGACAGATTATAGATGCCGGGCGGGCCGTCGAACGAGGCGATGATGCCCGCGACAATGTCATCGACATGGATGCGGCTGAAAACCTGGTCCGGCAGGTCGATGCGATGCGCGCGGCCCTCCCGCACCCGGTCCAGCGCCGACCGGCCCGGCCCGTAGATGCCCGGCAGGCGGAAGCGCCGCATGTCGGGGCGCAATGCTCCCCAACCGGCATCCGCATCGGCGCGCGCCGTGCGGCGGCCTGCGCCGATCGGACTGGCTTCGTCCACCCATGCGCCACTGGTATCGCCATAGACGCCCGTCGAGGAGAGATAGCCGGTCCAGCAGGTAGGCGCGGCGGCGATCGCCGGGCCGTAGCGCACGAGGACGGGATCGACGTCGCCTTCGGGCGGGACCGAGGAGAGGATATGCGTGGCGCTGGCGATGGCGGCGCGGACGGCGGGTTCGTCATCGAAGGCCAGCGTGTCGGCCCCGGCGCTGCGGCGCGTGCCGGTGACGTGCCAGCCTTCACTCCGCAGCCAGGTGGCGAGGCGGGCGGCGGTATAGCCCAGCCCGAAGATCAACAGATGGGGCATGACCGCCCTGTCAGACCGTAAAGCTCTCGCCGCAGCCGCAACTCCCCTTGGCATTGGGATTGGCGAAGGTGAAACCGGCGGTGAAATCATCCTCGACCCAGTTCATGGTCGATCCGATCAGATAGAGGACCGACCCGCCATCAATGTAGAAAATGCCGCCGGGGGTCTCGATCTTCTCATCGAATTTCGCTTCTTCGGTGACATAGTCGACCGAATAGGCAAGGCCCGAACAGCCGCGCTTGGGAGTCGAGAGCTTGACGCCGATCGTGCCTGCGGGCGCCTGCGCCATCAGGTCAGCGATACGCTGCTCGGCGCTCTTCGTCAGGATGACGGCGGCCGGGCGGGCGCGGGTCTTGGTCTCGGCAGTCATTACAGCATTCCCAGTTCGAGCTTGGCTTCGTCGCTCATCTTCTGCGGATCCCAGGGCGGATCCCAGATCAGGTTGACCTGCGCATCGCCAACGCCGGGCACTGCACCGACGCGCAGTTCGACTTCGCCAGGCATGGATTCGGCGACCGGGCAATGCGGCGTGGTCAGCGTCATGGTGACGACGACATGCGCCTCGTCGGTCACATCGACGCCGTAGATCAGGCCAAGGTCATAGATGTTGACCGGGATTTCCGGGTCGTAAATCTCCTTGAGCGCGTCAACGACGGCATCATAGAGATTGCCGCCCGGCTCGCCTGCGGCGATCGGGGTCGGCTTGGCGGCGAGGAAGCCGTCGAGATAGTCGCGCTGGCGTTCGCCGGAAGCGGGCGGGTTATCGACGCGCGCCTTGGGCGGGGCCTCGACCGTTTCGACTTCTTCCACCATGATCTTGCGCTCTTCGCTCATCATCCAAAAATCTTTCTTACCCGCTCCAGGCCGCGCACCAGCGCGTCCACGTCGCTTTCGTCACTGTAAATGCCAAAGCTCGCCCGTGCGGTCGCTTCGACGCCCAGATGCCGCATCAGGGGCTGGGCGCAATGATGCCCGGCCCGGATCGCGACGCCGGTTTCGTCCAATATGGTGCCGACATCGTGCGGATGCACCCCCTCGACCGCGAAGGAGAGGATGCCAGCCGAGTCTTCGGGGCCGAAGACGCGGATGCTGTTGAGATTTTCCAGGGCCGCGCGAGCCTTGGCCACCAGCGCGCATTCATGCGCGTGGATCGCGTCCAGACCGATCGCCTCGACATAGTCGATCGCCGCCGACAGGCCGACGACGCCGGTGATGTGCGGCGTGCCCGCTTCGAACCGGGTCGGGGCGGGGGCATAGGTCGTTTTCTCGAACGTCACCTTGTCGATCATCGATCCGCCGCCCTGATAGGGGGGCATGGCGTCGAGCAGTTCCCCACGACCCCACAGCACGCCGATTCCGGTCGGGCCATAGAGTTTGTGCGCGGAAAAGACGTAGAAATCGCAATCCAGCGCCTGCACATCGACGGCGATGCGGGGGACAGCCTGACAGCCGTCGATCAGGATCTTGGCCCCGACCATATGGGCGATATCGGCAGCGCGGCGGCAATCCAAGACACTGCCCAGCACGTTCGAGACATGGGACAGCGCGACCATCCGGTGACGCGGCGTGATCATCGCGCGCATCGCGTCGAGGTCGATCCGGCCATCGGCGGTCAGGGGAAGGACGTCGATCTGCGCGCCGATCTTTTCCGCCACGATCTGCCACGGCACGATATTGCTATGATGTTCAAGGGTGGAGAGCAGGATGCGGTCGCCTGCCTTCAATTGTTCGCCCGCCCAGCATTGGGCGACGAGGTTGATCCCCTCGGTCGCGCCGCGGACATAGACGATCTCGCTGTCCGACGCCGCGCCTATGAAGCTGGCGACCTTGCGGCGCGCAGCTTCATAGGCGAGCGTCATGTTTGCCGAGCGTTCGTAGACACCGCGATGGACGGTCGCATAGTCGGGGCCATAGGCGCGGGCGATGGCGTCGATCACGGCCTGCGGCTTTTGCGCGGTCGCGGCGCTGTCGAGATAGTGCCAGTCGAGGACGCCGGGGAAGTCGTGGCGCAGGGAGAGGGTCGAAAGGGTGGTGGTCATATCATCCTCCCCTTGCAGGGGAGGTGGCTGGCCAAAGGCCAGACGGAGGGGTGTCCCGCCATCGAGAGGGTGACACCCCTCCACCACTTCGTGGTTCCCCTCCCCTTACAGGGGAGGATGGTGTTGCTCGTCATACCAGCGACTCCAGCTTGGCGATCGCGGCTGCTTCGAATTGCTCACGCAGCGCTTCGTCGGGCATGTCGTCAAACACGCCCGCCACGAAGGAGCGCAGCAGCAGCGTCTTGGCGGTCGCCGGGTCCATGCCGCGCGAGGCCATGTAGAAGAGCGCGGCCTTGTCCAGTTCGCCCACCGTCGCGCCATGGGCGCATTTGACGTCGTCGGCGTAGATTTCCAGTTCGGGCTTGGCATTGGCGGTCGCGGTGCGATCGAGCAGCATCGCCTTGATCGATTGAAACGCATCGGTGCGCTGCGCGTCGCGGGCGACGTTGATGCTGCCGAGATAGCTGCCGGTGGCGCGGCCGCCCAGGATCGACCGGACGGTCTGGCCGCTGGTCGCGTCGGGCTGCGCATGGGTGACCGAAGTGATGATCTCCAGCGTCTGGTCACCGCCGCCAATGATCGCGCCATGCAACCCGAAATGCGCGCGCGCGCCCAGCGTGACGGCAAAGGTCACGCGGCCGAGCGTGCCGCCGATGTTGAGCAGATGGAAATCGCAGCGCGCATCGTCGGCGACGGTGATGACATAGTCATGCACCGCTGCGCTGCCATCGGCAGCGTCCAGCAACAGATGATGGTTGGCGGTGTCGCCAGGGGTGACATCGATGCGCGTCGGCGCCGGCAAGGGCCATAGCGAGGCGACAGCCTCCAGATCGCTATAGCGCCAGTCTTCCTGGCGGCGAGTGGGCAGAGCGAGAGCGGTCACAGGCACGACTCCTCCGCGTCTCTGCGTCTCCGCGTGAACAAAGTCATCTCACGCGGAGGCGCAGAGACGCGGAGAAAAAGGGAGATGCCTGCGGCGCTCATGCGGCAACTACCTCAGCATAGCCTTCGCGTTCCAACTCCAGCGCCAGTTCGGGGCCGCCCGATTTGACGATGCGTCCGTCCGCCAGCACATGCACATAGTCTGGCTTCACATAGTCGAGCAGCCGCTGATAATGGGTGATGAGCAGCACGGCCTTGTCGGGCTTGCGCATGATCGCGTTGATCCCTGCGCCGACGATCTTGAGCGCGTCGATGTCGAGGCCGGAATCGGTTTCGTCGAGGATCGCGAGCTTGGGATCGAGGA
The DNA here is from genome assembly GCF_031457465.1 of Sphingobium xenophagum. Classification (GTDB taxonomy): domain Bacteria; phylum Pseudomonadota; class Alphaproteobacteria; order Sphingomonadales; family Sphingomonadaceae; genus Sphingobium; species Sphingobium xenophagum_A. Next base: position 96,494 of record NZ_JAVDWV010000008.1, read on the forward strand.
TACCCATCTGCACCATTTCGGCGCGCTTCTTCTCGCCGCCCGAAAAGCCGACATTCACCGGGCGCTTGAGCATCTCCATGTCGAGGCCGAGCAGCGCGGCCTTTTCCTTGGCGAGGCGGATGAATTCGCCGCCGTTCAGTTCCTTCTCTCCACGCGCGCGCTTCTGGCTGTTGAGGCTTTCGCGCAGGAATTGCAGGTTGGAGACGCCGGGGATCTCGACCGGATATTGAAAGCCGAGGAACAGCCCGGCCGCGGCGCGCTCGTGCGGCTCCAATGTGAACAAGTTCACACCGTCGTAGAGCGCCTCGCCGCCAGTCACGTCATAGCCTGGCCGTCCGCCCAGCGTATAGGCCAGCGTCGACTTGCCCGCGCCGTTCGGCCCCATGATCGCGTGGATTTCTCCTGCATTGATGGTGAGCGACAATCCTTTAAGGATCGTCTTGCCGTCGATGGTGTTGGTCAGGTTGTCGATATTAAGCATGGATCATTCCCGGCAGCAGCGCTTCTATATTTATCCTCCCCTGGAAGGGGAGGTGGCAGGGCGTAGCCCTGACGGAGGGGTGTCGCCCTCTCGATAGGGCGACACCCCTCCACCACTTCGTGGTCCCCCTCCCCTTACAGGGGAGGATTGAGGCGGTTCGCCGCATCATCGTCTTATCCTTCATGCGCGCGCTGGAGCGTGCGGGCGGTCCAGAAGGCCATGTCGCGCACATCGCCCGGCGCGGGGAAGAGCGTGTCGATGTAGCGCTTCACCGGCATATAGGGCCACCAGTCGGCCTCGCCCTCTGGCGGTCCCTTTTCCAGCAGGGCGACGACAAATTCGCTGACCGGGCCCATGCGGGCGAGGTTGGGTGCCTTCGCCTTGTGGAACGCCTTGTCCTTGCGCAGCTTCTCGGTCATCGCCGCGTCGGCTTTTTGCAGCGCATCGCGGCTCGCCGCCTCGAACGCGTCGAGATCGCCGAAATCGGCGCGGGCGCGCGGCTCCAGCTCGCCCTCTTCCAGCTCATAATCCTCGGTCAGGATACGGATCGCGGCGGTCCATGACTGGCCATTGCCAACATCCTCCGCGAAATCCGCGAGGGCATCCTGAATATCGTCTTCGTCGCTCAAGTTACTCTTCCCAGTTTAAAGCCAATTTTTAATTTGCGGCGCTCGGCGTCACTTTGAAATTCGGGTGCCCATCGAACCGCGACACGAAAGCGTCAAAATCCAGATCGCGTTTTTGGAGCGAGTTCAGGTTACGCAGCGCGTTGTGAATGCTGGTGAATACATAGTGCTCGACAGAACCGATTATTTCGCAAATTTCTGATCGAAAATCGGCTTTGACTGCCCAGTCCTCAATGGGATCATGTACCTCATTCAAACGCCGCATGTTGCATCCGTTATCTAGGTGAAACGTCTTTTCGCCAGGCTCGATGACGTCAGGCCATTGCGCCAAAACGAGATCATATGCCTCTCGCAGAAGATCGCGAGGAACGACGGTGACACTCACACCACATTCCTTTTGCCAATGCCGTCACCCCAGACTTGATCCGGGGTCCCACTGCCTTCCAATGCGGCGCAAAGAAAAGCGGGATGCCGGATCAAGTCCGGCATGACGTGGGGAGAGGCGGTGGGGGTCATCCCACGCTGCCTTCCAGGCTGATACCCAGCAATTTCTGCGCCTCGACCGCGAACTCCATCGGCAATTGCTGCAGAACCTCCCGCGCAAAACCATTCACGATCAGGCTGACGGCGCTCTCCGCGTCCAGGCCGCGTTGCATGGCGTAGAAAAGCTGGTCGTCGCTGATCTTCGATGTCGTCGCTTCATGCTCGATCTGCGCTGATGGATTACGGACCTCGATATAGGGGACGGTGTGCGCGCCGCACTGGTCGCCCAGCAGCAGGCTGTCGCATTGGGTGAAGTTGCGCACGCCCTCCGCGCCCGGTGCCACCCGTACAAGTCCGCGATAGGTGTTGTTCGATCGGCCTGCGCTGATCCCTTTCGACACGATGGTCGAGCGGGTGTTTTTCCCGTTGTGGATCATCTTGGTGCCGGTGTCGGCCTGCTGCATATTATTGGTCAGCGCGACGGAGTAGAATTCGCCGACGCTGTTGTCGCCGTTCAGCACGCAGGACGGGTATTTCCAGGTGACCGCCGACCCGGTTTCCACCTGGGTCCAGCTGACCTTGCTGTTCTTGCCCTGACACAAGGCGCGCTTGGTCACGAAATTATAGATGCCGCCCTTGCCATCCGCATCGCCAGGATACCAGTTCTGGACGGTCGAATATTTGATCTCGGCATCATCGAGCGCGACCAGTTCCACGACCGCCGCGTGGAGCTGATTTTCGTCGCGCATCGGCGCGGTGCAGCCTTCGAGGTAGGAGACGTAACTGCCTTCATCCGCGACGATCAGCGTGCGTTCGAACTGGCCGGTATTTTCCGCGTTGATGCGGAAATAGGTGGACAGTTCCATCGGGCAGCGAACGCCCTTGGGGATGTATACGAAGGTGCCGTCGGAAAAGACCGCGCAGTTGAGCGTGGCGAAATAATTGTCGTGCATGGGCACGATCTTGCCCATCCACTTTTTCACCAGATCGGGATATTCGCGCACCGCTTCGCTGATCGAGCGGAAAATGACGCCCGCTTCCTCCAGCTCCTTGCGGAAGGTGGTGGCGACGGACACCGAATCGAACACGGCATCGACCGCGACGCGGCGGCTGCCCTTCACCCCCGCGAGCACTTCCTGCTCGGCGATGGGGATGCCCAATTTCTTGTAAGTGGCGAGGATTTCGGGATCGACTTCATCAAGCGAATCCAGCTCCACCTTCTTTTTCGGCTCGGCGTAATAATAGGCGTCCTGATAGTCGATCGGGGGGACATTGAGCTTCGCCCAGTCGGGCGGCGTCATCGTCTTCCACATCGCAAAGGCCTTCAGCCGCCAGTCGAGCAGCCATTGCGGCTCCTTCTTCTTGGCGGAGATGAAGCGGACGGTATCTTCGTTCAGCCCCTTGGGCGCGAAATCCTGTTCAATGGCGGACGACCAGCCATGTTCGTAGGTCGAGGCGCGATCGGCCGCGTCCTGCGCCTCCTGGTTACGGCCAGAATAGCCTGGGACAGTCGTGATTTGCTCGGTCATGCCATTTCTCGTGTAAGGCTGGCGATGGTCACGCCAGCCAGGGCAGCGCGGATCGCTTCATTGGCGACGTTCATATGCGGGCGAATGCGGCAATCCTGCTCCAGCGTGCAGTCATGCGTGCCCGTGTCGGCGCAGGCGGTCATGGCGATCGGCCCTTCGACCGCTTCCACCACATCGGCGAGCGTGATGGTGGCGGGCGGACGCGACAGGCGGACGCCGCCGCCCGTGCCCCGGCTCGATTCGAGCAGGCCCGCCGATGACAGGCGCCCCACCAGCTTTTGCGCAGTGGGTAGCGGGATGCCGGTTTCGGCGGCCAGGGTGGTCGCGTTCATCTTGGCAGCACCGCAATGGCGCGCAGCGGCGGACATCAGCACGACCGCATAATCAGCGAAGCTTGATAATCTCATGCCAGTTGCGAACCATTCTTAAATCGGATCAATATCGTCCGATTGGCATTTGGTCCTCTCAGGCTCGGGAATCAAGGGCTAATTAGGATAGGCGGTTGAGCATCGCCACGTCGCTGCCCAGTGATCGGCGCAGCAGAGTGAGCTGGGCGACGGCAGAGGGCTCGGTCTGCAACTGGTGCGGGGTCAGGCCGATGAAGTGTTTGATTTCACGGATACAATGGGACTGGTCGTAGAAGCCCGCCTCCTCGCATAATTGCTGCCAGCTTTCGCCGTCGAGGGCGATTCGGGCGGAACAGCGCAGCGCGCGATATTTGCGCGCCAGCAGCTTGGGCGGGGCACCATAATATTTGTTGGTGAGGCGCGCGAGTTGGCGCGGCGACAGGTCGGTCGCTTCGGCCAGCGCCTCGATTCGCGGCGACCCTTCGCCCATCAGCCAGCCATCGACCGCATCGAGCAAGGCCCAGGTCGTGCCGCGTAGCGGTTTGACCAGGCGGCCGAGCGCGGCCCAGCAACGCGCGGCGATCTCCTCGGCCTCTGCTTCGTCGATCGTCCGCAATTCCGCCAGCAGATCGGCATGATGCGCGCCGCCAACCGCCGCCAGGTCGCACAATCGGTCCGCCAGTGCGCTGGCGTCGCCGCCATGGAGGGATTGCCATCCGGCCGGTAGCAGCGAAATGCCCAGAACCCGGCTGGGTCGGTCGAGTTCGAACCGGGTCGCGCCCATCGTCGGACCGAGCAGGCAGACGTCGGGCGTCTGCATCACGACATCATCCTGAAAATGATAATGGCCACCACCGGCCAGCATGAAGCGCAATTGTGGCACATCAGCACGGGTCGCGTCGCCATAATGATCGGCATCGACGGTGAACAGATAAAGCGAACCGAAATAGGCGCGCAATTGTTCGGGTGGCGCAAAATAGCGCAGCCGCACCGGCCCCTGCGCCGCGGCCACTGTATAGGACAGTGGCCCCCCTTCGTCCGGCAGGGCAACAGCGCCCCCGGTCATGCCGAATTTGTGCAACCCCATTTTCTTCACCCCAAGGGGATTACTATGCGCCAACTGCGCCCGCACGCAAGTAACATGGTGAAAGAACTGTTACTTTTCTGGTTCGATACTGCACCGCACATAAAAATGGCCCGACGATTTGCATCGCCGGGCCAAGGAAAAGGTCTCATCGGCTGTAAGCCGTCGAGCCTTCGGGTCGCAGGGACGCTTTAGGCGTGAATCGAAGCAAGATTATTGGATGAATCAGACATTCCGCTGCCCTAAACCGTCTCATTCATGACGTTTTCTGTCATGATATGTCACTAACCGCCGGTTGTGGCGCTTTGGCCACAGCGACTCGACGTCTTCGTGCCGCGCTGGCATAGGCGGGACCATGTGCTATCGCCTGATCCGCCCGCTGCTGTTTGCGCTCGATGCCGAGCGCGCCCATCATCTTTCCCTTGCTGCGCTGCGGATGATGCCGACGCCATCGCCGCTGGCACCGGACCCCATGCTGGCGATAAAGGTGGCGGGCATTTGCTTCCCCAATCCGGTCGGCTTGGCGGCAGGCTATGACAAGGATGGGCGGATCGCGCACAAGATGCACGGCCTTGGCTTTGGCTTTGCCGAACTGGGGACGTTGACCCCGCTGGCCCAGCCGGGCAATCCGCAACCGCGCCTGTTCCGGCTGGTCGAGGACAGGGCGGTCATCAATCGCTTCGGTTTCAACAATGGCGGGCAGGGTGCGGCAGCGGATCGCATCGCGCGCTATCGGCGGCCGGTCGTTCGCGAATCAGAGGGCGAGGGGCCGGTGATCGGCATCAATATCGGCGCGAACAAGGATGCGGCGGCGGCCGGACGAGGCATTGCCGACTATGTCACCGGCGTCACCTGCATGGCGCCGCTGGCCGATTATCTGACGGTCAATATCTCGTCGCCTAACACGCCGGGCCTGCGCGCCTTGCAGGACCGCAGCGCGCTCGACGCCTTGCTGAGTGCCGTAATGGCCGCGCGCGCGCCGGGTGGCCCGCCCATTTTTCTGAAGGTCGCGCCCGACCTGGAACCGGCCGATGTCGAGGATATCGCCGCGGCCTGTATCGATCATCGGGTCGATGCGCTGATCGTGTCCAACACCACCATCACCCGGCCCGCGCTGCGATCGGCCCGTGCGGGCGAAGCGGGCGGGCTATCGGGTGCGCCGCTGACCGATTTGTCGCTGGCGCGACTGCGCGATTTTCGCCGGTTGCTGGGCGATCGGCTACCGCTGATCGGGGTGGGCGGCATCGCGACCGGCACGCAGGCCTATGCCCGCATCCGGGCGGGGGCGTCATTGGTCCAACTCTATAGCGCACTGGTCTATGAAGGGCCATATCTGGCGCGGCGGATCAACCGAGAGTTGAAGGCGCTGATGGCCCGCGACGGTGTGGCGACGGTCGCCGATCTGGTGGGTATCGACGGCTGATCCGTCCAAGGGGCTGGAAAGGGTTGCGATCGGCAACTCCCGCTATAGGGTAAGCCCCATGACATGTCGTTTCTCTGGCCTACTGGCCCCTTTAGCCCTTCTCGCTCTTGGGCCGCTACCCGCTTTGGCGCGCGATCCGGTATCGACCAACGCCACTGTTTCGGCTGCCGATCCGCGCGCGGCACAAGCGGGGCAGGAGATATTGCGCAAGGGCGGTAGCGCCACCGACGCCGCCATCGCCATGATGCTGACGCTGAACGTCGTCGAGCCGCATAATAGCGGCATCGGCGGTGGCGGATTCCTGATGCATCATGACGGGGAGACCGGGCTGCTGGAATCGATCGACGGGCGCGAAACGGCCCCGGCCGCCGCCCGGCCCGACCGGTTCATGGGGGCCGATGGCCAACCGCTGTCCTTCCGCGATGCCTGGCCGGGCGGCTATTCGGTCGGAGTGCCGGGCAATGTGCGGTTGGCCTGGGACGCGCATCGCAAATGGGGCAAGCTGCCCTGGGCCGATCTGTTCCAGCCCGCCATTCGCGCGGCGGAAGAGGGCTATGAAGTGCGCCAGCGGCTCGACACCGCGATGAAGGCGGTCGCGGGGGTGTGGGCCGACTTCCCTGAAATCCAGAAATATTTCTGGATCGATGGCAAGCCCGCGCCGATGGGTACGATGCTCAAAAACCCGCCGCTTGCTGCGCTGTTCAAGCGGATCGCGGCGGAAGGGCCGGACGCTTTCTATACGGGCGAAAATGCCCGCATCCTGGCGCAAACCGTCACCAACGCGCCCAAGAACCCGGTGCCGATGACGGAAGCCGACATTGCGGGCTATCAGACCAAGGAGCGTAAGCCGGTTTGCGGCAAATATCGCGTCTATACCGTGTGCGGCATGGGTCCGGCTTCGTCAGGCGGGGTGACGGTGCTGGAGATATTGGGCATGGTCGAGCGCTTTCCGCTCGGCACATGGGGGAAGGATGATCCCCGGTCGTGGCACGTTATCGGCGAGGCGATGCAACTCGCCTATGCCGATCGTGGCACATGGCTGGGCGACCCGGATTTCGTGTCGGTGCCGCTGACGGGGATGATCGATCCCGCCTATCTCAAGCAGCGGTCGGCGCGCATCCGTTTGAACAAGGCGCTCAACGATTATCAGCCCGGCACGCCGCCCGGCGCGCAGCCGCGCACGGCTTCGCGGCCGCAACCCGAAAGCGGCACCAGCCATTTTGTCGCGGTGGACCGGGATGGCGACATCGCCGCCTGGACATCGACGGTCGAGAGTTTCTTCGGCAGCCAGTTGATCGCCAATGGCGTGATCCTGAACAATGAACTGACCGATTTCAGCTTCACCCCGGAAAAGGTCGGCGCGCCGGTCGCCAACCGGGTCGAGCCGGGCAAGCGCCCGCTATCGTCCATGTCGCCGACCATCGTCTATGATGAGGCGGGCACGCCCGTCTTCACCGTCGGCGCGGCGGGGGGCAAGACCATCATCATGCAGGTGGCCAAGGCGCTGATCGCCCATTTCGACTGGGGCCTGTCGGCGCAGGAGTCGATCGCCCATGGGCTGATCTACTTCAACGGCGAAGGGCTGGTGCTGGAGCAGGGCACGTCGCTGGAGGCGATGAAGGCACCGCTCGAAAAGCTCGGCCATCGCGTGACGCTGTCGCGCATGGGGCTCAAGGCCAATGCGGCCGAGCGATTGCCCGATGGCCGCTGGCAGGGCGCAGCCGATCCGCGCAGTCCTGGCGTATCGTTGCAGGAGTGATGTCGAAAAAATGGCATCCTCGCCTGGTAGGGGAGGTGGCAGGGCGTAGCCCTGACGGAGAGGTGTCACGCTCTCGATAGGGCGACACCCCTCCACCACTTCGTGGTCCCCCTCCCCTTACAAGGGAGGATTTAAGGGACTTGGCAAAACAGTCACTTCTTGGCGAACCAGGCCGTCAGCGCGGGCTTCAGGCGGGTGCGGGTTTCGATGCGGGTGTTGATCGCGGCGATGGCGCGATCGACCACCTTGCGCGATTCGGGCGTCAGATATTGGGTGGCATAGGCGTCCAGCTTGGTCGCCATCGCCGGGTCGGCCGATCCGCCGCCCAGCCGCGCGAGCGCTTGACTGCGCGCGGAGACGTCGATCAGCCCTTCATATTGCGCGCGGTGCGCCAGCACATAGTCCACCGCCAGCATCGGATGTTCGTATCCAACCTGCGCAATGATCGCCGCGCTGGTGGTCTTGCCCGGCTCGTCGGTCAGCGCCAGATCGAGGCCTTGGCGGGCGAGCTTTTCGTCCTTGGCCCCGCCGAGCAGCGCATAGAGGGTGCTTTTTTCCAGGTCGGTCTTTGCGCCCTTGGCCAGCGCGCGCAGCCTGTCCCAGGTCGCCTGATCGGCATTTTTGGCGATGATCGCCATCCAGACGTTGCGTAGGGGGCCGTCGAGCGCGGCAGGATCGCTTGCCAGCGCGGCGAAGCGGCGATTGGCTTCGGCCACCACGGCCTTGTCGCCCATCTCGCCCAACGTTCCGACGAGCGCCGAGCGTAGCACGGGCACCTGCGGATTTTCACCCGGCTTGGCATCATAGCCGATGCCGGTCAGCACTGGTGTCAGCTTGGCGGACGTGTAAGCGGCGACCTTCGCCTGTCCGGCCGTATCGCCCTCCAGCATGGCATAAGCGCTGTCCAGATAGCCCGGCACCTGTGCCAGCACGGCGGGGGTGGCGGTGGTGGGTACGGCGTCGATCAGGTCGAGCGCCAGGCCCATGGGCTGATAGCCGCCGAGGCCAAGCTGGAAATTGTCGGCCAGCAGCCCGGTCTGGTCGATCGCGGGCAGCTTGGTGAAACTGGCGGCCAGCGCGTTCACATTAGCGGCGGGATAGAGCGAGCGATAATAGCCCGTCTGCCCGGCATTGACGACATAGGCACCACAGCCCGGCAGCGTCATCTGCCCCTTGCCCTGCAGGATCAGCCGTTGCGGCGCGCCGCCGATGGTCTGCGCCATCACGGGCACGTTCCAGCTCAGGGGTGCCTTGTCCTTCTTGTCGCGGCTGAATTCGCCCTGGCTCAGGGTCAGCAGCGTGTTGCCGCCCTGGCATTGTGCGCTATCGACCTTGACCAGCGGAATGCCGGGCTTGGACGTGAAGTCATGCGCGATCGACACCAATCCCTTGGCCCCTGCGCCCTCGACCGCCTTCCACAGGTCGTCGGTGACGGTGTTGCCATAGGCATGGGCCTTCATATAGCTGCGGATGCCGGTCTTCCACACATCCTCGCCGGCATAGCCCTCCAGCATGGTGATAACCGCTTCGCCCTTCTGATAGGTGATGGCGTCGAACGCCTGGTTCACCTGATCGACGGTGGTGATCTTCTGCACGACGGGGTGGGTGGTGGCGAGCGAGTCGAGGCTCATTGCCGCCTCGCGGCCGTCGACGCGGGTCAGCAGCATCTGCCAATCGGGCTGCAACTTGTCGGTGACCTTGGTCGCCATCCAGCTGGCGAAGCCTTCGTTCAGCCATAGATCGTCCCACCAGGCCATGGTGACGAGATCGCCGAACCATTGATGCGCCATTTCATGCGCCACGGTTTCATAGATGCGGCGCTTGGTCGCTTCGGAGGTGAAGCGCGGATCGACCAGCAGAGCGCGCTCGAAGGTGAAGATCGCGCCCCAATTTTCCATGGCGCTGAAAAACTGGCTCTGACCCGGCCCAGCGACATTGTCGAGCTTGGGCAGGGGATAGGGGACGCCGAAATAATCGTTGAAATAGGGCAGGATCGACACCGAGGCGTCGAGCGCCAGTTGCGCCTTGCCGGTATTGCCCTTGCCGGTGATGACGCCAACTTCGGTCGCGCCCGACATCTTGGTCGCGCGCTCCAGCTCGCCCAGGCCGAAGAAGAGCAGGTAGGAGGACATTTTGGGGCTGGTGCCGAACGTCACCTGGGTCTTGCCGCCGCCCAGATCCTTGGTCGATGTGACCGGCATGTTGCCGACCGCCAGTTCGCCGGTGGGGATGATTGCGCTGAGGTCGAAGGTCGCCTTGTAGCTTGGCTCGTCCCAGCTCGGCACGAAGCGGCGCGCGTCGGGCGCTTCGAACTGGGTGAAGAGCGCGCGCTTCGCTGCACCGTCATTGTCGGTATAGTCGAGCGCGAACAGGCCGTTCGCCTGGGTGTTGATGACGCCGGCATAGGCGATGGCGAGCTTATAGTTGCCGGGTGCCAGCGGCTCGCCGAAGTCGAGCGTTACCGTCTGCGCGTCGGCATCGACCTTGGCCGTGCCCTTGATCGCCTTGCCCTTCGCAGGGGTCAGCATCACGTCTCCGAACGTCAGATCAGCGGCGTTCAGCACCAGCGTCGGCATGGCCGTGCTGACCGCTACGTCGATCGTCACTTTGCCGGTGAACTTCAGATTGGCGGCGTCGGGGGTGACGGTGATCGCATAATGGCTGGGCACGGCGCCGCGCGGCAATTGGGTGGTGATCCCGGCGGCGGGTCCGGTGGGGGCCGTCTGGGCCAGCGCGGGCGTGGCAAGGGCGATAGGGGCGGCGGCCAGCAGCAGCGGCAGGATTTTGGCGAGGGACATAGGTTTTTGAGACTCCGACACGTCTTGACGGCGCGGCCATATGGCTCTGCGCCCTGATGAAACGCGGGATCAACCGTTTCGCTGCGTCGGTCAAGCGATGTAATGCTATTACAACGTCGTTGGTCGAACCCGAACGCCCGTTGGTCGGCGGGTGCCTACAGCATCCGCCGCATCACATTGTCCTTGAGCAGATAATGATGCCGCAACGCCGCGCCGATATGGAGCAGGATCAACGCCGCCCAGATGAAGCCCATTACCTCATGCCCTTCACCCGCCAGATCGACGAGCATGTCGCCCTTGGCCACCGGGAGCTTGGGGACGTCGAACAGGAAGAACCAATTCAAGGGCCGCGTGCCCTCCGACGTCATGATCCACCCGGACAGGGGCAGCACGATCATGAAGATATAGAAGAGCGCGTGGGTGGCGTGCGCCGCTCCTTTTTCCCAATTGGGCATGGCGGCGGACAAGCGTGGCGCGGGATTGGCCAGCCGCCAGATGATCCGCACCAAAGTCAGCGCCAGCACGGTCAGCCCGATCGACTTGTGGATCGGGATCACGGCCCAATCCTTGGGCAGCGCATCATGGCCGATGCCAAGCACCAGTGCGAGGATGATGAGCAAGGCCATGGCCCAATGCAGGGCGCGGGCGACTCCATTATAGCGGTCCATGGCAGCGCTTCCTTCTGTTCGTTTCCTAGCCGTGACGATTGGCGACGAGATTATCCACCACCGAAGGATCGGCCAGGGTGCTGGTATCGCCTAGCGCTTGCGCGGAGACTTCGCCCTCCGCAATTTTACGGAGGATGCGGCGCATGATCTTGCCGGACCGGGTCTTGGGCAGGCCGGGCGCGAACTGGATAACGTCGGGGGTGGCGATCGGGCCGATTTCGGTGCGGACCCATTTGACCAGCAACTGGCGCAGATCGTCGTCCGGCTCGATCCCGGCGTTCAACGTGACATAGGCATAGATGCCCTGTCCTTTGATATCATGGGGGAAGCCCACCACCGCCGCTTCGGCGACGCTTTCATGCAGCACCAGCGCGCTTTCGACCTCCGCCGTGCCCATGCGATGGCCCGACACGTTGATGACGTCATCAACGCGCCCGGTGATCCAATAATAGCCATCGGCATCGCGGCGCGCGCCATCGCCTGTGGTATATTTGCCGGGGTAGGTGGTGAAATAGGTCTGAAAGAAGCGGTCATGGTCGCCATAGACGGTGCGCATCTGCCCCGGCCAGCTGCGTGCGATGACCAGATTGCCCTCGATCGCGCCTTCCAGCACTTTGCCTTCGGTATCGACGATCTGTGGCACCACGCCGGGCATGGGCAGGGTCGCGGACCCCGGCTTGAGGTCGGTGGCGCCTGGCATCGGCGCGATCATCGCGCCGCCGGTTTCGGTCTGCCACCAGGTATCGATGATCGGGCAGCGGCCTTCGCCGACGACGCCATGATACCAGCGCCATGCCTCCGGGTTGATCGGTTCGCCGACCGTGCCGAGCAGGCGGAGCGAGGTACGTCTGGTCGCTTTTACGTGGGCGTCGCCTTCCTTCATCAGCGCGCGCAGCGCCGTGGGGGCGGTGAAGAGGGTCTGGACCTGATGCCGGTCCACCACTTCCCACATCCGCGCCGGGGTCGGCCAGTTGGGCACGCCTTCATACATCAGCGTCGTCGCGCCATTGGCCAACGGGCCATAGACGATATAGCTGTGCCCCGTAACCCAGCCGATATCGGCCGCGCACCAGTAGATGTCGCCGGGCCGATAGTCGAAGCAGAGTTCGTGAGTGAGCGCGGCCCAGAGCAGATAGCCGCCCGATGTGTGTAGCACACCCTTGGGCTTGCCGGTCGATCCCGACGTGTAGAGGATGAACAGCGGGTCTTCGGCATTCATGGGTTCGGGCGGACAGTCGGCCTCGACGGTGGCCGCCGCTTCATGCAGCCACAGGTCGCGGCCTTCCGCCATCGTCACCGCGTCGCCGGTCGCCTGCACGACGACGACATGTTTGACGCCGGGGCAATGTTTGAGCGCGGCATCGACATTGGCCTTCAAGGGCACGGTCTTGCCTGCGCGGCGGCCTTCGTCGGCGGTGATGACCAGCGTCGAATCGCAATCGACGATCCGGCCCGCCAGCGCTTCGGGCGAAAAGCCGCCGAATACCACGCTATGCACCGCACCGATCCGCGCGCAGGCAAGCAGGGCGAAGGCGGCCTCCGGGATCATCGGCATATAGATGGTGATGCGGTCGCCCTTCTTCGCGCCGACGCTTTTCAGCACATTGGCGAAGCGGCAGACTTCTTCATGGGCTTGGGCATAGGTGTAGCGGCGTGGTGCCTCGTCCGGGGAATCCGGCTCCCACAGGATCGCGACCTGATCGCCGCGCTTTGCCAGATGGCGGTCTATGCAGTTGGCGCTGACGTTGAGCACCCCGTCGGCGAACCATTGGATGCCGAAATCCGCTTCGGCAAAGCTGCTTTCGTCGCTTTTCGTCGGCGGTGTGATCCAGTCGAGCCGTTGGGCGCGCTCCAGCCAATAATCGTGCGACGCATCGATCGAACGCGCATAGTCCGCATCGCGCGCGGCCCGGTCCATCAGCGCGCTGCTGGCCCAGTCCCCCGGCACCGGGAAGAAATCGTCAGACATGGGGGCATCCTTTCCATCGCGTAATCATTATCGCAGTCTCTTCTATCGTCCCGCTTGGCGGATCGGAAGGTCGGACCATGCCGTTTCTTGCCATGCTTTTGGACGATATGACCGAAATTCTTGCGTCGGCTTCCACCATTTTGCCGCTTCCCCCCCGACCCGCGCGCGCCTAACAAGGATCGCCTATGTGGCTGCTTTATCAATTTCCGCTCTGCCCCTTCTCTCGCAAGGTCCGGCTGCTGCTGGGCGAAAAGGGGATCGGCTATGATCTGGTCCGCGAATCGCCCTGGGCGATGCGGGACGAATTTCTCGATCTCAACCCGGCCGGCACCACGCCGGTCATGGCGGATCATGACAAGGGGCTGACCCTGATCGACAGCCAGGCGATCTGCGAATATTTCGAAGAGACGGTGGAAAAGGTGCCGCTGATTTCCGGCACCGCCGCCGGGCGCGCCGAAGTGCGGCGGCTCACCGCCTTTTTCGACCAGAATTTCTATGGCGATGTCGTCGGCCCGCTGCTGCACGAGCGGATGAAGAAGCGGCTGATCGAGCGCGCGCCACCCGAAGCCCGCATCCTGCGCGAAGCGATGAAGCGCGCGAATGTGCATATGGACTATATGGACTATCTGCTCGACCATCGCAGCTGGATGGCGGGCGGTACGCTCAGCCTCGCCGATATCGCAGCGGCGGCGCATCTGTCGGTCGCGGACTATCTGGGCGGGATCGACTGGCAGGGGCATGAGCCGGTGCGACGCTGGTATGCCGGGTTCAAGTCGCGCCCGTCCTTCCGGCCGCTATTGTCGGAGCGGATGGAAGTGATTGCCCCACCACCCCATTATGAAAAGCCGGATTTTTAAGCGGGCCTACCAGGCCGGGTGCGCTTTGCATTATGCAGCGTGTCGATCAGCCGCTGATAGAGGGTGAAGAGATATTCCACCCGTTCGCGGTCGGACCCGAAAGCGGTCTTGCGGTAAAGCCGGTCGATCGCGAGATCGAGGTCGTGATGCGCCTTGCGCAATTGCGCGGGCATGGTGTCGGGGTCGTAGAGATCGGCCAGGGTCGATGTCGCGTTGCGGGGCAGGGCGCGGGCGTCGAGGACGGCTTGGGCGAAGGTTTCGATCTTGGCGCGCTGGATCGGGGTGGCATCGGGCCATGGGAAATTGTTGTAAACCAGGCCGATGGAGTAGCGATAGCGGCTTTCCAGCCTGCCGCCGATCTGGCGCATCCAGGCCATATGCATATGGCTGGTGAGGATAGCGAAATGCCAGAGGGTCGCGCCGGGCAGAATGCGGATGAGATTGCTGGGAATGGTCGGCGGTTCCAGCCAGCCGATCGGGATATAGTCGCGGCGTTCCGAACTGACTTCGGGGATGGCGAGGAAGGGCTGGGTCGGGATGACGGTGACGTGAAAGGCCGATGGCGTATCGGCCAGCGCCAGCGACGACTGGCCGGGCGTCTTCTTGCTCTCCTCGGCTTTGCCCAGTGCCGCAATCTCGCCGCGGCGATAGGCCGTCACTTGACGCAGCCTTTGCCGGACGGTGGGAAGTTGCCGAATATCCGCCGGGGCGGCATCCTGTAGCGCCAATATCCACCGTTCGCCGCCATTGAGATATTCCTGCGCCCCAACATAGGGGCGTAAAAAGGGTTCAGCGTCCGGCTCCTGCGCTAGCAGCTTTGCCCGCGCGTCGGCGTCGAAGATCAGATAGCCGCCATCAATCGGTTTGGACCCGATGACGATGCGCGGTGCGCCGTTGATCGGTCGGCTTTCCTCTCGCACCAACAGATGGCGGTCGGCGTCGCGGGCATCGAACAGATAGGCGGTCAGCACGCCATGGCGGGTTTCGCTCGGCTCGCCCTTCGCGTCCGCATAGCTGAAAAGCCGCTTTTGCGCGGGCTCGTCGCGGCGCTGGGCGAGGCCGATGATGACGCAATGGACCGCCGCCCGGCCGGGCCAGACGAAGGTGCGATGGGCGAAGGCGATTTCCAGGCCTGCGCGAAAGATCAGCGGCCAAAGCTGCGCCACCTGTTCGCCCTGCACGATCGAATTGGTGGAAACGAAGGCGATGCGCGCGTCGCCGCCCCCGACATAGTGCGCGGCCTTGAGGAACCAGGCGGCGACATAGTCGAGCGTGCCGCCACTGCCGGGCAGGGCGGCGAGGCGGCGGACCTGCGCGCGCTGCGCCTCGCTCTGATATTTCGCGCCGACAAAGGGCGGGTTGCCGAAGACGAAGGTGCAGCCCTGCGCCGGGATGACATGGTTCCAGTCCAGCTCCAGCGCGTCGCCATGGTGGATGCCGGGGGCTTTCACGAGCGGGATGCGGGCATAATGCTGGCCGAAATCCTCGGCCAGGCGGGTGTTGGCTATATGGTCGGTCATCCACAGCGCGACCTGTGCGATCATGGCGGGAAATTCGTCGATTTCGATGCCGAAGAAATGATCGACATCCAGCTTCGAGAGGGCGGCGACATCCATGACCAGTTCGACCCGGCCGTCGATGGTGAGCAATTCGCGCAATATGTCGCGTTCCAGTTCGCGCAGCTCGCGATAGGCGACGACCAGGAAATTGCCCGCGCCGCAGGCCGGGTCGAGGAACGCCATTGCCCCAAGTCGCTGATGCAGCGCGCGCAAGGCGCGTTCGCGGCCGGATTTGAGCGCGCTGGCGCGGGCGAAGTCGGCGCGCAGATCATCCAGGAACAGCGGTTCGATGACTTTGAGGATCGCCTGCTCGGGCGTGTAGTGTGCGCCCTGCTTACGCCGGGTCACCGTGTCGATCACGCTTTCGAACAGCGATCCGAATATCGCGGGCGACACATCGCCCCAGTTGAACAGGCTGGCGTCGAGCAGCATCGTCCGCATCGCGGCATCGAAGCTGGGCATGGCGATGCGTTCGCGGAACAATTCGCCGTTTATATAGGGAAAGTCGGCGAGGTCAGCATCGAGGCTCTGCTGTCGCCGGTCGGGCGGGGTGTCGAGCGTCTGGAACAGTTCGCCCAGCCATCGGCCAAGGTCGCGGCCGTCGGCACGGGTGCGCCGTTCGAGGAAGGTGAGGAACTGGTCCTTGCGCTCGAAAATGCCGGTATCGTCGGCAAAGAGGATGAAGAGCAGGCGGACGAGCAGCCGTTCCAGATCATGGCCGACATAGCCGTCGGCCGCGAGCGCGTTGTGCAGGCGACCCATCAGTTCCGACGCCTGGCGATTGACCGGCGACTGGTTGCGGAACAGACGCGGCTGGACGCCGATGATAAAGCCGAAGGCCTCCACATGGCGCTTGAGATCGGTGAGCGGGAAGCGCCATTCGCGGCGGGTTTCCAGGTCCACCAGTTCGAAACGCTGGAAATCGCACACCATCATGTGCCGGGGCCGCTGCACGTCGGGCAGCCAGTCATAATAATCGAGCGCCTGGGCCATGGCGCGGTCGAGGTTGCGGCCCGCGCTCTTCTGTTCGACGATCAGCGTGCCGGGCCAGAACAGGTCGATGAAGCCGCCGGAGCGCGCGGGATCGAGCGATTTGACTCGTTGTTCGTAAACAGCGACCTGCTTGCGCGGTACGCCGAAGATGCCGAAAAATTCGTCGTAGAAGCTGTGGGTCTGGCCCTTTTCATAGCCCTTGCCCTGCCATTCGGCGGCAAAATGGGCCGCATTCGTGCGAATTTCCGGCCAACTGAGCCGCATCCCTGCCCTCCCCCATGATGAGGGAGACGGGGTGGATGGAGGGGCGATCCGCGCCAAGCGGACCCTGGACCATTATGGCGCTGGTCCGATATGGCGCAAAATTGCGGGCGGGATCAGGCCGGATTTCAGTCCATTTTGAACCTGTTACGCCGGGCCAATCAGGCGGCGCGGGCGGCTTCTATCGGGGCCAGAACAGCTTGGTTGCGCCCCGCACGTTTGGCCTGGTAGAGCGCGGTGTCAGCGGCCGAAAGCCAGGCCTCGCTCGACATGCGGCCTGCGCCGATCGTTGCGACGCCGAAACTGGCGGTGACATGCAGCGGGGGATTGTTGGTGATTTCGAACCGCTCGATCGCAGAGCGTATCCGGTTGGCGACGGCCAGTGCGTCTGCATCCCGCGTATCAGGCAGCAGCAGGCCGAATTCCTCGCCACCGATCCGGCCGAACGCATCGCTGGGGCGGGACAGGCCTTTGCAGAGCGCCGCGACCGCTTCGATCACGCGGTCGCCCGCCGGATGACCATAGCGGTCGTTGATCTGCTTGAAATGGTCGATGTCGAGCAGGACCAGCGCGGCCGGGCGGCGGTGGCGGGTGAAGAGCGCGATCCGCTTGTCGAGTTCGGCGATGAAGGCGCGGCGGGTCAGCGCCCCGCTCAGATGGTCACGCTCGGCCAGCAGGCGCAATTCCATCTGTTCCACGACGATGGGGGCAAGGCCCGTGAGCGCTGCCATCTGCTCGGACGAAAAGTCACGCGGGCGCGTGTCTATGGCGCAGAGCGACCCCAGATTATAGCCGTCGGGCGTGCGCAACGGCACCCCGGCATAGCTGCGGATATGCGGCTCTCCGGTCACCAGCGGATTATCACAAAAGCGCGGATCTTCCTGCGCATCGGTGATGATCAGCGGCTCGTCCTGACGAATGGCATGGTCGCAAAAGGCCATGCTGCGCGCGGTTTCGGATATATCGAGGCCCGTAATCGACTTGAACCATTGGCGTTCGGTGTCGATCAGCGAGACCGCCGAGATGGGCACATCGAACAAGGTCCGCACCAGATTGGTGACCTTGTCGAACGCCCCTTCGGCCGGGGTGTCCAAAATGCCATAGCGCCGCAGTGCCGCGATCCGGGCCGGTTCGTCAAAAGATGTGGCACATGACATTTTACGACACCAGGTCATCAAACAAGGCCATGCCGGTTCACGCATGGCGGGGAAATTCGGCGCGCCCTGCGCCCGCCGATCGACCGATAGAGGCTAAAGTGACCCTTGGCCCTGAACAAAGGGTTAAGACGCGCGCTCTTTGGTCGCAGGCTCCATGCAGTTGAACGATGCGATAATCATCCGCATCGGGATTGGCCGGCCGGCGCGCTTCCTATCAGGCGGGGTTATGCTCCTTCAGGAAGGCATCGAGCTTTTCGAGGAATTCCAGCCGATCGGCTTCACGCGAGAAATGATGGTCGGCCAGCGGCTGTTCAACATAGATATAGTCCCGTCCTGCGACCTTTCCGGCGGCCTTGAGCTTTTCCGCCATTTCACGCGACTGGCTCACCTGGACGCGGCGATCCTTCTTGCCGTGCATCAGCAGGATGGGCGTTGCGAACTGTCCCGCGAAGTGGATGGGCGACACGGCTGCGAAATCGGGGGCCTGCTCCTTCATCCAATCCTTGCGCGTACTGTGATAGAGGAAGCGTCGATCATAGCGCATCATGGCGGCGAGATCGGACACGCCCGCATAGGATATGGCGCAACGATATTTGGCGGCATCGCGCTGGGCCGCGCGCATCGCGGCATAGCCGCCATAGGAGGCGCCAGCCATGCACACCCGCTTGGGATCGGCAATGCCCTGCTTGACCGCCCAATCGACCGCGTCATTGAGATCGTCCTGCATGGCAAGGCCCCATTGTCCTTCGCCCTTTTCCGCAAAGGCGCTGCCATAGCCCGATGAACCGCGATAATTGGGCTGCAGCACGGCATAGCCGCGCCATGCCAGGAACTGCACCCACCAGTCCCACTCCTCCGCATCGCGGGCGAAGGGGCCGCCATGGGGCATCAGGATGAACGGCAGATTCTTCGCATCCCGTCCTGCCGGAACCGTCAGCACGGCGGCAATCTCCAGCCCGTCGCGCGCCTTGTAGCGGATGGTCTTGACGGGTGCGAGGCGGGTCTTGGTGGTAAAGCGGTCACTGACGCGCGACAGAACGCTCATCGCACCGGCGTCGGTATCATAATAATAATAAGCGCCGGGCTGATCGGGCGTGCCGACATGCACGACCATGCGCTGGCCGTTCCGACTGGTGGATACGATGCGCGCGCGCCGATCGCCGACCGCCTTGTCGATATCCGCCTGAATCTTCGCCAGATTGGCATCGAACCAGTGCACGGCGGGCGCGTCGGCGGTATAGCGCACGCCCGCGACACCCGTGCCCGCCGCATCTTCGGTTACGCCGCCCAGATCAAAGCCCGGAACCGAAAATATCTTGCTGCCCAGTTCCAGCGTGGCGAGGTCCAGTTCGTAGAGCGCATCGGTGCCTTCGCGATCGTCGCTGGCGATCGCTTTGCCCGGATCGGCGGTGAAAAGGAGCGGTACCACGAGTGATTCGTCGCGGCGGCGATCGGCACGATCCACGACGCGGAAAGTGGCGCGCCCGTCGGGGCGATAGAGCAGCTTGCTGGTCCGGGTGTTGTCATTATACCCCACGCCCATGCGCACCGCGCCGGTGGCGTCGGCATACCAGTTTCGCACATATTGGCGTGGCGCAGTCACGCCGTGCATCTTGCCGGTGCTGACGTCGATCTCATCCACCTTCGGCCAGAAACCGGGGTCGCTGTAAAAGATCGACGTCTGGTAGGAGAGCAGGATACGTGGCGTGCCATCGCGCGCGACCCAGATGACGTCATCGGCATTTTGCGCGGCGGCCGATTTGGCGAGCACATTGATCTTGCTGCCGTCGCGCTTAACGCTGGCGACGCGGCTGACATACCAGGGCATGCCCTGGACATTGCTTTCCGCGCCGATGCCCGCGATCAGCCACTCATCATTGACCCACTGCCACCAGTTGAGGTCATTATCGCCCATGGCAATCGAACGGACGCGGTTTGGGCCATCATGCACATCGGCGATGACCAGCAATTGTTCGCCATTGACCGCAACGCGGCTGGCAATGTGGAGTCCGTTGGGTGAGAGCGCCGGGGCATGCATCAAAGGCAGCGCGGCGAAATCCTTGATGGACCAGCCCGGCGCTTCGGCAGGAGGCGGCGTTGAAGATGGCGCTTGAGCTGACACTGCCGACGCAAGAAAAAGCGCGCCACCCAGCAGCGACGTGAACATAGCCTTCATCGATTCCCCCAGCCAGATCGACCCCGCCCCAGGGAATAGGGCGGGGCCGGCGCGGCGTCATCTGCTTTTTTTGCGGATTATCCGTCGGTTGAGGTCAATCTATCCTCCATGCGCCAGCGCGGCGAGCAGCAGCAGCGCGACGATATTGGTGATCTTGATCATCGGGTTTACCGCTGGGCCTGCGGTATCCTTGTAGGGGTCGCCCACCGTGTCGCCGGTCACGGCTGCCTTATGGGCTTCGCTGCCCTTGCCGCCATGATGGCCATCCTCGATATATTTCTTCGCATTGTCCCATGCGCCGCCGCCCGATGTCATCGACAGGGCGACGAACAGGCCGGAGACGATGACGCCCAGTAACAGCGCGCCGAGCGCCGCGAAGCCGTTGGACACGCCTGCGACCGCCGAAATGGCGAAATAGACCACGATTGGTGCCAGCACCGGCAACAGGCTGGGGACGATCATTTCCTTGATCGCGGCCTTGGTCACCAGATCGACGGTGCGGGCATAATCGGGCTTGCTGGTGCCATCCATGATGCCCTTATTCTCGGCAAATTGCGCGCGGACATCCTTGACCACGTCACCCGCCGCGCGGCCCACGGCGGTCATCCCCATCGCCCCGAACAGATAGGGCAGCAGTGCGCCCAGCAGCAGGCCGACGATGACATAGGGGTTGGAGAGGCTGAAATCGACCGGCGCAGTGAGGCCGAGCGCGCTGTTATAATATTTCAAATCCTCGGTATAGGCACCGAACAGCACGAGCGCGGCAAGACCCGCCGAGCCGATAGCATAGCCCTTCGTCACCGCCTTGGTCGTGTTGCCCACCGCGTCCAGTGCGTCGGTCTTGACCCGGACGCTATCGTCGAGATGCGCCATTTCGGCGATGCCGCCCGCATTGTCGGTCACAGGGCCATAAGCGTCCAATGCGACGACCATGCCCGCAAGCGCCAGCATGGCGGTCGCGGCGAAGGCGATGCCGATGAGGCCCGCCAGTTGATGCGCGACGATGATGCCGATGACGATCACCAATGTTGGCAGGGCAGTGGATTCCAGGCTGATCGCCAGACCCTGAATGACGTTGGTGCCATGGCCGGTTTCCGACGCCTTGGCGATGGAGCGGACCGGGCGATAATTGGTGCCGGTATAATATTCGGTGATGACGACGAGCAGCCCGGTGACGGCAAGCCCCACCATCATCGACCAGAACAGTGCCATGCCGGTATAGCCGCCCACGCCATCCAGGTCCGCGCCGAACACCGCGTTCATGTCGCCCAGCGTGCGCCAAGTGACATAATAGATGGCCGGGATGGACAGCAAGGCGGTGGTCCAAAAGCCCTTGTAGAGCGCGCCCATGATCGACTGGCTGGAGCCGAGCCGCACCATATAGGTGCCGATGATCGAGGTGATGATGCACACGCCGCCCACGATCAGCGGCAGCGCCATCAGGTTGAGCAGCACCGCATTGTCGAGGCCGGTGACGAGCAGCGCGGTCAGAACCATGGTTGCGCCGATGGTGACGACATAGGTTTCGAACAGGTCGGCGGCCATCCCTGCACAATCGCCGACATTGTCACCGACATTATCGGCGATGACGGCGGGGTTGCGCGGATCGTCTTCGGGGATGCCGGCTTCGACCTTGCCCACCAGGTCCGCGCCGACATCGGCCGCCTTGGTAAAGATGCCGCCGCCCAGCCGCGCGAAGATGGAGATGAGCGATGCGCCGAAGGCCAACGCGACGAGGCTGTCAATGACAAGCCGGTCATCAGGCGCGTAACCCGACGGGCCGGTCAGATACCAGAAGAAGACGCTGATCGCGAGCAAAGCCAGGCCCGCCACGAGCATGCCGGTGATCGCGCCCGCGCGGAACGCGACCGTCAGCCCGCTTTGCAACGTGCCGCGACAGGCTTCGGCGGTGCGGACATTGGCGCGGACGGAGATGTTCATGCCGATGAACCCCGCCGCGCCCGACAGGATCGCGCCGATCAGGAAGGCGATGGCGGATGTGACGCCCAGAAAGAGCAGGACCAGCGCGGCCACGACCACGCCGACGATGGCGATGGTGGTATATTGGCGGCCGAGATAGGCTCTGGCCCCCTCCTGAATCGCGCCCGCAATCTCCTGCATGGTGGCGTTGCCCGCAGGCGCACTTAGCACCTGTCGGCTGGTGAACAGGCCATAGAGGATGGCCAACAGGCCACACCCTATGGCGATATAGACGATCTGCATGCTTGTTCCTCTCCCCCTGTTATGGCTGTCATCGGCCGCTCCGCAGGGAATGACGGGCGAACGAAAGGCGCAGGGGTGGGCGGCCGGGCGGGTGGGGTCCGGCATCGATCACCGCGTCAATCAGCAGTGGGCACACGCACATAAGCGGTCCAAACGGGCTGAGAATAGGGTGAAGCGAAGCTACAGGGTAGAAGCCGTGCGTCAAGCGGGTTGGCGCAGAAACCTGGTCAACCCCATCTGCGCTTATCCATGTTCCCAGCCGAGCCGGTCGGGCAGCGGCACGATGGCGCCGTCGATCATCAGAGTCAGGCCTGCGCCCGCGCTGACACGCCCGACGGGAATGGCGCGCACCGGGGGAGCCAGCCCACGCGGCATCGTGAAGAGCAGTTCATAATCATCGCCCGCGCGCGCGGCGGCGATCTGCACCGCGGTGCTGGCCCCGCGCGCCTTTTCGAGCGCCGGGGAAAGGGGGATATGGTCGATGATGATCGCGACGCCGCTGGCCTGGCCCATGCGCTGCGTGTCGATCAACAGCCCGTCCGACAGGTCCATCATGGCGCTGGCGTGGGGGGCAAGCAGCGCGCCTTCGGCGAGGCGCGGGCGCGGGCGGCGATAGGCGTCGACCAGCGGACCGGATGCCGCCGCATCGGCACGGGCGAGGTCAAGGCCGATGCCCGCGTCGCCGACCGGGCCGGTGACGTAGAGGATGTCGCCCGGCTGGGCACCTTTGCGCGTGGGGATGGGGCCGGTTGCCTCCCCGATGGCGGTGAGGCTGTAGCTGCGCGCGCTGGCGGGCGGCATCGCGACGGTATCGCCGCCGAGCAGCGGCATGGCGTGGCGGTCGAGCGCTTCGCCCAGCCCCGCAATGAAAGCCGCGTCCCAGTCTTCGTCGCCCGACAGCGCATAATTGAGCAGGCAGCCGACCGGCCGCGCGCCCTTCGCCGCCAGATCGGACAGGTTCACCGCCGCGAGTTTCCAGCCGATATCGGCGGGCGGATCGGTGGGGAGATAATGGACGCCCTCGACCATCGTGTCGCTGGTCAGAATGAGGCGGGTGTCGCCAACGGGTAGGATCGCGACATCATCCATCAGCCCCTGCGCGGCGGGATCATTCGCCAGCAGGCGCAACAGGGTGAGGAAGCGGGATTCCTGGCTCATGCTCCATCCTCCGTTCGCCCTGAGCTTGTCGAAGGGCTATTCTTCTTTGAAGAAAGTGCAGGGCTTCGACAGGCTCAGCCCGAACGGATGGGGTGGCTATTTCCTTACATCCTTGGCCACGCCGTCAAGCAGGCCGTTGACGAAGCCCGATTCGCGCTTGTCGTAGAAAGCGTGGGCGACGTCGACATATTCGCTGATGACCGTGCCGGTGCCGACATCGGCGCGGGCGAGCAATTCATAGGTGCCTGCGCGCAATATCTGGCGCATCGGCTTGTCGAGCCGGTCGAGGCTCCAGCCGCTCGACAGGCGGGCGGCGATCAGCGCGTCGATCTCGTCGCGGCGCTTGTCCACGCCGGACACGACATCGTCGAAAAACGACTGTTCGGCCGGGGCATAGGTCACGTCTTCGATGGTCGCACCCAAGCGATGGGTATGAAATTCATGCAGCAGGATGTGGAGCGGCGTGCCCTCCATTTCGAGCTGGTAGAGCGCCTGGACCGCGGCAAGGCGCGCGGCGGAGCGGGATTTGGATCGTTCGTTCATCGGATGCCCCCTACGCCTGTGTTACTTCAGGCGCAACGCCACGGATGCGGCATGGGCGGGCAAGCCTTCCGCTTCCGCCAGGGCGACCGCCGCCGGGCCGATCGCGCCGATGGATGCCGTGTCGAGACTCAGGAAGCTGGTCCGCTTCATGAAGTCCAGCACCGACAAGCCCGACGAAAAGCGCGCACGGCGGCCGGTGGGCAGGACGTGGTTCGGCCCGGCGACATAATCGCCGACCGCTTCGGGCGTCATGCGGCCAAGAAACACCGAGCCTGCGTGACGCACCTTGGCGAACAGCGCGTCGGGATCGTCAACCGCCAGTTCGAGATGTTCGGCAGCGAGCCTGTTGACCAGCGGCATCGCCTCTTCAAAATCGCGCACGACGATGATCGCGCCATTGGCGTTCCAGCTGGTAGTCGCGACGGCCTGGGTCGAGAGTAGCGGCAGGCGACGCTGCACGGCCTGCTCGACCGCATCGGCAAAGGCGGCATCGTCGGTGAAGAGGATCGACTGGCTGGTCGGGTCATGTTCGGACTGGCTGAGCAGGTCGGCGGCGATCCAGTCGGGATCATTCTTGGCGTCGGCGACGACCAGGATTTCCGATGGGCCGGCGACCATGTCGATCCCGACCACGCCATACAATTGCCGCTTGGCTTCGGCGACCCAGGCATTGCCGGGGCCGGTAATGACGTCCACCGGCGCGATCCGGTCCGTGCCATAGGCAAGCGCGGCGACAGCCTGCGCCCCGCCGACGCGCCAGATTTCCTCGATCCCCGCAATCTGCGCGGCGGCCAGCACCAGCGGGTTGATCTCGCCATTGGGGGTGGGCGTCACCATCGCGATGCGGCTGACGCCCGCGACCTTGGCAGGAATGACATTCATCAGCAGCGAGCTGGGATAGGCGGCGCGACCGCCCGGAACATAGAGGCCCGCCGCATCGACCGCGCTCCAGCGCGCGCCGAGGCGCACGCCCGCGCTGTCCACGCCGTCGCTGTCCACCGGACGCTGCTTTTCATGATAGGCGGTGATGCGCGCGGCGGCGAGTTCGAGCGCATCGCGCAGGGTGGTGGAAATGCCTTCGAGCGCGGCGCGGCATTCGGCGGGTGTGACGGCCCAGCCGCTGACATTCAGGTCGTGTCGGTCGAAACGCTGCGTATAGTCCGCCAGTGCCGCATCGCCGCCCGCGCGCACGGCTTTGAGGATCGCGGTGACGTCGCGCGAGACATCTTCATCAGCCTCGCGGCGCGCATCGACCAAGGTGGTGAAAGCAGCAGCGAAGTCGGGCGAGGTGGTGGCGAGGCGTTGGGTCATGGCGTTTATCCCCCCTCCCTTTCAAGGGAGGGGACGGGGGTGGGTGGCGAGCGAAGCGAGCTTGCCGACATCTCGATAGGGCAGATGCTCCCTCCGGTCGCGACCCACCCCAACCCCTCCCTTGAAAGGGAGGGGCGGTTTCCTTTTTCAAGCCGCATCCCGCACCCCCACAGCCCGACGAAACGCCTCGACCATCGGCGCTAATTCCGCCGAGCGCATCTTGAAGGCGGCGCGGTTGACGATCAGGCGGGCGGAGATCGGCATGATGATATCGGTTTCGACGAGGCCATTGGCCTTCAGCGTCGCGCCCGACGAGACGAGATCGACGATCCGGCGCGAAAGCCCCAGCGAAGGCGCCAATTCCATCGCGCCATTGAGCTTCACGCATTCCGCCTGAAGCCCGCGCGCTTCATAATATTTGCGCGTCAGATGCGGATATTTGGTCGCGACGCGGACATGGCTGATCGCGGCTTCATCTTCGTCGGCGGCGTCGGCGGGCTGGGCGACCGACAGGCGGCAATGGCCGATGTCGAGGTCCACCGGCGCATAGAGCTCGGAATAGTCGAACTCTTCCACCACGTCCGATCCAACGATGCCGATCTGCGCCGCGCCATGGGCGACGAAAGTTGCGACATCGAACGCGCGCACGCGGATGATCGACACGTCGGGAAGGTTGGTAGCGAAGCGCAGCGCGCGGCTTTTCTTGTCATGAAACTCTGCCTCCGGCTCGATACCGGCTTTGGCGAGCAAAGGCAGCGCTTCATCGAGGATGCGGCCCTTGGGAATGGCGAAGGTGAGGGTGCGAGTCATGACGCGCGGGCCTTAGCCGGGCGCGGGGGGCAGGGCAAGGATTTGGGGGTGGAGAAGCGCCGACTTACTCTACTGCGCTCATACGCCGATGGTCATGCCCACAATGGCCGCAGACTCTGCGTGGCCATACCGTATTCCACGCAATAAAATTCTTGCTACTTCTAAACGGCGACAATCCACATTCGGGGCATCGCAGTATAAACATTGGGATTATGCCGTGGCTGAGCCAGAATATGGCGGTTATCCAGAAGGCATCTGGACCGAAAAGACGCTCGATCAGCGTTGACCAAGCTGGAAATGTGAAAAATAAGAGCAGCACCCAGCCGGTAAACAGCCATGAGCGTGCGTACAGCGACATGATTGTTACCCTACTTCCACCATCGCGCTTTGCGTGCTTTTGATCCAACCACCGCCCAGCACATGGTCGCCATCATAGAGCACCGCCGCCTGCCCCGGCGCGACGCCATATTCCGGGGCGTCGAACAATAATTGCCCGTCCACCAGCCGCGCAGGCACGGGCTTCGCCATCGACCGCACCTTGGCGGTCAATGGCCCGGCAAAATCGCGGCCCAGCCAGTTGATGTCGGTGAGTGTCGCGCCTGATACCGCCAGCGCCGCCTTTGGTCCCACGATCACGCGCTTGGCCGGCGCATCCAGGCGGATGACATAGAGCGGATCGGGCTGGCCGCCAATCTCCAGCCCCTTGCGCTGGCCCACGGTGAAATGGATCATGCCCTTGTGCCGGCCCAGCACCCGGCCATCAATATGGACGATGTCGCCGCCTTCATCCGCATCGGGGCGCAGCTTGCGCACGATCTTGGCATAATCACCATCGGGAACGAAGCAAATGTCCTGGCTGTCGGGCTTGAGCGCGACCGCCAGCCCCAGTTCCGCCGCGATTTCGCGCACCATCGGCTTGGGCAATCCCCCCAAAGGAAAGCGCAGATAATCAAGCTGCGCCTGCGTGGTGGCGAACAGGAAATAGCTCTGGTCGCGCGCCGGGTCGGCGGCACGGTGCAGTTCCGCGCCCTGCGGCCCTTCCATGCGGCGGACATAATGGCCGGTGGCGAGGCAATCGGCGCCCAGATCGCGCGCGATCTGGAACAGGTCGGTGAACTTCACCCCCATATTGCATTTGACGCAGGGTATGGGGGTGCGCCCGGCCATATATTCGTCGGCAAAATCGGCGATCACCGAATCGCGGAAACGGCTTTCATAATCGAACACATAATGGGCGATGCCGATGCGGTCGGCGACAGCGCGCGCGTCGCGTATGTCTTGGCCCGCGCAGCAACTTCCCGTTCGGCCCACCGCCGCGCCATGATCGTAAAGCTGGAGCGTGACGCCGATGACTTCCGCGCCCGTTTTCGCGGCCAAAGCAGCAACGACGGAGGAATCCACGCCGCCGGACATGGCAACGACGATGCGCCGCGCGTCGAGCGGCTGGGCTAGCTGAAATTCTGGCTGCATGGCCGCGCCTATACTCCCGGCGCGCCTGCGGTGCCAGTGGCGAGTGATGCGATAGCCTGCCGCGCTATGCGACGAAGCGATTGTCCGAGTTTACGGACCCTTATCCATTGCCCCCTAGAAAGAGGGCATGGACCTTAGTTTCCTTCGGGCAAGCGGGCTTAAACCCGTCCATGCCAGAGCCCTCGACCGACCGCGCATGCCGGTCTGGCCGTTCCTGCGAGCTGCTTGCGCGGCTGCACAGGCGGCCAGTCCGACGGCGCAGGCGGTGGCGGGCGTCCTGCGGGGGCAGGGCGATCAGGAAGACTGGGTTCAGGAACTGGCGGCAGTGTTTGCGCCACGTTCCGGCGGCATGATCGAGGCCGTTCGTCTCGCGGGAAGTTTCAATCCGCTCGTCGCGAGCCGTCTAGTCGGGGGCAAGTAAGATGAAGATGGCGTTTACCGTGGCGCTTTAGTCGATGTTCAGGGCTGAAGCGCAAACAGGGTTCCGTCGTTGGATTTTGCAACACCAAATGCCGCAAGTTGAGGGTTAAGAATGATCGAGAACCAGAAAATCAGGCCTGCCCAGGTCGTCGGGCCGCTCGGAGAACCCCTGACGCTGGACAGCCTGCCGCCTGCGGATACGACGCGCTGGGTGGTGCGGCGCAAGGCAGAGGTGGTCGCGGCCGTCAATGGCGGCCTGCTGAGCGTCGATGAGGCATGTGCCCGCTACAATCTGACGCTGGAGGAATTTGCTAGCTGGCAGCGCGCGGTCGACCGATCGGGCATGCACGGGCTGCGCGTGACGCGCATCCAATATTATAAGTCTCTTTATGAGCGGCAGCAGAAATATTGAATTCTCGCTTGTCGGCGGCACAGGACTGGCAAGGGCCGTCGAAGCATCGCTTCGGCGGCCTTTTTCGTGAAATGGCAGCGGCGCGCTCTAACGGCGCAAAGCCGGGATGGTTGCAGGGGCGGAATCATTTTTATGCGATGGAACGAGATGCTCCGTGCCCCGTTGAACAGCTACCAACCCGCAGGGGGCGTGGTTCAAGGAGATTATCATGGGCATCATTCTGTGGCTTATCATCGGTGGCGTCGTTGGCTGGCTGGCCAGCATGGTCATGCGCACTGACGCGCAGCAGGGCATCCTGCTGAACATCGTCGTCGGCATCGTCGGCGCTTTCATCGGCGGTCTGATTTTCAGCGGCGGTTCGATCAACGAAGGCGTTACGCTTTACAGCTTCCTGGTGTCGCTGGTCGGTGCGATCATTCTGCTGGCGATCATCAACCTGGTGCGTCGCGGTTCGGTGCGCTAACGCGCCCGTCCTGACCATCTGCCCAAAAGGGCCGCGCTTTGTAAAAAGCGCGGCCCTTTTTCGTTGACCGATATGTGTGTGAAGGCAAAGGGGCGCTATCGCCGGGCCGCGAAAAAGCGATAGACGATCAAAATGATGATTGCGCCGATGATGGCGGCGATGAATCCGCCATTCTGCCCCGGCGCATACAGGCCCGCCAGCCTGCCCAGAAATCCGGCCAGCAACGATCCGGCAATGCCGAGCAGCATGGTCACGATGCATCCACCCGGATCACGCCCCGGCATGACCAGTTTCGCAAGCGCCCCAGCCAGCAGGCCGATGACAACCCAACCCAGTAAATCCATGGCGCGCTCCTCTTCCAAACCCCGCACCGATCGCCATAGCGACATAGTCGGGCGTTTTTGGCAATATGATATGACAACGTAACGAACTATATCATCCGATCCGCGTCCCGCGATGGCACATTGCTCTTGCGGCCAGCCCCATGATATTGGGGGTTGAGGCAGGTGCTATATTCATATAACACAGTCGCTGCATGGCGAAGCGCCGGAAAGATGGAATCGGGATGAATTACGAAACCCAGGTTTTGAGCGACTCGTCGGTTGTCCTTGGCGATGATGACCCGCGCGGCGGGCGCAAAAGGCTGTTGATCGTCGGCGGTATCGTCGCGCTCGTGCTGATCGCGGTCGCGGTCTGGATGTCCATGCGCGGCGGTGATGCCGCAGCCCCCGCGCCGGCCGCGCAAGTGCCGGTGGTGACCGTAACCAGCCCCGGCCAATCGACCATCGCCCGGACCGTGACCGCCAACGGTTCGCTCGCCGCGCGGGTCGATATGCCCGTCGGTGTGATCGGCGAAGGCGGGATGGTGACGCGCGTGCTGGTGCAGCCGGGGGACTGGGTGCGCGCGGGTCAGCCGCTCGCGACCATTGAACGATCGGTTCAGGTTGAACAGGTTCGCTCGCTTGCTGCCCAGGTCGAAGTGGCGCGGGCCGATGCGAAGCTGGCGCAGGCGCAGCTTGATCGTGCCAAGGCGCTGGTGGGGCGCGGATTCATCAGTGCCGCCGACATTGACCAGCGCACCGCAACCCGCGACGCTGCCAATGCGCGGGTCGATGTCGCCATCGCACAACTGGCCGAGCAGCGCGCCCGCACGGGGCGCCTGGATATTCGCGCGCCGGCCAGCGGGCTGGTGCTGACCCGCGCGGTTGAACCGGGGCAGATTGTCGGTTCAGGCAGCGGCGTGCTGTTCCGCATGGCCAAGGATGGCGAGATGGAATTGCAGGCGCAGGTGGCCGAAGGCGACCTTGCGACGCTGCGTCCCGGCAATAGCGCGGTTGTGACGCCGATCGGCGGCAAAACGCAGTTCGCCGGACGCGTGTGGCAGGTATCGCCAGTGGTCGATCCCACCATGCGCCAGGGCATTGCTCGCGTCGCCATTCCCTATAACCCGGCGATCCGCCCCGGCGGCTTTGCTGCGGTCACGATTACCAGCGGATCGGGAACTGCGCCGTTGCTGCCGGAATCGGCGGTGCAGAGCGATCCCAAAGGCAATTATGTCTATGTCGTCAACGGCAAGGATATGGTCGAACGGCGCGACGTGACCGTAGGGCAGGTGTCTGCCGCAGGCGTTGCGGTGACGAGTGGCATCACGGGTCAGGAAAAGATCGTGACGTCGGCGGGGGCCTTCCTGACGCCGGGGCAGAAGGTCAAGCCGGAAGCGATCAAGGGCAGTTAGGGCTGGCGGGGTCGCGACGCGGCCCACGCTGGATGGATTTGGAAGGGACGGCAGGCCGTCCGGCGAGGGAAAGCCCGTCATGAGTTTTCGCAATATGTCCGCTTGGGCGATCCGCAACCCGGTGACCCCGCTGGTGATGTTCGCCGCCCTGTTGCTGGCGGGGATCGTCAGTTTCAGCCGGATGGACGTCAACAATAATCCGGACATCAGCTTCCCGGCGGTCAGTGTCGTCGTCAGCCAGCCCGGCGCGGCCCCGACCGAACTGGAAACCCAGGTCACCCAGCGGATCGAAGCGGCGGTACGTGGCATCAGCGGCGTGGACGAAATCACGTCCTTCGCGTCTGAAGGCCGGTCGCTGACCAACGTCCAGTTCCAGATCGGCACCCCGGTCGATCGCGCGGTCAACGATGTCAAAAATGCTGTGGACCAGATCCGCAGCGACCTGCCCGATGGGATTTTGGAACCGCAGGTCACACGCATCGACATTGATGGCGGGCCAATCGCCTATTTCAGCGCCGAAGCGACCGACATGACGCTGGAAGAATTATCCTGGTATGTCGACAATACGGTGGCCAAGCGGTTGTTGTCGGTCAGCGGCATGGCGGCGGTCAATCGCGGCGGCGGCGTCAGCCGGGAAATCCGCGTCATTCTGGACCCCGCCAAATTGCAGGCGTTCGGTATTACCGCGGCACAGGTGAACCAGCAGCTCAATCAGGTAAACCTGAATGCGGCGGGCGGTCGAACCGAAATTGCGGGTGCCGAACAGTCGATCCGCGTGCTGGGCAATGCTCGCGATGCCCGCGATCTGGGCGCGACCCAGATCGCCATTACCGGCGGCCGTACGGTCAAACTGGCCGACATCGCCGCAGTGCGCGACATGTATGCCGAACAACGTAGCCTGGCGCTAATGAACGGGCGGCAGGTCACCAGTTTTAGCCTGGAAAAGGCCAAGGGGTCATCAGACGTCACCGTCTATGACGATGCGATGAAGGAACTGGACAAGCTGCGCAAGGAAAACCCCAAGGTTACCTACAAGCAGCTTTATACCAGCGTCGATTATACCAAGGAGCAATATCATTCGGCGATGGCCGCGATGATCGAGGGCGCGGTGCTGGCCGTCGTCATCGTCTTCCTGTTCCTGCGTGACTGGCGCGCCACGCTAATTTCCGCGCTGGCGATCCCGCTATCGGCGATCCCGACCTTCTGGTTCATGGACATGATGGGCTTCACGCTCAACGGCATCTCGCTGCTGGCGCTTAGTCTTGTCGCGGGCGTTCTGGTCGATGACGCCATCGTGGAGATCGAGAATATCGTGCGCCATATGCGCATGGGCAAGAGTGCTTATCAGGCCTCGATCGATGCGGCGGACGAGATTGGCCTGGCCGTGTTGGCGACCACCATGGCGATCGTCGCGGTGTTCCTGCCGGTGGCATTGATGCCGGGCATTTCGGGTCAGTTCTTCATTCAGTTCGGCATGACGGTGGTGGTCGCCGTGCTGATGAGCTTGGCCGTCGCGCGCCTGATCACGCCGATGATCGCAGCCTATTTCCTCAAGGCGCATGGCGAGGAAAGCCATGGCGAAGGCTGGCTGATGGACCGCTATATGAGCGTGCTGCGCTGGTCGCTCGACGAACGTGCCGCGATCGCGCATCGCGCGCGGGGTGGCTGGCGGCGGTTTACGGCCATTTTCCTTGATCATCGGATGTGGACCGTGGGGTTCGGCGCGCTGGCTTTCATCGCGACGATCATTGCCTTCGCGACATTGCCGATGACCTTCCAGCCTACCACCAATACCGATTTCAGTCAGGTGAAGATCGAAACCGTGCCAGGCAGTACCTTGGCGCAAACGACGGCAATCACCCGCAAAGTTGCGGACATGCTGGCCGCCGATACAAAGGTGGTCGATGCCGCCTTTGCCGATATCGAAACCACCAATGCCGATATCTTCCTGACGCTGAAAAAGGATCGGCCGATGACGTCGGTCGAATGGGAGCGCAAGATCGCGCCCAAATTCCAGACGATCGCCGACGCACGGGTCAATTTCCAGTCGCAGTCGGGCGGCGGCTTTGGCCGTGACATCATCCTGATGTTCGGGTCGGACGATCCGGTGAAGCTGGAACAGGTGGCCAACCAGCTGGTGGCAGAAATGGCGCAAATCCCCGAACTGCGTGCGCCGCGTGTTCAGGGTGATATGCAGCGGCCCGAAATCATCATCCGGCCGCGTCTGGACCTCGCCGCCAGCATGGGCGTGACGACAGCGGCGCTCAGCCAGTCGATCCGTATCGCCACGATCGGCGACATCGACCAGAACAGTGCCCGATTCTCGCTTTCCGACCGCCAGATTCCGATCCGCGTGGCGGTTGAGGAGGAGAGCCGCAAGGATCTCGCCACCATCGAGAATATGCCGGTGCCGACCGTCAATGGCGGATTTGTGCCGCTTAAGGTGGTGGCCGACATCACGTTCGGCGCGGGGCCGACGCAGATTCGCCGCTATAATCAGATTCGCCGCATCGTCGTGGGGGCCGATATGGCACCGGGAGTCGTGACGAGCCAGGCCAACAATAAGATTAATGCCCTGCCCCTGATGAAGGCGATCAACGAAGGCCGGGCCCAGGGCGTGCAGAAGATCCAGGCTGGCGATGCCAAATGGCAGACGGAGATGCTGGCCAATTTCGCCATTGCCGTCGCGTCGGGTATCCTGCTGGTGCTGGCGGTGCTGACCCTGCTGTACAAAAGGATCATGCCGCCCTTCGTCAATCTGGGGTCGCTTCTGCTCGCGCCGCTTGGCGGGGCGCTCGCCTTACACATTGCTGGACAGCCCTTGTCGATGCCGGTGTTCATCGGCCTGCTGATGCTGTTGGGCATCGTCGCCAAAAACTCGATCCTCGTCATCGACTTTGCGCTGGAGGAGATGGACAAGGGCGTGCCGAAGTTCGAGGCGATCGTGGATGCAGGCCACAAACGTGCGCAGCCGATCGTCATGACCACCGTGGCGATGGTGGCGGGCATGGTGCCCACCGCATTGTCGCTGTCGGGCGATGGGGCCTGGCGCGCGCCGATGGGCATCACCGTGATCGGTGGCCTGCTGCTGTCGACCGTGCTGACGCTGGTGATCGTGCCGGCGACGTTCAGCTTGGCCATCGCGATTGAAAGCTGGGTCGGGCCGCGATTGAGCCGGGGACTGCTGACCTATAAGAAGGGCGACGACAAGGGCGTGCCCCTGCCCGCCGAATAAGGTCGCGGATTTGGGCTTTGCCTGAACGATTGGGCGGCGTAACCGTTAAGGGGCCATGAAATTGCTCCGCGCCCCCCGGTCGACCGGCGACAGCCTGCCTAATCCCGCGCGGCGCATGCGGATCGTCGCCACCGCCATGCTGCTGGTGATGGCGCTGATCTTCATTACGGCGCGCGCGACGGTGCATCTTCATCCCGCCATCGGCTTTGTGCAGAGCTTCGCCGAAGCGGCGATGGTGGGCGGCCTGGCCGACTGGTTCGCGGTAACCGCGTTGTTCCGCCATCCGCTCGGCCTGCCCATTCCGCATACCGCAATCATACCGCGCAACAAGGACCGCATCGGCGATACGCTGGCGCTGTTCCTGCGCGACAATTTCCTGACCCCGGCCGTCGTCGCCCGGCGGATGCGGGGAATGGATGTGGCATCGGCGGCGGGTCGCTTCCTCGCCAGTCCCTCGGCGGGCGACGGGCGGTTGCGCGCGGGGGCCTCGCGGCTGATCGCCGACATGCTCGAAACGCTGGATCAGGAACGGCTGGGCGGCATGGTCAAGGGCGCGATCGGCCAGCGACTGCGTGGCATCAACATCGGGCCGCTGATCGGCCAGGCGATTGAGGCGGCGATGCGCGACGGCCGCCATGCGCCGGTCATGGACAGCTTGATCCATTGGGCCGACAAGACGCTGGAAGCCAATGACCATCTGATCCGCCAGATGGTGCATGAAAAGGCGGGCAAGGTGCTGCGCTGGACCGGGCTGGATGAAAATCTGGCCAATGCGATCATCGACGGACTGCGTAAGATGCTGGCCGAGATGGCGGCTGATCCGGGGCATGACCTGCGCCTTAAGGCGGAAGAGGGCATGGCGAAACTGGCCTTCGACCTGCAATTTGACCCGGAGATGCAGGCCAAGGCAGCGACAATCCGCGACGAGATACTGGATAACCCCGCCATGCAGCGCTGGATCGACGGATTGTGGGAACAGGCGCGCGGCGGACTGCTGCGCGCGGTGCGCGATCCGGGCCGGGCGATGGCCGGGCGACTGGGCGAAGCGCTTCGTCAATTGGGCGGCACATTGCAGGAGGATGCGCGGCTGCGGCTGGTCATCAATCGTTTCGTGCGGCGCGCGGCGGTGGGGGCGACCGCGACCTATGGCGACGCGATCGTGCGGCTGGTGAGCGATACGGTGCGCGGCTGGGATGCGGGCACCATCACCAACCGGCTGGAGAATGCCGTTGGCCGCGATCTGCAATATATCCGCATTAACGGCACCTTGGTCGGCGGCCTTGTGGGGCTGATCCTGCACATGATTGATGTTGCCTTATAAACCTCGATACTTCTCGATCGCGGCCTCAAAAAATAATGTTGCAACATATCATCATAATATGATGTAACATTGCATAATCCGTCCAAAGACGGGCGGTGTGGAGAGGAGTCGAACGATGCGCAGGCTGGCAGTTCAGGCGACGGGCAATCAACGGCAGGAGGCGGCAGCCACTGCGCCGTCAGGCTATCAGGGCGGCAAGGGGTCGCCATTTGGCATTGGCGGCGCGATCGCCGTCCATATGGTGGCGATCGGGGTCTGGATGATGATCCCTCAGGCGATGATTGATCAGGTTTTCACACCGCCGCCTCTGGTGACCACCAATGTCCCGCTGCTTGATCCACCACCACCCAAGGCGCGCGATTCGACCAAAGTGCAGCCGGTTCCAAATCGGCCGATGCCCTCGCGGCCCACTGCGGCCGATCCGATCGTGCCGCTGAGCCAGGGCGATCCCATCATCAGCGGCGGCACAGGATCAGGGGAGGGCATAGAGTCAGGCC
Organism: Sphingobium xenophagum; assembly: GCF_031457465.1. GTDB lineage: Bacteria > Pseudomonadota > Alphaproteobacteria > Sphingomonadales > Sphingomonadaceae > Sphingobium > Sphingobium xenophagum_A. Next base: position 132,262 of record NZ_JAVDWV010000008.1, read on the forward strand.
CCACCATCATCCTGCCACCCGCCGACCCGCCGCATGTGCCTGTAATGGTCGAGCCGACGATTGACCCGCGCGCCCTGTCTGGTTTCCAGCCCGATTATCCCGGCAGCATGATCCGGCAGGGCGTGGAAGGAACGGTAACGGTGCGGGTGATGATCAGTGCGGAGGGCCGGGTAACCGACATTGAACGCCTTGCCGCGAGCGATGAGAGTTTCTGGCTGGCGACCCGGCGCCATGCACTGCGCCAATGGCGATTCCGCCCCGCCACGCGCGATGGCGTTGCAGTGGCGGCGACCAAGGTGCTGACCGTACGCTTCACGCTGACCGAACGGTAATCCGCCCAGACAAGGGCATCGGCCCTGCCCTGTCAACGCGGGTTGGCAGGGCAGGGCGGCACCATTTCGCGGTAAGCGACAGACTCTTTTGCATCCTGGTCAAGCCTGCCCTATAAGGCGGGCATGGCGATCTTTCCCCGTCCCGTTTCCCCCAAAAGGGCTGCCCACGATCTTTGGGGCTATTTCCTTGAGCAGCGCCCGCATAAATGGCCCTTGCTGGGCCTGTCGGCCGCAATCACCTATGTCATCATCTGGGCGTTTATCGTTGATGGCAACACCAACACGATGCCGACGCGCAACAAGATCATCTATGTCAAAAGCTGGGACGCCAGCCGGTCCGACGCGGCGGTGATTCTGCAACAGAAGATGGACATTGCCCGCTACGAGGTCGCGCTGGCGGCCAAGCAGAAGGACATGCAGAAGATCGCCGACATGGTCGGCATCGAATGGCGCGAAGACGCTGCACGCAACAGCGCCCGGCGCAAGGAAGCGCTGGAACGGATCGACGCCATGCTCGATGCGCGCCTGGCTGAGGCCAAGAAGGCCGAAGGGGCGCAGCAGCCCTGACCGCGACGGTGCCGATACATGATGTAGAGGCCGACCGGCGTATCATGGCCGCGGCCATCGCGCTGTCGCGGCGCGGGCGCGGGCTTTCGACCCCCAATCCCAATGTCGGCTGTATCATCGTGCGCGACGGCCATATCGTCGGGCGCGGCTGGACGCAAAAGGGCGGGCGGCCCCATGCCGAAGCGCAGGCGCTGGAACAGGCGCTCGACCGCGCGCATGGCGCTTGCTGCTACGTGACGCTGGAACCCTGTTTTCATCTGTCCCCACGCGGGCCGCGTTGCGCCGACCTGCTGGCCCGCGCTGGCGTGGCCCGCGTCGTGATCGCGCTGCGCGATCCCGATCCGCGCACCGATGGGCAGGGCGCGGCCTGGTTGCGTGAACGGGGCATCGCGGTCGACATGGGCCTGATGGCAGAGGATGCCGCCCGCGCCATGGCGGGGTTCGTGCTGGGCCAGACGCTGGGGCGGCCGCATGTGACGCTCAAGCTCGCTCTCTCGCTTGATGGCCAGATCGCGCTAGCCGATGGCTCCAGCCGCTGGATCACCGGGTCGCAAGCGCGTGCCCATGCTCATATGGAGCGGGCACGGCATGATGCGATCCTGATCGGCGGCGGCACGCTGCGCGCCGACGCGCCGCGCCTCGATGTGCGGATCGCCGGGCTTGAGGAGCGCAGTCCGCGCCGCATCCTGCTCAGTCGGGGTGAAGCGCCCGACGGCTGGGAACGGATCAGCGCGCCGGGCGACATATCGACGCTCGACCGGGTCGATCATCTGCTGGTGGAGGGCGGGGCGGCGACGGCGGCGGCCTTCCTCCGGGCAGGGCTGGTCGATCGGCTGATGCTCTATCGCGCGCCGATTCTCGTTGGTGCCGGACTGGCGGGCGTCGGCGACATCGGGCTGACCGACTTGAGCGAGGCGCATGGCCGCTGGCGGCTGATTGACGAACGGCGGCTGGGCGTCGACGGACTTGAGGTTTACGAGGCGGTTCGGACCGCTTAGAGGCCGAGGCACAGGCCCTAATAGATGGATCAGGACGCATGTTCACCGGCATCATCACCGACATCGGCACCATCCGCAGCGCGGAGCAGCGCGGCGACCTGCGGCTGGTCATCGGCAGCGATTATGCCATGGACACCGTTGCGATTGGTGCGTCGATCGCCTGTTCGGGCGCGTGCCTGACGGTGGTGGAAAAGGGCGCAGACTGGTTCGCGGTCGATCTGTCGGCCGAAACGGTAGAGCGCACCGCGCCCGGTCTGTGGAACGAAGGCGCACGCCTCAACCTCGAACGCGCGCTCAAGGTGGGCGACGAACTGGGCGGGCATATCGTCACGGGCCATGTCGACGGCGTCGGGCATCTGGTGTCGGCCACACCCGAAGGCGATTCGTTGCGTCTGGTGATCGCCGCACCCGCCGCGCTGGCGGCGGCGCTGGCGGCCAAGGGGTCGATCACGCTCGACGGCATTTCGCTGACCGTGAACAGCGTCGAGGACCAGGCTGATGGCAGCGTCCATTTCGGCCTCAACATCATTCCGCACACGGCTGCGGCCACCACGCTCAATGCGCTGCCCGAAGGCCGCGCCTTCAATCTGGAGATTGACGTGTTGGCGCGCTATCTCGACCGGATGATGAGCCTTCGCAATCGCGTAATGTGATTGCGGCTTGAAATAATCACATTGTAATGTGATATACGGCGCAGTCCTTTCCGGGCAGGAGTCGTTTTCCATGTCGTCCGCACTTCTCGATACCGTTCGCAGCCTCGTCACTGACGGCGGCATGTCCCGTTCCGGCCTGGCGCGCGCCGCCGGTCTCCACGCCAATTCCTTGCGCAAGCTGGGCGAGGGCGACTGGAACCCGACCGCCGACACGCTGGGCAAGCTGGAAGCCTATCTGTTGAAGCGCGAGGGCGGCACCGCGCTCGCATCGCCGGAAGAGATTATCAACGAAGCGCGCAATGGCCGCATGTTCATCCTGGTCGACGACGAGGATCGCGAAAATGAAGGCGACCTCGTCATTCCCGCGCAAATGGCGACGCCGGACGCGATCAATTTCATGGCCACCCATGGCCGCGGCCTCATCTGCCTGGCGCTGACCAAGACGCGGGTCGAGGAATTGGGCCTTGGCCTCATGAGCCGCAACAACGGCACCCGCCACGAAACCGCCTTCACCGTGTCGATCGAGGCGCGCGAAGGCGTGACCACCGGCATCAGCGCCGCCGACCGGGCGCGCACCATATCGGTCGCGATCGACGGGTCGAAGGGCAAGGCGGACATCGTGACGCCGGGCCATGTCTTTCCGTTGGTGGCCAAGGATGGCGGCGTGCTGGTCCGCACCGGCCATACCGAAGCGGCCGTGGACGTCGCGCGACTGGCCGGCCTCAATCCATCGGGCGTCATCTGCGAAGTGATGAAGGACGATGGCACCATGGCGCGCCTCGACGACCTCATCCCCTTCGCCCAGAAGCACAAGATGAAGATCGGCACGATCCGCGACCTCATCGCCTATCGCCGCCGCCACGACCATATCGTCGAACGTCGCGCAGAAACAACCTTCCATAGCCAATGGGGTGGCGACTGGAAGGCGATGAGCTTCTACAACAAGGCTACCCAGACCGAGCAACTGGTCCTGCAAAAGGGGCATGTATCGCCCGACAAGCCAACGCTGGTTCGCATGCACCAGATGGCACCGCTGACCGATACATTCGGACAGCAAGGTCCGCGTACCGGGATGCTGGCGCGTTCGATGGAAATCATCGGCGAAGAAGGCGCGGGTATCATCGTGGTGCTGCGCGGCGACGAGCCGGACATGCTGACGCGCATGCTGCACTATCATTCCGGTATCGTGCAGGGCGACATGGACGAACTGCGCAACTATGGCGCGGGCGCGCAGATATTGGCCGAACTCGGCGTGCATGACATGATCCTGCTGACCAACAGCAATCACAGTCTTATCGCGCTTGACGGCTATGACCTGGCCGTGGTTGGGCAGCGTCCGATCGAGTTGTAAAGGATTTATCATGGCCAAATTCCTGATCGTCGAAGCGCGCTTCTACGACCATCTCAACGACCTGCTGATCGAAGGTGCGACCGCCGCGCTCGATGATGAGGGACATAAATATGAGGTGGTGACGGTGCCTGGCGCGCTGGAGATTCCGGGCGCGGTGGCACTGGCGGCGGAAACCGGGCGCTATGACGGCTTCATCGCCATCGGCGTGGTGATCCGCGGCGAAACCTATCATTTCGAAGTCGTGTCGAACGAAAGCGCGCGCGGACTGATGGCCTTGTCGATGGACGGCATCCCGATCGGCAATGGTATATTGACCGTGGAAAATGAGGCGCAGGCCCTGACCCGCGCCAAGATGACGGAAAAGGACAAGGGCGGCGAGGCGGCCAAGGCAGCGATCGCCATGCTCGACCTGCGCCAGAAGTTCGCGATCTAAAGTCGCGATCTGAAAATGCGATAGTCGGCCGGAGGGGGAGACGGTCCGGCCGACTATCGACCCGATCAGGCGGTGGGAGCGACCGCCTCCAGCGTCGGGTAGTCGGTATAGCCAGCCTCGCCGGGACCGTACCAGGTTTCCATGCCCTGTATCGGGCTTAGCGGCGCATTGTCGCGCAGCCGCTGGACCAGATCGGGGTTGGCCATGAAGGGACGGCCAAAGCTGATCGCATCGGCCAGGCCACTGTCAAGGTCGGCCTGTGCCCGCGCCTTGTCATAATCGCTGTTCAGGATCAGCGGCCCCTTGAAATGCTGGCGGATCAGCGGCGACTGGCGTGGCACGTCGGTTGCGCCGAAGGTGCCGTTCGGACCCGGCTCGCGCAGTTCGAGCGAGGCGATGCCGATCGCGTTCAGCACGTCGGCGGCATGGGCGAACAGCGTAGCGGGATCGCTATCGTCCACGCCCTGGCTGTCACCATTGGGCGACAGACGCACCGACACCTTGTCCGCGCCGATCGCATCGACCACTGCCTGCGTGACTTCGCGCAGCAGGCGAACGCGGTTTTCGACGCTGCCACCATAATCATCGTCGCGGAAATTGGCATTGTCGCGCAGGAACTGGTCGATCAGATAGCCATTGGCGGCGTGGATCTGCACCCCGTCGAACCCGGCGCGAATGGCATTATGCGCCGCCCGGACATAGGTTTCGATCAGCGCGGGAATCTCCTCGATCGCCAGCGGCCGGGCGGTTTCGAACGGCTTCTTGCCCTCATAGGTGTGGGCATCGCCCGCCGTCGCGGTGGCGCTGGACGATACCGGCTGTTCGCCAGTGACGCTCGAATGAACCTGCCGCCCCATATGCCATAGCTGGGCGATGATCCGCCCGCCGGCATCATGCACGGCCTGCGTCACGGGTTGCCAAGCGGTGACCTGCTCATCGGACCAGAGGCCAGGCGCATAGGGCCAGCCAAGCCCCTGGCGCGAAACGCCGGTCGCCTCGCTGATGATCAGGCCCGCGCCAGCGCGCTGGCGATAATAGTCCACCATGATCGGGGTGGGCACATGGTCGCGGGTCGCGCGGCCACGGGTCAGCGGCGCCATGAGGATGCGATTAGGTGCTTTAATCGTGCCGATCTGGATAGGGTCGAACAGGCTGGTCATGGAATCTCCCGAACTTTCAAGGTTGCAATTTGCAACGGGACTTGGGTGCCAAAGCCAGCTAGGGAGCCGCGATGCCCAGTTCAACCCCCGCAACCCCCATGGACATACCGCGCCTCGCCTTTCCGGCGCTGATCCTGGCCAACATCATGTTGTCGCTCGGCCCGGTCCTGGTGCGGCTGGCCGATGTCGGGCCAGTTGCGGCGGCCTTCTGGCGGTTGACGTTGGCGCTACCGGTCTTGCTGCTGCTGGCGATCCCGCGGCTCACACGCACACCGCCCACCCGGCGCGAATGGGGTGTCATGCTGCTGGCGGGCGTGGTGTTCGCGGGCGACCTCGCGGCCTGGCATCTGGGCATCATCCATACCAAGGTCGCCAATGCCACGCTCTTCGGCAATATGAGCGCGCTGCTGCTCCCCGCCTGGGCGCTGCTGGTGCTGCGCCAGCGCCCGACGCGAATCCAGGCGATCGCGCTGCTACTGGCGGGTGGGGGCGCGCTGATATTGATGGGGGGCAGCTACGACCTGTCGCCGGTCAATCTGCGCGGCGACCTGCTCTGCCTGCTCGCGGGCATTCTCTACACCGCCTATATCCTCATCATCCAGCGCGCGCGGGGCCGCCTCGACAGTTGGTCGGTGCTGGCGGTGTCGAGTGTCGCCAGCGCGCCGACCTTGTTGCTCTGCGCCCTGTGGCTGGGCGAACGGATCATGCCCGGCAACTGGACCCCGCTGCTGATCCTGGCTTTGTCGAGCCAGTTGATCGGGCAGGGGCTGCTCACCTATGCGATCGGCTGGTTTTCGCCGCTGATATTGGGGTTGAGCCTGTTGCTGCAACCCGCGGTCTCGGTGCTGCTGGGCTGGCTGATGTTCGGCGAATGGCTCAGCATCACCGACATGATCGGAACGGTTGCGGTTGGGGCGGCGCTGGTGCTTGTGCGACTGCCCACCCGCTCCTAGATTGGGGTCATGACCCAGGACATGACCCTCGACGAAATCCGCGATCTTCTCGCCCCCGTACTGGCCCGCCACGCCGCCTTCGACGGATGGCGCAAGGAAGCCGTGGTGATGGCGGCGGCGGAAAAAGGCGTGGATGCGGATATCGCCGCGCTCGCCTTCGCCGATGGCCCGGTCGACATGATCGACGCCTGGTTCGCCAGCATCGACGCGGCCATGCTTGATGCGCTGCCGCCCGAAACGCTGGATGCCCTGTCGATCCGCAAAAAGATCATCGCGCTGGTCGAAGCGCGATTGGCGCTAGTGGCACCCGATCGCGAGGCACTGCGCCGGGCCTTGGCGATCCTTGCCATGCCGACCAACACTGCGCGGGCCGCCCGGTTGGGCTGGCGCGCCGCCGATGCCATGTGGCGCGCAGCGGGCGATACCAGCACGGACCTGGCCCATTATACCAAGCGGATGACGCTCGCCGGCGTCTATGCCGCCACGCTGCTGGTGTTCGTCGATGACGCCAGCGAAGGCCATGCCGACAGCCGCGCTTTCCTTGCCCGGCGGATCGAAGGCGTGATGCGCTTTGAAAAGCTCAAGGCGAAGATCAAGGGTGTCGGCGGTGGCGAGCGGCTGAGCCTCGCGCGTTTCGTCGGGCGGCTGCGCTACCCCGCGATCTGAGACAGACGCGATTCGCGCTGGCCTTTCCCAATCGGTATTGATAGTCACTCGCAGCAATCATGCTGAGAGTATCCCTTGCCGTGCGCCTGACCGACCTGCCGCTGCGCCAGCCCGCTTATGTTGATCTGATCGACTGGTCCGCTTTGTCGCCTTCCGAAGGCCAGCGCCTGCGCGAATTCGGCCTGTGCGAGGGCGCGAGCGTCGAGGCGCTGCACCGGGGCGGCATTTTCGGACGCGGGCCGATCGCCTGCAAGGTCGGCCGCATGACCATCGCCATGCGCCGCAGTCATGCCGCCGCCGTCACGGTCCGCACCGGTCCTGACAGCCTCGATCAGGACCGCGCCGCATGAGCGCGCTGCCGCTGGTCGCGCTGGTCGGCAATCCCAATGCGGGCAAGAGCGCCCTGTTCAACGCGCTGACCGGCGCGCGGCAGAAGCTCGGCAATTATCCCGGCGTCACCGTCGAGCGCAAGGCGGGTCGCCTGTCGCTGAGCGATGGCCGCCCGATCGAACTGGTCGACCTTCCCGGCACCTACAGCCTCGATCCCGGCAGCCCCGACGAGCAGGTGACCCGCGATGTCGTGATGGGCAAGCAGGTGGGTGAAAAACGCCCCGACGCGCTGGTGATCGTGGTCGATGCCGCCAATCTCGACAATCATCTGCGGTTCGCGCTGGAACTGATCGCGCTTGGCCTGCCGACGATCGTGGCGCTGAACATGGTCGATCTCGCCACCCGCGACGGGCTGGAACTGGACGCCGAGACCCTCTCGCGCGAGTTGGGCGTGCCGGTGATCGCCACCGTCGCGGTGCGCAAGCGCGGCCTCGATCATCTTCGTGAGGCGCTGGGCGAGATGCTGGGCGAAGGCCGCGCGGTGCGCGCCGCCGCGCCCGACCGCGATTTCGACGCCCTGCGCGCCGAAGCGCGGCGCATCGCCCGCGCCGGGATCGTGCGCGAAACCCCCTCGCGCCGCCTGACGGCAGCGGTCGACCGGGTCGCGCTGCATCCCGTCTTTGGCCTGTTGCTGTTGCTTGGCCTGCTGTTCGTCATGTTCCAGGCGGTCTATGCCTGGTCCGAAGCGCCAATCGCGATGATCGAGGGGGTGGCCGAAGCCGCCGCCAGCACCGTGCGCGACACGCTGCCCGATGGCATCATCCGCTCCTTCCTCGTCGATGGCGTCATCAACGGCGTCGGTTCCGTGGTGGTGTTCCTGCCGCAGATTCTGATCCTCTTCTTCTTCATCCTCATGCTGGAGGCGACCGGCTATATGGTCCGCGCCGCCTTCCTGATGGATGGCATCATGGCCAGGGTCGGCCTGTCAGGCCGCGCGTTCATTCCCCTGCTGTCCTCCTTCGCCTGCGCGATTCCCGGCATCATGGCGACGCGGACGATCGCCGATCCGCGCGATCGACTGACGACCATCCTCATCGCGCCGCTGATGACCTGTTCGGCACGCCTGCCGGTCTATGCCGTCATCATCGGCGCCTTCATCCCCGCGCGCGACGTGCTGCCGGGCGTGGGGTTGCAGGGCTTCGTCCTCTTCTGCCTCTATGTCGCGGGCATCGTTGGCGCGATGCTGGTGGCGCTGATCCTGCGCATGACGGTGACCAAGGGCGCAAGCGGCGGCTTCCTGATGGAAATGCCCAAATATCAATGGCCGCGCGCGCAGGACATTCTGCTTGGCCTGTGGCAGCGGGCCATGACCTTCCTCAAGCGCGCCGGCACGATCATCTTCGCTTCCACCGTGATCCTGTGGCTGCTGCTGTCCTTCCCCAAAGTGCCGGACGGCAGCGCGGTCAGCCAGGTCGATCATTCGATCGCCGGGCGCATCGCCAGCGGCCTGACGGTGGTGCTGGAACCGATCGGCTTCAACCGCGACATTTCGCTGGCGCTGATCCCGGCCATGGCGGCGCGCGAAGTGGCGGTGTCGGCCCTCGCCACCGTCTATTCGATCGACGCGGGCGATGACGAGGCACTGCTGGAAAAAAGCCTGGGCGACCGGCTCAAGGACCAGTGGCCGCTGCCCACCGCGCTCGCCTTCCTCGCCTGGTTCATCTTCGCGCCGCAATGTATTTCGACGATCGCTGTCACGCGGCGGGAAACCAATGGCTGGAAATGGCCCATGTTCATGGTCGGCTATCTGTTTGCGCTCGCCTATGTCGCGGCGGGCGTCACTTACTGGACGGCGACCGCAGCGGGACTATAAGGGGCCGCTTTCAAGGCATTCGGAGGAATCATGGCAGGGTCTGTCAACAAGGTCATTCTGGTCGGCAATCTGGGCGCGGACCCGGAGGTCAAGAGCTTCCAGAATGGCGGCAAGGTGTGCAACCTGCGCATCGCCACATCCGAAAGCTGGAAGGACCGGATGACCGGCGAGAAGAAGGAGCGTACCGAATGGCATACGGTCGCGATCTTCTCCGAAGGTCTGGTCGGCGTCGCCGAACGCTTCCTACGCAAGGGCAGCAAGGTCTATATCGAGGGTCAGCTGCGTACCCGCAAATGGCAGGACCAGTCGGGTAACGACCGCTATTCGACCGAAGTCGTGTTGCAGGGGCTCGGCTCGGTCCTCACCATGCTGGACGGCGCGCCGGGCGGCGGCGGTCAGGGTGGTGGCTATGGCGGTGGCGGCGGTGGTCGCGCGCAGCAGGGCGTCAGCGACTGGGGCGGCGGATCGAGCGGCTATGGCGGCGGCGATGCCGATGACTTTGGCGGTAGCCAGGGCGGTGGCTTTGGTGGCGGCCGGGCTTCGGGTGGCGCAGCCGGCGGCAGCCGTGGCGGTGCGGGTAGCCCCAATTTCGACAATGACCTGGACGACGAAGTGCCGTTCTGACCAGCGCAAAAAATCCTCCCCTGGAAGGGGAGGTGGCAGGGCGCAGCCCTGACGGAGGGGTGTAACCCTATCGAGACGGCGACACCCCTCCGTCTGGCTTCGCCAGCCACCTCCCCCACAGGGGGAGGATGATCTCTTTTTAGCCGCGCGCCAATTCGGCCGCAGCAAAAGCGCGGATATGCGCGCCCATATCCTCACGCTCCAGGGCCAGCACCAGATTGGCCTCGACATAGCCGGCCTTCGACCCGCAATCGAACCGGCGGCCGTCAAAGGTCACGCCATGGAACGGCTGCTGCCCGATCAGCGAGGCCATGGCGTCGGTCAGTTGGATTTCGCCACCCGCACCCTTTTCCTGCGTTTCGAGGATCTTCATCACTTCGGGTTGGAGGATATAGCGGCCGGGCAGGATGAGATTGGAGGGGGCGGTGCCGAGCGCAGGCTTTTCGACCAGCCCCTTTACTTCAGTCAATACGCCGTCACGCGCGCCAGGATCGATCACGCCATAGCTGGGTGTCTGCTCCATCGGAATTTCGAGCGCGCAGACCAGATTGCCGCCGACCTGTTCATAGGCATCGACCATCTGCTTCATGCAGCCATGCCCCGGCGCGCCCTTCATGAACTCGTCGGGCAGCAGGATGGCGAAGGGTTCGTCGCCGATAATGTCGCGCGCGCACCAGATGGCGTGGCCCAGACCCAGCGGCTCCTGCTGGCGCAGAAACACGGCATTGCCCGGCAGCAACCGCGTCCCGTCTAGCGCCGACAGATCCTTGCCGCGCTCGCGCTGGGTCGCCTCTGTCTCATAGGCGATGTCGAAATAATCCTCGATCGCCCCTTTGCCACGCCCGGTTACGAAGATCATCTGCTCGATCCCGGCCTCGATCGCTTCGTCAACGGCATATTGGATCAGCGGGCGATCAACGACCGGCAGCAATTCTTTGGGCACGGCCTTGGTCGCAGGAAGGAAGCGGGTGCCAAGCCCCGCAACGGGGAAAATGGCCTTGCGGATAGGTTTGTTGGACATGCTACTCCATTCTCGCTGTGAGGCGGGGTGGAGCAAGGCATCGCCATCCTCGCCGCAAAGGTCAAGCGTTACGACCGCGACATATCATGTTCGGGAAAGCGATGTTCACGCAGTGCGAATATTATACCGCCAAAAGCCGCTGTGCGATCTGGTCGAGCGAGGCGATCTCGATTTCGAGCTGGTCGAGCGAGACATGAATCTGGGTATTGCGCCCGTCGCGACAGGTAAAGCCGTCCTCGGCCGGTTGCTGGAAACCATTGATGATGAGCGCGCGGAAACGGTCGATCCGCTGCATGTCGCGCTCGATTGCGGAAATTTCGGTCAAGGCGCTGGCGTTGCGCCGGTCGCGCATCGCGACCATGGTGCGCAATTCGGTCATCAGCTTGGCCATGCTCGGCCGGGTGCGCGCGCCCACCGTGCGGATATCGCCCATCGCTTCGCGCAACAGGCCGATCTTGGCCTCCAGGCTTTGTTCCAGCATCGTCCAGGCGCAGACCAGTCGCCCCACCGCACAGAGCAGCGCCGCGTCCTGCGGCGCATAATCGGAAACCGGCTTCATCGTCATATCGGAAACTAGCTGCAATCCCACGCCCCATACTCCTTTGTCCAAATCCTGCGCAGGGCCAGGAACAAAAGGCCATAGGGCGATCGGTGTCCGCTCGTGCGCATAACACGGCCTGGCGGCAGCCGTGCAAAAAGGGCGGCGAGCGGAGGAAGGGGGCGCTAAGTCCTAAAAATCAATCGCAATTCCCTTCCGCTCCCAATCGCCATAGCGCACCGGGCTCATCTCCTCGGTGTGCCTCGTCGGGGCGTCGATCGGGTCGGGCTGGGGCACCGGCGGGCTTTTGGACAGATGCGCTGGAGCCTGCACATGCGCCGGGCGCTTGCCGTTGAAACTTCCCATGATGACGCGGCCTTTCGATTGCGGAGCGCCAGGAGCAACCCCATATTTATCTGCTGTGATCTATCTGGGTTGCAACGGAGGTAAGTGCAAGTGAATGGGTTGAAGACCACCATGTTGCTGGCGGCGCTGACGGCGCTGTTCATGGGGCTTGGTTATACGCTGGGCGGCAGCGGCGGGGCGATTATCGCGCTGATGGTGGCGGCGGGCATGAACCTTGTCACTTTCTGGAACGCCGACAAGATCGTGCTGTCGATGCACAATGCCCGCGAAGTGGACGCCAATAGCGCGCCGGAATTTTACGGACTGGTGCGTGATCTGGCGCAGCGGGCCGGATTGCCGATGCCGCGCGTCTATCTGATCGACCAGCCAGCGCCCAATGCCTTCGCCACCGGGCGCGATCCCGATCATGCCGCTGTCGCCGCAACCACCGGCCTGCTGGCGATGCTGAACCGCGACGAAGTGGCGGGCGTCATGGCGCATGAACTGGCGCATGTGCAAAATCGCGACACCTTGATCATGACGATGGTGGCGACGATCGCGGGTGCCATTTCGATGTTGGCCAATTTCGGCCTCTTCTTCCGCAGCGGCGACAATCAGAATGGCCATGGCAATATGATCGCCACCATCCTGGCCGTGATCGTCGCGCCCTTTGCCGCGATGATCGTGCAGATGGCGATCAGCCGTCACCGCGAATATGGCGCGGACGAAGGCGGCGCTAAAATCAGCGGCAATCCCCGTGCGCTCGCCTCCGCCCTCGCCAAGATTGCAGGCCAGGCCGAGCGCATCCCCAACCCCGTGGCGCAGCGCAATCCGGCGGCGGCGCAGCTCTATATCGTGCCCACCCATGTCAGCGAACTTTTCTCCACCCACCCCGCGACGGAAAAGCGCATTGCCGCACTGGAGGATATAGCCGCGCAAATGGGTGCCCCGGCACTTCGCACGCCATCGCGCGCTTCGGCCCTCTCGCCCGTCGCCGCGCGTCCGCGCCGCCGCAGCGCCCTTGATCCGCACGGGCGGGATTAGTCCTCGCCAATCAGGCGTGTCTTTTCGGACGTTTCCGCCTAGGGACCATCCATGGTCCGTAAATCACAACCCCATCCCGACACCGTCCCCGGTCTTCCCGCCCGCCGCGCCGCGCTCCGGCTGCTCGATGCCGTGCTGCGGCGGGGCGATCCGCTCGAACTGGCGCTGCACGGCGCGGCGCAGGGATTGCCGCCCGCTGATCGCGCCTTGGTCCATGCCATCGCCGCCGAAACGCTGCGCCATCTGCCCGATCTCGACGCGCTGATCGACGGCGCGACGCAGCAGGTTTTGCCGCCCGATGCCAAGGCGCGGATGGTGCTGCGCATTGCCCTCGTCCAGACGCTGGCGCTCGACACGCCGCCCCATGCCGCGATCGCCACCGCGTTGCCGCTGGTCGATGGCGGGCCGCGCAAGCTGGTCCATGGCGTGTTCGGCACTGTGACCCGCGCTGCGCCGACGCTGCCCGTGCCCCCCACGCTACCCGTCGAGGTCGCCGCCCGCTGGGACGCGCAATGGGGCGCAGCGATGGTCGAGGCAGCGGCCCGCGCCTATGCTATCCGACCGCCGGTGGACATCAGCCTCCGCGACGCGGCGGAAACCGCCCGCTGGACCGAAGAATTGGGCGGCACCAGCTTCGCGCCAGGTCATGTCCGCTTGCCCGATGGCGTCCCTATTCCCGACCTGCCCGGCTTTGCCGAGGGAGCCTGGTGGGTGCAGGACATCGCCGCCTCCTGCGCGGCGCGGTTGCTGGGGCAAGGGGCAGGGCGCAGCGCGCTCGACCTGTGCGCCGCACCGGGCGGCAAGACGATGCAACTGGCGGCGGCGGGCTGGCATGTCACCGCGCTCGACCAGTCCGCCAAGCGGCTGGAAAGACTGACCGAAAACCTCACGCGCACCGGTCTCACCGCCCAGGTTGCCCAGGCCGATCTGCGCACTTGGCAGCCCGACGCGCCGGTCGATGCGATCCTGCTCGACGCGCCTTGCACCGCGACCGGCATCTATCGCCGCCATCCCGACGTGCTGCACCGCATCGGCGCACGCCAGATCGAGGAGTTGGCGACGTTGCAGGGCGACCTGCTCGCCCGCGCCGCCGATTGGGTGAAGCTGGGCGGGTGCATCATCTACGCCACCTGCTCGCTGGAACAGGCGGAGGGGGAAGATCAGATCGCTCGTTTCCTCGCCGCACGACCCGATTTCGCGATCCACCCGGTGCAGCCCGGCGAATTGCCCGACGGCTTTGTCCCGACGCCGGGCGGCTGGCTGCGCACCTTGCCCGATACGCTGTCCGATCGCGGCGGCGCGGACGGATTTTTCATTGTACGGCTTGCCAGGGCGGCAAACTAAGCCTTAACCAAGAAGGGCTTAAGACGGACATAGTCCCGACGGAAAGGCGCATGATGAGACCGATGGAGCCTCTGCCCCTGCATCATAGCTGGCCGCTATTCCATCTGCATGACTATCTGGCACCGGTCGCGCTCGACCCGTCGCTGGCGCGCAACGACGTCGCCCTGGCGGAACGGGGCCTCGGCCTGTGGCACTGCGACCTGGCGAACGAAACGCTGAGCTGGACAGCGGGCGTCTATGACATGTTCGGGCTGGAACGGCATAGCGTCGTACCGCGAACCTTGTCCGTATCGCTGTACGCCTCGGAATCGCGAGAGGCGATGGAGCGATTGCGCAGCTACGCTATCCGCCACAAGCGCGGTTTCACCCTCGACGTCGACATCCACCAGGCCGACGGCATGGGCCAGTGCGCCCTGCGCCTGATCGCCGCGCCCCTGCTGGATCAGGCGGGCGAGGTGACCGCCCTGCACGGCGTCAAGCAATTGCTGCCGCCCGGCGCACCTTGCTCGCGCCGCCTCGACCCGACCGTCTTTGTGATGCTCTAGGCGCACCGCACAAACTTATCGTTTCATCGCCAAATCCCCGTTGCCCTGAGTCCAAGCCGTAGCTAAGGCAAACGGTTAATGACCCGACCCATTCTCATCTCTCCGTCCATCCTTTCCGCCGACTTCGCCCGCCTGGGCGAGGAGGTCCGCGCCATTGATGCTGCGGGCTGCGACTGGGTGCATATCGACGTCATGGATGGGCATTTCGTGCCCAACATCACGATCGGCCCTGCCGTCGTGAAGGCACTGCGCCCGCACAGCGCCAAGCCATTCGACGTCCACTTGATGATCTCGCCGGTCGATCAGTATCTCGACGCCTTCGCGCAGGCCGGTGCGGACATCATCACCGTCCATCCCGAAGCCGGGCCGCATATCCATCGCTCGATCCAGCATATCAAGTCGCTGGGCGTGCAGGCGGGCGTGGTTCTGAACCCCGGTACGCCTGCCAAGATGCTCGATTATCTGATCGACGATGTCGACCTCATCCTGGTGATGAGCGTCAATCCGGGGTTTGGCGGACAGAGCTTCATCATGAACCAGTTGCGCAAGATCGAGGCGATCCGCAAGATGATCGACAAGTCGGGCCGCGACATCCGCTTGCAGGTCGATGGCGGCATCGACCTCACCACCGCGCCGATGGCGATCGCGGCCGGGGCCGACGTGCTGGTCGCGGGCACCGCCACCTTCCGGGGCGGGCCGGACGCCTATGCCGACAATATTCGGAAGCTGCGGGGCGGGTGAACGACGCGCGGCGCATCTCCCCCGCTTCCACCGGGCAACCGGCCGATCCCGTGGCCACGGACGATGGAATAGAACAGGGCAAGCGCCTCATCCGCGTCGCGGATGACAAGGGGCTGTCGCTGGCGCAGCGGATCGCCAATCATTTCTACCTGCTCAGTTGGAAGACGCCGATCCACGGCCGCAAGCTGCGCGGCAAATATCCGCTCAAGCTGCTCGCCGTGCCCGACGACGACATCCCCGGCGATGCGCGGGCGGGGCAGGCGTTGCGGGCGGGCTATTTCCTGTTCCGGGGCCGCAAGCAGATCATCGACACGGTCGACTTTGCCCGGCTCGACCTCGGCCCGGCCTTTGCCGACCATATCCACAGTTTCCGCTGGCTGCGTGACCTCGCCAGCGCGGCAACGCGCGAGCAGGCCGCGCCGATCGCCGAAGGGGTGATGCGGCGCTGGCTGGCCGCCCATGCCGAAACGCCGAGCGAACCCGCCTGGCGCGCGGACAATGCGGGCTGGCGGCTGCTATTCTGGACCGCCCATGCACCGTTGATCCTGTCATCGAGCGACCTCGTCTATCGCTCGCTGGTCCTTAACTGCATTGCCCGAACGGCCCGGCATCTCGACCGCATTGCCGATAAAGCCCCGATGGGCCTGCCGCGCATCGTCGCCTGGAGCGCGATCGTGGCGGCCTCGATGCTGATCCCCGGCGGCGCGTCGCGCAAGATTTTCGGGGAGGCGGGCCTTAAGCGCGCGATCGAGAGCAGCTTCCATCCCGATGGCGGCATCGTGTCGCGCTCGCCCTTGGCGCAGGTCGAAGCGGTGATGGCGCTCGCCATGCTGCGCGCGGTCTATGACGTCCGCCGCGAAACGGCACCTGCTTTTCTGGACGAAGGCCTGGGCCGCGCGGTCCCGGCGCTGCTTGGCCTCATCCATGGCGATGGCGGGCTGGGTAGCTGGCAGGGATCGGGCGCAATCGCTCCGGCGACCGTCAACGCCGTGGTGCAGGCCAGCCGGGTGCGCAGCCGCCCGCTGCGGCAGGCGCGTGACTGGGGGTATCAGCGGATCGCGGCAGGCGCGACCGTGGTGCAGGTCGATGCCGCCCCGCCGCCGGTCGCCCGGCTCGCCGAAGCCGGCTGCGCATCGACCGGCGCGATCGAAATAAGCGACGGCCCTCATCGGCTGGTCGTCAATTGCGGCGGTGCCGGGCTGGAGGGGGCGTGGATTCCCGCTGACCTCGCGCAAGGGCTGCGCACCACCGCCGCGCACAGCACGCTGGTCCTCGACGATTGCAACAGCACTGCGCTCTTGCCCGACGGCACGCTGGGCAAGGGCGTGACCGAGGTGGAATTGAACCGGCAGGAGCTGGACAATGGCAGCCGGGTCGATCTGTCGCATGATGGCTATGTCCGGCGGCTGGGCTATATCCATCGCCGCTTGCTGCTGGTCAGTGGCGACGGCAAGGAAATACGGGGCGAGGATATGCTGACCCCGGCCGAACGGCGGCGCAAGCCATCGAAACTGCCCGTCATGCTGCGCTTCCACCTGGCACCCGGCGTCGAACCGACGCTGACCGCCGACAATCAGGGCGCGCTGCTCCGCGTCGATATGGGCGCGCTCTGGCAGTTCCGGACCGGCACCGGCGTACTGAGTGTCGAGGAAAGCCTGTGGGTCGATGCTGACGGCCGCCCCCATCCGACGCGCCAGTTGGTGGTAACCAGCGAAGCGCTGCCGGGCGGATCAAGCATCGGCTGGCTGTTCAAGCGGTCAGGCTAAACCCAGCCGAATCACTCGCGCCAGCTTTTGTCGATCCGGTCGATCACCCGCACCATCGCCTGAAAATCGGGCACGCCCGGCCCCACCGGCAATTGAATCCCCGACAGGTCGCGCTGATGCACCGCGATCACCTCCGGTGCGATCTCCATGGGTGTCCCGGCCGCACCCGCCGCCACCTGGATCTCGCATGCGCGCTGGAGCGACCAATGTTTCAAAAAGGCTTCGGGCAGGGTGGAGGCCATGACCAACGTGCCATGGTTGCGCAGCATCATGACGCGCTTGGTCCCCAGATTGGCGACCAGCCGCTCGCCCTCTTCGGGGCGAATCGTGATGCCTTCGAAATCATGATAGGCGATCTGTCCGGTGAAGGCGGCGGCGTAGAAGCTGATCGGCCGCAGCCCTTCGCGGGTCGCGCTGACCGCCATCCCCGCCGTTGTGTGGGTATGAATGATGCAATGGGCGTCGGGCAGATAGCGGTGGAACACGCTATGCTGGGTGAAGCCCGCGCGATTGACCGGGTAGGGACTGCCGTCCAGCACCGTGCCATTGATGTCGATTTTGACCAGATTGGATGCGCAGACCTCCGCATAACCAAGGCCGAACGGGTTGATCAGGAAAGCATGATCCTCCCCCGGCACGCGCAGGGTGATGTGATTGTAGATCAGTTCCGACCAGCCCATATGCTCGAAAATGCGGTAGCAGGCGGCAAGCTGCTGGCGCGCTTCCCATTCGGCGGGGGACATGTCGGTGCGTTTTGCGGCGCTGGCCATGGGCGATCCTCTCTTATAGTCTTGCCCCACACCATCGACCTTTCCGGCACGGGAGTCGAGACTCTGCATGCTTAAGGGTTGATGTGCCGCGACTCTACTGGTAGGGCGCGCTCCACACGGCGTAGGGTGACCTGCGACGACTCATTGGCTTTGCTATTCGGTCGGGCTGTCGGGACGGATCATAGAATCCCGGCGAACCGCTCGTTTTCGATTGGAGATAGACGGACTTATGCAGATCATCGTTCGCGACAATAATGTCGACCAGGCCCTCCGCGCGCTCAAGAAGAAGCTGCAGCGTGAAGGCGTGTATCGCGAAATGAAGCTGCGTCGTCACTACGAGAAGCCTTCGGAAAAGCGTGCCCGTGAAAAGGCCGCTGCCGTCCGTCGCGCTCGCAAGATGGACCGCAAGCGCGCCGAACGCGACGGCGCGAAGTAAGCGCCGTTCGGGGCGGCATGGGCCGTCCCGTTTTCCTGCTGCTATCCCGCCCCTAATTGCGAGACTTGTTGCCATGTCCACGACGGCTGTTCCCCTTCGTTCCATCGCCAAGGGGTCGCTTACGCGCCTCTGGATCGGTATCGCTGCGGTTGCTCTTGCGGCGGGTGGTCTCGCCTGGGCAGGCCAGCAGCATGTGCCCGCCTCTCCTGCCGCCTTCCTGTCGGATAATGCCAAGGCCGATGGTGTGGTGACGACCGAATCGGGCCTGCAGTATAAGGTGCTGAGCGAAGGCACTGGCCCCAGCCCGACCACCGCCGACGTGGCGCTTGTGGGCTATAAGGGCACTTTGCTCGACGGCACCGTCTTTGACGAGAATCCGCAGGCGCCCATGCCGGTCGATGGCGTCGTGCCAGGCTTCTCGGAAGGCCTGCAGAAGATGAAGAAGGGCGGCAAATACCGTCTGTGGATTCCGGCAGAACTGGGCTATGGCGATCAGGCCGCTGGCCCGATCCCGGCCGGGTCCGTGCTGATGTTTGACGTCGAACTGCACGACTTCAAGTCCCGCGCCGAAATCATGCAGATGCAGCAGATGATGCAGCAACAGCAGGGTAGCGCGCCGGGTGCAGCGCCCCAGCCGATGCCGGGCAACTGACCGCCAAAGCCAAATGAGATAAGAAAAAGGGGCCGCAATCGGCCCCTTTTTTGTGCGTTGCGGGTAAACAGGCGAAAGCGAATTTACCCCGGATAGCGGATCGCCATTACCTCATATTCCTTTTCGCCCGATGGCAGTATGACGCGGCGCACGTCGCCTATAGCGGCGCCGCGCAGGGCGCGGGCGATGGGGGAGGACCAGCCGATGCGGCCTGCATCGACATCGGTTTCGTCATTGCCGACCAGCGTGACGGTGCGATGGGCGTCATCCTCGTCGGCGATGGTGACGGTCGCGCCGAAATAGACGCGGTTCTGGTCGGGCTGCTGCCGCGCATCGACGACCTTGGCATCCTTCATCTTCTTCGACAGGCGCTTCAACTGCCCGTCAATCTCGCGCATCCGCTTGCGGCCGTAGAGATAGTCGCCATTTTCGCTACGGTCGCCATTACCCGCCGCCCAACTCACCACCTCGACCACCGCCGGGCGCTCGACGCCCAGCAGATGGTCATATTCGGCCCGCAGTTTCGCAAAGCCTTCGGGCGAGATGTAATTGGGATAGGGGGTGGTCATCGGATGACCCTATCGCGTGTCACGGGCTTTAATCAATTTTGTTCGCGCGGAGGCGCGGAGACGTGGAGAAGAAAGGAGAAGGCCGCCTATTCTTCTCCGCGTCTCCGCGCCTCCGCGTGAACCAAAATCACCCTGGCGTCTGCTTGCCGAGATAGCGGCTCAGCACCGCGCTCGTGCCGCGGAACCGCGCCCGTTCCGGGTTCATCGCTTCATAGACCACGGCATTTTCCAGCACCCGCTGCACATAATTGCGGGTCTCGAAAATCGGAATCTGCTCGATCCAGCGGAGCATGTCGGCCCCCGGCATACGGGGGTCGCCATTGGCGCGAACCCATTTGTTCACATTGCCAGGACCGGCATTATAGGCAGCGACCGCCAAAGGGTAGGAGCCGCCATAATAATCGAGCATTCGCTGAAAATAGCCTGATCCCAGCATGATATTATAGCTGGGGTCGTTGAGCGAAGCGGGGTCGTACCCCATGCCCATCTTGCCAGCCTGCTCGCGCGCCGTGCCCGGCATCAATTGCATCAGGCCGCGCGCGCCCGCATGACTGACGATCTGCTTGTCGAACTGGCTCTCCTGCCGCGCGATGGCGTGGATCATGGTCCAGCTATGCTGCGCTTGCGCCGGCACGGGCACGCGCGGGAAGGCGGTCGCGCCATAGCCTGTCAGGCCGCTCGATACCGCGCGGCGACCGACCATGACGCTCATGTCGGGGCGACCGATCGCATCGGCGAGCTGTCCCGCGAGAATATGATCGACATCATTGTCGGCATTATTGGCAATAGCGCGGGCAAAGAGTCCCTGATCCTGCCAATAGCCCATCTGACCCAGCGCCTTGACCGCGCGGACCACGGAGCGAGCTTCAAAAGCAGCGCGATCAGCGGCGGAAATCTGCACCGGCCGTTCTGCGGCGGGTGGCGGCGGAATTGGACGACCCAGTCGTTCAAGCGACAATTGCCCGTAAAATTGATCGGGATAGATACCAGCCTGACCGAAATAATTGTTGGCCGTCGCGGCATCGCCCGCCTGGAGCGCGGCGCGGCCGGCCCAATAATAGCCCTTCGATTTGGTCTGCGGCGATTTGGCGGCTTCGGCATAGCGGCGGAACATCGTCATCGCGTCGGTGGGGCGATTGAGATTGTAGAAGGCCGTCGTGCCCGCCAGCCAGGCAAGGCTGGTATAATCGTCGCGCACGCCAAGCGCCATGTCGCTGACATCGCTGCCAGATGGCACGGCGTCGTCAATCTTGCTGGCGATGCCATAGGCGAAACTCCATTGGCTATCATTGGCGGCGGCACGCGCCTGCCCCAACAGCGCTTCATAGAATTTCTCGGCGTCGGTGGGCCGATAGGTCAGGGGCGCGCGGTTTGCCAGATATTGGCGCGCCGCCACCCAATTGCCCGTATCGCGCAGCCAGACCGCCTTGTCGGCGACGAAGCCCGCATCGCTGGCACCAATGGGTTCGGCTGCCTGCATCAGCATGGCCGCGTCATTGCTCTTGCGGCGAAAGGCGATGCGCGCCTGATAGATAGGGCGGCGGGCAGGGCTGACATAGGCCAATATCCGCTCCGCGCCGCTGACGTCATTGCCCCAGAGCAATTTGTCGGCGCGTTGATCATGATCGGCGGCGGACAGGCCGGTGCCGAACAGGGAGAGGAGCCGGGCTTCGTCGGCGGCGCTGAGCGATCCGCCAATCCAGGCATTGCGCGCCGCGACCCGCGCTTCGTCCATCCGGCCGACCTGCATCAGCGCTGTGGCATTGCGGGCATGGCCAACCCCCGTGCGCGCCGGGAAGCGCGCGAAGAAGGCCGTGACCTGGCGTGGATCATAGCTGTCGGGATTGATCCCTGTTTCCGCCAGCCGCCGCATCCGGTCCTCGCCCGGCCAGCCAGGGTGGGTCGTGATAAAGCCGGCATAGGCGGAAAAGCCAAGCCCATCGCTCTGCTGGAGCGCGCGCCACTGGCTGATCGTCGCGGTGATCGCGCTGTCGCTCGGTTGGCCGACGCGGCTGGCGACCTGATTCCAGGGGCTGGGGCCGCTGTCGCCCTTCGGGAGCGGCTGGACCACCGCGCCGGGCGGGAAGGGCGATGGCGCGGAGGGCTGTCCGTCGGTCTGTGCGCTGGCACCGGCGGTAAACAGCAAAAGGGCAATAAGAGGCATGCGAATCAGGGTACTTTCGACAGGAGGGGGCGTCGACATGCTGGACATAATCGCAATTGCATCCTTATCAGGCCCTGAATGACGCGCTATAGCGCGCCGCTTGCCCGATCATGCCCCGGCCGCCCGGAGAATTGAAGGAGTTAAATCATGTTTTCCGGCTCAATTCCGGCTCTGGTGACCCCGTTTCGCGACGGACGGGTGGATGAGGGGGCGTTTCGCGCGCTGGTCGACTGGCAGATTGCGGAAGGTTCGAGCGCGCTCGTACCCTGCGGCACGACCGGCGAAAGCGCAACCATGACGGTCGAGGAGCATAATCGCGTCATCGCGATCTGCGTCGATCAGGCGGCAGGCCGCGTGCCGGTGATCGCAGGCTGCGGCTCCAACGACACGCGCATCGCTCTGGAACATATGTATGCCGCGCAAGGGGCAGGGGCCGATGCTGCGCTGGTGGTCGCGCCTTACTATAACAAGCCCAATCAGGATGGCGTCTATCAGCATTTCGCTTATCTGGCCGAACGCTGCGCCCTGCCTATCATCCTCTATAATGTGCCCAGCCGCACCATTACCGACATCGGCGTGCCGGTGATTCATCGCCTGTCGGAGGAATTTCAGACGATCGTGGGCATCAAGGATGCGACCGGCAATCTCGGCCGCGTCACCGCGCAACGGCTCGCCTGCCGCCCGGATTTCTGCCAATTGTCGGGCAATGACGAAACCGCGCTGGGATTCAACGCCATGGGCGGAAAAGGGTGCATTTCCGTCACCGCCAATGTCGCGCCGCGTCTGTGCGCCGATTTCCAGGCAGCCTGCGCCGCGCATGATTGGGATGGTGCCTTGGCGTTGCAGGATCGTCTCTATCCCCTGCATGATGCTCTGTTCAGCGATTCTTCACCTGGCCCGGTCAAATATGCGCTCACGCGCGTTCGCCCCGACATGCCCGGCGACGTCCGCCTGCCGATCACCTGGCCGTCGGAATCGAGCCGGTCGGCGGTCGATCGCGCGCTGGAGATTGCGGGACTGGTTTAAGAGTGACAAAGCCCCATATTACCCGTTCGCCCTGAGCGAAGTCGAAGGGCTCGGCCGAGCAACGCGAGGCACTTCGCTCCGCTCAGTAGAAGGCTTCGACTTCGTTCAGCCCGAACGGGTGTTGAGAATTAGGTATTAGATTCATTTTATGGCCCGCCCGCGTCCCGTCACTTTCGACAAGAAGAAGATCGTCGCCGAAAACCGGCGCGCCCGGTTCGATTATTTTATCGAGGACGTGTTCGAAGCGGGCATCGCCCTGCAAGGGACCGAGGTGAAGGCGCTGCGCGGCGGCGAGGGCAATATCGCCGAAAGCTATGCCGAGGTGAAGGGCAATCAGGTGTTCCTGGTCAACAGCAACATCCCCGAATATAGCCATGGTAACCGCGAAAATCATGAACCTAAGCGGCCCCGCAAGCTGTTGCTGCACGAACGAGAGATCGAAAAAATGCACAGCGCCGTGTCGCGCAAGGGCATGACGCTGGTCCCGCTGATGGTCTATTTCAACAGCCAGGGCCGGGCCAAGATCGAACTGGCGCTGGCCAAGGGCAAGCAGACCCACGACAAGCGCGAGACGATCAAGGACCGCGACTGGAAGCGCGACCAGCAGCGCATCATGCGGGACAAGGGCTGATGGACAATCGCTTCAGCCGCTGGTGGCACGCCAACGCCCCGACCCGCGAGTCGCTGGAGCATAACAAGTTTCTGGCACCCGTCGCGCATCGGGTGCTGGAACCCTCGCTCTGGCGCTTTACCCGCCGGTCTGTGCCGCGCGGGGTGGCCTTGGGTCTGCTGGTCGGCATCTTCCTGCTGATTCCCGGCATTCAGATTGCCGGGGCCGCGCTGCTGGCGCTGCCATTCCGGGCGAATATCCCGGTAGCGGCGGCCATGACCTTCCTCTCCAACCCCGCGACGACGCCGCTGATCCTGTGGCTCTCGGTCTATATCGGCAACTGGATGCTGGGCCGCAGCGCCGATGCATCGGGCTTCATGGCGCTGGTCGATGACCATGCGACGATCGGCCAATGGACTGCCTGGCTGGTGTCGGAAGCCGCGCCTGCGATGCTGCTGGGCCTCGCGATCATATCGGTGGTGGCGGCGATCGTCGGCTATGTCTTGGCCGACTGGTTCTGGCGTCATCGCATGGGCCGCAAGTGGCAAGCGCGCAAATTGAGGATTGGCAAGGTCCACGAAAGCAGCGCAAGGGAAGAAATCGCGCCGGTCTGAACCGGGGCGATAGGGAACCAATGCTGGTGCAAGGGGAAGGCCGATCATGGCCGCGCGGCTGAACAAGGATGGAGAAGCATGGCTGACGCAGCCATCTTCGCGCCTCGCGCTGCCGCTGTTGCTGCTGGCCGCCTTGCTGTCGGCCGCGCTTATTTTCTACGTCATCGGGGATGTGGTGCTTGCGGCCGGATTTGCTGCGACCCTTTTGGTCATCGCAGCGCTGATGGCCTGGGCGCGCCGCCTTTATCCACCGCATGTCGTAGCGGGTGAGGCCACGCCTGACTGGACCGTTGCACGGGCTGCCGCCGATGCTTCAAACGTAGCGATTGCGGTTACTGATCGAGCCGGTCGGCTGGTCTGCGCCAGCGACCTGTTCGGGCAATGGTTCCCCGGCTACCCCACACCACCCGGCATTACGGGCGAAACGACGCTAACCGACAGCTTATCCCTCGCAGCGCGTGCGGCCTGGCGCGACGGGGATGCACGGGTAGAGGGGGTGGCGCAGGGCGCACTCCGGCTCGACGTTGATATCGCCCGCACGGGACGCGCGGAGGATTATCTCCTCTGGCGCTTCACCCCGGTCCGCCAGCCGAGCGCGCTGGACGACGTCCATCGGCTGCTGACCGGCGAAGCGGGCCGCCAATTGGGCGAAGCGGGCGTGATGGCCGTCATGATCGGTGGCGAAGGCCGCATCCGCGCCGCCAATGGCGCGTTTCTGTTGCGCGCGGCGGGAAGGATCGACGCCAATATCATCGGCCGCGATTTCGCCGCGCATATGCGGGTCGATGACAAGGCGCGATTGTTCCTGGCGCGCGAGGAACAGGGCGGGCTGCCGCTTCGTCTGCTCCAGGTGCCGTTGAAACGGGCGATCCAGGCCAATGGTGCGCAGGGGTCAGCGCAGGACGGCCCGATGCTGCTGCTGCTGATCGACGAGCCGGTCGGCGGGGGCGGTACATCGGCGCTGTCCTATATCGAAACGCTGCTTTCGCTGCTCCCCTTCGGTCTTGCCATGGCCGACCGCGACGGGCGGGTGCTGTTCCTCAACAACGCCTTTGCGCGGGTGGTGGGCCTCAAGCCTGGCGAAACGCCCAGCTATCCCGGCGATCTGGTGGTGCGGGAAGATCAGGCCGCCGTCGCCGACGCGGTGCGCCGCTTTGCCGTCGGCCCGCAAATGTCGGGCGACATCGCGGTGCGGATGCGCGACCAGCCCGATGAGCCGGTGGCGCTCAGCCTCGCGGGCGTGCGCGGCCTGGGCGAAGCGGCGGTGTTGCTTTCTCTCAAGGACAATAGCGAGGAGAGCAAGCTCAAGCGGCAGGTGGCGCAGGCGACCAAGATGCAGGCGATCGGCCAGCTGGCGGGTGGCGTGGCCCATGATTTCAACAATATCCTGACCGCGATCATCGGCCATTGCGACCTGATGCTGATGCGTCATGCGCCGGGCGACAGCGATTATGACGATCTTCAGCAGATCAAGTCGAACAGCAACCGGGCGGCGGGCCTGACCCGGCAATTGCTCGCCTTCTCGCGCCAGCAGACATTGCGCCCGCAAATCCTGCAACTGCCCGACATCGTCGCCGACGTGTCCAACCTCTTGAAGCGCCTGCTTGGCGAAAATGTGAAGCTGGAGGTCAATCACGGCCGCAATCTTGGCGCGGTGCGCGCCGACCCCGGCCAGATGGAGCAGGTGATCGTCAACCTGGCGGTCAATGCCCGCGACGCCATGCCCGAAGGCGGCACGCTGAATATCCAGACCTATGCCGTGCCCGCGATCAAGGTGCGGGAGATGCGCCAGCAGATATTGCCCGCCGGCGACTATAGCGCGCTGCGTGTCTCGGACACGGGGCTTGGCATACCGCCCGACATATTGGCCAAGATTTTTGAACCCTTCTTCACCACCAAGGAACTGGGCAAGGGCACCGGCCTTGGTCTTTCCACCGTCTATGGCATCGTCAAGCAATCGGGCGGCTATATCTTCGCGGAATCGGAGATGGGGCGCGGGGCGAGCTTCGTCATCTATCTGCCGGTCTATGCCGGGGCCGATGCGCAGGAGGTTGCGCCAGTCAAGGCGCCGGTCAAGCGCAGCGAGACATGGGGCACCGGCACGATCCTGCTGGTGGAGGATGAGGATATGGTGCGCGCCGTCGCGGAACGCGCGCTGACGCGGCAGGGCTATACCGTGCTGACCGCCAATGACGGCGAACAGGGGCTGGAAGTGCTGGCGAACACCGACCGGATCGACCTGCTGATCTCGGATGTCGTGATGCCCAATATGGATGGCCCGTCGATGGTGGCCGCTGCCCGGCGGGCGCGTCCCGACCTGCCGGTCTTGTTCATGTCCGGCTATGCCGAGGAACAACTGCGCAAATCAATCGACATTCCGAACGTCGCCTTCCTGCCCAAGCCCTTTTCGGTCAGCCAGTTGGCGGAGGCCGCGCGCGACGCGCTGGGTGTAGGATCGTTGGCCGATTAGCATATGCGCCATCGCGCCAATTATGCTGGGCAAGCCCGCAGCGATACGGTAGCGGACGATGATCGAAAACAGGGGAACCCCGCACATGACTGAAGGCAAGAGCATTTTGATCGTCGAGGATGAAGCGATGATCGGGATGATGCTGGAAGATTATCTCGACGCATTGGGGTACCGGCTCCATGCGGTGGCGGCGAGCGTTGATGAAGCCTGCGATCATGTGCGCCAGGGCGGGTTTGACGCCGCTCTGGTTGATTGCAATCTTCATGGTGAAAAAAGCTGGCCTGTTGCCGACCTGTTGGCGCAACAGTCGATCCCCTTCGTTTTTGCGACAGGCGGCATGGCGGACGACCTTCCGCCGACCCATGCCGACCGTCCGACATTGGCCAAGCCGTTTACGATCGGCGCGGTCGAGCGGGCGCTTGGCAAGATATTCGCCACGCAATAGGAAATTTCCGTTCCCCTCTTGTTCTATTAGAACAAAAGAGATACATCATGGCCAAGACGCCGACCGAGTCGGCGGCTCCGCTTGACAGGAGATTGGCTCATGACCGCAATGCTATCCCTCATCGATTCCAAGAAGAACGGGACTATGGACAGACAGAAAGCATTGGACGCGGCGCTGGCGCAGATCGACCGCGCCTTCGGCAAGGGCAGCGCGATGAAGCTGGGGTCGCGCGAAAAGCTGGAGATCGAGGCCATCTCGACCGGCTCGCTTGGCCTCGACATTGCGCTTGGCATTGGCGGCCTGCCCAAGGGGCGGATCATCGAGATTTATGGGCCGGAAAGCTCCGGCAAGACGACCTTGGCGCTGCACGCTATTGCCGAAGCGCAGAAGATTGGCGGCACGGCGGCATTCGTCGACGCCGAACATGCGCTTGATCCGGGCTATGCCAAGAAACTGGGCGTCAACATCGACGAACTGATCGTGTCGCAGCCCGATACGGGCGAGCAGGCACTGGAAATCGTCGATACGCTGGTGCGCTCCAATGCCATTGACATACTGGTGATCGATTCGGTCGCGGCGCTGGTGCCGCGCGCGGAAATCGAGGGCGAGATGGGCGACAGCCATGTCGGCCTGCAGGCGCGCCTCATGTCCCAGGCGCTGCGCAAGCTGACCGGATCGATCTCGCGTTCCAAATGTATGGTCATCTTCATCAACCAGGTGCGGATGAAGATCGGCGTGATGTACGGCAACCCGGAAACCACGACCGGCGGCAACGCGCTCAAATTCTACGCCTCGGTCCGCCTCGACATCCGTCGCACCGGCCAGATCAAGGATCGGGACGATATCGTCGGCAACGCAACCCGCGTGAAAGTGGTCAAGAACAAGGTCGCCCCGCCGTTCAAGCAGGTCGAATTCGACATCATGTATGGCGAAGGCATTTCGAAGATCGGTGAGATTCTCGATCTCGGCGTCAAGGCCGGGATCGTCGAGAAGTCGGGTGCCTGGTTCTCCTACGATTCGATCCGCATCGGCCAGGGCCGCGAAAATTCCAAGACCTTCCTCAAGGGCAATCCCGAACTGGCCGACAAGCTGGAAAAGGCGATCCGCGGCAAGACCGAAGCGGTAGCCGAAGCCCTGATGACTGGACCCGAAGCGGATTACGATGACGAATAAGGGCTGATATTCTTGTCCGGTCGGATCAGCCGGATGAGACAGCCCGGTTCGTTCGCGCTTTTGCTTCACGCACTGAAAAGGCCCGTCCCGTGGTGGGGCGGGCCTTTTACCGTGATCGGCCCAGCGGGAACGCTTCCCTTTCCGATAGGATCAGCCGGGCGCAAGATTATGTCGAAATGTGCGGGAAAAGTGCGAAGTTAAGCGCCAGCCACCATCGTCCTTGCCTTGTGCCTGCGGCTTCGCAATGCTGCTTTTGGAGCATGCGGGCCCGGAAACCCTATCCGCGCGTTTGGCGCATATTCCCTGACAGAAAGGCATCCCATGCGCGTCGCGATCGAAGCGATACTGGACTATGATTTCGCCCAGCCAACCGACGTGCTCCTTGCGGTGGAAGCCGCCGCGATGCCCGACCAGCGTATCGTCGAACAGTCCCATATCATCCAGAACGCTGGCCCGCTGACCAACAAGGTCGGCGGTAGTGGTGTGGGCCGTCGCACCTGGACGCGGACTGGCACGGGCCGGATGGTCAGCACGTTCCGCGCGACGGTGGATGTGGAACGGCCGACGGTGGACATTGCGACCCTGAACAAAAGTCCGCTACCCAGCCTGCCCGAAGAGGTGCTGCCCTTTATCTGGCCTAGCCGCTATTGCGAGGCCGACCGTTTCGTCAGCTTCGTCTGCGGCCATTTCCCTGATCTGGAAGGCGGTGCGCTTGTGCAGGCCTTGATCCAGTGGGTGAACGAGAATCTGGTCTATGTCTCCGGCAGCTCCGACGCCACCACGACGGCCGCCGACACCTTCGTCGCGCAACAGGGCGTCTGTCGTGACTTCGCCCATCTGACGGCCGCCCTCATCCGCTCGCGCGACATTCCCGCGCGGCTGGTATCGGTCTATGCGCTTGGTCTTGAACCGCCGGACTTTCATGCCGTGGTTGAAGTCTGGCTCGACGGCGCCTGGCATCTGGTCGATTCGACGGGCCTTGCGCCTGTTGAAACCATGGTCCGCATCGCCGTTGGCCGCGACGCCACCGATATCGCCTTCATGACCATCTTCGGCGGCGGCCAGATGAACGCCCAGTCGATCAGTGTCACGCAGGTCGACGCCGAATAATCGTTCGATGGGGCGGCCCGGTCGTCGCCCCACTCCAACCATCGCTCCCACATTGACAGCGGCACCACTTACCCCGAAAAAGAACATAAAGGGAACAGGTGGAATGGCCGAGTCGATTCACAGTCTCGCCGCGCTTAAGCGGCATATCGCCACGCTGGACCGCGCGCCAGCGGCGGAGGCCTCGCCGCGCTTCACCTGTGGCCCGGCAATGATGGACGCCGCGCTGGGCGGCGGACTGGCGCAAGGGCGCGTGCATGAGATTTTCGCCAGCGTCGAAGAGGAAGGCGCCGCCGCTGGCCTCGCCCTGCTCTGGATGCGCCAGGCCGGGCGCGACGCCCCCTTATTGTGGCTGCGCAGCGCGACGGCAGTGCGGGTGGCGGGCGCGCCTTATGGTCCGGGGCTGGCGGCGCTGGGGCTGGACCCGCAACACTTGTTGATCGGCATGATGGCCGACGACGCGATGTTGCTGCGCGCCGCCGTGGATGCGCTGCACTGTCCCGCCCTGGGCGCGCTGCTCATTGACCTGCGCGGCCCCGCGCCCTTGCTCGACCTGACCGCTAGCCGCCGACTGGCGCTGGCGGCGGAGACATCGGGCGTGACCGCGCTGCTGCTGCGGATCGGCGGTGATCCCGTGCCCAGTGCGGCCGAAACGCGCTGGCGCGTGGCGGCGGCCCCCTCCGCCCCGCTGCCGGGCCAGGCACCGGGCCAAAGCGCCTTCGACGTCACCCTGCTGCGCCGCCGGGCAGGGCCGGACGGGATGACGTGGCGACTGACCTGGGACAGCAACAAGGGCGAATTTGGAGACGCGGCAGATGAACGCCATGACGATGACGACATCCGCAACGCGCCGCTATCTGGCGCTGCATTTTCCCTTCCTGGCGCTGGACCGGCTGCGGGTCGCGCGGCCTGATCAATGGGCGACGGGCGGCAACGGCCCGGCGGTCATTGTCGAACCCGTGCGCGGTGCGATGCGGCTGGCGAGCGTCGATGCCGACGGGTTGGCGATCGGCCTGCACCCGGCCATGACCTTGGCCGACGCGCGCGCCCGCGAACCGGACCTGCGCGTGTTCGATGCCCAGCCTCATGCCGATCAGGATTGGCTCGAACGGCTGTGCGATGGCTGCGGGCGCTATACCCCCAATGCCGCGCTTGATGGTCCCGATGGGCTGATGCTCGATATCAGCGGCTGCGATCATCTATGGGGTGGGGAAGAAGCGCTGGCGCGTGACGCGGCTGACCGGCTGGAGCGCTATGGCATGCGCGTGCGCCATGCGATCGCCGCCAGTCCCGAAGCCGCCCACGCGCTCGCCCGCTTTCCCGTGCCCCCCGCGCCCGACGAAGCGGCAACGATCCGCCGCCTGCCGGTGGAGGCGCTACGGCTGGAGGCGGAAAGCGCGGTGGCGCTGCGCCGCGCGGGCCTGCGGACGGTGGGCGATCTTGCGGCCCGCCCCGCCGCGACCCTGGCGGCGCGCTTCGGGGCGGAAGCGGTCGATGCGCTCCATGCGCTGTTGGGCTTGGGGCATCGCCCGCTCGCGCCCCGCCGCGTCCGCCCCGCCATCCGCATCGACCGCCGCTTTGCCGAACCGATCGGCAGCACCGCCTATGCGCTCAAGCGGCTGGAGGATATGGCCGCCGAAGCCGGCGAACAACTGGCCGAACGGGGGCAGGGCGGTCGTCGGTTCGAAGCGGTCTTTTTTCGCAGCGATGGCCTCGCCTTCCCACTGCGCGTCGAAACTGGCCTGCCCGTGCGCGATGCCCCGTCCATCCTGCGGCTGATGCGCGAGCGGATCGACACCCTGTCCGATCCCATAGATCCCGGCTTCGGCTTCGACATGTTGCGCCTCACCGTGCCGCTGGCCGAGCCGATGGCCGCGACTCAATTGGCGTTGGAAGGGGGCGAAGCGCGCAAGGGCGAAAGCGTGGCGACGCTGGTCGATCGGCTGTCGATCCGGGCCGGGCGCGGACGCATCCAGCGGCTGGTACCACGCGACAGCCATATTCCCGAACAAGCGCAACTGGCACTGCCCGCCGTAGAAGTCCGCGCGCCCGCCGACTGGGGACCGGTCGGCGAACCGGGCGATCCGCCGCTGCGCCCTATCCATTTGTTCGATCCGCCCCAGTCGATCGACGTGGTCGCTGGCGTGCCCGACGGCCCGCCCCACCGCTTCCGCTGGCGCCGCGCCTTGCATGATGTGGTCCGCTTTGAAGGCCCCGAACGGATCGCGCCCGAATGGTGGCGCGCGAAGGATGGCGCGATCGAGGGGGACAGCATCGGCAAGACGCGCGACTATTACCGCGTCGAGGATGCACGCGGCCGCCGCTACTGGCTGTTCCGCCACGGCCTCTACGGCGCGGAGACGCCCGACCCAGGTTGGTATCTCCACGGCCTGTTCGCATGAGCGGCCGCCGCAAGGGGCCGGACCCGGCCAAGCCCAAATCGGCCGACCGGCGCGAACTGGACCAGTTCGCAGCAAAGCGTGCGGCTGGAAGGCGGGTGGAGGAGCATCGACCTCTGGACAAAGGGAGGCCAGATTTCGCCGAACTGGTGACGATGAGCCATTATAGTTTCCTGCATGGCGCATCGCATCCGGCCGACTTGGTCGGACAGGCGATCCATCTCCGCCTCAAGGCGATCGGCATTGCCGACAGGAACAGCGTGGCCGGTGTCGTTCGCGCGTATGTCGCGCTGCGTGAGGCACCGGACAAGGCGCGCGCCGCGCTGTTGAAAGCGCGGGAGGAGAAGAGCGAACCCGCTCTACTGACGCCACAGGAAGAAGCGGCATGTGAAACCGACCTGCGGCTGATCGTTGGCGCGCGGCTGGTGTTCGTCGATGGCACGCCGGACATCATCGCCTATCCGACGACCCGTCTGGGATGGGGCCGGTTGACCCGATTGCTGACCGTGGGGAATATCCGGGCGATCAAGGGCGACTGCATCCTGCGATTCGGCGATTTGCTCGCGCATCTTGAAGATATGCTGTTGATCGTCCTGCCCTTTTCTACCGGGCAAGCGCAGCAGGCCCATCGCGCACCCCCTGTCTATGCGGCCGACGATGAAGAAGAGGATGCGTCTTCCGGACATTTGCGCCTGGTGCCGCCTGCTTCTCCACCGACATGGCAACAGGTAGCGCAACGATTGCAGGAAAAGGCACCCGGCCGCGTCTGGCTTGGCCTGTCCATGCGTTACGAAGGCCGCGATGCCCGCCATATGGCGATGATGCAAGCTGTCGCCAGGGATGTGGGCGTGCCGCTGATCGCGACGAACGACATACTCTATGCCGCCGAAACCGTGCGTCCCGTGCAGGATGTCCTGACTTGCATCAGGACGGGCAAGACCCTTAGAACAGCGGGTCGCCGATTGCACGCCAATGCCGAACGGTTTCTGAAATCGCCTGCGGAAATGGCGCGGCTCTTTGCCGCCTGCCCCGATGCCATAGTCGAAACGATCCGCCTCATCAGCCGCATCAATTTCAAGCTCAGCGACCTTCAATATGAATATCCGCACGAGCCAGTTCCCCCCGGCTGGTCACCGGACGACTGGTTGGAGGATATGGTGCGGCGGCGAGCGAAACGGCATTATGGCCGGGCGTTGCCGCAAAAAGTCAGGGCATTGATCGGCCAGGAACTGCGGCTGATCCGTATTCAGAAATATGCTTATTATTTCCTGACCGTCCATGACCTCGTCCGGTTCGCCCGCACCCGAAATCCCCCCATATTATGCCAGGGACGGGGATCGGCGGCCAATTCCATCGTCTGCTTCCTGCTGGGCGTCACATCGGTCGATCCGATGAAACATGACCTGCTCTTTTCCCGCTTCGTGTCGGAAGAGCGCGACGAGCCGCCCGACATCGACGTCGATTTCGAACATGAGCGGCGCGAGGAAGTGATGCAATATATCTATCGCCGCTATGGCCGCGAGCGGGCGGGCATCGCCGCGACCGTCATCCATTATCGGTCTCGCAGCGCGCTACGCGAAGTGGCCAAGGTGCTGGGCCTTAGCGAAGATGTGGCGATGCGCTTGTCGGCGACGATATGGGGCAGCCATTCCGGTGACCTAGGCGAAGCGCGGATTATCGACGCTGGATTTGCCCTCGATAATCCGGAGGTCGTGCGATTGCGGGGGCTGGTCGAGCAACTGATAAAAGCCCCTTTCCCACGCCATCTGTCGCAGCATGTCGGCGGTTTCGTGCTGACGCAGAATCGGTTGGACGAAACCGTGCCGATCCACAATGCCGCCATGCCCGACCGCAGTTTCATCGAGTGGGATAAGGATGATATTGATGCGCTGGGCTTGATGAAGGTCGATGTGCTGGCGCTTGGAATGCTCAGTTGTATCCGCAAGGCTTATCAACTGATGCGCTGTCACGGGCTGGGGGATCACGACCTGACGGTCGATATCAATTCCGATGACGCAGCCGTTTACGACATGCTCTGCAAGGGCGACAGCGTCGGCGTGTTTCAGGTGGAAAGCCGCGCGCAGATCAACATGCTACCGCGCCTACGCCCCCGCACCCTTTATGATCTGACGGTTCAGGTCGCGATCGTGCGGCCTGGACCGATCGAAGGAGACATGGTCCACCCCTATCTGCGGCGGCGCTGTGGGGAAGAGGAGCCGGAATTTCCGCATCCCGCGCCACCGCATAATCCCCACGAATTGAGAACATTGCTTGGGGCCACCTATGGCGTACCGCTGTTTCAGGAACAGGCGATGAAACTGGCCATCGTCGCCGCAGGCTTCACCCCGTCGGAGGCCAATCAGCTACGCCGCGCCATGGCGACATTCCGCAATGTCGGCACCATCCATCATTTCCGCGAAAAGCTGGTCAAGGGCATGACCGCGCGCGGCTATCAGCGCGATTTTGCCGAACGCTGCTTCAAGCAGATCGAAGGCTTCGGCAGCTATGGCTTCCCCGAAAGCCACGCGCTCTCCTTTGCCCGGCTGGTCTATGTGTCGGCCTGGCTCAAATGTCATCAGCCCGCGGTCTTTGCCTGCGCGCTGCTCAATTCGCAGCCGATGGGGTTCTACGCGCCCGCGCAACTGGTGCGGGACGCGCGCGCCCATGGCGTGACCGTGCAGGGCGTCGATGTGAATGCCAGCCAGTGGGACAATGGGCTGGAGCCGATCGACCGGGCGCGCCGGACCGATCGGGGGGAGGGGACGGGGAAAGCCCTCGCGCTGCGGCTGGGGTTGCGACAGGTCGATGGGTTTCGCGAAAGCTGGGCGGCGCAGATGGTGGCAGCGCGGGCCGATGCCCCCTTTACCAGTATCGAGGATCTGGCGCGCCGGGCGGGCCTGCCCGCGCGCGCTCTCCGCCTGCTGGCGGATGCCGATG
This sequence comes from Sphingobium xenophagum, assembly GCF_031457465.1. Classification (GTDB taxonomy): domain Bacteria; phylum Pseudomonadota; class Alphaproteobacteria; order Sphingomonadales; family Sphingomonadaceae; genus Sphingobium; species Sphingobium xenophagum_A. The sequence goes on from NZ_JAVDWV010000008.1 coordinate 166,918, forward strand.
CCTGCCGTTCGCTGGGGCAGGACCGGCGCGCTGCCTTATGGGAGGCACGGCGCACGCCGTCCGACGAACTGCCGCTCTTCGCCGCGGCGCGCCGACAGGATCGTGCCGCGCGCGAACTGGGTGAGGAACCGGACGCCATGCTGCCCGCCATGCCGCTCGCCGAGCAGGTGGCGACCGATTATCAGGTGACGCGCCTGTCCTTGAAAGGCCATCCGATGCAGTTTCTGCGCCCGGCCTTCGCCGCCGAGGGCGTGCTGACTTGCGCGCAGGCGAGCGCGGCCAAAAATGGCGCGCGGGTGCAGGTGGCGGGCGTGGTGCTGGTGCGGCAACGGCCGGGCAAGGGCAATGCCGTCTTCATCACGATCGAGGATGAAACCGGCGTCGCCAACATCCTGCTGTGGGCGCGGCTGTTCGAGATGCAGCGGCGCGCGGTGATGGCATCGCGGCTGATGCTGGTGGAGGGCGAAATCCAGCGCAGCAAGGAGGGCGTCGTCCACTTGATGGCTGTTCGCGTGCATGACCGCAGCGACGCGCTCAGCCGTCTGACCCACAGCGGCGACGGCACCGGCAACCCCCCACCGCGCACCGCCACCCACCCGCGCCAGGTACGGATATTGCCGGGATCGCGCGACTTTCATTGAGGGGGATGGTCCACCCAAATGGACGCCCAGCCTACTGAATGTCACCAAATCATCATGAAATAGACGTTTAATCGAAACACCAATGCCATGCCTGCGTAAGAAAAAAGCGGCACTGGCCTCTCCAACAAAAGGGGAGCTTCATCATGACCAATTTATTGCGCAGCGCGAGTCGCGCTGCGCTCATCCTTGCGCTGTCGACGCCGATTGCCGCCATCGCTGGCACCATCACCGGCACCGTGTCCGACGGCACGGGCACGCGCGCTCTTCAATCGACCCAACTGCGTCTTGTCGAACTCGGTCGCATCGCCGAAGCGGGCCGTGACGGCGATTATCGCTTCCCCGACGTCGCACCGGGCACCTATACGATCGAGGCCCGCTATGTCGGTGCTGATCCGGTTCGCGTTACCGTGATTGTGCCCGAAACCGGCGACGTCGATGCCAATATCCGTATCGGTTCGGACGTCGACGCATCGATCATCGTCGTCGGGCAGGTCGCTAACCAGGCATCGGCCCTGTCGCGCCAGCGCGCCGCCGACGGCGTGGAAAGCGTGCTGACCCGCGATGCCATTGGTCAGTTTCCCGACCAGAATGCCGCTGAATCGATGCGCCGCCTGCCCGGTGTGAACATCCTGAACGATCAGGGTGAAGGCCGCTTCGTATCGGTTCGCGGGCTCGACCCCGAACTCAACGCCGCCTCAATCAACGGCACGCGCATCCCTGCTCCAGAGAGCGATGTCCGCTCGGTCGCGTTGGACGTCATTCCGTCCGAACTGATCGAGTCGATCGAGATCAAAAAGTCGCTAACGCCGGATATGGATGCCGATACGATCGGTGCCTCGATCGAAATCAACACGACCAGCGCCTTTGACCGCAAGAAGGATCTCTATTCGGTCAAGCTAGAAGGCAGCTATAACGAATTTGCTGACGCTCTGACGCCCAAGGGCAGCTTCGACTTTTCGACCCGCCTGTCCGATCGCTTTGGCATCGCGGGCGGTGCCAGCTATTATAAGCGCAAGTTCGAGAGCGACAATGTCGAAGCGGCGGACTGGAACCAGACCGAAGACGGTACGGTCTATGCCGAGGAAATCCAGTATCGCGATTATGACGTGGAGCGCGAGCGTATCGGCGGCTCGCTGAGCTTCGACTGGCTGGCGACCGACACGACCAAACTCTATGCTCGTGGCCTCTACAGCCAGTTCAAGGATCAGGAATATCGTGGCGATGTCATCTTCATCATGAATGAAGAGCCAGCATCGGGCACCGCGACGTCCGCGCAATTCACCGATGCCGATGGTCGTATCGAAGTGCGTCGCCGCATGAAGGATCGTCTGGAAACGCAGAAGATCAAATCTCTGACCGTGGGCGGCGAAACCAATACGGGCCCATGGAAAATCACTTATGCGGGCAGTTGGTCGGAAGCGAGCGAACGGGAGAATGGTTCGGTCGACCCAACGCGTTTCCGTGCTCGTTTCAATGGCGACGGCGTCGATGTTGGCTTCGACTATTCTGACCCCATGAAGCCGCGCTATACCGTTACGGGCAATACCGACCTCTTCTATGATCCATCGGAATATGGCTTCAACGAACTGGAGCAGACCGTCCTGTCGGATGCGAAGGATCGCGAATATGTGGTCCGGGCTGATATTTCGCGGGCCTTCACCATGGATGGCGGCACCTTCACCGTTCAGACCGGTATGAAGTCGCGCTGGCGCGAGAAGAGCTATAATCTGGAAGCCGCTGTCTATGACGGCTATGATGGCGATTATACGCTGGCGGACGTGCTGGGCGGCCAGACCTATCGCATTCAGGACATTCTGCCACAGGCCAGCCACACTGGTCCGACCGAATTTTTCAACGCGAACAAGGGCAATTTCGAGCTGAATGCGCTCGATACCCTGCTCAATTCGACCACGTCCGACTATTCGGTCAAGGAAGACGTTCTCGCCGCCTATCTGCTGGGCCGCTGGGACAGCCAGGCTTTGCGGGTCATCGCTGGTGTCCGCATGGAGCAGACCAAGAACGACATCCGCGCCTTCGTCACGGAAACCGACGAGGACGAGAATGTCACGATCACGCCGAACCGCTTCGGCCGCAACTATATGAACTGGTTGCCTAGCCTGGCGGTCCGCTACGAGCCGGTCAACAATCTCGTCTTCCGTCTGGGCGGCTATAAGAGCCTGGTGCGTCCCAAACTGTCCAATCTCGCGCCGCGCTTCGACATCAACGAAGATCGCGAAGCCACTTTGGGCAATCCGAACCTCAAGCCGTACAGCGCATGGAACGTTGATTTCTCGGCCGAATGGTATTTCGGTACCAATGCCGCATTGACCGGCGGCCTGTTCTGGAAGTCGATCAAGGACTTCGTCGTGGAACAGCGGATTACGACGCCCGGCACCATCTATGGCGTCGATTATGAGGAACTGACCACCTTCATCAATGGAGACAAGGCCAAGATCAAGGGTCTCGAACTGTCCTACAGCCAGGTGTTCAGCTTCCTGCCCGCGCCGTTCGATGGCCTGTTGTTGAACGCCAACTACACCTATACCGACGCCAAGGGCACGGTCCTGACCGATGGCGACATTTCCGACCCGCGCCAGATCCCCCTCGCATCGGCGTCCAAGAACACGTTCAATCTGGTTGTGGGCTACGAAAAGGGACCGATTTCGTTGCGCGCAGCGGGCACCTTCCGCGACAAATATCTGGACGAACTGGGTAGCGAAGCGGATCAGGACCGCTATGTCGACAGCCACTTCCAGATGGACCTGAGCGCCCGCTATCGCATCACGCCAAAGCTCCGCGTGTTTGCCGAATGGATCAACGTCACCAACGAACCCTATTTCGCCTATCAAAATTATGCGGGCGGCAAGCGGGTTCTCCAGTTTGAGGAATATAATTGGACCGCCAAATTCGGCGTGACGGCGAACTTCTGATGAAGCGCGTTACTCTCACCCTCCCGCTGATTTCTCTGGCCGCCTGCGCCGCTGGTGAAGTCGAAGTGCCGATCGCCGTGCGCATCGCCAACGCCACCCCGGCGGTGTCGGTGACCGCGCGGGGCGAAACGACGCCGGTCGGCACGACCAATGCCGATGCGGCCGATGATCCGGCGATCTGGCGCAATGCCGCCGACCCCGCCGCCAGCCTGATCGTGGGCACCGACAAGAAGGCGGGCGTCTATGTCTATGGTTTGGACGGCAGGGTGCGAGACTTCCTCGACGCCGGCCGGGTCAATAATGTCGATCTGAAGGATGGCGTAACGATTAATGGCGGCACGGGCATTCTGGTTGTTGCGTCAGATCGCAATGACATTGCACGAGCGAAGCTGGCATTGTTTCAACTGGACCCGGTCACAGCAAAGTTAAAAGCGCTGGGCATTGTCGATGGCGGTTCTGGCGAAGCTTATGGCGTATGTATGGGATCGGACACCGCCGGTCTCTATGCCTTCATCGTGCTCAAGGACGGGACGATCAATCAGGTCGCACTCGATGCGTCGGGTACGACACCGACTGGCCGCATTGTGCGAACGATGAAACTCGACACCCAGTCAGAGGGCTGCGCGGTCGATGACCGCACCGGCACGCTTTATGTGGCGGAAGAGGATGTCGGCCTGTGGCGCTTCGACGCGCGGGCCAGCGGCAGCACGACACCCACCAAGATCGCAGCCGCAGACGGCAAGAATATCGTCGCCGATGCCGAAGGCGTCGCCATCGCCCCGATCGGAGAGAAAGACGGTTATGTCATTGTCTCAAGCCAGGGGGACAATGCCTATACGCTCTATCGCATCAGCGACGACAGCTATGTCGGTCGTTTTCGTATTGTCGATGGAGCGATTGGCGGGACGGAGGAAACCGACGGCATCGAGGTGATGCTCGGCGATTTTGGTCCTCAATATCCCGGTGGTCTGTTCATCGCACAGGATGGCCAGAATGGCGCGGCGGCGCAGAATTTCAAGCTTGTCGCCTGGGCCGATATCGTCAAGGCCTTGGGACTGCCGCAATAAGGCTTCGGGCCGGGACGACCTAAACTGTCCCGGCCCGGCGACTGCCCCCTTGGTCTTGGCCGGGGCTTCCTCTATGGCGGCAAACGTCTTGCCACTAAGGAAGCCGATTTGATCCTGGACCTTGCCGCCGCCGCTTCGAGCGCCATCCGTTTCGAGGATCTGGGGCTTAGTCCCATTGCCCTCGACCTCGGATTTTTCACGCTGAAATGGTATAGCCTTGCTTATCTGGCGGGCATCTTGATCGGCTATTGGTATCTGTTGCGGCTGATCGCGCAGCCTGGATCGCCGATGGCCCGGCGGCATGCCGACGACATGATCTTCTATGCGACGCTGGGCATCATCATCGGCGGACGGCTCGCTTATGTGATATTCTACCAGCCGGAAATCCTGCAAAATCCGCTCGATATCCTCAAGCTCTGGAATGGTGGCATGTCCTTCCACGGCGGCGCGGCGGGCGTGTCGCTCGGCATCCTCTACATGGCGCGCAAGGAGAAGCTGTCCTGGTTGCGCATTCACGATTATGTCGCCTGCTGCGTGCCCTTTGGCCTGCTCTTCGGTCGCCTTGCCAATTTCGTGAATGGCGAATTGTGGGGCAAGGAAACCGATGTGCCATGGGGCATTATCTTCCCCACCGGCGGGCCGTTCGCGCGCCACCCCAGCCAACTCTATGAAGCCGCGCTGGAGGGGGCTGTGCTGTTCGCCATCCTCGCCTTCGCCTTCTGGCGCACCCGCGCCCGATATCAGCCGGGGATGCTCGTGGGCATCTTCCTGCTCGGCTATGGCTGCTTCCGCTTCGGCGTCGAATATGTGCGGGAGGCTGACGCGCAGTTGATGGAGTTCGCCGCGCGCACCGGCCTGCATATGGGCCAATGGCTGTGCTTGCCGATGATCCTGGGTGGGCTCTACCTCATCTTCACGGCCAAGGGCCGCCGCGTGCGGGTGGAGCCGATCGCGGGCAGCGCGAGTGTCAGTTGAGCCGCTTTCCCTGGCGGAACGACTGACGCGGCAGATTGCGGCGGGCGGGCCGATCTCGGTCGCCCATTATATGGCCGAATCGAACCAGCATTATTATGCGACCCGCGATCCGCTGGGGCTGGAAGGCGACTTCACCACTGCGCCGGAAATCAGCCAGATGTTCGGCGAACTGGTGGGCCTGTGCCTGGCCGATGTCTGGATGCGGTCGGGGCGGCGGCCCGGCGCGCTCTATGCCGAACTGGGGCCGGGGCGCGGCACGCTGGCGGCCGATGCGCTGCGGGCGATGGAGCGCGCGGCGCTCGCCCCGCGTGTCCATTGTGTCGAGACCAGCCCCGTCCTGCGCGACCGGCAACGGGGCCTGATCCCCCATGTCACCCATCATGACAGTATCGACAGCTTGCCGCATGAAGGGCCGCTGCTGGTCGTCGCCAATGAATTTTTCGATGCGCTGCCCGTCCGCCAATGCATCCGCGTCGGCGACGAATGGCGGGAGCGGGTGGTGATCCGGCGCGAGGCGGAAGCCGCTTTTCTGCCCGTGCCCGGCTATCGCCGCATCGAATCAGGCCTGCCGCCGATCGCGGCGCAGGCGCAGGATGGCGCGATCATCGAAACACCGATCGTCGGCGCTGGCATCGCCTATGCCCTGGCGCAGCGCATCGCCAAGCAGGGCGGGGCGGCGATCATCATCGACTATGGCTATGAAGGACCGCTGCTGGGCGACACGCTACAGGCGGTCAGGGCGCACCAGTTTGCCGACCCCTTTGCCGAACCGGGCGAGGTGGACCTGACCACCCATGTCGATTTCAGTGTCATCGGCAATATGGCGCGGCAGGCGGGGCTGCGGGTCCATGGCACGGTGGGGCAGGGCGATTTCCTGCGCCAGTTGGGGATTGATCCGCGCGCCGAGCAACTGGCCCGCGCAACGCCCGCGCGCGCGGCGGAGATCGAGGCGGCACGGATGCGGCTGACCGATGAAGAGGCAATGGGCACGTTGTTCCGGGTGATGGCCTGGACCCATCCCGACTGGGCCGATCCGGCGGGATTTACGGCCTGATCTTAATCGTCCTGGTGATAGCGGCCCAGGCGACGGATGAAGCCGATCAGGCCGGTCTGGCGGCTGCGCTTCATGCGTTCGGCATGCAGGATGGTCTGCACCCGGCTGAAACAATCATCGGCATCGACATTGCACAGCACATAATCATAGCCGTCCCAATGCGCGATTTCGCCTGCCGCGCGGGCCATGCGGCCTTCGATCACGGCATTGCTGTCAGTCCCGCGCCCGCGCAGGCGGCGTTCCAGCTCCTCCATCGAGGGCGGCAGGATGAAGATGCGGACGACATCGCCCCCGGCGATCTGATGCAATTGCTGCGCGCCCTGCCAGTCGATGTCGAACAGCACGTCCTTGCCGGACTTGAGCATCGCTTCCACCGGCGCGCGGGGCGTGCCGTAGCGCTGGCCAAAGACATGCGCCCATTCGAGAAATTCATGGTCCGCCGTCATCTGGCGAAAGGCTTCCAGATCGACGAAATGATAATCCTTGCCATCGACCTCGCCCGGCCGCATCGGCCGGGTGGTGGCGGAAACGGACATGGACAGATCCGGTTCGGCGGCGAGCAGCTTGCGCGCGATCGTGGACTTGCCCGCACCCGAAGGGGACGACAGAACGAAGAGAACGCCGCGGCGCTGGAAATCGGGCGTTTCGATCGGGATATGCTCGGCCATGGCCGCTAGTGACGCTTGCGACGCATTTTGGCAAGAGGCGGGATCACCAAGCGACCGGATAGGAAAAGCCGGGTCGGCAGCGCTTAGCCCTCGCGTGCCTTGCGCGCAGTTTCGATCGGGATCGGTTCGGCGCTGAGGTCGGGCAGCAATTTGGTCGCGCGCTTGCGATCCGCTTCGCATTTCGCCTCATAGAGTTTGCCCGCCATATAAGCCCCGGTCACAAACAGGGCACCAGCAGGGTAACGCATGATGACCCGCTTGGCCCCCATGCCGGCCACGAGACCGAAAATGCCTTTCTTGCCGGTGGCGGCGGCGACACGGGCGGCCACGACCGTCGCACCGACACGCGCAACCTTGCGCAATATGCCCCGACCCTTGGGCGTGCGGACAGTGGCGAGCGGGGCGGAGGGGGTGCGCGGCTTCTTCATAAGGGGTTAATGTATCGGACGCCCGCCGGTTCCACCAGTGCCATGTCGATCACACCATATTTTCCGGGCGCACCAGCGCGTCAAACGTCGCCTCGTCCACCAGACCCAGTTCCAGCCCGGCTTCTTTCAGCGTCTGGCCCGTCTTGTGGGCATGTTTGGCGATCGCCGCCGCCTGATCATAGCCGATCGCCGGGGCGAGCGCGGTGACGAGCATCAGCGACCGATCAACCAGTTCCGCGATCCGCGCCTCATTCGCCTCCAGCCCCTCGACACAACGTTCGGCGAAACTGTCCATGCCGACGGCAAGCAGATGGATCGAGCGCAGCACCGCCGCGCCGATCACCGGCTTGAACACATTGAGTTCCAGATGCCCCTGCATGCCCCCCACGGTCACCGCTTGATGATTGCCGATCACCTGCGCGGCCACCATCGTCAGCATTTCGCACTGGGTCGGGTTGACCTTGCCAGGCATGATCGAACTGCCAGGCTCATTGGCGGGCAAGTCCAGCTCACCAAGGCCGGAGCGCGGGCCGGAGCCGAGCAGGCGGATATCGTTGGCGATCTTGGTCAGCGCGACGGCCAGCGTGGCGAGGGTGGAGGAAAGGTGAACCAGCGGATCGTTGGAGGCCAGCGCCTCAAATTTGTTGTCGGCGGTGCGGAACGGCAGGCCAGTGATCGCCGCAATCTCCGCCGCGACCGCGACGTCGAAGCCCTTGGGCGCATTGAGGCCCGTGCCGACCGCCGTACCGCCCTGCGCCAGCGCCATCATGCCGTGCATCGCCGCCGGTTCGATCCGCTTTTTGGCGCGATACAGTTGATGCGCATAGCCCGAAAATTCCTGTCCCAGCGTTAGCGGGGTCGCATCCTGCAAATGGGTGCGGCCGATCTTGACGATGCTCGCCCACGCCTGCGCCTTGGCATCGAGCGCGGCGTGCAGCCGGTCGAGCGCGGGGAACAGCGCCTTTACGACCGCCAAGGCCGCCGCGATATGCAGCGCGGTGGGGAAGCTGTCGTTGGACGATTGCCCGAAGTTCACACCGTCGTTGGGATGCACCGGCACCTTGCCGCCACGGGTGCCGGTGAGCGCTTCATTGGCGATCCCCGCGATCACTTCGTTGACGTTCATATTGGTCTGGGTGCCACTGCCGGTCTGCCAGATGACGAGCGGAAACTGATCGTCATAGTCGCCCGCCGCCACCGCTGCCGCCGCCGCCTCGATCGCATCGGCTTGTATGGCGTCCAGCCCGTGATGGCGGTTCACCCTGGCCGCCGCTTGCTTCACGATCGCCATGGCATGGATGATGCCGATCGGCATGCGTTCGGTGTCGCCAAAGGGGAAATTCTCGATGCTCCGCTGCGTCTGCGCCCCCCAATAGGCGTCGGCAGGAACGTCGATCGGGCCGATACTGTCGGTTTCGGTGCGGGTGGCGGGCATGGTGGATGCCTTTCGGTTGGGGCGCGGGAGAGTGGTGGCCGATGTGGGGCGGGGGTCGAGGAATCCAAGGGCGGGTCGCAGGATAGCGGGTCGGCCGGATGTAGGACAGCGGCCATTGCCGCCCGACGCGGGCGGATGGTCGTTGCAAATATGATACTATGTGCTATAGTTCATGATGTCACAGGGGCGGTGTCGTGCGGATATTCAAAACCAGATGGGTCGCGCGCTTCGCCCGACGGGAGCGGATCAATGACGCCAGCCTGAAGGACGCGATCGCCAGAGCGGAGCGGGGCATTATCGACGCCGATCTGGGCAGCGGCCTCATCAAGCAGCGTGTGGCGCGACCTGGACAGGGGCGATCAGGCGGGTTCCGCATGATCGTCGCCTATCGAACCGCAAACAGGGCATTTTTTCTCTACGGCTTCGCCAAAAATGAGCGCGAGAATATCGACGAGGATGAATTGCAGACCCTCAAGGACATTGCCGCAGAATTTTTGGATCATGACGACACCAGCCTTGATGACGCCGTGCGCAAGGGCAAGCTACAGGAAATCGACGATGGCGAAGGAACTTAGCAATCTGACCATGGCCTTGCTGGAAACGGTGGAGGACATGCATGATGCGGGCCTGATGGACGACGACACGCATCGCAAGATCACCGTCCGCCATCTGGGGCCGGATGCACCGCCCACGGCCACGCCCATTACACCGGAAGACATCCGCAGTCTGCGCGAACGGGCGCATCTGAGCCAGGCCGCGCTTGCCAAATATCTGAACCTGACGACAGGCTATGTCTCGCAACTGGAACGCGGCACTAAGCAAGCCAAGGGGCCAGCGCTCGCCTTGCTGAATGTCATTCGGCGGAAGGGTATAGAGGCGCTGATGTAGATTTATGCGATGGTAGGAAATGCGGTGGCATATGGTCGCGGTGTGTCTGACAGATCAATATATGTGTGTGGGATGAGATGTAGGTCTTCGTTAGGCATTGGTATAGAGCGTTTTGCGCCAATGCCGGTCGTTCCACACCGCGGCCATTGATCTCGTAAACGACCGTCCGTTGAAGGTCGAAGATCGCGCCCAATTGCGTTTCCGAGATTGGATGGCCTTTTGTGGAAAGATAAGTCTTGGTGTATTGCGGTATGATCGGTTTGGACTGATCGTATCTGCTAAGGATCTTTTGCGCTCAGTGTAGCACTTGTCGGGAGCAAAACATGAAACCTGCTGCACGTCGACGTGTGGAGCGCGAGATCAGAGAGATCATGCGCGAGGATGGAGAACATTGCTCTATTTGTCGTGCGCTGTTCGAACATAATAGCCGAACCTATGGCGGAACCACCAAGGTCGGGAAGTCTGTTCTGGCCGGCGAATGCTGCAAGATCAAGGTCGCGAACGTAGTGCTCTGCGGACTCTATTTCGACACTCGTATGGACGATCTCGTCGGCCGCCTTTCGCTAAACAAGGACTCAGGCGCGAAGGCCGAGTCAGTGGATGTTGAGCGCGCGGTCAACGCCCTCCATGAAATATTTGCGCAGCGGCAAAGCGAAGGTGAAGTGGTAGCTCGGAAAGCGGGGCTGAAAGATGGTAAGGCGAAGCTATTCACGCAGAATACGCAGTGGAAATCGGATGACGCGGCTTGGTTTGAATCGCACCCCGACCGTTCTCATAGGCTACGCCCGTTGATCGGTGACGAAGCGCAGATTTCCGGCTTCTCAAATAATTTCGCAATGCCGGACCGGCATGTGATGCAAATCTTGGTTCGACAAGTCGAGCCGGGCAAGCGCATGCGCTTACCCTTCGGTCGAAATTTGGATGAGTCGATTCCCGACGATGAAACCGTGTTGCATGCGCTATTCGACATCGTCAGCGGAGATGCGCAAGAGGGTAGCGTCATCTCAACCGAAATGATGCGTGCGGCCATTGATCGTTACCAAGCTGCCGGGGCTCCGGGATCCAAGCAATAGCGGTAAGATATTGAAACTGTAGTTTTTAGTAGAACTTGGATGCGCGGCATAAATTGACTAGCGAATTGAAGTCGGTGGGCGCTAGATATGGAGGTAGGAACTTTCTGGCTTTGGAGCGTAGTATAGGGCAACTATATCACTGCAGAATCCTAAAGCCTACCATTCTGGAATTGGCCAATCGTGAGGGCGAGCGCTCTACCTGCACCGGCTCCTCGCAACAATACCGAACCCCGGATCAGGTCTGGAGGGACGTTGTGGAGGATGGTCACGAAAGCTCGGACGGGCGCGACGATCCCGCCGCCCGCCCTTACTTCTTCTTCCCGAAATCCACGCTGACGACGTTGGAGCCGTCTTCGTTGGTAATCACCGGGCTGTCATTTTCGGCTTCGTCATGCGGTTCGGGCAGGGCGTCGGTCTGCACCTGGAATTGCAGGGCGAAGTTGACGGCGGGGTCCACGAAGGCGGTGATCGCGGCGAAGGGGATGTAGAGATGGGCGGCGACCTGGTTGAAGGTCAGGCTCACCTCGACATGCTGGTCGCTGACCTTCAAATCCCAATATTTATTCTGCAGGACGATGGTCATTTCGTCCGGGAAGCGCTCGATCAGCCGCTTGGGGATGTCGACGCCGGGTGCCTGCGTCTTGAAGGTGATGTAGAAATGATGGGCGCCGGGCAGCCCGCCGCTGCGTTCCACCTCGCCCAGCACGCGGCCGACCACGGCGCGCAGCGCTTCCTGCACGATCTCGTCATAGGGAATCAGGCTGTCGGGCAGGTCATCGCTCATGGCCCAATGTCCTAACGGCGCGAATCATGCGGTCAACCCCCGCACGCGCAGATTGCATGGCGCGCACCACACGCTATAGGGCAGCCATGCGCACGGCCGAGATTCACCGCAACACAGCGGAAACCCAGATCGACGTGACCGTCAACCTTGACGGCACTGGCCTCTATTCGGTGTCGACCGGCATTGGTTTCCTCGACCATATGATCGAACAATTGTCGCGGCATTCGCTGATCGACATGACCGTCAAGACGGTCGGCGACCTGCATGTCGACCAGCATCACACGACCGAGGATACCGGCATCGCCATCGGCGAAGCGGTGGCGCGGGCGCTGGGCGACAAGCGGGGCATCAGCCGCTATGGCAGCGTCTATTCGCCGATGGACGAGACGCTGAGCCGCGTGGCGCTCGATATTTCGGGCCGCCCGTGGCTGGTGTGCAAACTGCCCTTCACGGTGCAGAAGATCGGCGAGTGGGATGCCGAGATGGTGGAGCATTTCTTCCACAGCTTCGCCCAGGCCGCCGGGATCACGCTGCATGTCGAATTGCTTTATGGGGCGAACAACCATCATATCGTCGAAAGCGCGTTCAAGGGGCTTGCCCGTGCGCTGCGCCAGGCGGTCGAGATCGACCCGCGCAAGGCGGACGCGATTCCCTCGACCAAGGGCATGTTGTGAGTTCGTCTTCGCTCTTTTCTGTTGATCATCCTCCCCTTGCAGGGGAGGTGGCTGGCGTAGCCAGACGGAGGGGTGTCACCCTCTCGATAGCGGGACACCCCTCCACCACTTCGTGGTCCCCCTCTCCTTGCAGGGGAGGATGGATGATGGCCGATAAGCGGGTGGAGACATCGGGCCGATGACCATTGCCCTGATCGACTATGGCGCGGGCAATCTCCATTCGGTGCATAATGCCCTGCGCAAGGCAGGCGCGCAGGATGTCGTCATTACCGCCGACGCCGATCTGGTCCACCGGGCTGATCGCATCGTCCTGCCCGGCGTAGGCGCATTTCGTGCCTGTCGCGACGCGCTGGTGGCGATCCCCGGCATGGTCGAAGCGATGGGCGAGGCGGTGGGCAGCCGCGCGGTGCCGTTCCTGGGCGTATGCGTCGGGATGCAGTTGCTCGCCGACGCGGGCGAGGAATTCGGGCGGCATGACGGGCTGGGCTGGATACCGGGCACAGTGCGGCTGATCGAACCGGCCGAGCCCGGCATCAAGGTGCCGCATATGGGCTGGAACGATGTGATCCTGCAGGGGACGCCGCCGTTGCTGGAGCCGGGCGAGGCCTATTTTCTGCATAGCTATCATTTCGAAGCGACCGACCCCGCGCATGTCGCGGCGGTCACCAGCCATGGCGGCCCGCTGGTCGCGGCGGTGGCGCGCGACACGATCATCGGCTGCCAGTTCCACCCGGAAAAGAGCCAATCCTACGGCCTTTCCTTTCTTTCGCGCTTTCTGGAGTGGTGTCCTTGAGCCTTATCGTCTTTCCCGCCATCGACCTGAAAAATGGCCAGGTCGTCCGCCTGGCCGAGGGCGATATGGACCGTGCCACCGTCTATGGCGACGATCCCGCTGCGCAGGCGATGCTGTTCGCGCAGGCGGGTGCGCAGCATATCCATGTCGTGGATCTGGATGGCAGCTTTGCGGGGCGCGCGGTCAATGCTGATGCGGTCGAGAAGATCGTGGAAACCTTCCCCGGCCATGTCCAGTTGGGCGGCGGCATCCGCAACCGCGAGGCGGTAGAGCGCTGGTTCGACCTTGGCGTCTCGCGGATCGTGATCGGCACGGCGGCGCTCAAAGACCCAATGTTCGTGAAGATGGCCGCGCGTGATTTTCCCGGCGGTATCGTGGTGGCGGTCGATGCGCGCGACGGCTTCGTCGCGACCGACGGCTGGGCCGAAAAGTCCGACATGCCGGTGATCGATCTTGCCCGCCGGTTCGAGGATGCGGGCGTCGCCAGCCTGCTCTTCACTGATGTCGGCCGCGACGGGATGCTCAAGGGCTGCAACATCGACGCCACCGTTGAACTGGCGCGGGCGACTGACATTCCGGTGATCGCCAGCGGCGGCGTGGCGGGCATCGCTGACATTCGCATATTAAGCCTGCATGCGGACGACGGGATCGAAGGCGTGATCACGGGCCGCGCGCTCTATGACGGGCGACTGGACCTGAAGGCCGCGATGGCGGTGGCGCGGGCGGCGGCGTGACCGTCCGCACGCGGGTCATCCCCTGTCTCGACGTTGCCAATGGGCGCGTGGTCAAGGGCGTCAATTTCGTTGATTTGAAGGATGCGGGCGATCCGGTCGAGCAGGCGCGACTCTATGATGCGGCCGGGGCGGACGAACTATGCTTTCTGGATATCACCGCGACGCATGAAGCGCGCGGGACCATCCTTGATGTCGTGCGGCGCACGGCGGAAGTCTGCTTCATGCCGGTGACGGTCGGCGGCGGGGTGCGCAGTGCCGAGGATGCGCGCGCGCTGCTACTGGCGGGGGCGGACAAGGTGGCGGTCAACAGCGCCGCGGTGGTGCGGCCCGAACTAGTGGCCGACATCGCCGATCGCTTCGGCAGCCAGTGCATCGTCGGATCGGTCGATGCGCGCCAGGTCGCGGAAGGCCGCTGGGAAATTTTCACCCATGGCGGGCGTCAGCCGACCGGGATCGACGCGCTGGCGCATGCGCTGCGGCTGGCGGAACTGGGCGCGGGTGAGTTGCTCGTCACCTCGATGGATGGCGATGGCACGCGCAAAGGCTATGACCTGGCGCTGACCCGCGCGATTGCCGATGCGGTATCGGTGCCGGTGATCGCCAGCGGGGGCGTCGGCACGCTCGATCATCTGGTGGAGGGCGTCACATTGGGGCATGCCAGCGCCGTGCTGGCGGCGTCGATCTTCCATTTTGGCCAACATACGATTGGCGAGGCGCATCGGGCGTTGGCGGCGGCGGGCGTGCCGGTGCGCGGCTGAACAGATCGAAAGCGTCGATTTACCTTACAGTAACCATATCCGCCAAAAAGCCGTTAACCGAGATTTTTGTCTGAAATACGTGGCTTTGGTCATTTGGCACACGGCCTGCATTACCTCCTTTCGCGAGCGTCGACCAATGGGGGTCGAGCGCAGGGAGGGTAAAAGCGATGAAATTGAACAACATGCTTCTGGCGGCTGGGGCCGCTGCACTGATGGGCGTCGCGGTGCCTGCACCGGCGTCTGCCACATTCTGGTGCTTGTTTGGCAAGTGCAACACCGGCTCGTCGGGCGGCAGCAGCACGGGCGGCACGAGCACGGGTGGATCGTCGGGTGGTACGCCGACGCCGGTGCCTGAACCCGAACAGATGGCGCTGTTCGCCATGGGTGCGGCAGTTCTGGTCGGCCGCGTCGTGGTGGGTCGGCGCAAGCGCAAGTAATTTTCGATTGACGGGTTGCGCGCGGACCGCTTGATGCGCGACATGCGCGCAACCCTTCATACCCTTGAGCAGACGATCCGCCAGCGGCGGACGGCTGATCCATCCACTTCCTATGTCGCCAAGCTGACGGCCCGTGGGCGCGGCACCATGGCGCAGAAGGTCGGGGAGGAAGCGGTCGAAACCGTCATCGCTGCGATGACGGGGGACCGAATGGCCGCGATTGGCGAAAGCGCCGACCTGTTATTTCACCTCATCGTGCTGCTGACAGATCTCGATATCAGCCTGGACGATGTGATGGACGAACTCGACCGCCGCGAAGGCGTATCAGGCATCGCCGAAAAGGCCGCGCGTCCAACCGACTAACTCTTTTCCATCGGATAGATGTTGCGCGCCAAGCGTTTGGGCGTCAGCTTACTATCCTTGAGGGGGAGATTGTCATGGTTCGTACTGTTATTGGCGGCTTGGTCGGCGGGTTCGCCTTGTTCATTACCGGCTTCATCTTCTGGGGCACGCCGCTCAGCGCACTGGCGCTCAGCCGCACCGACGAGCAAGCGAGCGCCAATTTGCAGGCCGCGATGGCCCAGGCGCTGACGCCCACCGGCACCGGCGTCTATACCATTCCCGACCCCTCCTCGGCGCAGGGCACCGTGCTATACGGCAAGGGGCCAGTCGCGCAGATCTTCTATAATGAGGGCGGCTTTCCAGTGATGGACAGCGGCGCGCTGATCGGCGGATTGATTCTGGCGCTGATCGTCGGCGTGATCATCGCCATGGCGTTGCGCTTTATCGCGACCAATTTTGGCGATCGGATGCGCGTGGCGATCCTGTTCCCGCTGGCTGCCGTGTTGTGGATGCATGTCGGCCAGGCCGTGTTCAATCATGCACCCTGGGGTTACATTCTCTATCTGGCGTTTAGCGACTTTGTCGGTGTCGCACTGGCGGGCGTCATCGCTGCCAAGCTGATGGAGACCAAGGCCGAATTATTGGGCACTGACCCCGTTCACTGAGCCGCTTCTTGCGCCAGGCGGATCATGCAGGCGGCGTGGCGGCGGGCGACCAGCATCCGGTCCTCGCCATAGCCGCCGCCCATGGTGCTGGCGAGCGGGATGCCCCGCGCTTTGGCCTGGCGCATCACATAGCGGTCGCGCGCATCCAGCCCGGCATCGCTTAGCGCCAGTCGCCCCAGCCGGTCGTCGGCGTGCGGATCGACGCCAGCCTGGTAAAGAATGAGGTCGGGCGCGAAGTCGTCGAGAATGGGTGGCAGCGTGTCGGCGAGGATCGCCGCATAAGCCGTATCCTCCACCCCGTCGGGCAGAGCGATGTCGAGCGTCGAGCGCGCCTTGCGCACCGGGAAATTCTTGTCGGCATGGATCGACAGGGTGAAGATGTCGCCCCGCCCCGCCATCAGGGACGCAGTGCCGTCGCCCTGATGCACGTCGAGATCGAGGATCAGAATACGCGCAGCGTCCCCTTCCGCGATCAGCCGATGGGCGGCAATGGCGAGGTCATTGAATACGCAATAGCCCGCGCCACTATCGGCTAGTGCATGATGGCTGCCGCCTGCTGCATTGGCGCCATAGCCATGCGCCAGCGCCAGCCGCGCCGCCGCCCAGGTGCCGCCGGGCGACAGCAGTGATCGACGCATCACCCGTTCCGTGACGGCAAAGCCGATCCGCCGTTCCTTGTCGGGCGGGACGGACAGGGTCACGACCTGCTCGACATAGGCAGGATCATGCACCGCCTCGATCCAGATGCGCGGCATCGGGTCGGGCTGATGTAGGGTAAAGGGCGCGCCGGATTCGCGCAGCGCTTCCATCACCAGCCCATATTTATCGAAACGGAAACGGCTGCCGGGTGTTGCTGGGGAGACATAGGCGGAATGGTGAACAACGTGCAGCATGATCTTTTCCGCTATGGTCGTTTGAACGATGGCCGCTTTGCGCTATCTGGTCCAGCATGAACCGCTCCCCCCTGATCCGTATCCCGTTGCTGGCCTTGCTTGGTGCCAGTACCCTTTCCTTGGCTACACCAAGCGTCGCTGCACCGCCCGTCGTAGCACCGACCCTGCCCACGCCAGCGCAACCCGCGCCGACTTCGCCCGCGCCCGGCATGGTGCAGGCGATTCCGGCCGCGCCCTTGCCCGCACCGATCCCGCCCTTGTCGGCGGCGCAGGAGGCGTGGGCCAATGACTGGTTGAAGCAGGGGGCGGCGCAGGGGCTGATGGCGCGACAGAAGGCAAGCGGGCCATTGTCTGGCGAAGCGCTGGTGCGCGCTGTGCTGGACCGGGCCAAGGCGCTGTCCACCGGGCGCGTCGATACCGCCGATTTCCTGGAAGTCTGGGCGCTGCGCCCCGCGCCCTTTGATCCGCGTCCTTCGCTCGCCCGCGCTGTGGCCGAGGATCGGCTGGCGCAATGGGCAAATAGCCTGACCCCGCCCTATGCGGGCTATGACGGGCTGCGCAAGGGGCTGGTCCGCTATGAAGCGATTCGCGATCAAGGCGGCTGGCCGACCTTGACCGCGCAGTCCGCGCCCGATGTGGTGCGCGCGCGCATCGCGATCGAGGATAGCGCGGTGACGCCGGGCGAGAAGCTGAGCGACATATTGCAGCGCGCGCAGCGCCGCTATGGCCTCAACCCCACCGGCCTGCTCGACACGCGCACGCTGGCGGCGCTCAACGTCAGCATGGATGACCGGATCGCGGCAATCATGGCGAATATGGAGCGGTGGCGCTGGATGCCGCGCAACCTGCCGGTCAACCGGGTGCAGGTGAATATCGCGGCGGCCGTGCTGACCATGTTCGAAGGCGACCAGCCGATCAGTTCGATGCGCGCCGTCACGGGCAGCCCCGACAATGCAACGCCGATGCTGATGTCGAACATCCATTCGATCGTGGTCAATCCGCCGTGGAACGTGCCCATGTCGATCGCTCGGCGCGAGTTGTTCCCCAAGGGGCGGGCGACGCTGATCAAGCAGGGCTACAAGATCGTCAAGACGCCCGAAGGCGGCGAGCGGATCGTCCAGCCCGCCGGACCCAACAGCGCGCTTGGCCGGTTGAAGTTCGACTTCGCCAATCCGTTCGCGGTGTACCTGCACGACACGCCCTCACGCGGAAAATTTTCGAGCTATGACCGGCTCGCCAGCCATGGCTGCATCCGCCTCGAAAAGCCGGTGTCGCTGGCCGAACTGATGGTGGCGAGCGATCCCGAATTAAATGGCCAGATCCAGAGCCTGATCGACGAAGGCAAGACCCAGCGCGTGTCCTTGCCCAAGGAAGTGGCGGTCTATCTGCTCTACTGGACCGCTTTTGCCAGCAACAATGGCACGATGAGTTTTCGTGCCGACCCCTATGGCTGGGACAAGCTGCTTGCGAACAAGATCGAAGCGTCGAGCCGGCGCGTCGATCCCACCGCCGCCCCCGCCGCTACCATAGCTTTGAAGGATTGATCCCCCATGCGTAAAATTGCTTTTGTCGCGCTCATCGGTGCCCTCGCCTTGTCGGCCTGCGGCAAGAAGGAAGAGGAAGCGTCCGTCGTCAATAATCTGGTCGAACCGCCGGTCGAAAATGTGATCATCGAAGAGCCGGATACGGCCCTGCCGATGCCGTCGAACAATGCCGTCGCGCCGACGCCCGCAGCGCCGCCATCGGTGTCGGAGCAGCAGCAGATTCTCGACGACGCCGATGCGACCGGCATGACCGCGCGCCTGCCCGATATGCGCGATGACGCGCAGCCAGCGGACGAGGCGAGCGGTACGGAGGAATGAAGCGCATCGCCCCGGTCTTGGACCGGGGCGTTCCCTTTGCTATAGGATGCGGATGGATCGCCGCAATTTCACGAAATTCGCCTTAAGCGGATTCGCCCTGACATTTATGCCCGACACGATGGGCAAGGCTGCGCTGCCAACGGCGCCCCAACCCTTACCCGTCCCTGCGATGCCGCGCGCCGCGCCGCTGCCCCCCTATGCGGGACTGCTCGCGCGGGCGAAGGCGGCACTGGACCGCCATGCCGGTGCTGTCCTGTTGCGGGACCGGGTGGCGATTGCCGATTTCGATGCGCCGTCGAAGGATTTGCGCTTTCACGTCGTTGATCTGATGAACGGCCAGTCCAGCAGCTATCTCGTTGCGCATGGTCGCGGGTCGGACCCCGCCCATTCCGGCTGGCTCCAGAGCTTCTCCAACGAACCCAATTCGCTGGCCAGCTCGTCGGGCGCATTTCGGACGGGTGAAATGTATGTCGGGCAGCATGGGCAGGCGATGCGGCTCGCGGGCCTGGACCCGCAGAATAATAATGCGGAGCCACGCGCCATCGTCCTGCACGGCGCGGATTATGTGGGCGAGGATCATATCGCCGCGTGGGGCAAATGCGGCCGGAGCGAGGGCTGTTTCGCGGTGGCGCCGCATATGCTGCCGCACTTGCTGGGGCTGCTCGGCACGGGCCGGCTGCTCTATGCCGACAAGATCGGAGCGGGTTGAAGGGGCTTTACCGCCCCTTCAACCCTACATCTCTTAGCCAGCCTGGGGCGCGCCGGTCAGCGCCTGCGCCGAAGGCTTGTTGGTCGCATCAACACTGCCGTCAGCCAGCATCTTCTTGGACATTTCCACCGCTTCAGCCTGAAGCGCGGTGTCGCTGGTCGACTGGCTTGCACCGATCAGGGCGGACAGCAGGATATTCTTGCTGATATTGTCGCTGGCATTTTCCGCGACCGACTTGCGGGCCAGCGTCAGCGCTTCGCTATAGAGCGGTGCCGATCCAGCCTTGTCCTGCGCGCCCAGCTTCTGGTTGCCCATCTGGATCAGGATGCCCGCCAGGATGTTGCGGCTGGCCGCGTCCGTCGGCTTGGCTTCCACCACCTTGCGCCAATGGGGCAGCGATTCGCCATAGAGGGCGATCGTCTTGTCCAACTGGCCCATCGCGCCATAGGCAGCGGCATTGGCGTACAGCGCGTTGGCAAGGAAGTTTACATTGTCCATCTTGGACGGGTCGGATTCGACCGCCGTTTTGATGGCGGGGATGGCCGCTTCATATTTGGCAACGGCCGTGGCGTTGTCGCCGCTCTGCTGCGCGCTCTGGCCCGCCGTGAAATCGGTAACGGCCGTGTTGAACGCTGCGATCTGTTCCGGCGTCATTTCGGTCGCGGCGGGAGCGGCCTCTGCGGGCGCAGCGGGGGTCGTGGCGGCTGGAGCGGCGGGCGCTTCCTGCGCGAAGGCAGAGGCGGTCATCGCTGTCGAAAGGGTCAGAAAGGCGATCAGTGCGGACTTTGGCAACGTCAGGGTCTCCTTGTTCGTCATCTGGAAATATTGGTCGGGCATCATTGCTGCCCCGCAACATCTTTAATGAACGAAGGAACGATCGAGTTCCCACCCCGTCAAACTCAGCTCATCGCGCAAAAGGCTCCGGCCATGGAAAATTCGCTTTTGCGCCGTCCGCTGCGGGCTTTGGCTTCGGCATCCTCGCCCCATTGTTCGGCCTGCCAGGCCTCGTCTATCTCGGCTGCCTGCCATATTGCTTCAGCACTATGACTATTTTCCGTGACCGCAAGACCACAGACCAGCGATCCGCTAAGCGTCACCAATGTGGACAGACCCGCCAGCCTGAACGGATCATGCCTGGCAACCGCTGCGTGCAACCGGGCGAGCGTCGCTTCGGGCTGGGCGACCGGCAGGATGCCCTGCGTCACCACGAATGCCACATCATAGCGGGCGCGCGCCCAGTCGAGCAGCGGGTCCCAGGCAGCAGCCTGTCGCGCGACCAGCGTTTCGGGCGCGTGGGCGCGATAGCAGAGCAGGTCGCTCTCCCCATAGCGCGCAATCCCGGCGGCAAATTGCACGCGATTGGGTACGATATGGTCGATCGCCGCATTGGCGAGGCCGGTGAACGGCATGGACGCCGGATCGACCGTCTCCCCCTGCGCCCGCCATTCCTCGGCCACCGCCTGCGCTAGCGCCAATGTGGGCAGCGTCAGCAGCGCGCGGGCAGGGGTGCGGACCGGACGACCGTCGAGGCGAATGGCATGGCCATCGCCCTCGGCCACGATCGTCACATCCTTGTAGAAGCGTTTCATGATCCGGTCCGCTTGAACAGGGCCAGCATCAGGCGCGGCACCACCAGGAACTGGAACAGGCCGACGACGACCATGATCGCGCCGAATGCCTTGGCCTTGTCACCCTGAACCCAGGAAAAACGCTGCATGATGGCGAGGAAGCCGATCATCACGACGAACGCGCCCGACAGGCGGAACAGGCCGATGGCGAAGTGACGCTGACGCGCAATCTTTTCGCGATCGATGGGCGGAATTGGGGGCATATCGGTCATGGCGCGCCGATATGGCTGCGCAAAGCCGCGCTGTCCATCGCCACGGCTTGCGCGCCCGATGCAAGCAGTTCGGCGGGTGGGTGATAGCCCCAGGCGACGCCGATGCTGCGCACACCCGCGGCTACGCCCATGTCGATGTCGAAACTGGTGTCGCCGATCATGACCGTCGTGTCGGGCGCGGCTCCGGCTTCGGCCATAGCGGTCAGCAGCATGGACGGATGTGGCTTGGACGGGTGGCGGTCGGCGGTCTGGAGTGTGACGAAACGGTCGATCAGGCCATGATGGGTGAGGCACAGCGCCAGCCCGCGATCGGATTTCCCGGTCGCGACACCCAGCAGCCAGCCCGCCGCATCCAGTTCCACCACCAGATCGGCAATGCCGGGATAGAGCGGTTCGCACACGCCCTCTTCCCGACGCATCGCCTGGAACGCCAGCTTGTAGCGGTCGGAGAGATGATCGTGGAAATCCGCTTCCGCGTCCGGCAACAGCCGCGCGATGGCGAGCGGCAGCGACAGGCCGACGACCGAGAGGATGGCGGGCCGGTCGGGCGGGGCCAGCTTGGCTTCCTCGAACGTGCGGGTCATGGCGGTGCAGATGCTATGCTGGCTATCGACCAGCGTCCCGTCGCAATCGAACACGACAAGCGGATTGCTCATGCCAATGTCCCCCGCATCAGCGACGCCAGCGCGCCTCCGCCCACCGCGTCGAGCGCGTCGGCGACCCCGCTGCGCGCCGCTTCGGGCTTGTCCTGCCCCAGCTTGGCGGTGCCGTGCATAGCCTCGACCTGCATCGCAAAGCCGACCAGCCCGGTCATCGTCTTGTCGAACAGGCCATCGCTCATCTTGTCGCGCGTCCATAGCGGCTTGGGTGCGAGCCGCCGCTCCTGCTCGTGGCTCAGCGCGTCGATCTGCGCGATGGTTTCGGCTTTGTCCAATCGCGCTATCGGCCCGCGCAGTTCGGCCGCGACATAGTTCCAGGTCGGCACCTTGTCGGGCAGGCCATACCAGTCGGGGCTGATATAGGCCTGATCGCCGGTAACGACGATCAGCGCGTCCTGCCCGTCGAGATGCGGCACGATCGGGTTGGCGCGATGGAGGTGCAGGCCGATCCGCCGCTCGTCCAGCCAGATGAGCGGCAAATGGACGACATGCATCCGATCGGAGGCAGCGACGCAGAGCAGGCCGAAGCCCGTCTGTGTCACGAAATCACGGATCGCGGCCTGATCGGTCCAGCGATAGGGCGCGCCCGGCGTCATTCGTCGCGAGAACCTCCGCGCGACCGGCGTTCGCCCTTGCGGTCCTTGCGGACCTGCTTGGCATGCTGGCGCGCGAACTTCTTTTCATCCTCGCGGGTTGGGGTCCGGTCGATCTCATCGTCGAGCAGCATGTCGCCAAGGCTGAGGTCGAAGCCCATGTCGGCAAGGCTCGCGGCGAAATGCGTCGGCGGCTCGGCCATCACGTCGACGCGGCCGCCATCAGGATGATCGACGCGGATGCGGCGCGCGTGAAGATGCATCTTGCGGCTGATCGAGCCAGTCAGGAAACTGTCCTTGCCGCCATATTTGCCGTCGCCCACGATCGGATGGCCGATCGCCGCCAGATGCACGCGCAACTGGTGGGTGCGGCCGGTATAGGGTTGCAGCTCTACCCAGCAGGCGCGGTTGCCCGCGCGCTCGATGATGCGATAGCGGGTGCGGGCGGGCAGGCCCTCTTCCTCATCGACATGCATCTTCTCGCCGCCGGTGCCCGGCTGCTTGGCGAGCGGCAGTTCGATCATCCCGTCCGAGATGGACGGCACGCCGATTACCAGCGCCCAATAGACCTTGCGCGCGGTACGGCTGGAAAAGGCCTTGGCGAAATGCGCGGCGGCGCGGCTCGTGCGGGCGATGAGGAGCGCGCCCGACGTGTCCTTGTCCAGCCGGTGGACCAGCTTGGGGCGCGATTCGGAATCGAACATCAGGCCGTCGAGCAGCTTGTCGACATGCTCGTCGGTCCTTGTGCCGCCCTGCGTCGAAAGGCCGGGCGGCTTGTTGATGACGATCGCCTGCGCGTCGCGATGGATCACCATCTCCTGGACGAAAGCGATCTCATCCTCGGTCAGGTCGATGACGCGCTCGCGCTTGGGGCGTTCGGCGGCGGGTGCCTTGGCCTCGGCGGGCGGCACGCGGATCATCTGCCCTTCGGCAACGCGGTCGCCCGGCGCGGCACGCGCGCCGTCGATGCGCAACTGACCCGTGCGCGACCAGCGCGACACGATGTTGAAGCCGACATCGGGCAAATGCCGCTGGAACCAGCGGTCGAGGCGGATGCCGTCATCGTCGGGCTGCACCCGATATTGCCGCACGTCGAGAGAGACGCCCTTGGCCACGCTGGGCTTTGCAGGCGTGGATGGTACGGTGGCGACTTTCGCCACCGCCGCTTTGGCGGCTGGCTTGCCCGCTGGCTTTGCGCCGGATTTGAAGGGGGCCTTGAAGGCGGGCTTGCCGCCTTCGCCCTTGCGTGCGGTTGCCGCCTTGGCCCCGCCACGGGCGCGACCGGGCGCACCCGATGGCTTGGAAAAGGATCTGGCACCGCCGCCGGGCTTGCCATCAGCGGCCTTGCCGAACCCTGCCTTGCTCCCAGCGGGCTTGCCGCCCGTGGATTTGCCGGGTGCGGCAGGCTTGCGACCGCGCGGGGCGTCGCTCTTGGGTGGGGGACGGCCCTTCATGCCACGACACTCCGCATCACGCTAAGGCCAAGCGCCAACGCCACGACCGCGCCGATCACCGATGCCAGCGCATAGCCCAGCGCGACGATCATCTGGCCGCGTTCGAACATCAGCAGCGTTTCCAGGCTGAAGGCGGAAAAGGTGGTGAAGCCGCCGAGCAGGCCGACGCCAAGCAGCAGCCGGATCGGTTCGCCCGCCACCGCGCTGCCGCGCGCCAGCCATCCGGCGAGCAGCCCCATGGCGAAGCCGCCGATCAGATTGGCGGCAAAGGTGCCCCAGGGCCAGGTCGCGCCGGGGGTCAAATGCCCGGCGAAGCGGCCAAGCTGGTAGCGCAGCGCCGCGCCAATCGCGCCGCCGCCCATTACAAGAAAGATATTGGTCATGACTATCGCCCTATAGCGATTCCGCCAAAGGGGAAAGGTCGATGGTGAAACAGTCTTCCTGCGCCTCAAGCGCAGGAAGCGGACGCCCGTTACTTTCCGTTGTCGGCGATGATGTCCACGCCGGTCTTGCCGCCGGGCGCATCGGTGAAGAGGATGAAATAGGCGCTGCCATCGGCCTTGCGCGTGCCGCCCAGCACATGGTCGCCGCCCAATATCTTATGCTCGCCGTCGTAACCCGCGCGGCGGGCCACGGTATAATAATAGTCCATCACGCCCTGGCGTGGGGCGGGGGTAACGAAACTGGCCGCGCGCAGGGTGCAGCCGTCGGTCTCCGCGCCTGCCGCTTCGGTCAGCTGCGCGCCGGGATAAAGGGCGAAGGGGTCGGGCAGGCGCTGCGCCCATTCCATGCCATAAGCGAGTTTCTTCGAGCAATTGGCCGTGCCGCCGCGCCGCGTCGCCTGTTCGCGCGCGACGGCACCCAGCGTGACGCTCGACGCCATGGCGGTGCCTTCGCTGGCGGCAGGCGCAGGGAGCAGCTTGCCGCCCGCCTGCTTGACCGCTTGCGCCTGGGCCGCACCGGCATCGCCCGACAGCACCGGCACTGCGCCATTGGCGGGCTGGTCGGCGGGGCGCACGGCGTTGCGGTTGGACTGGCCCACCAGTTGCGGATCGACCACGATCGGGTCGGCCAGCGCGCCCTTGAGCGCCGGGTCGACCGCATTGTTGGTGAGTTGCGCGTCGAGCGCGGCGAGATTGGCGTCCTTGTCGCCCTTGCCGCAGGCGGCCAGGCCAACCATAAGCGTGAGCAGGGAAACAGACCGGAAAAACGCCATTCTTCACTCCTTCGTAAACAAGCCATGAAGAACGGAGGTTAATTTTTCGTTAGGACTTTTGGTGAATCCCGAAAAATTCCCCTATCGCAAGGCCAGTTTCTGCGCATTGGCCCTGTCGACCGACTTGTTCGCGCGCGGCGAAAGGATCATCTGACCATCATGCTCAATATCTTGTCCGGCTTTATCGGCCTTGTCACCCTTATCATGATGATCCCGGCGGTCTTTCCGTTTCTGGGCGCGCTCAACTGGATCTTCGTGCCCATGGCGCTGTTCGGCGCCTTTATCGGCATGTTCTCCTCGAAAAATGGTGGCCGCAATTTCTGCCTGATCGTCGCGGCGTTCGGCGCGTTGCGGCTGTTCATGGGCGGGGGGCTTATCTGACCGACGCGGACGCCAGTACACGCCGGGGATTGCTCGCGGCGCTGGGCGCTTATGGGCTTTGGGGGCTGCTGCCGATCTTCTTCCGGCTGCTGCACCATGTCGATCCGGTCGAAATCGTTACCCAGCGCATCCTCTGGTCGCTGCTGCTGATCCTGACCCTGCTGGCGCTGCGTAACGGCATCGGCCCGATGATCGCCGTGCTGCGCGACCGTCGCCTGCTGCTGGCGCTGGCTGGATCGGCGGTGATGATCGCGATCAACTGGCTGGTCTATGTCTGGGCGGTCAATGACGGCCATGTCGTGGCGACCAGCCTTGGTTATTTCCTCAACCCGCTGGTCAATGTGGCGCTGGGCGTGCTAGTGCTGAAGGAACGGCTGCGGCGCGGGCAGATGCTGGCGATTGGCTTTGCCGCAGTGGGGGTCGCCATATTGGCGGCGTCCGCGATCACGACCCTGTGGATCAGCCTGACGCTCGCCTTCAGCTTCGCCTTCTACGCGCTGATCCGCAAGATGACGCCGGTAGCACCGATGACGGGGCTGGGGGTAGAAACCTTGCTCCTCGCGCCGCTGGCGGTCGCCTATCTCGTCTGGGAAGCGAGCCGTGGCCCCATCGGCTTTGGACAGGACATGTCCATCACCGCCTTGCTCATCATCGCAGGCGTAGTGACCACCGTGCCGCTGGTGCTGTTCGCCACGGCCGCGCGCAGCCTGCCCATGGCGACGCTGGGCGTGCTGCAATATCTCGCACCCACGCTGCAATTTATCTGCGGTGTCGTGCTGTTCGGCGAGACGCTGAGCTTAGGTCAAATGCTGAGCTTCGGCCTGATCTGGGTCGGCCTCATCCTGTTCGCGACGGACAGCGTGAAGGCCGCCCGCCGCAATCGGGTCGTGACGGCTTAGGAAAATTCGGTCGCCTCGAACCGCACCGGTTCGCCCACGGCAGCGTCGGCCAGCGCATCTCCCCACATCACGCGATGGCCGCGGATGATGGTGCCGACCGCCTTGCCGGTCAGGTCCATCCCCTCGAACGGCGACCAGTCGCAGCGCGAGGCAAGCCAGTCCTTGCCCACGGTCCAGCGCTTCTTGAGGTCCACCACGGTAAAATCGGCATCATAGCCAAGCGCGATGCGGCCCTTGCCGACCAGTCCGAACACCCGCTGCGGTCCCGACGAGGTGAGTTCGATGAAGCGGCGCAGCGTCAGCCGCCCCTCTGCCACATGGTTGAGCAACAGCGGCACGAGCGTCTGCACCCCCGGCATGCCGCTGGGGCTTGCGGGATAAGTCTTGCCCTTTTCCTCGATCGTGTGCGGCGCATGGTCGCTGCCCAGCACGTCGGGCACGCCCTGATTAAGCCACTGCCACAGCCCGTCGCGATGCGCGGCGCTGCGGATCGGCGGGTTCATCTGCGCATAGCTGCCAAGGCGCGGATAGGCATCCTCCCCCGCCAGCGTCAGATGCTGCGGCGTCACTTCGCAGGTGGCGATATCCTTGTTCTGGCCGATATATTCCAGCTCGGCCGGCGTCGTGATGTGCAGGATATGGATGCGCCGCCGCGCGGCGCGGGCGAGCGCGATGATCCGCTTGGTCGCGAGCATCGCGCTTTCATCGTCGCGCCAGACCGGATGAGACGATGGGTCGCCTTGCACCCGATAGTCTTTGCGCGCGTTCATCCGCGCTTCGTCCTCGGCATGGATGGCGACGCGGCGGGTGCCGCTGGCGAGCACGCGCGACAGCGCATCATCATCATCGACCAGCAGGCTGCCGGTCGAGGCACCCATGAAGATCTTGACCCCCGCCGTGCCGGGGATGCGTTCCAGCTCGCGCAACTGTTCGGCATTGTCCGCCGTCGCGCCGACATAAAAGGCATGGTCGCACCACATGCGATGCCGGGCGCGGACCAGCTTGTCATGGACGCGCGCGGCGGTGTCGGTGTTGGGATTGGTGTTGGGCATTTCGAACACGGCGGTCACCCCGCCCAGCACCGCCGCGCGGCTGCCTGATTCCAGGTCTTCCTTATGTTCCAGGCCCGGTTCGCGGAAATGCACCTGGCTGTCGATGCAGCCGGGCAGCACGTCCAGCCCGCTACAGTCGATCACCTCGCCCGCATCACCCAGGCCGGAACCGATCGCGACGATCTTTCCCCCGCGCACGCCCACGTCCGTCTGCTCCGCGCCACCCGGTGTATGGACGGTGCCGTTCTTGAGGATCAGGTCGAAAGTCTGGGTCATGGCGTGGTTCCGCTTGTCAAAACCCGCTCGGCCCGAACGGGTTGGTTATTCAGCGCGACTGTCCTACCTAAAGCCGATGACCGGCACCACCCTCACCGACCGCGCGCTCCTCAGAATTTCAGGCGAGGAGGCCAAGCCCTTCCTGCAAGGGCTGCTGACCCGCGACGTCCTGACGCTCAAGCCGGGGGAGGCGCGCTGGACCGGGCTGTTGACGCCGCAGGGCAAGGCGCTGTTCGACTTCCTGCTATGGGGAGACGGCGAGGATGTGCTGATCGACTGCGAGGCGGCGCAAGCCGAGGCGCTGGCCAAGCGCCTCACCCTCTATCGCCTGCGCCGCAAGGTCGTGATCGCGCGGGACGATGCGCTGGCGGTGCATTGGTCACCAGAAGCCCTAGACAGGCCGCTTGACCCGCGCCTGCCAGCACTCGGCCATCGCTGGATCGCGCCAGCGGGGGAGGGGGATGCCTCTGCCGCCTTCCGCGCGCATCGGCTGGCGATCGGCGTGTTCGAAGGGGTGGGGGAACTGGGGCAGGACCAGACGCTCTGGCTCGAAACCAATGCCGGGGAGCTGCATGGCGTCGATTATGACAAGGGCTGCTATGTCGGTCAGGAAAATACCGCGCGGATGCATTATCGCGCCAAGGTGAACCGGCGGCTGGTCGCGGTGCCGCTGGCGCAGGCCGAGGAGAAGCGCCAGCGGGCCGCCTTGCCCGACCTTGGCCTGTCGATCGAATTGCGGCGGGTGGAGGATCTGGACCCCGCGCGGCTGCCGGACTGGCTGGCCCAGGCGATCGCGGCACAGGTGGCGGAATGAGCTACCGGCCCCTGTGGCGGACGCTTCTTGTTGCGGTGCTTGCCCTCATCGTCACGCCAGCCATGGCCGACACGTCCTGGACGCTGGTCAAAACCTACCCGCATGACAGGACGGCCTTTACCCAGGGCCTCTTCTTCCACGACGGTGCGCTGTATGAAAGCACGGGGCTGGAGGGCCGGTCGGACATTCGCAAGGTCGCGCTCAAGACCGGGAAAATCCTCCAGCGCCGCGTGATCGAACCGCCCTATTTCGGTGAGGGCATGGTCAACTGGAACGACCGGATCGTCAGCCTGACCTGGCGGCACCGGCGCGGTTTCGTCTGGCGGCTCGACGATTTCGCGCCGATCGCCGACTTCCGCTATGAAGGCGAAGGCTGGGGCCTGACTCAGGACGGTAAGAGCCTGATCATGAGCGATGGCACCGCGCAACTGCGCTTCCTCGACCCCGACACGCTGACCGAGCAGCGCCGTATTACCGTAAGCTGGAACGGCCGGACGGTCGATCGACTGAACGAACTGGAATATGTCCGCGGCGAAATCTGGGCCAATATCTGGTATGACACGAAGATTGCCCGGATCGACCCAAGCAATGGCGCGGTGATCGACTGGCTCGATATCGCCGCGCTGCGTAAAGCGGCCGGGGTGACGAACAGCGAGGCGGTGGCCAACGGCATCGCCTGGGACAGTAAAAGGGACCGGCTGTTCGTGACCGGAAAGAACTGGCCCAAACTCTTCGAGATCAAGGTTGCCCGCCCTGCCGAATAGAGTGTCATGCGGTTGACAGGAAGCGACCGAATCGCTAGTGGCGACCGATCCCGACACGCAGGTGACCGGCAGTGCTTTGTGCACTGACCGTCTTTTTTGCGTCTCGGAGGATAGTATGGATCGCGCTTTTCCGCCAGGAAAACCGGCCTTTGACGCTTTGAGATGGGGTGACGCCAATCGCCCCGTGGAGCAGGAGATTTAAGTACCATGGCACGTATTGCGGGTGTTAACATCCCGACCAACAAGCGCGTAATCATCGCGCTCACCTACATTCACGGCATTGGTCGCAAGACCGCCGTTGATATCGCCACCAAGCTCGGCATCGACCAGAGCCGTCGTATTCAGGATCTTTCGGACGCCGAAGTGCTCCAGATCCGTGAAACCATCGACGCCGACCTGACGGTCGAGGGCGATCTGCGTCGCAACACCGCGATGAACATCAAGCGCCTGATGGATCTGGCCTGCTATCGCGGCCTGCGTCATCGTAAGGGTCTGCCGGTTCGTGGCCAGCGCACGCACACCAATGCGCGCACCCGCAAGGGCAAGGCAAAGGCGATTGCCGGTAAGAAGAAGTAATCGTTGAGGGTCTCAAGCCTTTTGGCCTGACCCTCCGGCGACTTCTCCTTTTAAACGATTTCAGTAGGATAGAGCAAAATGGCACGCGAACCCCAGCGCATTAAGCGCCGTGAGCGCAAGAATATCTCGGCCGGCGTCGCGCACGTCAACGCCAGCTTCAACAACACCATGGTGACCATCACCGACGCCCAGGGCAATGCGATTTCCTGGTCCTCGGCCGGCATGATGGGGTTCAAGGGCAGCCGCAAGTCGACCCCGTACGCCGCTCAGGTGTGCGCCGAAGACGCGGGCCGCAAGGCCGCCGAACATGGCGTTCGTACCCTGGAAGTCGAAGTAAAGGGCCCCGGTTCGGGTCGTGAATCGGCTCTGCGCGCGCTGCAGGCCGTCGGCTTCCACATCACCTCGATACGCGACGTGACGCCGATCCCGCACAATGGCGTGCGTCCGTCCAAGCGCCGCCGCGTCTAACCACGGCTGAGCGATATGGCGGGCGGCGGACGCGCCGCCCGTTACCCGTCTGCATCGGCCGCAACGTCCTGTCGGGTCCAGGATCATAAGCGTTTCGGCCACATCCCCAGGGGAATTACATGACTGTCAACATGAAGAACTGGCAGGAATTGAAGAAGCCCAACGCGCTGGAAATCAAGCCAACCAGCGACGGCAAGCGTAAGGCGACCTTCGTCGCCGAGCCACTAGAGCGCGGTTTCGGCCTGACGCTTGGCAACGCGCTACGCCGGGTTCTTCTTTCCTCGCTCCAGGGCGCGGCGGTCACCTCGATCAAGATCGAGAACGTCCTGCACGAATTTTCGTCGCTCGCTGGCGTGCGTGAGGACGTGACCGATATCGTCCTCAACATCAAGCAGGTTGCGCTGCGGATGGAAGGCGACGGGCCAAAGCGCCTGCAGCTTTCCGCCACTGGCCCCGCCGTGGTCAAGGCAGGCGACATCAGCGTCGTCGGCGATATCGAGGTGATGAACCCCGATCTGGTCATCTGCCATCTCGACCAGGGCGCCACGCTTAATATGGAACTGACGGCTGACATCGGCAAGGGCTATGTCCCCGCCGTTGCCAACCGCCCGGCCGACGCGCCGATCGGCCTCATCCCGATCGACGCGCTCTATTCGCCGGTCCGTCAGGTCGCCTATAAGGTGGATAACACCCGCGTTGGCCAGGAACTGGACTATGACAAGCTGTCGCTGACCGTCGAAACCGACGGCACCGTCACGCCGGAAGACGCGGTGGCCTTCGCCGCCCGTATCCTGCAGGACCAGCTCCAGCTGTTCGTCCACTTCGAAGATGCACTGCCGACCGCAGCGCCGTCGCAGGGCGGCCATGCCGTCGCATCGACCTCGGACAGCGAAGGCGACACCAACCAGATCAACCGCTATCTTCTCAAGAAGGTGGACGAACTGGAATTGTCGGTCCGCTCGGCCAACTGCCTCAAGAACGACAACATCATCTATATCGGCGATCTGGTCCAGAAGACTGAAGCCGAGATGCTGCGCACTCCCAATTTCGGTCGCAAATCGCTGAACGAAATCAAGGAAGTGCTGTCGTCCATGGGCCTGCGCCTGGGCATGGATATCCCCGGCTGGCCGCCTGAGAATATCGAGGAAATGGCCAAGAAGCTCGAACAAGAGCTGCTGGGCTGAGGAAAACTCCTCCCCGGCACGGGGAGGGGGACCAGCCAAAGGCTGGTGGAGGGGGCAGGCCGCAGGCGCTTCGCTTTGGGAACGCCCCCTCCGTCAGCCCTTCGGGCTGCCACCGCCCCGTACCGGGGAGGAAGGGGTTGTCGGCGGTGGCCCTTATCACCGCCAGGTCTGGGGTACCTCGAACGGCCCCTTAACGAACGAAGGAAGAGACTATGCGTCATAAAATGGGTCAGCGTAAGCTGCAACGCGCCACCGGCCATCGTAACGCGCTGCTGCGCAACCTCGCCGCCTCGCTCATCAAGCATGAGCAGATCATGACCGGCACGGTCAAGGCGAAGGCCCTGCGTCCCTATGTCGAAAAGCTGATCACGCTGGCGAAGAAGGGTGGTCTGTCCAACCGTCGTCTCGCCCATGCGCGGCTGCAGGACGACACGCAGCTGATCAAGCTGTTCGAGACGCTGGCCGAGCGCTACAAGGATCGCAACGGCGGCTATACCCGCGTGATCAAGGCTGGCTTCCGCGCGTCGGACGCTGCGCCGATGGCGATCATCGAGCTGGTCGATCGCGACGTCAGCGCCAAGGGTCAGGATTCCGGCCCGCTGCAGAATGAAGACGAAGACGAGCTGGAAGCAGCCTGATCCTTCAAGTCCGATCGTCAGCATGACCTGACAGTCGACGCTTTATGCTTTATCAACAGGCCGCGGCTCTCAAGGGAGCTGCGGCCTGTTGGCGTTGAAAAAGACTGTGAGAGGATGCGCGCGTGTTTCGCCTGACCCTGCTGCCGCTGCTGCTGCTGGCGGCGACACCTGCGCTGGCCGAACCAAATGCCGCCGTCATTGATGCGGGCGCGCAGGATACTGGCCTGCGCTACCCCGCCGCGCGACGGCTCGATTTGGTCGAGGATCATTTCGGCGTGAAGGTCGCCGACCCCTATCGCTGGCTCGAAAACGACCTGCGCGCCGATCCGGCCGTGCGCGATTGGGTGCGCGAAGAAAATGCCCTGACCCGCCGCTATATCGACGCACTGCCGGGCCGCAACGCGCTCAAGGCCAGGATGCAGGCGCTCTTCTCGCATGGTCGCTACTCCGTGCCCCGCAAAGCAGGAGGACGCTATTTCTACGGCTATAATAAGGGGTTACAGAACCATACCCCCTTATATGTCCGCGACGGGCTGGCGGGCGCTCAACGTCTGCTGCTCGATCCCAATATCTGGGCCGGGGATGGAACAAGCGCGCTTGCGGAATGGGCACCATCGCCCGATGGCCGTTACCTCGCTTATGCAATGCAGGAGGCGGGCAGCGACTGGCGGACCCTGCGCGTGCTGGAGGTCGATAGCGGGCGGACGCTGGACGAGACGATCGAATGGGTCAAATTTTCGCAGATCGCCTGGGATGCGGGTGGGCAGGGATTTTTCTACTCGCGCTATCCCGCCCCCGCAGAGGGCGAGACATTTCGCTCGGCCAATGAAGGGCAGCAGCTTTTCTATCATCGGGTCGGCACGGATCAGGCGCAGGACCAACTCATCTATGGCACACCCGACCGACCTAAGCTCAGCCATCAGGCGCAGGTGACGAGCGATGGGCGCTGGTTGGTCATCAACAGTTTTGAAGGCATCGACACCCGCCGCGAAGTCCATGTTGCGACGCTCGATGGCGGTCCGGTCACGCCGCGTTTGCTGGTAAGGGGGCCGACGCATGACTGGCGCCTGATCGGCAGCCGGGGAACAACGCTCTATTTCATCACCAACAAATCGGCCACGCGATCGCGGCTGGTAACGCTGGACGCCGCGCGGCCGCGCCGTGGGGCCAAGTTGGTGGTGGCGGAGCGGGCGGAGATGCTGGCGGGTGGTTCCCTGGTCGGCAATCGGTTGGTTTTGGCTTATGTCAGCGAGGCGGACATGGTTGCCGAACTGGTCGAGCTGGATGGGCGCAAGGTAGCCGATGTCCCGTTGCCGGGCATGGGCACCGCTGCGGGCTTTGGTGGGCGCGATGGCGACCCGGAGACATTTTTCAGCTTTTCAGGATTTGTGACGCCGCCCAGCATTTATCGGTTCGACACCGCGACCATGGAAAGCAGCGTATTTGCGCAGCCCGACCTGCCCTTCAATCCCGATGATTTCGGCATCGAACAACGACTCTACCCGTCCAAGGATGGTACGCCGATCCCGATCACCATCATCCGCAAAAAGGCATTGGCCGACCGAGCGATTGCTGCGCCGACCATACTATACGGTTATGGCGGCTTCAATATCAGCCTGACGCCCGGCTACTCGGCACCGCGCCTCGCCTGGCTCGAGCAGGGCGGGGTCTATGCGGTCGCCAATCTGCGCGGTGGCGGGGAGTTCGGCAAAGCGTGGCATGAGGCCGGGCGCGGCGCGAACAAGCAGAATGTGTTCGATGATTTCATCGCGGCGGGCGAGTGGCTCAAGAGCAATGGTTATACGCCCAAGGACGGCCTGGCGATCGAGGGACGTTCCAATGGCGGACTGCTGGTCGGTGCCGTGGTCAATCAGCGGCCCGACCTGTTTGCCGCTGCCCTGCCCGCCGTGGGGGTGATGGATATGCTGCGGTTCGACCGCTTCACCGCCGGGCGCTATTGGGTGGATGATTATGGCTCACCTGGTGAAGCCAAGGATTTTCCGCTGCTCTACGGCTATTCGCCCTATCACAATATATCCGACGGCCGGGATTATCCCGCCATATTGGTCACGACCGCCGATACCGATGACCGGGTCGTGCCCGCCCACAGCTTCAAATATGCGGCCGCGCTTCAGGCTGCTCAGGTCGGTGACCGGCCCCGGTTATTGCGGGTAGAGAATCGCGCTGGCCATGGGGCGGGAAAACCCATTGATAAGCTCATCGACGAATATGCCGACAGCTATAGCTTTCTTGCGCACTTCACGGGACTGACAATCCAGCAGAAGCCCCAATAGTGCGCCCTCAATAATCCTTGGAATAGCGCAGGTTGGCCGACGATCCGGCATTGGTGCCGGTGCGCGACAAAAGGCTGAGCGCTTTTGACAGCGCGATTTCGAGCTGCGTCGCGGTAAAGCCGCGCGAGTCGGTGATGATCTCCACATAGATATCATTGGAAATACGCTGCCCGACCGCGAGTGAAGTGCCGCGCCCGGTTCGTTCATCGCCACCGACGATGCCGATCCGGTCGATCCCGGTGGCACCTTGTAACTTGCCCATGGGGTTGAGGCCACCACCCCCACCGCGAAGGCCGTTCAAAGCCGCCGCCAACTGGATAGCCTGCGTCGCGGAGAGATTGGCGACATTATCGCCGAACAGGATGCGCGAGAGGATTTCGTCTTGCGGTAAGCTGGGCGTCGAAATGAAGGCGATGTCGGGCTGTTGCGCGCTGCCTGTGACCCGAAGGCCTGCCGTGATGGTATCGATCCTCGTTTGGGCCTGGATCGCCAGCGTCGGGTTCATCATCGGCCCGTTGAAGGTGATGACGCCCTGTTCCAACTCGAACTGCTTGCCGGAGAAGCTGTAGCGGCCCCTTAATACTTCCAGCTTGCCGACGACGCGCGGATTGGCGGTGGTGCCGGTGACACGCATGTCCGTCTTCCATTCGGAATCAAGCCCCATGCCGGTGACGTAAATTTCATTGTCGGCCCGTACCCGAATGTCGAGCTTCCAGTCGGTCGGTTGCGCTGTAACCTGCCGAGCGGCTATACGCTGGTCGAGTATGTCGGCGCTTTCGCCCTTGCGACGCACACCTTGGAGCTGACGGATTTCCGTACCGCCTTGCCAGGCGACCATATAGCGGGTTTCGGGCAGGTTCAGGTCACCCTTTATGAGGCCACCATTCGCGGCACTGTTGGTGATGGCAAGCGTTCCGCTCACGACGCTGGTGATCGCTTCGCTGCGCGCGAGGCGGGCGCGGTCGAGCTTGACCGCGATGTTCATCGGGAAACCGCTCTCGGCGGCCAACCCGACCGTGCCGGATGCCTGCACGGTACCGTCGCCAGCGCGCCCTGAAAAGTCGCGGATGTCGAGCCGATCGTTGGTGAAGCGGCCGTCGAGCTTCATCTGGGTGACGCGCGTGCCGAATGTCTCATTTTCATAGGTCAGCGCATTGGCGCGCGCGACACCGTTGATGCGCGGATTGCTCAGTCGTCCGCTAAAGTCCGCGGCAAGGGCGAGACCACCCCTCAACTGCTGGTCGGCGAGGCCTGCAAAAGAGAAGAGGACATCGGCAGGGCCGGAATAGCGGATGCCGCCGCCCAGTGGGGCCGATTGGAGTTGTTCGCTCCAGCTTGCGCCGGGACCAGGGGGAGCGAGGGTCGCGACGAAGCGGCCGAGCGTGCTATTGCCTTCGCGGATCAGGCCACGCAGGTCGCCGCCTGCCGACGACAGCTTGCCTTCCATGCTCATCGACACCGGATCGGATACGGCTGACAGGCTGGAGCGGCGGAAATCGGCTATGGCGAGGCGCGTGGTCGCGGTCGGGAAGGCGCTGCCCTCCTGCACATAATCCAGCATGCCGGTCATTCGCCCGCCAATGCCCAGTCCCGGCGCGGCCATGTTGGTGATGGCCAGGTCGAAATCCTTGAATCGCGCCTGCATCGCGGTCGTGTCGCCAAAACGCCCGGCCAGATCGACCTTGCCTTGTGGCAGCACGAGGCTCGCTGGTTCGAGGCGATAGCCGCCCGGTTCAGCGCGGATAATGGCTGGCTGGGCCAAGCGGAAGGCTATGTTGGCGGCCTTGCCCTGCACCGCCACGGCGTAGAGATCAGGGCGCAGCGCGGCGTTCGCGGCGATTGAGAAGGGGACTCCGCTGGACCCGTCCGCAACCAACTGGGCCTTGCCGCGCCCACCCTGATAATCGAGCTTCGCCCGCGCCTTGCGCACGATATAGTCGCCATAGGCGGCGTTGGCGATCTGGGCATCGGCGATGATGCGCGGTTGATCGGTCAGCACCATCGACGCCGTGACGATCGCGCGGCCGATCAGGATTTCCGCATCACCGGGCAATTTGGCGTTGCTGGCGGTCGCATTGACGTTCACGCCCTGCGCTTTGCCGACCGCGGCGAGGCGGATCGCGCCGGTGATGCCGGAGCCGTTCATCGCCAGCTGGCCGGTAAAGGGACCAGCGGCGCTTTGCTGGATGCGTCCGTTCATGTCCACACCGGCGAAACGCGCGCGCGTGACGTCGATGGTGAGTGGCCCTTGGGCGGTACGAATCAGCACATTGGCGAAGAAAGGCCCATAGGGCGACCCGCCCGTGGCTTCCAGGCGATAGCCCGCCGCTTCACCATTCAGTTTCGCAACGACGTCGGACAGTTGCACGCCGACATTGGGGCGCGATGCGCGCAGCACGGCTTGCGGCCGCTCCATCGTCCCGCGCACGGTCAGCGCGAGCGGGCCATATTGGCGCGAGGAGGCGGTCGCGTCGAAGGCTATCGCGCCATCCGTATCATAGCTGCCCGATCCCGATTGAATCGTGAAATTGGGGGCCGCACCCTTGAGGCCTGCCAGCGTGAATTTGCCCTCCGGCGTCATGCCGATGCGGCCGCTGGCCACGGCATTGCCGCCCAGGAAGTCGCGGACGGAGGCGTTCTCCCATCGCGCCGTGCGCACGCCGAAGCGGCCCGACAGGCCAAAGCCGCCCTTGGGGCCGGGGACCAGTTCGACATCGGTATTGAGATTGACGATGCCGACCCCGTCGACCTTATAGTCGTTGACCCTACCTTTAAGCGCGCCGCGATAGAGGGCGTTGTCGAGATCGGCGAGGATGATCGCGGTGGCGTCGATCCGGTCGCTGTCGATCTTCAGATTGTCGCTGATCAGCTTGCCGCCCGCATAGGCGAAGTCGCCCTTGACGCGCAGATTGTTCATCAGGCCGCCTGCCGCGGCATTCAGGCCGGTCACGCGGCTCGCCGTGGCGCTTACGGGAATGCGGATGCGGTCGGTGTCGATCACCGCGCGGCCACTGGCCTTCAGATTCTCGATGCCGGTCGCATCGAAGGCGATACTCTTTGCGGTAATGTCATAGTCGATGAACGGCGTCGCCATCGGCCCATCGAGGATGATCGAGCCGCGCACGTCGCGGCCTTTGACATTCTCCATGATCGCGCCGGGGGTGAGCAGCGCGGCATTGATCCGCAACGCGCTGAAACGGCTTGCGGCTAAGTCGATGACGCCTTGCGCATCGGCGGACAACGCAGGGGAGCGCAATGTCCCTTTCAGGTTGACGCGGCGTTCGTTGAGGCCCGCGAACAGATCGACATCCAGTTGGGGTGCCGTCAGGCGATCGACGGTGCCTGCCATGACCAGGCCGGGACGAACCGGGCCTTTGGCGGTGAAATTGCCATCGCGCGCGGCGATGGCGACGTTGGCCAGTTCGCCCTTGGGGCTGGTGGCGACGATGCGCCCGTCCCAGGCCTGCCATGTGCCTTTGCCATCCAGGGTTGCGGTCATGCCATCGGTTAGGCCCGACATGGCGGCGATGACGCCACCCTTAGGCGCAGTCACCGTGCCGCTCATGGCGAGACGGTTTTGCGACGGCACGGCATCCAGTTTGGCCTGTAAACGATCGCCGCTATCGACGATGGCATCGGCAGACAGGATCGCGCGGCCATCGGCGATGTGCGTGACGCCATCAATGGCGATCTCGCGCTTCTGGCCGATGACGGGCTGGGCGAGGATGAACTTGCCGATTTTCATCCGATCAACGTCAATGTCGAGGTCGGGCAGGATAGGAGCGTTGGGGTCAGTCGGGGTCTGGTTGAATTCCGGGCTGCGGGCCAGCACGACCAACGGTGATTCGAGCAGGCTGACCGAGATATGGTTGTTGATGTAGCGGAATGGCTTCCACACCACATGCACGCGCGGGCTGACCGCGAACACGCCTTTGGGATCGCGCAGGATCAGATCGTGGATGACCATGTCGCTATAGATCGACCCTTCGATCCGCCCGACCTCAATCTCCATCCCCGATTCCATCTGGAATGCGGCGATCTGCTGGATCAGGAATTTCTTGCCCGGCTGGGTGTTGAGGCCAAGCAGCAAAACGCCCGCCAGCACGACGATCGCGACGATGAAGCCGACGATGCCGATCGCGATCTTTTGCCACAAGGGGCGACCCTGACGCACAGTGTCGATCCGGTCGGGGGTAAGGGTGTCGTCCTGCGTCATCAGAAAGCCTGCCCGATCCCGATATAGACGGCGAATTTGGATTCGCCCGGTTGCCGGTTGATCGGCATGGCGATGTCGGCGCGGAACGGGCCGAAATTGGTATAGAAGCGACCACCCAGACCCACGCCATAGCGCATGTCGGAAAATTCGGGGATCTGGCTTTCATACACCTGCCCCGCATCGACAAAGGCGACTACGCCATAATTGCCGAAGCGATAGCGGCCCTCGACCGCAAATTCATTGACGGAGCGCCCCCCGATCGGATCGACATTCACGTCCTTTGGTCCCAATTCCTGGAACCCGAAGCCACGCACCGATCCGCCGCCGCCTGCATAGATACGGCGTGATGGCGCGACATCATCGCGGGCCACGCCGTTGATGGTGCCAAGGCGCGTGCGCGCGGCGATGACCAGGCTGTCCGACACCGGGAAATAACCGCTCAAGTCGAAGGTGCTGCGGACATAGGGTGAAAGATTGCCCTGCAACGAGGCTTCCGGCGACACGCGCAGATTGGCGCGAAAGCCACTGGTGGGGTTGAGCAGATCGTTCGAGCGATCATAGCCGACCTGCACCGGCACCGCCCCGATGAAATAGGTCAGGCGCCTATTCTCGCCGGTGGCGGCATCGACCGTGGTCTGTTCGTTCGACAGCAGGATTTCCGCGCCATAGCTATAGGTCCAGCGTTTCTGGAAGATCGGCGTCGACTGGCGCGCCCAGGTGATGTTGAGACCAGCGGTAAAGGCTTCGTAGGCATCATATTTCTGATGGTTGAGCAGCGCCCCTGCCTGGAACGTGCGGTCGCGCTTGCCTGCATTTGACCGGCGGAACGTGCCCGACACGCCCTGTTCCTGCGTCCCCGCGACGACGCTGCCGATCAGCGCGCCTTCGGGTCGGAAAAGGTTGCGGTGAGTCCAGGTTGCTTCCGCGCGGAATCCCTGGCCGGTGCCATAGCCGCCCTCGCCCGCCAGCGTGCGCGGTGGTCCCGCCTCTTGTTCGACATGCAGATCGACATATTCGGTCCCATCGGGTCCGGCTTCATTGGTTCGCACCGGATCGACGCCTACACTGGCGAAAAGGCCCGTCGCGACCAGGGCCTTGCGCAGATCGTCCACCTGACGGCTGTCATAGAGTTGGCCGGGTTTGTAGCGACGGATGACTTCCATATGGTCTGCACCGAACGCCTGTTTATCGCCGCTGGTGGTAATATTGCGGAATGTGCCGCGCGGGCCGGTTTCGACCGGCAGCGTATAATCGCCCGTCGCGGTCGCCGGATCGAGCAGGATGTCGCGCTCTCCCACCTTGGCAAAGGCATAACCATTTTCGGGCAATCGCAGCGCGACATTGGCTTCTGCGCCCTCGACCTTGGTGGCGATGATATAGTCGCCGGTCTGGAGCGGCAGGCTTTCACGCACCAATCCCGGCGGCACGGTAGGTCCGGTGGTGACGACGATCTCCCCCAATTTGTAACGCTTGCCCGGCGTCACCGAAATGATGGCTTTCAGCGTCCCATCATCGCTCTGATCCAGGCTCGCGAGTGCCGTCGCATCATAATAGCCTTCGGAATAGAGTAGCCGCACGGCAAGCTTTTCGTCTTCCTGCGCGCGTGCCTGGACCATGGCAGCGGTTTCCGCCCGGCCTTTGCCGTCGATCAGGGTCGACGCATCCTTGAAAGCATCATCGAGGCCGCTATTGCCGAACCCTTCAATGCTGGTGGTGTAGCGGATGTCGGGCTGCTTCGCATCGGGATCATCGTCTGACGCGGCATTGGCAGGCACCGTGACGCTATCAAGGGCCGGCAAGGGCTGAGCAAGTTCCACCTCCGGCATCGGCTCTGTCGCCGGGGGAAGCTGGGTCGGCGCATCCGCCTGTAGCGGCATTTGCTGATCGACCCAGCTTTCAATCGAGGGCAGCGGTGCGGCGGGATCGGCATTTTCAACCTGAGGCAGTCGGGCCTCGAACTGATCATCAGGCAGTATCGGTTCTTCGTTGACGCTGGCATCATAAGGCAGCGCCGTCACAGACGCATCGTCATTGATGGTCTGCGCTATCGAGGGCAATGGCGAAGCGGTGACGAGAATGAGGCCCAACATGCGCCGGACATGATGTGCCTGCCGTCTGATCATGAATTATGATGCCCCTTCATCGCCAGCGCCATATTTTGCCGCCGAACTTGTAATACGCTCAACGGGTTGCGCCGGTTCCGACCAGGCGACGATTAGCCGCGACGGGGGCGCTTCCCACCGGCCCAAGGCCCGTCTAGAGCAAGCGCATGACATTTGCGCTCAATATTTCGCGATCCCTGATGGGCCAGCCCTGGCGTTGGCGAGGGGAGGGCGCGGACGCGCGCGACCCTGGCTATCTGCCCGACGATCTGGTGACGCAATTGCTGATGGCGCGCGGCTGCCCGCGCGAGGCGTTGGAGGCGCATCGCAACCCGACGATCCGCGCCTTCATGCCCGATCCCAGCTTGTTTCGTGACATGGACGCGGCGGCCGAGCGGCTGGCCGATGCGGTGCAGCGTGGCGAAGATGTGCGGATATTCGGCGATTATGATGTGGATGGCGCGACCAGCGCGGCGCTGCTGATCCGGCTGCTGCGCGATCTGGGGCTGGAGGCCAAACCCTATATCCCCGATCGCCTGATGGAGGGCTATGGCCCATCGGGTGAGGCGCTGGTGCGCCTGGCGGGCGAGGGGGCGACCCTGATCGTCACCGTCGATTGCGGTGCGCAGGCGTTTGAGGCGCTGGCGATGGCGAAGGCCACCGGGGTCGATGTCGTGGTGGTCGATCACCACAAATGCAGCGCCGCGCTGCCCGAAGCCCTGGCGCTGGTAAACCCCAACCGGCTCGACGAGGGGGAGGAAGCGGCAACGCACGGCCATCTCGCCGCCGTCGGTGTCGCTTTCTTGCTGGGTGCGGCGCTGGTGCGCCTGCTGCGCGGGCGTGGCTGGTTCGCGACGCGGGCGGAACCCGCGCTGATGGAATTGCTCGATATCGTCGCGCTCGGCACGGTGGCGGACGTGGCGCAACTGCGCGGCCTCAACCGCGCGTTCGTGGCGCAGGGGCTCAAGGTGATGGCCAAGCGGCGCAATATCGGCCTAGCCGCGCTGATCGACGCCAGCCGCCTGACCCGCGCGCCGCTGTGCCATGATCTGGGCTTTGCGCTGGGGCCGCGCATTAATGCGGGCGGGCGCGTGGGGCAGGCGGATCTCGGCGTGCGGCTGCTCACGACGCTGGACCCGGCGGAGGCGGCGCGGATCGCGGGGCAACTCGACCATTATAATGAGGAACGCCGCGCGATCGAATCGACGGTGCAGGAACAGGCCGAAGCGCTGCTCGACGCGCAGGGTAATCGCGCTGTCGCGGTGATTGCCGGGCTGGGCTGGCATC
Organism: Sphingobium xenophagum; assembly: GCF_031457465.1. GTDB lineage: Bacteria > Pseudomonadota > Alphaproteobacteria > Sphingomonadales > Sphingomonadaceae > Sphingobium > Sphingobium xenophagum_A. The sequence goes on from NZ_JAVDWV010000008.1 coordinate 209,441, forward strand.
CGGGCGTTATCGGCATCGTTGCGGGACGGATCAAGGAAAAGGCCGGGCGACCCGCCATCGTCATCGCGCTGGACGAGGATGGTGTGGGCAAGGGGTCGGGCCGGTCGATCTCTGGCGTGGACCTGGGCGCGGCGGTGATGGCGGCCAAGGATAGCGGCCTTTTGGTCGCGGGCGGCGGCCATGCCATGGCCGCGGGGCTGACCGTCGCCGCGGACAAGGTCGACGCGCTCGCCGATTTCCTCGACGATCGGCTCGCGAGCGCGGTGGCGCGGGCGCGCGATGACCGGGCGCTGCTGATCGACGCGGTGTTGGCCCCGGCCGGGGTGAACCCGGAATTTGTCGCTGCGATCGAGCAGGGCGGCCCTTATGGCGCAGGTTGGCCCGCACCCCGCATCGCGGCTGGCCCCATGCGCGTGGTCAAGGCCGACGTGGTCGGCAACGGCCATCTGCGCGCCATCATGGCGGGCGCGGACGGCCGGTCGATCAAGACCATCGCCTTTCGCCAGGCCGAAAGCGATATGGGCCAGGCGATCTTAGGCGCGTCCTACGACCGGCGGCTGTGGGTCGCGGGACGGGCGAAGATCGACGACTGGGGCAGCCGCCCCGCCGCCGAACTCCATCTGGACGACGCCGCCTGGGCCGACTGATCAGCTTGGGCTTTTTTGCCCGCAAAAGGGGTTGACCGCTGCGCCGTCTCCTCCTAATGCCCGCTTCGCTTTGCAGCGCCGCCCAACGGGCAGTGCCGCCAGTGGCCCCTTCGTCTAGCGGTTAGGACGCGGCCCTTTCACGGCTGAAACACGGGTTCGATTCCCGTAGGGGTCACCAATAAAGCGGTTAGCCGCGGTGGCTTTTCTCAAAAATATTGATTTCCGGCATTTGGCAAAGCGCCAAGTCTTTTCTCGCACTATAAAGTAAGATGTGAAATCACTTATCTGGTGTGCGATAAGGGGTGAAATCACCCAGTGCGCAGGCACCGCTGGCCATGCCGGTCAAAAGATTGGCTGTCATGGTCATGTCACCCCGGCAAAGTTGAGAACCGAAACTGCGCACGATCATGGTGTCGCCATAGGTCAAACCGTTGCAACTGCCGATCAATTCTGTCTTGTAGATTAGCCGCTTATTCACGCGATATAGCAGAACATTATTACTGATAACGGTCAAATTGGTGTGCCGTTCGCGGTTGATGCAGGCTATCTTTTCACCGGCGACCTTGCCCTCCAAGGCCTTTTCCAGCTTCGCTGCCTGTTTTTCGGTCAACGGCGTGGGCGTGTAGCTGCCCGTGCAAGCTGTCAACAGGAGCGGAGTTATCCCTATCCATGCACGCATCGCAACTCTCCTTGTCGATATCTATTGTAAGGACGGCACGACCGCGTCCAGACCGTCAAGCGGCGTCCTTGGCCGCCCGACGTTCGGCCAGTTGCGCGACATCGCGCGCGCGCATGAAGATGTTGGTGTCGCGTTCCAGGCCAATGGTTGTCGGCACCGTCGCTTCTCCCCGCGCGCGCAGCATCTCGACCTCCGCGACGCGCCGTATCAGCGCTGCATTGTCCGGCTCCACCGTCAGCGCAAACCGGCCATTGGAGAGCGTATATTCATGCGCGCAATAGACGGCAGTGACCTCCGGTAGCGTCGCAAGGCGTTGCATATTGGCGAACATCTGCGCTGCTGTTCCTTCGAACAATCGCCCACAGCCCATGGCGAACAACGTATCGCCCACGAACGCCATCTGCGCGTCGGCCAGATGATAGGCGATATGCCCCGCCGTATGCGCGGGAACCGCCATCACGGTCGCGACATGATCGCCGATCCGCACTGTATCGCCTTCACCGATCAGACGGTCGAGCGTCGCGATCTTGTCCGCCTCGGCTGCGGGGCCGGTGATGATGCAGCCAGTCGCCGCCTTGATCGCCGCATTGCCGCCGACATGGTCGCCATGCCAATGGGTGTTCCAGATCTGACCGATGCTCCACCCTCGTGCGGCAGCGGCTTTGAGCACCGGCTCTGCGACGGCCGGGTCGATCGCGACCGTCTCGCCACTCTGCGGATCATGCAGCAGCCAGACATAATTGTCGGAGAGCACGGGAATGCGGACCACCTCCAGCATCGGACTCACCATTGTCCGACATTGGGCATGGATGCCCACGGTTCGGCCGGGTCGAGCCGTCCATCCTGCAGCAATTCGACCGAAATGCCATCAGGCGTGCGGACGAAGGCCATATGCCCGTCACGCGGGGGGCGGTTGATGGTCACGCCCGCATCCAACAAGCGCTGGCACGTCTCATAGATATTCTCGACCCGATAGGCGATATGGCCAAAATTGCGCCCGCCCGCATAGATTTCGGCCGGGCTGCCATCTTCCGGGGGCCAATTATAGGTCAGTTCGACCTGCGCATCCTCATCTCCCGGTGCGGCGAGATAGACGAGCGTGAAGCGCCCCTGTTCGCTGTCGAACCGCTTGACCTCTTTCAATCCTAGCAGGTCGAAAAAGGCGATGGTCTTTTCGACGTCACTGACGCGGATCATGCTATGCAGGAACTTGGGCAAGTCTTTCTCCATTCGTCGCTATAAAGCAACGGTTCATCTGGGGGAGGGCAAGGATGCTCTCAAGATAAGGTCGCGCATCAACGCAGGGAAGAGGCAAGCATATGACATGGGACATGCGTGACAAGATAATGTTGGGCAGCGCCGCGCTGCTGGCGTTGGGGGTCGTTAGCGGCGGCTATTTGTTAGGCGACGGGTTGAAGCGCGCCAAGGCGGCCGATCGATCGGTCACTGTGCGCGGCCTTGCGGAAAAGGATGTGACGGCGGACTTGGCCACCTGGTCGATCAGCTATTCGGCGACCGGCTTCGACATGCCGACCGTCCGCGCGGAAATCGACAATAATACCAAGGAATTGCAGGCCTATTTCACTGGTCTCGGTTTCAAGCCTGCCGAACTGACCCCGACCGGCGCCGGAGTGAACCAATATCTCAACAATGGCGTCAACAATATCACCGTTACGCAGCGGATGTTGTTGCGCACGACCGACATCGCCCGCGCCCAGCGCGCCGTCGCGCAGCAGTTCGATCTCGTCCGGCGTGGCGTCACGCTGCAGGAAGGGTCTGGCATGCGCTACAGCTTCACCAAGCTGAACGACGTCAAGCCGCAAATGGTGGCTGCCGCCACAAAGGATGCCCGTGCCGCCGCCGAACAATTCGCCAAGGATGCCGGGTCGGGCGTTGGCGGCATAAAGAGCGCCACGCAGGGCTATTTTTCGATCGACGCGCGCGATGGCGAAGGTGGCGACGGGTCGAGCGACACGCCCTATAAGAAAGTGCGCGTCGTCACGACCGTCGATTTTTATCTGAAGTAGTAAGAAGGAATTAGTCGCGGCGCTCGTCACCGATCACGGCGCCCGCCGCGCCGCCGATCACGGCACCTTCCGTCGTGCCGAGCCCGGTTGCGCTACCTACTATCGCGCCGCCGGTCCCGCCGATCAGGCCACCGCGCGTAGCACCGCGCGAACAGGCCGTCGTCGCCATCGCGCCAGCCAGCAACAGGCTTATCATCGCGACATTCTTCACCTTGGGGGTCATCGTCTCATCTCCGTTTCACAGGTCCCGCTACGCCAAGGCGAACGGACCGAACCGGAAAGCGGTTCCGTAACAAAGTCTTGCTGACCGGCCCCTAACCCGCAGGTGTTGCTGGCGGCAGGCGGGACAGATTGTCCGCCGCAGCCTTGCCGGCCGCAGCTTCGGGGGCCAGCCGCGCCGCGCGCTGCCACGCAGACCGGGCGATATCCTCATGATCGGTGAGGATCGCGATATTGCCTTCTTCCAATGCGACGGACGCATCGTCGGGCGATAGCTGAACCGCGCGAGCGATATGCGCCTTGGCCAGGCTCATTTCGCCGGATCGTCGCGCGAGCGTTGCCGATAGCAGCCAGCCCAGCGGATCCCTGGGCGCTTGCGCCAGCGCTATGTCGATCGAATCGCGCGCAGCCTCCGTCTCGCCCAGCGCGACCAAGGCCCGCGCCCGATCGAGATGCACCTCGCCCTTTTCCAGCCCGTCGGGCAGCCCGCGTGCCAGTGCCGCGTCGAAATCGCCCCGTGCCTTGGCGGCATCGCCGCTGGCAAGCGCGGCATTGCCTGCCTGCGCCCACAGCCGCGCGCTCTGCGCCATCTCGCCGCTGCGCTCGGCCTCTTCGGCAGCCTGCTGAAAGGCGATAATCGCAGGCGACCAGCGTTCGGCGCGCGCAAAGGCAAAGCCCATGCAGTGACGCGCATAGAAGCTCCCGCCGTCGATCCGCCACTTTTCGGCAAAGGCGACCCCGGCCGAGGGATCTTCAAGCGCTTGGTCGAGACAGGCCTGGAAAGGCACCGCAAATTTCGCAGGCACGGGAATCTGGCCGTCGTCCCGTGCGGGCCTGTTCGCCGCAGGAGCAGCGGCTGCGCCGGCGGCAGCCGCCTCCTGTTTCTCCCGGCGGCTACGGTTCATTACCGCTTCGATCTCAGGATCATAAGCCTGGGCCAGAAGCATCAGGGGCAGAAAAAACGGCATCAATGGCTGTCCAACAGGCTGGCGACGGTGCGGATCAGCAAAGCGATGTCGCCGTCGCGGGAAAGGCGATGGTCGCCATCCTTAATCAGAAGCGTCTGCACATCGGATGAACGCAGCTGTGCGGCCGTTTGCACCGCGATGGCCCAGGGCACGTCGGCATCGGCCTGCCCATGCAGCAGCCGCACAGGGCGATCAATCGCGATCTCGCCCTCCAGCATCCGCAACGCCTGACCCGACTGCCAGAAGGCCAGCGTCGTGACATAAGGATCGTCGCTATAGGCAGACGGCTCCTCGATCCGCCCTTCGGTCGCCAGTAACGCCTTGTCAGCGTCGGTAAAGCCCCATTCCGTAAAATCGGGTGCGGCTGCAATGCCGACAATTCCAACAACCCGGTCGGGCCGGGCGAGGGCGACCAGCAGCGCAAGCCATCCGCCCATTGATGATCCCACGAGCAGCACTGGCCCCTCGATCAACGCATCCACCACCAGCAGCACATCGTCCCGCCAACTGGCCAATGTTCCATCGGCGAAGCGCCCCTCGCTCGATCCGTTGCCCGAATAGTCTATCCGTATCATGGCGCGCCCCTGCCTCGCTGCCCATTGGTCGAGCGCGACGGCCTTGCTGCCCTCCATGTCGGACATATAGCCGGGAAGGAAGAGGATCGTCGGCCCTTCGCCAGGGCGCGGACGGCAGGCCAGGCGCAGGCCGTCCGGGCGAGCGAGAAGGGTGATTGGCGGGGAATCAGGCATCATCATAGGACCGTCATCCCCTTCGGCCGCGCGACCGTCCACCCCTAGGACCGCATTTTGCGAAGGCGAACGAAATAATCCGCAACATGCGTTGACAGCCCCAAAGGCAGCGGCTAGTTGCGCGCTCCTACCCCGTGCCCAGATGGCGGAATTGGTAGACGCACCAGCTTCAGGTGCTGGCGATCGCAAGGTCGTGGAGGTTCGAGTCCTCTTCTGGGCACCATTTGTTCTCTAAGCATTGAAAATGCACGGGGATCGTCAACAAGACGGTCCCCAGAGAGCCTCTGCTACACAAAACTGTTACACAAAGGCCTATCCGGACTGATTATCCGGCAGGGTAGATATTATCTGCGACGCAGGGTTCCTCGTGATCTTCGAGAGGCGATAGGACGGGCGGAGATATGGCGATCGTTGAACACGGACAGCCTTCAGATCGCACGCCGACGATTGCCAGCAGCGGCCGCCCGACTAGAACTGATGTTCGAGGATACCCGGTCGAAAGAAGGGAAGGATGTCGGCCTGACGCTCCTCAAACCGCTCGATGACGATCTTCACAATCCCGGTCCGCCCACCATCACTGCCCCAAAGAGCGAAGAGGCTCCCTGTCCCGGCGTGACGCTTGGAGAGGCTTATGAACGATATCTCTCCGATCCGACGCATCATTGGCCGGCGCGAACGCGAAAAACCTACGACACGGTCCGCAAACTCACGGTTTCCGTGATTGGGGCGGAAACCAAAATCCGAAGCCTCTCTCGCAGTCACATGCGTCATCTGATGGAGGTTTTGCGCTACCTGCCTCGGAACGCGACGAAGCTCTTCCCCGATCTCTCGCCCGAACAGGCGTCAGCCCGGCTGAAGGAGACCGGGAAGGGCGAGCCCATCAGTGTCGTGAACGCCAATGTCTATCTCAGCAGCCTGTCGAGCTTTCTCAACTGGGCGGTCGATGAAGAACTGGCCGAGCGGAACCCTGTGAGAGGCCTCCGCTTCGCCGACAGCACGGCCAAGAAGGACAAGCGCAATCCATTCTCGCCAGATCAGTTGCGTCTCATCTTCCATGCTCCTCTCTATAAGGGATGCAAAGATGGCGACCGGGGCTAGGCGACGCCCGGTCATGAGCGCCCTCAAAATGCGCGCTATTGGGTTCCGCTGATCGCCTTGCACAGCGGGATGCGATTGAACGAGATATGCCAGTTGGACACGACGGATGTGCGGATGATCGATGGTGTGCCCTGTATAGTGATCACGACAGAGTCACTGGTAGGCACCATGGATAAGCAGCTGAAGACGGATGCGAGTGAACGGCTGATCCCTATCCATCAGCGCCTTCTTGATCTCGGCCTGATGACATACGTCGCACAGAAACGGCGAGCGGGGGAGGAGGAGCTCTTTGCTGAGTCGGTCCCGGCACCAAGGGCGTCAGGGCCGTCGCGTTCAGCAAATAGTGCACCCAGTTTCTCGGCAACACCGGCGCGCGGCGCGAGAAGACCTGCTTTCATTCGCTGAGGCACTGTTTCCGGGATGAACTGAGGCATGCCCGAATCGAGCACGACATTGCTATGGCCCTTGGTGGATGGACGACGGGCTCTTCCGCACAAAGGAAAGTTTCAGAGAATTATGGGCGGGGTTATCGGGTCGAGGTGCTGGCGGAAGCTGTGAACAGACTCACTTTCGCCGATGTTGACCTCTCTCATCTCGGACATTGATCGTGAAAATCCAGCCACGACCCCGCTTCCGGGCGAAGCCACAGGTTATCAGCAGTTCCTGTTATGTTCTCTTTGCTCTACAGAGGAGCACATCATGAGGACGTCTATGCATCAGGTATCCGGGTATCGCACGAGAAGGTTCAACCATGTCGGGTGAAATGATTCTCTACAACACCGAGGATGGCGTAACGGTCGTCCAACTGAGGGAGCGGGACGGATCGGTATGGCTCAGTCAGGCCCAGATTGCTGAGCTTTTCGAAGCGACGAAGCAGAATGTCAGCCTTCACATCCGGAATATCCTCGAAGTTGGGGAACTAGGCCGTGTTGACAAAAGGGATTCCCAAACGGGCCTCGTTCTGATTCAAGAGTGCTTTTTGGGGAGCAGTCATGGGTCGCGGGGACTTGTCGGACGCGGAGTGTGAGATGATTGGA